>CAKZHC010000011.1 GCA_936920625.1 uncultured Enterobacteriaceae bacterium
GTCCCGTTTTTTTTTTGCAGGAGCCCCCCAAAAATTAAACCCCCCCCCCCCCAGGTAAGCATACAGGCAACTGGATTCAGGTCCGATGCATAGACATCACACCCGAGCCGGGCAGCTTCAAATGGGATTTGTCCTGAGCCAGCAAATACATCTGCGACTTTAGGACGACGGCCAAACCGTGCAATACCCATCTGGCCAATAAGTTCAGGCAGAGAACTGGCCGAGGTGCCCAAATGGCGATTGACGCGATCCCAGATCGGCAGGAGCAGCGCTTCACCCATCTCCTCGGCTCTTTTACCCGCGCGCACCTGTTCATTAAACGACAGCATAAGATATGCTTTAGCTTTTTCGCGCTGCGACGCCGGAAGATTTGCTGCAATCCGCTGATACATCGCCTGAGGATCCATCGCCATCAGCAGCTCGAAAATCTCCAGATCGCCCAGGTGATCCTTAGTTGCCGGTAACAGGGCACCAAGAATGACTGCTTTAGCAAGAATCAGCGGCTTGCGGCCTTTCCAGTAGCTGCCCAACCCCGTTAAGGTTTTCCCGGCACCAGCCATCTGCTCCTTAAAACTCTCTGAGGAGATCTTCTGTACCGGAAACAGATGTTCAATCAGCGCAGGCTGGTCTCTCCATGCAAAGGCTTCTGGCCCCATCAGATATCTCCTTTTTCTGCAAAATTAAGTGACAACGTAACATTAAACCCATCCTCTGGTGATTTTCTGGTTTTGGTTCTTGTTTTTATCTCAGCCAGAACGCTGACACTATCGGAGAGGGCATAGTAGAGGGCTTTACGCCAGCCACGTTGCGTCTGATTAGCGCCGCCTGCTTCAGCAGCAGTTTTACTGTAAAGCCACCAGCGCTCTTCAGGCCGCATTGCCAGCCATTTTTGGCAGATAACCAGACACTCACTAGGCGAGGCGTGTTCGGCAGCCCAGCACACATAGCTCACGGCCCAGAAAACGGTCCAGCTTCACGTTGGTCATCCAGGCCCCTGCTGTCTGTTTTTTAGCCTTCAGCCGGGCGTTAAAGTCTCGTCTGGCATCGTTGCGGATTCGGGTCCAGAGCTCCCTTGCTAATATCAGCCGGCATTCCACAACATCTCCCCGCGAGTCATCCCGGTCAAAGCCGTAATCTTCATAAATTCTGACAGCTCCCCGTGATCCTGCCGGGATCTCAACATAGAAGTGATGCCTGCCAAATTGAGGCGATGCACCAAAACCGACCGTTCTACTCATGCCTGCTCTACCTCTTCGGGCAAGATCTCGATGCCAAGCAGCCTGGTAAATTGCTCGAGGTCGTAGCCCGTCTGGGTATAAGCTTTTTTAAAGGTCATCACGACCGGGGCATCTGGTTCAACGAGGGAGCGAAGGTGTGCCAGGGTGGCTTCAATAAACTCTGCGCTTATCTGCATCCCACTCAGGGTCAGATGAATGACCTTCTCAGGTTCAGATCCGAGCATCAGCACCACCTGTGAAAACAGGATCTGTTTCTCCTGGGCTATCTTCAACCCTTCGTAGGTTTTTGCGGAGCTATCCATGCGCTTGGATGACTTACCGTTCAGTGTTGCCGGCTTATCTTTAATGACAGAAATCGCTTTTAAACCCCGTTCAGCAAACGTAAAAGTTTTACTCTCTTCAAGGCCATCATACTCAGCAAAAACACATACTGTTGTTGCCTCATCACTTAGCTGAACAGCGCCTGCATAGCACGTCCTGCCGCGCGCGGCGGTACCGGTCGAGCGTATAGCGAATGTCGCCTTTCGGTGCAACAAATAATTCCAACTTTCTGGAACGATCATCAAACCTGCAACGCACAGTTAATTTATTTTTCCAGACTTTTGCCGGGCCCGTCGGGTATTTTCCGGTCGGGTCAACCGCCAGAAACCAGACACGAATTGCGCTGGTAGTCAGAGTATTATCATTCAGCACCGGGCTTTGCTCAGAAACATCATCATCTTCAGCATAATGTATCCTGGGCCTGTTACCGGCATTAACCGCCTCAACTTCAAGTCGCACCCAGCCAGGATTATCGTTGAGAGAATATGCATTGATGCTAACACCAGTCGTTTTAGGTTTTGGTTTTCTGCTAATGTAACCGTTCCCTAAATCTTCCCATAAACCCCGCTGGCAGGCCTCGTTTGCTAACAGCTCAAACCCCTGACCAGGAAGCCTGGGCAGCCATGGCATCTTAGTCATCTGCTTCATTTTCTCAATCAGATCAATTTTTCTGGCATCCTCCTGCGCACCAAACAGCAGCAACTCAGCACGGGAACAGAGCCCATCAAACGCTTTCACCACATCGGTATAAAGCTTGACCGGATCTGAGGTCAAAGTTTCAATAACCTGAAATTCACCATTATAAGGTTTATGTGAGGGATAGGTGCTGTTCAGTGCTCTGGACCGCAGGAGATCTCCATCTCCACTTCCTCCATTTCCTGTATTTACTTTGTTTCCCGGAAAATACAACCTGTCAAAGACCGTAAGCACGGTCGTCTGGAAGTCCTGAGCATACTGTGCCTTTTTTTCATCCAGCTCCTTACGCTGCGGGTGGGATGCATCGATCTCACCTTCTGCTTTGGTCACGGCATAAACGTGACGAGCAGCCCTCTCAATGCTGGCCATCGACGATTTATCACCGGTTAATACCAGCATATTATTTTTATTGGTTAACTGACTGAAAAAGCGTTCAATCATTTTTGGCGGGATAGCGCCGTCCGGAGTGATAATCAACAGAGCCCGCCCATGCTTCAGCGTCGCCCGGGCGTCGTCTATCTCCGGCAGTGGCAGGACTTTTTCATAAGCCTCTCGGGTAACAGGCCTGTACATCTCTTCAAGACGATGGCGAATCGGCTCATTGACTTTATTTGGCAGGGCCTTATCGGCATAGCCTTGCAGTTTTTTGGTAAGATTCTCCTGATGGCTGAAATAAGTTCGGCCCTCTGGTGTCTGGTGTAAATACCAGGCAGATTTAACTAAATCATGAAAGGCTTCCCGGTAATCACTCCCCTGATGACTGGGATCGATCAGACACTCAAGCATTTCGCTCTCCGTCAGCCCTTTTATGAAATTAACTGCTGTGGAAAGGCTGGCAGTAAGCAACAATGTTCCCACCTGTTTAGCGTAATGACTGCCATTATTATTATCGATCAATTGCGCATGAGCGCTGTCTGCTGAATCCCAGAGATCTTTGGCAATAACATCGCGCATTTTAGAGATCTCAGCCAGCTTTTCACGCACATCGGGAATGGAAAGGTCAAAGTGCTGAGCACCGATGAGGTAGATCGCTTCACTGCTCTGCCATACCGATTTCAATAAACGCGAAACCAGCTCCATCAGACCACGGGTCTGCCTGAACTTCTCGTTCTCCTTAAAAAGCGCAACGATGCTCTTTGTAAAATTTATGGTTATTTTATTAATAAGAATAAATAATGGTGCCCGGGGCGGGACTCGAACCCGCACAGCCGTTAAGCCGAGGGATTTTAAATCCCTTGTGTCTACCGATTCCACCACCCGGGCATGACCGTGACTGGAGGCGCGTCCCGGAGTCGAACCGAGGTAGACGGATTTGCAATCCGCTGCATGACCACTCTGCCAACGCGCCTGACTACAACAAGGCATTGCTTAGTGCAATGAACAAAAGAACTGGAGCGGGAAACGAGACTCGAACTCGCGACCCCAACCTTGGCAAGGTTGTGCTCTACCAACTGAGCTATTCCCGCGCATCTTATAAAGCCAACCAACCTACTGATTTTTATAGTTTCTTATAGTTAGCTTCCTGTTTTCTGGGTTGCATTCTACTAACCTCAGCGGTTGAGTCAACACAATTATCAGTAATGCTCTTTCGTTTGCTGTTTTTTAAAGCGCCCCGGATTAGCGTTCAAACAGTTCAGAACAGGATGCAGTGAGATACTGAAACATAGATACAAAAGTCAGCACCGCAGCGATATATAATGCTACCACACCGATATCTATAATTACTCCGTTCGGACGCCAGAGTAATGCAACCAGTGATGACATTTGTGCCGTGGTTTTCACTTTACCCATTAAGGAGACGGCAACACTACTGCGTTTACCAATCTCCGTCATCCATTCACGTAGCGCAGATATGATAATCTCACGGGCTATCATCGTTGCAGCCGGTAGTGTTACCCACCAGACATGAAAATGCTCTGTGACTAATACCAGAGCCATTGCGACCATTACCTTATCTGCCACAGGATCAAGAAAAGCGCCAAACCGGGTTGTCTGTTTCCAGCGCCTTGCCAGCCAGCCATCAAACCAGTCAGTTATCGCCGCGATAACAAATATCAGCGCACAAAGAAATGGCCCCCAGCGAAAGGGGAGATAGAAAGCCAGCGCAAAAAAAGGGATCAGAGCGACACGAAAGAGGGTCAATAATGTCGGGATATTAAATTGCATAGGTATTGATAACTATCTGGGCAGAGTGGAAATTATGACTATGTTGCTACATAACCTTTAGTGTTGCAATAATTAGTGTTTTAGTCGGCAGTGTATTTTTTCAGCCAGTGCAAGCGAAATTCCAGGAACTTTAGCAATCTCTTCCACTGAAGCTTTCAGCAGGGGCTGAAGTCCCCCCATGTACTTTAACAGCGCCTGCCGGCGCTTAGGCCCCACACCCTCTATATTCTCCAGTGTGCTGCTGGTTTTTACCCTGGCGAGTCTGCGCCGATGCCCTGATATAGCGTAATTGTGAGAATCATCCCGAATATGCTGAATAATGTGCAAAGCTGGAGAATCAGATTGCAATGAGAATCCCTCCCCTTCCGGTTCGTAAAACAAGGTTTCCAGCCCTGCTTTTCTGTCACTGCCCTTAGCAATGCCCAGCATCATCGGATGATCTTTATCCCAGCTTACATCCAAATCAGCGAATACATTTTTTGCTTGTGCCAGCTGCCCTTTTCCACCATCAATCAAAATTAGATCCGGAATTTTACTCTCATCCAGTACTTTGTCATAACGTCGCTTCAGAACCTGGGACATGGCTGCATAATCATCTCCCGGTGTAATACCACTGATATTATAGCGTCGATATTCACTGCGAAGCGGACCATTACTATCAAACACCACACAAGATGCTACGGTCTGTTCGCCCATAGTATGGCTGATGTCAAAACACTCTATACGGCGGATAGCTGGAAGTGAAAGTATTTCTGCCAGTGCATTGAGTCTCTGATGAATTGATGACTGCTGAGATAAGCGCGAGTTCAGAGCAGTGGCTGCATTAGTACGAGCCAGTTTGAGATAGCGTGCGCGATCTCCTCGAGGCCTGGTTTCTATGTTTACATGCCGGTTTGCAATTTTGCTAAGTGATTCTGCCAGGAGCATTTTTTCCGTTAAAGAGAAATCAAGCAGAATCTGGGCTGGCAGTGTTCTTGCCTCACTACCCTGCAAATAAAACTGCCCGACAAATGTCTGTACAACTTCCTCCAGCCGTGTGTCTGCCGGGACTTTAGGAAAATAACTGCGGCTGCCGAGAACTTTTCCCTGACGGATGAAAAGCACATGCATACAAGCCATACCTGCCTCATAACTCACTCCTATGAGGTCGAGGTCATCTCCCTGGTTGCTGACAAATTGCTTTTCAGTTATATGCCGTACCGCCTGAATCTGATCACGAATATTTGCCGCCAACTCAAATTTTTGCGCCAGACTGGCTGCTTCCATTTTACTGACCAGTTGACTAAGCACCTGCTCATCTTTCCCGGAAAGAAACAGACGTGCATAGTCAATCTGCTGGCGATACTCATCTTCCGTAACTAATCCAGCCACGCAAGGCCCCAGACAGCGCCCAATCTGATACTGCAAACAAGGCCGTGAACGGTTGCGATAAACACTATTTTCACATTGTCGAACGGGAAAGACTTTTTGCAGCAGATGCAGAGTATCCCGAACAGCATATCCATTGGGAAACGGCCCAAAATATTCGCCCTTTTCGCGTTTGGCTCCACGATGCATGGCCAGCCTGGGGTGAGGGTCGGCACTAAGAAAGATATAAGGGTAGGATTTATCATCCCGTAATAACACGTTATAACGGGGCTGATAAAGCTTAATATAGTTGTGTTCAAGCAACAATGCTTCTGTTTCTGTGTGGGTAACAGTCACATCAATATGGTGAATATGTTTGACCAGAGCTTCTGTTTTACGACTCTGCGTTTTTTTGTGGAAATAGCTGGATAACCGCTTCTTTAAATCTTTTGCCTTGCCGACATAAATAACATTTTCCCCGGCATCATACATCCGGTAGACTCCAGGCTTGCTAGTTACGGTCTTCAGAAAAGCGTTAGCATCAAAGATTTCATTCACTGCTGATTAATGACTCCGCACTAAGCATACCATGTCGAATAGCCAGATGAGTTAACTCAACATCTCCATTAATACTCAGTTTGCTGAACATACGATAGCGGTAACTGTTGACAGTTTTAGAACTTAGATTTAGTTGTTGTGCAATTTCAATCACTTTCTTCCCCCGAGTAATCATTAGCATAATTTGTAATTCACGTTCGGAAAGGCAGCTGAAAGGTGACTCATTTTTCTGTGGCTCTATTTGGCTGAGTGCCATCTGCTGAGCAATTTCGGATGCGATGTATCTCTGTCCAGTGCATACCGCACGAATTGCGCTAATCATCTCCTGCGGTGCTGCTCCTTTACTCAGATACCCTGACGCACCAGCCTGCATCACCCGTGCCGGTAATGGGTTTTCCGTATGAATCGTTAGCATTATTATCCGTGCATCTGGATTATAACGCATAATTTTACGCGTTGCTTCCAGACCACCAATCCCCGGCATGTCCATGTCCATCATCACGACATTAACCTGATTAGAACGGCACCATCTTACTGCCTCCTCGCCACAACTCGCCTCACCGGCAACACGAAAACCTTTTACATCCTCAAGTATGCGACGGATTCCGACGCGCACCAACTCATGGTCATCGACAAGAAAAACGTTGATCAACAGGACACTCCCGGAAGGAAAAATGATTTTGGACTAAAAGTTTATCTTACCTTTTTTTAGAAAAATAATGAACCGCAGCAAATTGAACATAATCATACCAGTGTCAACTGGTGGCATGATTACATTTAACATTTAATTTTCACTTATGTCATTAGTAATATCTGGTTAGTGATTTGGATTAGTCGCTACATAGAACGATTAATTATAAAAGCACTCGAAATCAATTCATGAAATCTGAATCTGCCCGTTTACGGGCTACTAGTAACGGCTATTAGTATCACGCTAATCATTAGTTATTTTTATTGACCTTGATCATATTTTTGAAAATTATATCAATGTGTAACCGTGGGTCTGTACTACTATGCCATGTATCGGTCAGAGGGTGATAATACTCTTGCTTTATTACTTCTCATGGCTATGAATAGACTTGTGATATACTGATCACATTATTTTCATCTGTCATATTGATACAACCAGAAATTCAAGGAAATTACATGTCACAATACAATTTTTTGACTCACCAGAATGTGCAAACACTAGCCAGTGAAATCACCGGGTTGAAGGCATTGATTACCCTGATACTAAAAAACCTGGGTCAGGCCGGTGCAGGTAAGGTGATTATCAATCTGGAAAAATATATTACTGAACTTGAAGATCCTGAACAAGCAAAAGTGCTGAATAATACCATTACCCAGATTAAAGAAGCGTATCGTCAATAGCATGCGTCCCTAAAGATGATACATTCGTTGCGATCTATATCGCAATTCCTTAACACCATTTTACAAACTGTAGCGGCAATCAATATATTATCAATGCTAATCAGCAGGCTATTGTCGATATAAGACTGGGTATACATTCGTTATAACCAGTGTCGTTATGAATGAAGGGGAGACAATTGCTAATTGCCTGCTACAGTGTTAGCAGGTGTGATGTGTTCAAATCTGATCAATATGATTTTTCCAGTCATTGAATACACCTAAGGCTGGAAGTACTTCTCGCGGAGTAAAAGAACGCGATCTGCCGAATCTTTCTGACAGAGCAAGTTGTCTTACCGGTATTTTGACCGCAAACAAATGTTCTTCTGACTGAATGACACCCGGTATTAGCAATTCATACACAATCTGATTTTCAATAAACATCCTTTCCAGCATCGGTGTTGTAGCACTAAGCAGCGCCTCTGCTCCCATCTGCTCAGCAATTTACAGAGCATGCCAGAGAATCTGCAACGGCAAGTCCGGGCCCACATCTGGTCGGGCAGAAAAACGCGACATTTCCCATACGTGCTCTAATTTAATCGTTTTGCTGGAAGACAGGAACAGTGGGCTATAACTATCTGAAATATTGTGATTAATTAA
Source organism: uncultured Enterobacteriaceae bacterium (assembly GCA_936920625.1). Taxonomy (GTDB): domain Bacteria; phylum Pseudomonadota; class Gammaproteobacteria; order Enterobacterales; family Enterobacteriaceae; genus Izhakiella. The sequence goes on from CAKZHC010000011.1 coordinate 8,334, forward strand.
TCGGGCACATCCACAGATTGCCTGCCGCCGCTAGGCAATCAGCCAGATTACCTCTGACCGGTCATAACGGTCATACTCCTGTCCAGGCGTATTTAGCCTCTGAGGAACTGACCAGCCCTCTCCACATACAAAAACGCTGTAGCGATAGCTGCCTAATGCCGCCAGGAGTGATGAAGGCATCTCCTTAAATCTGGCCTGAATGATTTTCATAGTACTCCTCAGTAAAACTCCTTGTGCAAACCAATTATGACGAAAAGCATAAAACATATTTATATGTCAGGATATACAACAGATAATTGCCATATAAAATAAATCTAAACATTTTAGATACTGCACATTGTTATCTCAGTTCAGCCTTAAACTATTCCGAAACAGCAGATTGAAGCTATATCTATATATAGATTATTGTTTATTTTTCTGAAAGTTTTCGTTTGGATAATAATAATTTGATGCTGATTACGACTATCAGAATTTTTGATAACTGATAATATTTTGCCAGTGACCGATTAGAATATATTACTACTAGAATGATTTTATAAGAAAAACCTCATCTATACTGAAAATTATTTCTGGACTCGCAAACAGAATACCAGCTTAAAAATTTTTTGCTATGGATTTATTTAACGAAGCTTACCAGTCAGGATTAATCTTATTGTCAGCGATGATATAATTTTGATATTGCCATAATAATTTTCAGATAATTGATATAATCTTTACCGATGACCAATATACACCAGCTCTGTAATATTTCCCAGGTTGACTTTATTGTTATTAAGAAGTGACCTGCTTAACATTAGCTGTGTATATGTTGCGGTATGATGCTATGACGGACCAGAAAAAAAGGATAAATAATGAGCAAACTGTATTGTTTGCCGGGATGGCACGACATCATTACATATGCATAACTATCAAAAATATTTAATCTCTGAGTGCAAAGCTTGATCTTGTGATGTTTATCTGCTAATCCCTCCTGGCTCCCTGCATTGATATAAGCTGGCAATAGAGAGTTGGGTTAATATGCAAAGGAGGTCTGTCAGGTAAATGGCGATACATTCTTCTTGGAAAGAAACCACCATTACTTTTGACCTCGTTGGGCGGAAATCTATCGGCACGATATGCCTGATAAATATCTTTAGCCAACGTGATATTTGAAAAAAGCAGTGTTAGCAAATAAAAAAAACCTCATTGCATTTACCTATTATCTATACTTTTGAAAATTTAAAACTTCAAACAATATTCCATTTATAATATAAAAAACACATCGTTGCCATTGATATGACATTCTAAAAAATTGCCGCATCAGAATAGGTATTATAATGATCTTCATAATAACCATCGGCTATATAGCAGGGCTTCACGCGCATTGTTAAAAATAATAATGCAGTTGCTTATAACGGCAAATTTATAATTAATAGCAGTGCAAATCCTCTATTTTTTGGCAAGTTTCATCGGCAGTATTTTATGGTAAAACATTAAGCATTCAGAATTATTAATGTATGAATACTATTGGGTATAAAGTGCTAAATGCGTGATCTCATAAGGATTGTTACCCCATGGGATATAATATTCATAACATACTGGTATGTTTTAACATATAGGCTTTTTCAGCTAAAGAGGCCTGATTAACACTTTTCGTTATAGAATAATGGTCATCATCAATTTTTACCCATAGAACATTGTTATCATCTGATGATATATGATTTATATATTTCCCACAAATCTCCGCCGCATTTACGACAGATATGCATAACATAAATGAAAAGATAGTTAACAGAATCGTTTTTTTCATACAGACACTCCCGTGTATTAGTTCAGAATTATAATTCAGCTTTGAGGATAAAATTCAGGCATGTAAGAAATCATGGTTTAACAGTTCAGTCAGTCTTCTGGCGCTTCAATCACAATAAGCCACATCCCAACTTCCTTACGATAACCAGTCCAAAAAAATTCCTCACCTGTACGTTGAGCAGGTTTTTTGGGATAGCATCCGGATTTCTTCTTCCCGCCACAATTAGCAAAATCTCTCCACGGATCCATACTCCACGCAATATGGTTCGGGGGAAAACCTGCAAGCTGATACTGAGCACCCGAAGATTCTAAGGTGCCCCACATATTTGCCCGGTAGTCAAAATTGGCTACAAAAGGCCGAGGCACCCCACCTATAAACTGTTCCCAGCCGATAATCTGGTCCCAGCGGATAATTCCCAGTGCAGCAATCTCATGCTCATTTGGAAAGGGCGAGAACTGCCCTAATGTTGCGTTGACATCAACAAAAGATGTGATTGCTCTTATATGATAGATATAGCCATTTCCTGAGGTAGGGGGTGCATTAAGCCTCATTAATGCGGCATTTATGTCAGCTGCCGTACCCAGATATCCCGAATGACGAAATTCTCCACCATGGGCCTCCACATTATACCACCTGGCATGTTCATATAAACTGATATCCGCCGGGGGGGTTCTGGGATCGAATCCATCTGGAATAAATCCACCATGCCTTCTTTACATCTTCCGGCGTTTCCTCGCTAACACGAAAAACAATTCTAGGATTACTTGCTAATGAATATTGTGAACATAAAATCAGAAACAGATAGACAATGCATCTCACTCTATTTACTCCTTTTAATTTTTGATTAATTATCTTGCTGGATTAGATGAAAAATAACCCTGACCAGGCACAAATACATCCTTTAGCCAGAGAATAATTATCTGCAAAAAAACTACTCCCGCGGTAACGACACTACCAAAATCCCCGATAAGAAGACGATGGTGTTCTCAGACGTAATTTTTGAGAATGGATTTGGAGTATGGGCCGGTACCAGATTGATAAAAAGACTATGTAAATTAACAGGCTGGCCGTATTAATCAGGATTACTGACACTGCCTCCTTACGTATTGTTGCAGGAACTTTAACTTCTCCTGATCACCGATAATTTCTGATCTGATATCGAGAACAGCTGATCCAGTTTTTCTACTGAGTCCGACGGCGGCTGCATCACCCAGGCCGGAACGGGGGGCGGTGCAGGATATCCGGCTGGTATCGCTGGTATCTTTGAGGTGCAACTGACGGCGCCCGGCAGCAACATCACTGCGAAGACGATCATTTTCAAGTCGGGCATCGTTAAGCTCCTTTGTATACCTGGTGTCCAGTTTCGCTATTTCACTCTGACGACGCTGCATTCTGGCAATCGTATCATTCGCCAACGCCAGTTTTTGCGTAGTGACATAAACCCGCGCACGCTCCTGAAGATAGCTGTCACGGTAATGTGTTATCAGCACCCATGTGAGAAAGATGCCCGCCATCACCAAACCTGCAAGGCCGGATCTTAGCCACAGCGCAATACTCATTCCGGCTTATCCTGAAAAAGTGTTGAATACCAGGCATGCCTCACCGAAAAATAGACTCTTGTTTGCATCGCAGAAAAAGACAAACCCTGCCCTAAATTATAAAAGCTGCTGCGGTACTTATAAGCGATCAAAGTTACCGCTACACATTTTGTAATCCGGGAGATATCCTGCTCATATGCTCTCATTTTGTTACTCCAAGGTGATTACTAACAAAACGCAGGATAAAGGTACGCAAAGCATCCACACCCAAAAAACCGATACTACCCCCGATAGCAACACATAGTGACTTAGGAAGGTCAAAATATGCCAGTGCAGAGTAGAAGGTCAGTGTTAGTGCGCCGCATAACGGCACCTCAAGCATCATTTTTTTCCATCCGCCTCCCCTGTGGGCAATACGCAGACTGGCTGTAAAAATTGCCATTAACACCGCACCTACAGGTGTCTCCCCCTGATACCAGCTATGCAACAACGCTTTCAGTCCATCCCAGGTATCGATACTGGTTTGCAGATTCATCTCGTCACTCTCCCCTCAGATGCTTTTAGATTCAATAAAAAAGGCCTACCAGAGTAAGCCTTTTATATGGGGCAGAACTAATTCTGCGAACGCTCGTTTACAATAGTTTATTTATATTCAGCACAGTTACTGGAGTTTGATCACCTTAAGCTAGTGCTATATGGTTATCTGTTTCTCAGTTTCTCAAAACAAAAAACCCGCTTGTATTTTGCGGGTTTTTTATTGTTATAATCATAACAATTTATCAGAATTAATTTAAATATACGCTTTCCTGTCAGGTTTTACAATACATAGTATCGTCTTTTTTTTATTGTATTTTTCACACACACTTAACACTCTTACCAGAGCTTCTTTATCGAGCATTTCAACTATTTTTTTCAACTGTAGCCAGTGTGGCGCATATATTTCTGACCATGTTTGCCTGGTAATACTCATTAGATTTGCCAGTGCAGAGCCAGAATACTCTCTGTATTTGTCGTTAATATTTTTTGCCGCCACATCCTGAACAACCAACCATACCAGTGTCATGAGCCGCTTTTTAACTTTCACCTTAAGTTGCCTGCCAGCCAATTTAGCATAGTGCCTTCGCCATATATGCTGACAGAGCGTTATCTGATATCCGAACTGCATATCAGATCCATAACAATACCTTACCCATGCCTGATGGAGCACCTCCAGTTCCAGAACAGCACGACGCCAATTACAAGATGAAAACTCATACTCACTGATTAGTGGTATGACCAGAGGGCGGTTCCGGGTTTCTTTCACATTTAGCGGCATAGTTTCTGCTTTAACTTTTTGCCCTCCCTTAGGTTCTGCCTGGCGGATATGTTTTTTCGAGTCACTATTTCTTTTTAAGCAGTAATGTTCACTGAATGCTTCCAGTTGTCCTTTCGTTATTCCTGATGAATCCGTCAGTGCCCTGAATAACTCAATTCGTACAAATTCCAGTGACTGTATCTTCATCAGATAGCACCCCCAGTTTCAAATGCAGAGTATAAAAAATACCTTCCCGCCATATGCATCCGCATAAAGTATTGACAGGTGTATTTACTGGTACTGGTTTGCAATTGTTTATCAATATTTACTGCCTTAGCCAGAAGACAGAATATTTTCCTGAAAATGAAACACCACAAAATGGCGTGTGTAATACGTTTTATAAGTTCAGTTTCGTATTCCCAGATTATGAATTTTACAGTTATGGTACTGCCCAATATCCGTAGCAGCCTAAGGTCATGTAGCAATACAACTCGCCACTGGAGGTAAGCAAACGATGTGAGGAAAGTAACAGGCCAGGCAAGCTGTTCCATCTCTGGCTTCAGATAATCGGTTTTTAATTTAGTGATAATACAATTGCGTGCTATCGGATAAATCAGATACCCGGAATAGCCATGTACCCGTTTTTTATTATTAGGGGAAAATATACTCTCATCAGAAATCCGGTATCCACAACCAGAACTAATAAATAAACAATTGGAGTGTTTATGTGTGCAATTGTCTGCACGCCAGCGACTAATCCATAACACGAACCCAATTGCAGACTTAACCCCATAATACGTAAAACAGCTAATGTCTGACAATACGGATATCAGTGATGTATAAAACGATTTAATAAATGCTAACTGTGCCATTTCCGCTTCCCGGTTTAATGGCACAACAGTGCGATTCAGGGCTGCCAGTTGTTCATGCTAGCAAACAGCATTATAACGCTATTCCTGCTGCCTCACTACTCTTTTTCTGGTGGATTTAAAGAGAGATATTTTAATCTGACAAGTTCTATAAGTTCTTCAATCGTAGCAACATACTGATCAGGCCTTTTTATTACCGCAGCGGTGACTTCTCCATTATTGGTATAAACTAACGTACAACCCCTTGCTGGAAGTACTACAGGCAACTCATACAAATTTTTTTTCATCAAGCAACCTCTTGCAGCAACTCATACAAAAATTTCTCAGTAAAACGAAATCCCGCGAATTAGACATCCCCTCTCTGGAATTAATTCCTGTTTCGAGTTCCATGCTAGCAAGCATATTATTTTGATGAACTGCTTGATTTTTAATAGATTTTACTGTAGTCCATAAGAATATTACAAAGTGCCAGCATGCTCACCCGACAACTACTGTAGCCCTATTATCATCTGTATATCGTTGCTTCATTCTAACTCATCTCTATCCCTAATACCCTAAACAATATGATTATTCATTCGTTTTATTCTACGATATTTTATGCCATTCTGTTCGTTCAGTAGTTTATATACCTTCCTGAGAAAAACATCCATATTTCACCAAATATTAATTCACTTCTTCATGTTTATCATAGTAGTATATTGATTAATGATAGAATTTCAGCTCAGATTATCACAACGACACTGCTGTTTCAGCCGAGTTTACGAAATTAAGGATTATCCTGGTCCCCTTTGATTAAGTAGTGAATTCTGTCTTTCCTCAGGATCCTGTAAACCTTGTATATCGCTCTGCGCTAAACACAACGATGTAGAGTTGTGTTTCAGTCATACATGCATAATGTGCTACTTACCCAGCAGCCTTTTATTAATTTTTTTCGAATAAGTTTATAATCCTTGCAAAGCCCCCGATGTACTTCTCATTTATCGCTGCTCAAATCACAAAAATATTAATTGTTTAATAAAACATTGAAGGCATCAATAACTGACTGCTTACTTAATATTTCATTTATGCTGCCTGTTGAACTGGCTACGATAACTTTTCCAGTTAAAATTTACCCATAGTCCACCATCCATCATCAGACGATCCATAACTCTTGGCCGTAATATCCCCGATAAATCTTTTTCGTTTAGATTAGTCAGAATGCCCACAAGCTTATGCATTGCAGTACGACGATCAATAATCTGACTCAGAATAACAAACTCGTGGGCAGTATTACGCTGTACACCCACATCATCCAGCACCAGCAGATCCAGATGGCATAACTCATTCAGCAATGTCTTTTCATTTTTTTCAGCGTAGTAACTCACTCCGACATCGACCATAAGATCGGCAACAGTAATAATTAATACTGTTTTCCCCTTCTTGAGTAGCATATTGCCAATAGCCGATGCCAGATGGTTTTTGCCTGTACCAACAGACCCACTGAAAACAAAACAGGCGCCACTGTAATCAAAATTAGCCAGCCACAATTTTGCCAGACAAAGCGCGTGCTGCTGACCGGGATGATCTACAAGATAGTTTTCGAATGAGCATTGCTGATAACGATCATAGATCCCCGATCTGGCAAAAACGTTTTCAGCACGAATTCGATGCTTTTCCCGTTGCAGCCTGTCACTATATTTACGCTCCTCCTCCCTGTGCCAAGCAATCAGCTCTCCGGCGCTGGTAAATTTTGGAGTCACCCCTTTGGGTAACATATTTTGTAGACGTTTGAGTACCTCTGAAATATCATTCATTTTAACCCCTAAACCCTGATGGAATAGTGTTGTCAGGTGCAGACATTTTCCCAAAATCACTGCGATCTTTTGTTATCTGTTTGGGTAACTTCCAGTCCTCATTGAAATGTTCTGACGCGTTAAAGAACGTTTTAGCCAGTTTGATAAATTCTGTATTACTCTTTCCAGTGACCAGGATATATTTAGCATAGCGCCTGACTCCTTCTAACAAGGTTTCTGCACTCACACCCTCCCGGCGTCTGGTGCTCCATGCCCTGAAAGCGCCATTTTTATCCTGTCCCCCCGGTCGTTTAGGATATTCTCTCCAGATCACCTCAAAATCCACCGGATATTCTCACCGATGTTTTCTGGCTTTCAGGGAAGATGACTCTGGTTCAATGGTGGGATTTTGTTTCTCTGCTGCTGGGCAGTGTTGCTGTATATGTGTTGTAACATTTTCACCACTACGCAAGATATATTTATCTTTTATTTCTTTCTTTTGTTCTTCATCTTCATCTGGTAACACTTTTTGCCCCACACCTGTAATCCACTGTGCGTTACAAATTGCCCCACTTTTTTGTTTCAGTGTGCGCATTTTGGCAACACGATCATTAGTGAGAGAACGTTTTTTTGAAGAATTTCCATTATGCCGGTCAAAATTAGGAAAAACTAACGAATCAGCCACCATCGCTAACCAGCCAACCCGAATTAATCCATCTGCAAATCCGTTAATTCGGGTTATTCGATCCTATTACATTTTTCGTAACGCTAGCGGCGTTACCATCAATTGTCTGCTGATCAGCCCATGCCCAAAGGCGTACAAGTTTTCCCATTACAGCATCGGGATCTGTATCTAACATCTCGGCAATTTGATATATCTCCGGCTTATCAGGCGTAATTACCTCAATTTTTATCCAACTTGACGCCATAGGAACCTCGTTGTATTAATTATTTCATATAAATAACGTTAATTTTCATTAAATTATACGTTACTGACCTTGATCATTGCTTCCAATCTTCAACGGAAAAATTCTTTTCGAAAGATTTTTAACAGTGATAAAAAATCTTTATCACTCCTCTCCCTGCACCACATTATTCCCACAGAGCTGGTCAATTACGAAATACTAGCTGTTCATAGCTACAAATCAGTTTTTACATTTCTGATAGTCTGATTCCATCAGCTATATCAGAATGAATTTATGTCTATCTGATCCGGGACTACACTTTAGAATATTGCTAAATTTAAAAGCCATTTAGGATGAAATTTTAATCTCAAACCAACAACTTACTGATAACAAGATGATACTCTTTTCCATTTTTATGTTTTTTATTGAGTCAAAAATGCAATACTTTTGCATTATGTCTAACTTGTACTACATCCCCCTAATATTAAACTAGAAAAATACAACTTAAAAAAATAAAATATCAATAAATTATTGCAATGCTTTGATCAAGCATTTCTTGTAAAGTGTATATTATGGTGAAAAATTCAATTCATACGACTTCAGCTAAAAGGATCGCTCAAATCCTTTATGAACGAGGCTGGAACAGATCTGAACTTGCCAGAAGGGTAGGATTATCTGTGCAAGCCGTTCAACAGTGGGCGGCCGGAGTTACCAAGCCAAGCGGGAAAAATCTCACAAAACTGGCCGAAGCAACTGGTAAACCAGAGCACTGGTATTTCATGGAACCCTCCGAAGAGCAGAAATCATCCGACGAGCTTACTTCCGCAGACGGAAGCACTCCCCTCACCCAACAGCACAGAAAACTTTTAGCGCTGTTTGACCAGATGCCAGAGTCAGAAAAAAAGCATATGATTCTGCTATTTGAAGAGAAAGTAAGAGAGTATGATCGGTTACTTACTGAACTTATTGAATTAAAAAATAAAAATATTGCAAATAAATAATAGCAGTTAACTGGCATCTGTAGGTTTTCTTGCGTTTTTTGCAGCTAAAATCAATTTATTATTCAATTTTTAATTGTTTATCTCTGGCAATTCTTGTATAATTCAATTAATATAAATTTATTAGGATGAAGAGACAAGGGACTCCAAAACCAGATTTCCGGTAACATATAAAACCGGATTAATCGTAAAAAGCACAACAGTGTAATTGGGTACAAGTTCTGACAATCTGAAAGCAGATAAGAGAAGGAATAAATATCCGTGTAAAATCGCTGGTATTTGATTGTAACAAAAAAAATTTACTAACAGACTATATAAAAAGTCAGTTGAAATTGCCACTGAAGGTTTTTAAGTGCACGATTCTGAATTAGCAGAAGGTAATAGACGGCATAAGTATTAAGGGATGAATATAACATAAATAGTAAGCATATGTTGGTACAGGAAAAAAGCAGATTTTGGAGCAATATGATGGAAAGAAAAAATCCTGACCATATTAAATTACCACCGCGTGTCTGCCCAAACCGGTATAGCTATATCTGGAAAACAACTTCAATAGAATTCGTGACCCTCACTCGCATAGATCAGGGTATCGCCCGTCTGTGGCAAAAATATGAAGAAGAGATAAATCAAAGATAGTCAGTAATGACCTGTGAAAGGCTGTGGTATAACTTTCTGACAAGTGCATATTTCAGTGAATTAAAACCGAGAACAGAGAAAGACTATTACCAGCACGAGAAAAAGATTCTGGCTGTCTTCGGCAAAATGAAAGCGGACAATATTAAAACTGAACAGGTACGGACACTCATGGATACGCGAGGGTTACGGGGTAAAACGCAGGCCAACCAAGAACTGGCCAGCATGAGCCGGGTTTACGGGTGGGGATTTGAGCGGGGGTATGTAAAAAGTAACCCGTGCAGGAGGGTAAGAAAATTCTCGCTAGAAAGCCGCGACGTTTATATAACTGATACGCAGTACAACACTATTTACAGTCAAGCCTGTCCTGAAGTAAAAGTGGCAATGGAGATTGCTTATCTTTGCGCTGCCCGCCTCGGAGATATTCTTAATGTACGCTGGAGTGAGGTAATGGAACAGGGGCTTTATATTCAACCGGTACAAAACAGATAAAGACCTGGCCCCCCGTCTGCGCTCAGCAATACAGTTAGCCAGAAATATATCCGGAGAGAAAGGATCTCATGACTTTCTTATTTCAGGAACCGGCAACAAACCGGTTATAAGCAAAACATTTAACAACTGGTGGAATCGTGCAAAGCATGACGCAGAAAAAAAAGCTGGTGTTTTTTTTTGGATGTACCTTCCACGACATAAAAGCCAAAGGCATTTCTGATTACGAGGGATCGAGCAGAGATAAGCAGTTATTCTCAGGCCATAAAACAGAAAGCCAGGTTATTGCCTGTGACAGGAAGCCAGAAATTACACCGACACTGGATCTTCCTCTGATTGCAAATGGTAAATAAAAATTAATATTCCCATTAGGGTAAAGCCCTGGCTGGTTCAGGAATATACCAACAGAATATACCAACAATATACCAATACTCTAAAATGCGGATTACAGACCTGATCTTAACTGCCTGATTTAATTGGCGGAGGAGGAGAGATTCGAACTCTCGGACGGTTACCCGTCGCCGGTTTTCAAGACCGGTGCCTTCAGCCACTCGGCCACCCCTCCGCAATGAGGCGCAATATAAACACCTGCTGACCTGTTGTAAAGCCTGCTCTGTTTTAACTGATTAAATTATGTGCGATTTATTCTCTTTTGCTGGTATTATCGCCACAATACCGCACCTTTGCCATGAATCTAATTTAAGGGGTAAAGAAGGGTAAAAAAACTTCCCTTTGTAAATTTATTTCATTAATGTGGAACAAATTATTATGGCCCCAAGGAGTCATTCTATGGATCGTATTATCACCTCACGTAGCGCCTCTTTAATCAGCACTCACAAAGTGTTGCGTAATACATACTTTATGTTAGCCCTGACTCTGGCCGTTTCTGCAGTAACAGCTACCATTAGCACAGTGCTGATGCTGCCTGCTCCCGGCCTCATTCTGATGCTTGCCGGCTTCTACGGCTTAATGTTCCTGACATACCGTCTGGCAAATAGTCCATCAGGTATTCTGGCTGCTTTTGCGTTTACCGGCTTTCTCGGATATTGCCTTGGGCCAATTCTGAACAGCCTGCTGTCTAGCGGCATGGGCGATGTTATTGCACTGGCTCTTGGCGGCACGGCACTCGTCTTTTTCTGCTGTTCTGCTTACGTACTCACAACGCGCAAAGACATGTCCTTTCTTTCTGGTATGTTAATGACTGGCTTTGTAGTACTACTGGTAGCAGTCATCGCTAACTTGTTTCTGCACCTTCCGGCGCTGCAGTTAGCAATTAGCGCGATGTTTGTCTTGTTCTCATCTGCGGCCATTCTATGGGAAACCAGCAATATAATTCACGGCGGCGAAACTAACTATATACGTGCTACAGTTAGTCTGTATGTCTCGATATATAATATATTTATCAGTCTGTTAAGTATCCTCGGTTTTGCACGCAGCAACTAAATTGTCTGTCCTCACTTTCAGCAGATTCCATTATGGGGCCGTCCTGAGTAATCAATCAGCCCCATAACATTTTGTACGCATACTCAGCCCGAACAACTGTATGACGGTACTATAAACTTATATAACTTTGTATTAACTATTACAGATTTTATATTTTATCTGCCAATTCTCACCTCCCTCAGTTTTTTTTGAAAAAATACTACCCCCACCACAGGTTAAGGTTGCGTTTGCAAAGTGCATTAACAAAGAAATTTCGGACCTTGTATAATTGTTTGTCGATCATAGCGTTATGAAATTGTACTATTAGAAGTAGAAGCAAGATTTGATATATATGGTTATAATAAACTCAGGAATTCCGTCTGGAGTATAATACTATATTTGTTGAATACCTATTGGATCTGCCTGGTGGCGTGACGATATCAAAAAATTTTTGTTTGGTGGCATTTGCCAAATTAATGTTTCTGTCAGCAAAGAGGCTTTGCTACAATATTTAATAAGTAATGCTTGGGAGTATTAATGTGTCATGTTTTCAAACTGAAGCGGCTCTGGATACAAATGGTTATCTGATATCTTTAGACGACTGGAGTCCGCATCTGGCCGAACAACTGGCACAAAAAGAAGATCTTACACTCAGTGATGAACACTGGGAGGTCATTTACTTTGTGCGTGAGTTTTATTTTAAATTTAATACTTCTCCAGCAATAAGAATGCTGGTTAAAGCAATGGCAGAAAAATATGGTGAAGAAAAAGGCAACAGTCGTTACTTGTTTCGTCTTTTCCCTGACGGACCAGCAAAGCAGGCAACCCGAATTGCAGGATTACCTAAACCAGTAAAATGTCTATAATTATCAGCCTGTCGTAAATCCAACAGGTACAAATTCGACCTGATGAGGTTCCGCTAATATTTTATCGATACGAGCACCAGCAGGACCATTGGTTTCCAGCCAGTTCATCAGCGTTTCGACGCGTCCCTGTTCCCCCCAGGCAAACACTTCAACACTGCCATCATCTAAATTACGAGCATATCCATTTATACCTAATGTACGCGCCTGCTGCTGCGTTTGATAGCGAAACCCGACTTGCTGGACACGCCCGAAGATCCGAGCCCGAATCCCAATTTTACTCATCATCTTCTCCCGTATAAGAAGTACCCGATAAATTTTTACAACATACTATTATTATGTAAATAAGGCTTTTTCTTCAGTAACAGAAAAAAATAGTCCAATCGCACTTATTTTATATAAGACCCTGATAATGCTTGTATATAAAAAATCTGATATTTCTAGGGCAGGACTGTTTGACAGACCTATTTTCAAATCACTATTGAATCACGATAAAGGTACTGATACCTTTACTGAACTTAACTCATTCTGTTTATTGAGAATATTTTTATTCACATTCAGTATATGAAATAGTAATCACAGGCTATCAATAAATTTTATGTTACTTGGTCCCTTAAGGTGGCAGGGAAGCGCTGACTAAAAACGCATAATATACAATACCTTAGTCCCAACGATGTCTCCAGGTATGATATTAGTATTTATTGCATGGAAATATGAAATGAGCAGCCTGATTGAGACTCTTAAACTAAAGAATAAAAATGAGTCACTAATTAATGTTGCTTTTTTGTAGAATACATATGTAAATGATACACTGCGATGATCCTTAGTCGCTCTGAAAATAATTTTTGAGAGATCCGGTTCCCGGAGTCACTTCAACCATTGGTGTAGTCTACAATTTATATAATAGCTGCTCCAAACATTAATCCGGTAATTTAAACTGCATGGAAGGCATCAATGGGCACATGTTGTGACTTGAAAAGTTCTGGCTCAATCCCCATTTATAGTTATGGGCAGAATCTCATGGGAGGCCATTATGATTGCCAGCAAATTTGGAATTGGTCAGCAAGTAAGGCACAAAATGTTAGGTTTTCTTGGCGTGGTTGTTGACGTCGACCCTGAATATTCGCTGAATTCACCAAAATTTGATGAAGTGGCTGATAGTGAGCTATTGCGTACTTCTCCCTGGTACCACGTAGTAATGGAGGATGACAACGGTCGTCCAGTTCATACCTATCTGGCTGAAGCTCAGCTTTCCTGGGAGGCACAGTCCGAACACCCTGAGCAATCTTCACTGGATGAACTGGCAGCTTCCATTCGTCAGCAACTGCTGGCACCACGATTACGTAATTAAACAGACAGCCTCGTGTGTCAAATCCATTTTTCTAAATAACTATACTATATTGTGGCGCAAGATTTTTAACTAAGGGCAAAGAGAAAAATTCAGCAGACCGTTACAGCCCAAAATGGTCCGCTGAGAATTGACTGAGTCAATACAACTTTTCAGATTAACGGTGCAAGCTGCAAGCATAATTTCTTATGCTACGGTTTACCCATAGTTTCACAAAGCCAGTTCACTTCTTTACGGTAGCATAATCATCATACGTTATGCACAACATCCTTATTCATAACAATTCTTATTACTTAAAAATATTAATGCTCAATACCATCATTACGATGCCGGGCTGACGCGAAAAACCTCCAGCAGCAGCTGTCATATATCATATAGTTTGCAACTTTGTGTCACTCTCACCACCATCGTATTGGCCTGCCATCAGCTGTTTCAGCCGGTACGACAGGGTTTTGTTACGTCATAGCAACCGATCATGCTGATGAGCAGACTGACTGAAAACTGCTGCTTCCATCGATATGGAGTACTTAAGCAATGTGATAGCACTACTAACTTATGTTTTAATGTTAGTTCGGCGTCACATTAAAAAAGTTTGGATACAGTTATAATAGGCAAGTAAGCGCTATACAGACTAATTATTTTTCTATTTTTATGGTTTACAATCCAGATATCGGTTGCCAGCGTAAGTTATGATGTCAGTAACCACTGCGGCTATTAACGCTGAATGACATTGGCTTTTCACTGATAAATCATCAGGTCGGATATGATAAAGATGATACAACATGCTTGGGCGTTCAGTGGATTAATTTGGCTGTTTAGCATATCTTTGCCGGCAAGCACGCTGAAATTATCACCTGATATAGAACTGCTGGTGCTGGACGGACAAGAGATATATGCTTCTCTATTAAAAGGGGCGGAAAGGATCGAACTGGAAAAAGGACTACATCAGTTTCTGTTTCGTGTTCACAAATCATTGCCGGGCTATTATAGGTACCGGCAATATCTTTCATCGCCTTTAATAGTAACTTTTACCGCCAGCACTCAATCAGTCTCTATCCAGTTGCCCCCCCTCAAAACCCAACGCGACAGACAAAGATTCAATACTTCAGCTGATTTTCAACTGATTGATGAAAAAAATCATATTATTGATAGCCAGCGCGACAAATTGCCAGATGCAACTGGACGTAATCTCGGGCAGGCAATGCTCGACTATAACAATAATGATTATGTTGCTTCTGTGTCCCAGTTCGCCAAATCACACCTTAATCCCAGGCAGCGTTTGCTAAACAGCCCCGATAATATCGCGCATATACCTAAACCAAAAACCTTGCTGCCATTGTGGTACCAGAGGTTAGACGATATTTTACACAATCAACAGCTGTAGCGGAAAAATATCTCACTAAAAATTGAATTATTATTGATAAATAACACTCATCATCCGTCTCTGTTTTACCATAGTCACCGGAATACCAGATGAAACGAATCACACGCAATTTGCATAAAAAGAAAAATGTCGCTCTGATCGCTCATGACCACTGTAAAAAAACGCTTATACAATGGGCTGAACAACACAAAGCCGTACTGATGAAGCATAAACTTTATGCCACGGGCACTACAGGTAATCTCATCCATAATGAAATGGGAATGTCCGTAGAAACAATGTTAAGCGGCCCTCTGGGTGGGGACCAGCAGGTAGGTGCGTTGATTTCTCAGGGAAAAATTGATGTATTATTTTTCTTTTGGGATCCATTGAATGCCGTACCACATGATCCTGATGTCAAAGCGCTATTGCGGCTTGCCACGGTATGGAACATTCCTGTGGCCACTAACCAGGCAACAGCAGACTTCATTATCTGTTCCCCGCTATTTAACCAGGATTTTGATATTCAGGTCCCTGATTATCAGCATTATCTCCAACAGCGACTGCCATGAAAAAAGATAAAACCTTTTGCATACCCATTTCAACTCAGGGTTTGTGCAGTACTTTAACACCCAGCCGCCTGAAAATACCGACAAATGCAGAGGGATTATTATGATCGTAGAGTAACCAGACCTGCTGTCTGGCACGGGTCATAGCCACATATGCCAGCCGCCTTTCAGCTCCATCAGGAAACTCCTCAGACGGAGGCAATAATATTTCATCAATCATCGACTCTCTGACTATCGCAGGAAATCCGCCCTCCCCCGCGCGAAGTCCCACAAGAATAACATAATCGGCCTGCTGACCCCTGCTGCCATCAATAGTCATAAAGTCGATATTGAGTTTGGGCCAACGTATGTGAGCTTTATCCAGTTCTTTCGGGCGCAGATGATGATAACGGGCCAGAACGAGTATTCGTTCATTCGCAGTCACAAAACTACTAAGTTTATCCAACAATGCTGCGAGTTTTTCTTCGGGCAATAAAACAATTGATTTACCATCTCCCTTTTGCAGGCTGTTTAGTGGTTTTTTTATCTGGTGTGGATTTTCCTGGATGAAGCGGCTGGTTATATCGTTAATGCGGTCATTTAAACGATAAGTCGTCTCCAGTATACAGTGATCACTTTCAGCAAAATATTGGCGAAAAACAGCTGGTAATGTCATTTTCTCTGCATTAGCAAAATTACAGATGGCCTGCCAGTCATCGCCAACAGTAAACAAAGTCGTCTCATTATTTTGCTGGCGTAATAGCATCAGGAACTTAACGCATTGTGGCGAGATATCCTGAAATTCATCGACTAATATCGCCTTCCAGGGAGTAATAAATCGCCCCTTATTTAGCACATGAATTGCCTGGTGGAACAGACCGGGAAAATCAACAGACTGCTCCTCTTTTAGCACCTTCTTCCACACTTTAATTATCGGTGCCATCAGACGGAGATGCTGTGAAAAACGGCTCTGCAAATCTGCTGGCACACGTTTAACTAAATCTGTTTGAGTACCATCATGGGCCCGGATGAGACCCAACCAGCGTTCAAGACGACTTACAAGATAGAAGGAAAGCGTATCATCCAGCCAGAAACTTCCTTCTGCCAGTTTCCATTTCAGTTCTTTCTCCAGCCACGTTCGCCACCCTTTGGCATAGGATTTTTTTTCTATGCATTGTTGGCGCCAGGAATTAATTAGTAGTTGATGTCGTCTTACCGTGTCAGTCTCGAGAGTGCTAATCGAAGGCATACGCTGGCTGCCCTGTTTGATGATATGGAGCGCTAATGAGTCAAACGTTGCCACTTTAATACCATTGGTATTCAGGCTGTGACTAATGCGCTTATCCATATCCTGTGCCGCTCTGGTATCAAATGCAATCAGCAAAATTTGCTCTGGTGCAGCGATATTCCGCAATATCATCCATGCCGCCCGTGCAATCAGTACCGCCGATTTTCCGCTTCCTGCACCAGCCAGAGTCAGTATCGCGCGCTCACCATTTATTACAGCGTTAACTTGCGATTCATCCAGAGGAGAAGATTCCATCTGGCTGAAAAAATCCGTGTATTCGGCCCTCGTTTTACTAGCCCATTGCTTGTTACGCGATTGGCGCTGTAGTTCCCCTTTCTGATACCATTGTTGACAAAATAACCACTGTGACGCACAGTTATCAAACTGCACGATACGCTGGTGTGGCAACGGAAGTGCAGCAAAAATGTCTTCCAGCTGCTTACACAACGAATCGACATCACTGCGACACAGCCAACGATCTTCCTGTTCAGTCTGCTGAATTTGCATCATTGCTCTTGTTAACTCCTCAGCGCTGATGCGACTCATTTCCTCACTCCAGGTATTCCATTTCCTTTCAAGATAGTGAAAAAAACGTTGTGTTTCTGTCCATTCAGTTCCATGTAAACGAACTACTTTTTCTCCCGGTAACGTGAACTCCAGTTCTCCCCAGACCAAGCCCCTCTTGCAATCTATAGCCAGCAACTGATTGAAAGGAATCATATAATGATGTTTCTCTCCACTGACCTCAATCCCTGCATTAAGCAAACGCACACGATTGTAAGGGTGTTGTGACAGATGCTTTCCCACCATAGTTGACTTTAATTCCATAAATCCATACCTGAAGTGGTAATAAACCATGATCGATAGTGTAACGATGGCATGTATCACGCTCCAGCACTAAAACAGGTTATAATGTCAGTATTCTTCCAACATCCTGGTTCAGCATCATATGCGTACTGTATTAAATATTTTGAATTTCGTTTTGGGTGGGTGCTTTACTACACTCGGCTGGTTTTTAGCAACACTGGTCACCATATTACTGATCATCACTTTGCCGCTTTCACGCTCTTGCTGGGAAATAACAAAACTTTCATTGTTTCCTTATGGTAACGAAGCTGTACATGTTTATGACCTCTATCCGGAACGTCGCAACGCTTTGTTCTCGGGAGGAGGCACGCTGCTCAATATTTTTTGGTTTATTTTTTTTGGCTGGTGGCTCTGTTTATCACATATCATCAGCGGCATTGCTCAGTGCATAACTATTATTGGTATTCCTACAGGCATCGCTAATTTCAAAATTGCAGCTATTGCCTTATGGCCAGTTGGCCGCCGGGTGGTGTCAGTTGAAGAAGCACAACACATGCGAAATAATAATGTGTTGCACCGTTTTAATTAAATATCAGCTCTGATTATCAGGAAGTTCGGCGTTTTTGCAATCTGAACTGGCGAATCACTTCTTCGTACCAGCTACGAAGTTCAGCCTTAATATGTGGCGGTAATGCCTGATAGTGAAAACCGCTCAGCGCCCCCTGCAATGCATAAAGAGTATTAATTCCCAGATGTTGATTAATATCTCTCAGTTTGAGCCAGCTACGTTTTGCTCCCTCCTCCCTGAAGACCTGAATAGAACCAATTCCTGCCTGATGTAACAAACGTTCAAGCTGGTATCCTATATTTGGCAGATCTCGTATATGTTTTACCTGCTTCGCACAAATTCGTTCCTGTTGGGCTCCGTGTAAGCAGAGACGAGAAATAGCTAGTAGTTGTTCAGGCTCTGCCCACAGCACATCATCGACCAGATAATAATCAAGCTGAACCGGCACCCCACGTTTGTAAAGCTTAAGCGTCGGCAAGTTACGCTCACACAGGTAAGGCTTGGAAGCCTCGCAGGCCCGTAAATAGAGCTCTCCTTCAGCTACAACTGCAAATACAACACGATTCACACTCAGACTGTATCCGCCAAACTGCGTACGGACTTTTATCGGGCCAAGTGAAATCAATTTCTGAGTAATTTTTTTTAGATGTCCATTATTACTGGTCATAGTCGTTCCTGGTTTTCCTTCACATATTACTAAAAACGTTAAAGGTATCAGTTGAAACGTTCAATTCAGTTACCAAAGATTTCTTAACGTTTTTGTATAGTTGCGAGGTGTTTTGAAAAAAGAACACCCCGCGTCTGCAAAACCAGATATGCATTGCGCGAATTGTCTGATGCTATTGACTGTATTCAAATCGATTAATTGCCTACAGCAGAGCTATTGTAGTCGTTGTAAATCTCTCTTGCTGGCAACTATAGAGTATTACCCCTTGACCTTAATTGCTTCCTGATATATTACTGTATGGATATACAGTAATAATAGCTTATGGAGAGATTATGCATCCGCATTTTTCCTGCTACACCAGCCACCCCGTTAAACCAGAGCAAACAGGATTAGCTTTTAAAGCCGCCGGGACCGTAGCAGAACTGTTTTTGAACCGGGAACAATCGCTGGTAGTGGACTTAATGCTTCTACCATTACTGCAACACTTAAGTGAAGAACCACGCTGGCAGCTCTGGCTGACCCCACAAAACAAACTTAGCCGTTGCTGGTTGAAAACAGCAGGATTGCCACTCAACAAGTTGATGCAAATCAGACAGAAAAATAATTTATCATTACTTAACTATGATGAATAAAGCACTGTGCACTGGCAATTACAGTGTAGTCATTGGATGGATTCAGGAACCCTTAACGGCACAACAGATAAACAGGCTTAACGCATCCTCAGTAACAGGCCGGAGTTTGGGATTAATTCTGCATTTTATGGATACTTCTTTTTCTTCCGGTGCATCAGAAAATGTCATAAAAACCTCATCAGACTGGTATCATTAAGTAAAATTAAGATTTTTCTGATCACCACTCTCTTAACTGAACAAGATAAGCTGCTGATTCTTTTATGATGCGCTCTGACAGTAAGTTAGCAGCGTTATCCACATTCTCTGCCCGATACCCCACGGAACATAAATGTTAATAATAATGAAAATAATGCCGCTTAGTAACCTGTAGCCCAACATCGTACTTGTAAGTTTCCAATCAGGTTGTAAACTTTACCAGGCTGAGGTGCTCCATAATCTCCTTAGAAATATTGATAAATGAACCAAATTATTTAGTCAAGGTTTAACCATGAGTCGAGTTCAGCTCACTTGCCTAATTTGGATGATAACGAGGCGCAAATGAAAAAGAAAGCTATCGCAATTGCAGTGGCACTGGCTGGTTTCGCTACCGCAGCGCAAGCCGCTCCTGAAAGTAACACATGGTACACCGGCGCAAAGCTCGGCTGGTCTCAGTATCATGACGCAGGTTTTTATGGCGGCCGTCTTGGGTGGTTTGAAAATAGCGATGGCCCGACGCGTAAAAGTGACCTGGGAGCTGGTGCTTATTTAGGTTATCAAGCTAATCAATACCTGGGCTTTGAGTTAGGTTACGACTGGCTCGGTCGGGTAAAACACAAAGGTGCCACTAAAAACGGTGCATTCAAAGCACAGGGCATTCAGCTTGCAGCTAAACTAAGCTACCCTGTCATGGAAAATCTCGATGTATATACTCGTCTGGGGGGTATGGCATGGCGTGCAGATTCTAAATTCAATTCAGCAGACACTAAAATCAGCGGCCATGATACTGGTGTCTCTCCGATGGCTGCGGTAGGTGTTGAGTATGCCCTGACCGACAGTCTGTCAACCCGCCTTGATTATCAATGGGTTAATAACATTGGTGATGCTGGTACTGTCGGCAGCCGTCCAGATAATACCATGCTGGCTTTAGGTATCTCTTATAATTTTGGCCAGAATGGAGCAGGAGCCGCAGCAGGTGCTGGGGCCATAGGTGCAGGAACGGGTGCTGCTTTAAACACAACTCGCTCTACCGATGAGGGATCAGGTAAACACTTTAAGTTGGAGTCTGACGTAATGTTTAACTTCAATCAGTCAAAGTTAAAACCTGAGGGCAGGCAAGCGCTGAATCAGCTATACAGCCAGCTAAGCTCAATGGATCCTAAAGATGGCGCTGTCATCGCAGTAGGCCATACTGACCGTATCGGCTCTGAGGCATATAATCAGAAACTGTCACAGCAACGTGCCCGTGCAGTTGTTAAGTATCTGATGGCCAAAGGTGTTCCATCTGATAAAATTTCTATGCGTGGCGTAGGCAAAGCAAATTCAGTAACAGGTACTAAGTGCGATGGCGTGAAAGGTCGCGCTGCACTTATCAACTGTCTGGCTCCGGACCGTCGTGTAGAGATCGAAGTCAAAGGTATCAGTGACGTTGTTAGTGAATAAACAAGTCTTCTGACTCAGTTAGGGCCCGAATACATTGATATCTGCGTGTATTCGGGTTTATTAATTATATAATGTACAATTAATCACTAAAACTTTCATATACCATTATCATCGTATGCATCTGTTTAACAGCTAAAAATTTAATATATTAATTTTCCACAGCTCTATTTTTACCCTTCTGCTTTTTATTAGCTATTGTGTGCTTCTCAATTAAAGTTAACTTACTCACTCACCATCCATGTATTAATGATATATAAAATTAGTTAACTATAAAATAGTCATTTAATTAATGCATTACGCCTGCTAATGTCATGAATAAAAACCAGAAAATAATCAGACAAATATCTATCTGTTATTAACGCACCAAATA
Source organism: uncultured Enterobacteriaceae bacterium (assembly GCA_936920625.1). GTDB lineage: Bacteria > Pseudomonadota > Gammaproteobacteria > Enterobacterales > Enterobacteriaceae > Izhakiella. The sequence goes on from CAKZHC010000011.1 coordinate 30,132, forward strand.
TACGCTAAGTGAGATCAGTTACATTGATCCGGCCGCATTTTTGTTCACAATTCTGCATGTTATGAGGGTCAGCCAGCTGTATAGTTTTTTGTCTACCAGATTTATTTTTAATTAAACTCTCTGGGTCCGGCACACTTAAAGCGGCACTATTATTTGGAATTCCCCAGAATCGCCTTCAGGTCCTCTTTAACTAACGAAATCTGACTGGCATATTTCTCTTTATATTCAGCGTCTTCTATGAGCTGTATAATCGTCTCAGACAGGGTACTATCACGCCGGTGAGCCAGGTTTGCCAGTCTCTGCCAGACAAGATACTCTAAATCAATAGATTTTTTTCGGTTATGCTGGTGTTCGGAGTTAAAATGGCGCTTACGCCGGGCTCGAATCGCTTGTTTCATCCGATTCTCAAGCACCGGATTGATATTGAGATGAATCCATTTAAGCACATCTGGTGGACGGTTCTCCATGGCAAGCAGCTCCTTCACGGCTACCTCAGCGGCGCTCAATTCATGATGACGTGTAATCAACTCTCCTTCCCGGTGTTTTTTCACCAGATATTTCCATTTCCATCCGCTTTCAAGATTTTCAAGCTGCTGATATTTCATCTGAATCCCAACCTACATGACCTGATAATTAAAGAATAACAGCTTTTGCCATCAGTGGAACAGATAAAAGTCAAGAGAAATGTTAATCTGAAAGGCTGTAATGCACAGCACACAGATACCGTGCTTAACTGACTAAAATCCATTATAATACGTTTTTATTAATTTCAGATAATAACCATCACCTTGAACAATACTAAACTTGACTGGCAGGTATTGCAGCCACAAACTGATTATCTGACTCACTTCCTTTCGCAGACAGATGAGAAAGCATCTGATTGTTTTACTAAAGTTCAGGCGAGGCTTGCCAACGGATTAAGCACGTTTATCCAGAGCACCGCCAGTTCCATGTTAATGCTGGTAAAAACAGCAAACAACAGCCGCAATTTAACACTGCTGTGTGAACAACTCGCGACCCTGAATCCCATTAACGAAACTATCCTTACCGGCGGCCACTATACCCATGAAGAACATCAGATAAGCTGGCGTGAGGCTATAAGTATTGATGATAATTTTTCCTGCCATTCAGGACATATAGAAATTGCTGACTGGATTGAATCAGAGCAACTCTTTGGCTGCGTGCGAGAGTTTCAGCAGAAATTAATGCTGGAGCCTGGTCTGATTCATCGCATAAATGGCGGCACTTTAATTATCTCACTACGCACTATTCTGACCCAGCCTCTGATGTGGCTGCGCCTGAAGAAAATTTTTCAAAGTCAGCAATATATATGGCACTCTCCTGATGAAACCCGCACTCTGCCCGTTGCGATACACCCCATGCCATTGCGTTTTCGCTTACTGATTGCTGGTGATCGCGACGCGCTGGCGGAATTTCAGGAGACAGAACCAGAACTGGCCGCATTTGCGATATATAGCGAGTTCGAAGATGAAATGCATATCGAGCAGGATGGTAAAATAGGTGACTGGTGCCAGTGGGTACGCTATGTCACTGATGATTTGCATTCAAAAGTGGTGCAGCCGGATCTGTGGCCCGTTCTGATAAAAGAGGGGGGGCGTTATACAGGTGATAACAAAGTACTGCCACTCTGCCCTTGCTGGATTAATCGCCAGCTTCAGGAGGCGATCTTCTATAGCAAAGAGGAGCCCCTCACGGGTCAGCACCTGAATAATGCACTGGAAACCAGAGCATGGCGTGAAGGGTTTCTCGCTCAACAAATTCATGATGACATTCTTTCGGAGCAGATTCAGATAAAGACATTTGGTCAGGTAACAGGCCAGGTCAACGGCCTGTCCGTGGTAGAATTTCCCGGCCATCCCAGAGCATATGGAGAACCCTTCCGAATTAGTTGTGTGGTACACCCAGGCGATGGTGAATTTACTGATGTCGAGCGTAAAATTGAACTCGGCGGCAGCATTCATGCTAAGGGAGTGATGATTTTACAAGCCTGGCTGGTTTCACAATTAAAACTCGATCAGCAAATTCCATTCTCTGCCTCACTGGTATTTGAACAGTCTTATTCGGAGTTCGATGGCGACAGCGCTTCGCTGGCAGAGCTTTGTGCCCTAATTAGTGCGCTGGCCAGTCAGCCCGTCAATCAGCACATTGCGGTTACCGGCTCAATTGATCAATTTGGTAACGTCCAGCCCGTGGGAGGAGTTAATGAAAAAATTGAAGGTTTCTTTAAAATCTGCGCGCAACGCGGGTTAATCGGCAACCAAGGGGTCATTCTACCTGTCAGCAATATTCGTCATCTGAGTCTGCGGGATGAGGTCGTTGCCGCCGTTAAAGCAGGAAATTTTCATCTGTGGGCGGTCAGCCAGGTTGAGCAGGCAGTACCTCTTTTAATGAACCTGGGCTGGCAGTCTGAACATCCGCCCTGCTTACTTGGCATCATTCAGCAAAGAATTAATCATTTACATCAGCAGGACGGGCGTCAGCGTTGCTGGTCATTACGCCTGCGGAATTGGTTCAGTAAAAACTGATCAGAGTTCTTCAGCCTGTATTTATTCACTAAAATTAAACGCTTACAGATATATAAGGATAATAACCTAATGACAAATAAGCGCAATTTCTACACCAGAGAGGATCTAATCGCATCAGGTCGCGGGGAGCTATTTGGTGCTGACGGCCCGCCTCTGCCCTCTGGTAAAATGTTAATGATGGATCGTGTGGTAAAAATTGACGAAACTGGCGGCAACCACAATAAAGGCTATATTGAAGCAGAACTGGATATTCATCCGGATTTATGGTTCTTTGACTGCCACTTCATCAACGATCCCGTCATGCCGGGGTGTCTCGGTTTGGATGCAATGTGGCAGCTGGTTGGTTTTTATCTTGGCTGGCTTGGTGCTGAGGGAAAAGGACGTGCCTTAGGCGTTGGGGAAGTCAAATTCACCAGCCAGGTGTTACCCACCGCCACAAAAGTCTGCTATCGCATCCATTTCAAACGTGTTATTACGCGTAAACTTGTGATGGGAATTGCTGATGGAGAAACGCTTGTGGATGGTCAGATCATTTATACTGCCAGCGATCTTAAAGTTGGTTTGTTTAAAAATCCAAACCGATTTTAAACAATCCCAGCCTGCTCTGCCAGCAACCACACTGACTCACACTGTTTTTTTACGTGACTGTGTCACATAAACTGCCTGGCGGGCAATCTGGTCTGAAACTTGCTGCCACCCCTGTCCTAATGTTTCAACAAGGCCATTATAACCATCGCTATGTTGTGGCAGAATCAGTCTGAAATCCTGCTGAAAAATCTCATCTCCACACTGCAATACCCAGTCACCGGTGACAACCGCCCTGCCATCATAACGCCCGTGAAAACCAGTCACATTGACATTTAGCGTATCAGGATGCAGCCCCAGAGGCCTGTCTGAGATCATCCTGTCGGCCAATCGGGATGACAGAGAAGTCACCATAGCTAATTTGAGCTGCTGCTCGAGCGGGCTGGCCCATAGATTACTGCTCGCGATAACATATTTCACATCACTGGTCTGATACACAATTCCATTACCCGCAAGGTAGTCCGGCAAAGCAACCTGATCTACCCAAATAGCCGGAGTGTGCTCGCCAGATTGCTGACGTTCTCTGCCCGCCTGCTGCTCCATCACCAGTGGGATCTGATAGTAAACTGGCCCGGAGACTCTGCTACAACTGGCTACAGCTGATACTACCAGCAGGGCACAAATCCATCTCATCACTGTTTAATCCTCCCTGGCTTAGGATCCTGCCCCGGTTTTGCTTCGAACACCAAAGCGTTACTTTTAGTATTCAGCGTCCTCAGGAGCGGTTGTAACTCACGTAATACCTGCTCCAAACGTTGCATATCCCCCATAATGCGATCGTAGGCAAGCGAGCCTGGCTGAACCCCCTTAAGACTGCGGTTAAGTGCCAGCAGCGTTTTTTGCAAATCAGAAGGCAGTTTTTGCATCTGTTCGCTACTAACGAGCTGATTGAGTGTAACAAGCGTACGTTGTAGCTCGCGTAAAGAGCTCTGGCTCTCTTTTAACGTCATGTTGACTTCACCGACCATCTGGTTGAGCGGCAGCTGATTAATTTTATCCAGCACCGCCACCAGTTTTTGCTGAATCTGGTTAAAACCCCCGCTAGTCGTTGCGATAACTTCATATCCTGCCACTGTTCTTGGCCGCTTATAAGAACCATCGTTGCGGTAGAAATCGAGGTCGACATAAAGTGCCCCAGTTAGCAGGTTGGCCGTTTTAAGAGATCCACGCAGACCCTGGCGCTCACTATCTGTCAGTCGCTTCTCAAAATTAAAACCTTTGCCCATCAGGCCCTGGAAGCGATCTGGCTCAATACGTACCAGTACGGGTATCCGATAATCATCTTCCAGGCGCTGTACCTCCCCTAGAAATCTGAACGGTGCTTCAGCCACAGTACCTAAACGGATACCACGGAACTCGACAGGCGCACCCGGTTTCAGGCCCCGAATAGATTCATTAAAAAACATCAGATAATCTTTATGAACATTATAAATTGAATCCTGAATACTGCGTTGATTATCAAATAACCGATATTCCGCTAAATTTTTAGCAGGGGGCCCCGGTTTCCTGCCATAGGGAGTATCAAAACTAACACCGCCACTCAATAGTGTGGTTAACGAACCCACATCTACCCGCATCCCTGACGCAGAGAAATCCACAGCAATTCCGCTATCGTTCCAGAAGCGGACGTTGGTCGTCACCAGACGGTCATAAGGAGCTTCGATAAACAACTGATAGGTCATCATGCGTTTTTCCGCATCGAATTTCGCCATTTCGACGTAACCGACACGATAGCCACGAAATAACACCGGGTCGCCTGGATCGAGCTGGCCTGCTTTTTCACTATCTACAATAACGCGGATACCCTTGGCATCAAGGGGAGCCAGTGGCGGTGCGTTCAGCAGCTGATATTGTTGACGTTTTTCACCCTGTCTGCCCGGACGCAGTTCTATATAGACGCCCGAGAGCAGAGTCCCGAGGCCACTTACGCCGGAACGACCAATCGTTGGTTTTACTACCCAGAATACGGTGTCACTTTTTAGCAGCTTACTCATCCCTGAATTCAGTCGTGCAGTAATATCCACATGGTGCAAATCATCAGAAAGCACTACGTTGCTTACCACACCGACATCAACACTGCGGCTTTTAATTGCCGTTTTACCTGCGACAATGCCCTCAGCATTAGTCGTGATAAGTTCCACCTCAGGCCCCTGCTGGCTGTAATGCCAGTAAAGGATCCAGCCGCCAATCACCAGAGTTACCACAGGAACAATCCATACTGGTGACCAGCGTTTGATCTTCTCAATCCTGGCTGAATCCTGATTATTCGCCTGCAAACCTCAACTCCTTTGCCATATATCCTCTCCTCCTGTCCCACATCAGGCGAGGATCGAATGCCATCGCGGCAATCATCGTTATGATTACTACCAGTGCAAAAAACAATATGCCACTACCCGGGTCGACATTCATCAATCGGCCTATTCTGACCAGCGATGAAAGAACGGCAATCACAAATACATCAATCATGGACCAGCGCCCGACAAACTCAACCATTTCGTAAATCAGATGCATTTTTTTGCTGTCACGATGCCCAAACCCAGCCGTATTCCAGCACAGCCAGCCAAGCGCCAGCATCTTGAGAGAAGGCCCCATAATACTGGCAATAAAAATGATTAATGCTACCGGATAAGAACCATCACGCCACAATAGCATGATGCCAGACATAATTGTTGAGGTCGTTTTGCTTCCCGGCGCTTCAATAACCATTACCGGCACTAGGTTAGCCGGAAAATAGAGCATTGCCGAAGTAAGCAGTAATGCCAGTGTCCATTGTAAACTCTGGTGACGGCGAGGCGCACCGCGCGAGTAACAACGAGGGCACTGAACCTGATTTGCAGGTAAAATAGCTGTACAACCGCCACAGGAACGTAACCCCTGCTCAAGGCCGCTGATGCCCGCTACTGGCGCCGATGGCAGCGCTGGCAGTGGTGCGATTTGCTGCCAGAGTAATCGCTTATCTATACACATAAAGGCACGCAATTGCAGCAAACAAAACAGACACCATGGAATAAAACCAGCCCCCAGACCAATGCCACCATAAGCCATTAGTTTAACAAAGCTTACCATAACACCAGCAAGAAAGATCTCTGCCATCCCCCATGCTTTAAGTTGAAATAGCAGCCAGGCCATCTTTGCTTTTAATATCCGCCCGGGCAGAAGCTGATGGCTCAGTAACAAGATCGCTAACATGCAAAATGCGGGAATTATCTGAGCGAATAATAGAAAAAAAACCGCCAGACTAACATAATTTTCCTTTATCATAGCGCCGGGAATTTGCCACAACGTAATTTGATTACTCAGACTGGCAACGTCAATACTGATGAAAGGGAAGAAATTAGCCAATAGCAGCATACACAGTGCCGCCACCGTATAGCCCGTGGCGCGCTTGCGGGAATCATCCCAGTATGTAAACAGCGTCGAATGACAACGTGGGCAACGCGCTCTGTGCCCCGGTGCGATTGCCGGGAGCAGGATCGTTAAATCACATTGTGAACAGAGCATCCATTCTTCAGCCTGATAAGAAGTAGACATAAGGTTCTCCAGCCTTTTATCCGCTTTTGCGTAATGATTCAAGGTATTCCCAGCGTTCAAACGCTGCCTCAAGCGCCTGCTCCGATGACGATAGCGCATCCAGTACTGGCTGAGTCACGTCATGGGGCTGACGGTAAAAGCCTGCCTCATTTACCTGGGATTGTAGTCTGGCCAGTTCTGCCTCCAGCGTTTCCAGCATTGACGGCATCTGTTCCAGTTCACGTTGCAGGTTATAGCTCAATTTCCCAGTATTGGACCGGGATTTAACACTTTCATATTTGGATTTTTGTTCACGGGTAACAAGCGCTGCCTCTGCTTTAATCGGCAGGGGCTTACGATTCTGCTGCCAGTTTTCATGCTGCTGCCAGGCATCATAATAGCCACCGACGAAATTTTCGATATCTCCATTACCCTCGAAAATCCAACATTCAGTTACCGTATTATCGACAAACCGACGATCATGACTAACTAACAGCACCGTTCCCTGGTAACTCCCAATCAGTGCCTCAAGTAACTCAAGTGTTTCTACATCCAAATCGTTAGTTGGTTCATCAAGAATAAGTAAATTGCTGGGCTTGAGAAATAATTTAGCTAATAACAATCGGTTACGCTCACCTCCCGACAGCGCACGTACCGGAGTCATCGCTCGCTTAGGGTGAAACAAAAAATCCTGCAAATATCCCAATACATGGCGAGGCTTGCCATTGATCATCACCTCCTGTTTACCGTCTGCCAGACTGTTCATTACGGTATCGTCAGGATCGAGTTCTGAGCGATGCTGATCAAAATAGGCAATCGATAAATTAGTACCCCGACAGACCAGACCACTATCCGCTAGCAACTCGCCTGACATCAACCGTAGCAGCGTAGTTTTGCCACTACCATTGGGGCCTATCAGGGCGATTTTATCTCCACGTTGCACGAGTGCTGAGAAATTATTTACCAGTGTTTTTCCGGCAGTGCTGTAGCTAACCTGTTCCAGTTCAAAAACAACCTTGCCTGAGCGCGCAGCGGTACCCGCCTCCATAGTGGCTTTTCCCATGACCTCGCGCCGTTGTGAACGCTCACGCCGCAAGGCCTGCAAAGCCCGGACACGTCCCTCATTGCGGGTGCGCCTGGCTTTTATTCCCTGACGAATCCATACCTCTTCCTGTTGCAGTTTCGAATCAAATTGTGCGTTTTGCACCTCCTCCACTCGCAACTCCGCCTCTTTGCCAGCCAGATAGCGATCGTAATTCCCGGGCCAGGAAACCAGCCTGCCCCGGTCAAGATCAATAATCCGGGTAGCCATGCTACGAATAAAAGCGCGGTCATGGGATATAAAAACGATACTCCCGTGAAAATCAGCCAGAAACGTTTCCAGCCAGCTGATAGTCTCAATATCCAGATGGTTTGTTGGTTCATCGAGTAGTAGCACTTGGGGGGAGCAGACCAGCGCTCGGGCCAGCGACGCCTTGCGCAGCCAGCCTCCAGAGAGGGATGAAAGTAACATGTCAGGTTGCAGACCAGTTTGCTGCAATACGTCACTGATACGGCGTTCAAGCTGCCACAAGTTCTGGTGGTCAAGAATATGCTGCAAGCGCGCCATTTCATCAAGATTGTGTTCGTCTGGATTCACCATCATGGCCTGGGACAGGGCGTGCCACTTTTTTAGTATCGCCGCCTGCTGCTCAACTCCCTCGGTAACGTAGTCATACACTGAGCAGGTTTTATCACGCGGGGGGTCCTGTTGCAGGCGTGCAACAACCAGATCTTTCTGGCAGACCACCCGCCCATCATCCAGTGGCTGCTCCTGACTGATGACTTTCATCAGTGTGGATTTACCTGCACCATTACGCCCCACCAGGCAAAGGCGCTCATGCTCTTCAATATGGAGATCACAGTTATCAAGCAATGGTGCATCACCAAAAGCCAGTCTGGCACCATAGATACTAATAAGTGACATTAACGCACTTCCTTAACTCACGAACTCACATGGGTAATCTGCCAGCAGTGGCGACTATGACGCTGACGAGCGAAATCCGGAGATTGCGTTTTTGCGGTAATATCATCCGCCTGCAATCCCAGTGCGTTAAGCCCGTCATAGTCCATTTTGAAGCCACGTCTGTTATTAGAAAAAAGGATAGTACCATTATGGCGCAACAGCCGCTTTAGAACGCCCATCAGGCGCAGATGATCACGCTGGACATCGAAATCCTCCTCCATTCGTTTTGAATTAGAAAAGGTAGGAGGATCAATAAAAATGAGGTCAAACTGCTCTTTCGTCTCGCTCATCCAGTTTAAACAATCCGCCTGAATCAGGCGGTGCTGGCGCCCGGTCAGGCTATTGAGCTGCAGATTGCGGGCTGCCCATTCAAGATAAGTGCGCGACATATCTACTGTCGTGGTAGATCGAGCACCGCCCAGCCCAGCCTGTACGCTGGCGCTACCGGTATAGGCAAAGAGATTAAGGAAATCCTTACCTTTGCTAAGCTGATTCAGCCTGCGCCGTACAGCACGATTATCAGGAAACAGGCCTGTGTCGAGATAATCGGTCAGATTCACCCAAAATTGCGCATCATACTCACGCACGAGGATACTTTCGCTTTTATCACTCAGTTTCTGATATTGACTGCTGCCCCGTTGCCTCTGGCGGGTCTTTAATATCAGACGACTGGCCGTCACCCCAAGTACCTCCTGCGTACAGGCTATAACATCCATCAGGCGCCGGCGGGCACGGGCTGCATCAACTGTTTTAGGGGCAGCATACTCCTGAATCACCACCCAGTCGGCATAGCGATCTACTGCCACGTTATATTCAGAAAGATCGGCATCATACAGACGATAACAGTCAATTCCCTCCCGGCGTGCCCATTTATCCAGTTTCTTATGATTTTTCCGCAGCCTGTTGCCATAAGCGGTGACTGGTTCTATAACCATCTGTTCGCTACTGGCACTGGTGAGATAATAATTTTTTTGTATACAATCCAGGGGGCCATTTTTCGCTTTGAACTGGCGGTCTGCACGTAGCTGGAGATAGCCCATGAGTTCTTCTGAAGCGCTGAAGATCGACAACCTCCAGCCGCCGAATTGCTGTTTCATTATCCGGCCAAACTGACCATACAACGCAATAAGAGCAGGTTCGCTATCAAGGCGCTCTCCATAGGGTGGATTAGTTACCACCGTGCCGCAGGGGCCATGAGGTAGAGGGTTATTTAAATCCGACGCTTCGCTTTGAACAAAACTGATTAATTCAGCAATACCTGCGTGACGGGCATTGAGCCGAGCCTGTTCCAGTACCCCGGCATCGTTGTCATAACCAAAAAAATGTGGGGATACTTTTTGCATGCCTGTTTTTGCCCTGTCCCGCGCGTCATCAATAATACTTTTCCATAAACCAGCATCAAATGTTGACAGGCCCTGTACTCCCCAGTGACGCCGGTAAAGCCCCGGAGCACAGTCGGCCGCCATCATTGCTGCTTCAATCAGCAAAGTGCCGGAACCACACATCGGGTCAATAAGCGGCGTATTCATCTGCCAGCCAGAACGAGTGATAATCGCCGCTGCCAAATTCTCTTTCAGTGGCGCCTGCCCGGCCTGCAAACGATACCCACGCTGATGTAACCCCTCTCCGGCCAGATCAAGCGAAATAGTCGCTTTATCTCTGTTGAGCCAGACATTAATGCGGATATCAGGCTGGTCACGCCTGACCTCAGGACGCATCATTCCCTGACGGGTAAAGCAGTCAGTAATAGCATCTTTCACCTTTAATGCACCGTACTGACTGTTGCGAATGACTGCGCTGGTGCCATTAAAATGCACTGCAAAAGTTTTACTACTGTTAAATAGCGACGGCCAGTTGATAGCCTGTGCCCCAAGATAGAGGTCAATATCGCTGTAAACAGCGCATGTAGTAAGTGGCAGTAAAACGCGTGATGCAAGCCGGCTCCATATCAGCGACTGATACATCAAAAGAGCATCACCCTGATAATGCACACCGCCCTGAACTACCTGGCAGCCCGTAGCACCCAACTGCATGAGTTCTTTTTTTAACAGTTCTTCCAACCCATGCGCTGTGCTGGCAAAAAGAGAATTAATCATGTCACATATTATCTGAGAAAAATTGTGGCGCATTATAGCTAAGATGTTACTTATGTCATAAAGTTAGCCGCTTTCACCTCTGGTTTCCTTTCATTGCTTATGTCTGGAGTAAACATGTTTTCCCTATCTGATCTGTATGTCTGGCCCATAAAATCAATGCGCGGATTACAGCTCTCTCATGCAAAGGTCTGCAATAGTGGACTCGCTTTTGACCGCATATTGATGGTGACTGACCAGGCCGGAAAGTTTATCACTGCCCGGCAGTTTCCGCATATGTTACTATTTACTCCCGCACTGATTATCGACGGTTTATGTCTCACCGCACCAGATGGCAGTAGCGCTACCATACGCTTTGCCGATTTCTCCAACGAACTGATGCCAACAGAGGTTTGGGGCGATCGGTTCCCATCGCACGTTGCTCCCCGTGAAATCAATCAGTGGCTGAGCAGTTTCTTCCCCATACCAGTCCAGCTGCGCTTTGCAGGAATCAAATCTGAACGCCGCAGGAAGCAGTTACCAGACATCCCCCTTGCATTTGCCGATGGTTATCCGTTCCTGTTGATCAATAGCGCCTCACTTGAAGATTTGCAGGGTCGCACTTCCGCTGAGATAAGTTTAGCGCAGTTTCGTGCCAACATGATTGTCACCGGTGCTACGGCATGGGATGAGGATAACTGGGCCCGAATTCGTATTGGCAAAGTTGATTTTAAAATAGCTAAACCTTGCCGTCGTTGTCTGCTGATAACAATCAATCACGAATCCGGCACCAGGCACCCTGATGGTGAACCTTTGACAACACTACAGACATTTCGTCGTGCCTGTGATGGCAGCGGTGATGTAGATTTTGGCTTACATCTTGTCGCCGAAAACAGCGGTATCATCCGCATAACAGATGGAATAACGGTGCTGGAACGCAAAACTCCCCGGCAATACCTGCTGAATGCAGGCAGTCAACAACACCGTGTTCAGCCGCACAAAACAAAAAATGTCACGATTATTTATCAGGGTCAGCCAGTAAAAGGTAATAATCAGCAGGTACTGCTTGAGCAACTTGAAGAGCATGGTTTTTCTATTCCCTACTCCTGCCGGGCCGGGCTGTGCGGTAGCTGCCGCCTGAAATTAATTTCAGGTCAGGTACATCCGCTAAAACAGGATGCCATCTCTGATGACCGCACTATTCTCTCCTGCTGCTGTATACCCGCCAGCGATATAGAACTGGTGCCACTATAAAAACCGGCTTCATCACGACGATACAAATGATATTTAGCAGTGATTATCTATTCAGAAATTTGAATGTATTAACTAATGCCGGTAATATTATAGTTTAATCCGGTAAAGCAAAGGACATCAGAAAACATCTCCTGATCCTAAGGATATATCGCGGGAATGGACGGAAACAGGTATTTTTTTCTAAAAGAAATTTGCAGAAAATGGTTCGGCGTTTAACGCACACAAGATAAATTAGTTACAAATTGGAAGTAACAGATAAAATTTAATCGTTAATCGTTAATCGTTAATCGTTAATCGTTAATCGTTAATCGTTAATCGTTAAACATTCTTATTTACTGCAAAATATCTCAACAATAATGTCAATAACAAGCTGTTGTATGTATATCTGTTAATTTTTTGAACGGCTATTCAAACCTTCACTCATTATCGCTGCTTTAACTTTACGATAACAAATAATCTTATAAATTTCCCATCTTACCTTCTTATTTTAAAACTTGTGATACAAGCCTGCCATATGTTATAGAATGGATAAGTGGTTATCTTACTATTTTTGATATGGTATAGGAGATAAAGTAAAAATGATCAGTAAAATTGATCTGTACAAAGGCGTTTTTGTAACCATATTATGGGGAATAAATTTTTCTTTTATAGAAATTGGATTAAAAGATCTTGACCCATTTAATATGACATTTTTAAGATTCTTATTTTGTGTTTTTCCATTAGCCTTTTTCATCAAAAAGCCAGCCAATATATCCTGGTTCAATATTGCACTACACGGATTTTTGTTTGGAGCTGGTTTGTGGTGGATTGTAAACCTTGCCATGTACAATGGCCTTTCTCCTGGCTTATCTTCTGTTTTTTTGCAGTTTAGTGCCTTCTTTACGATCATACTGAGTCGTCTTTTTTTCAAAGAAAGATTATCTCTGAGGCAAATAGCAGGGATGATCATCTCTTTTTGTGGCTTACTACTTATTACTGTATTTTCAAACGAAAACTCAACTAAAGCAGGCATCTTCCTTGTTATTATAGCAGCTATTTCATGGTCTTTTTGTAATATTATAATAAAATATTATAAACCATCTGACATGGCAGGTTTCATTGTCTGGTCAAGCCTTTTCTCCGCTCCAATGATTTTTCTTCTGACTTTAGCTGTTAAAGGCAGAGAAGTCATTTTTTCAATGGCAGACCATATCAATTATACCTCTTTTCTTTCAGTATTATTCCAATCTTACGTAACAACTATTTTTGGTTTCATAGTGTGGAATAATCTGTTAAAAAAATATAATGCTGCTTCTGTAGCTCCTCTATCTTTGATTGTTCCTGTATCAGGAATCATCACATCTTATCTGGTTTTTGATGAAAAATTAGGATACGATCAATTACTTTCTGTAGCCGTTATAATTTTTGGCATATATATTTTTTTGGATACCAAAAAAAGAGTTGAGATCATTTCCTAACCCGCTCCGGTTTCTGCATTTACGCAGATTCCAGCCTGGCACAGATTTATCCGGGAAATTAAGATGAAGACAGACATTTATCTTTTCATTCCCTAAACAACGGTTTGGTGAGGTTTGCCGTTACCGTGTGGATTCACAGACCATGAATACAGCACACTCTTGTACCACTAAGGAAGGCGAAAAGTGGAGTTCACAGAGGTTTTTTCTCAGGGCCAGTTTAAAATAGTGGTGTCGCTGAAATCCTCAATCAGGATTTCTATCGCATCAAATATGGCAGGCCAAAATGTAGAATGAGGCCTTTTAGCGGCTAAAGTATAAAAAACCTCTGTGAATTATGTGCGTCAGATGATATTACCCCGCCTGTGCGCAGGAAGTCCCAGTTTATTTTTTAACACGAATTCGGGATCTTCGGTCAATGAGCTGACGTGTGTGAGGGTTATAATAGCGCTCAGGCCATATCTCAGACGGATGTACTGCAATTGCCTCTGCTATCAGCCATTCTCCTTTAGGCCATGGACGGACAAGAGCATTATTCAGTGTGGATGGCCGCAGGCCCGCTGCACGTGAACCCGCCGCAAGCGTAGTGTTTTTCTTATGTAGTGCAGCAATAATATCGGCCGGGTGCCAGTCTGTTTTTTTTACCGGATGCAGGCCTGCATTATTATCTGTTTTGAGGGTGAACACTCCCTGCTCTGATTTTAACATTTTTTCATCTCCTTACTGATTTTCAAAATAATAGCGATATAACTAGTTCATGTTATTTAAAAAATACTGCCTGAATCTTTTATGAAAAAGCATCGTTCTTCATTAAACTTCTGATTTATTTTAACGCATGATTTTTACTGAATTTTACTATTCTGGCATGGCCCGATATTCTGGTATGGCCACTGATTCTGACATCATCATTTATTACTGAATATCCCGTGATTCTGACATTATCAGAGATTTTTGCATTCCCCGAAACCGATAAATTACCCGATACCCAGGCATAGCCTGAAATATGTGCGCTGCCGTAAATATGTGCTTTACCACAGACTATAGCGTTTTCTGATATACAGGCATCATCATATACCCACGCATTATCAAATACCCATGAATCACCCTCATGGCTCAGATTTGATTCTTTCTCAATCCAGCCGCCTAAATCCCCTTTTATGACGTCGCCGAAAGATTTAAGTGCCCGGATCCGGTACAGTTTTTTATATCCCACCGTCCTCACTGAGGCGTGAACTGTCTCGAACTTTTTCATTTTACTGTTACATCCTTATTTATTGTCAAGGTATCAGCCTGATATAAAATAGCTCCGGTGTTGAAGTACACTACTGATGTTTGCCCTAGTGTGGCGTTTCATTTAAAAACTTTCTGTCATTGCCAGCACATATCAATCTACTGCTATTTTTTACAGAAAAACCTTGCAGAAAAATAGCCAGATTAAGAGATGAGATAAAAGATAACAGTAAGCAGATATACTACAATCTTTTAAATAATCCCGTTTATTAGCTTTCAGCTATATTACCTTTTTAAAAGATACCCCAATCTTAATATTTCCGATAGAGTTATCGGTTTCCGACGATAAAGGGTATATTCTAACTATTATTACTAGAATTATTTTACTAATTCGATGCTTAATATCTCCATTATATTGCAACGCACTTCTTTGATAAAAATTTCTATTAAAATCAGTAAAATAAATAAAATACCTCTTTATTTTACTCATTAGCTTTTTACAACATATTAATATTTATGTAATTTTTGTGAAGTTCATCATATTCAAATTCACTGCAATACACTAAGGTGCAAAATAGTTATTAATTTCCGTTGTTAAAACCGAAAAACATTAAAAGGAATTTATTATGGAAAACGCCCCCCTGTCAGAAAGCGATTTTATCGCCGCTGCCACCAGAATTTTTGATAATTTTGCTGACCCAGTAATTATATCAAGCCCGGATTCAAGGATTCTCTATGTAAACCCCGCTCAGGTAAAGCATCATGGCCTGAGGACACCCAGTGATATGACCGGCCGCTATTATGATGAAGTTCACTCTGCTCTTTACGAGAATGAGCAGTCAGTAAACAGCTGGAAAAAGCAGGATCAAAAGATTGCTGCTAACCCCCTGCGGGATCTGAAGATGCTGGAAGTCCATCCGGGAGAGGCAGACAGACCTTATACCGTCAGGAAAACCGCGCTGTTTAATCAGAATGAGGAGGTCATGGGCGTGCTGCTGCATTTCAGATATCTGGAGATCTTCCGCCCCAATGATTTCATTAAGGGAAAGCTGCCCGGTTCACTGTTACTCAACTGCCCGGATGATTTTTTTACCGAAAGAGAGTGCGAAATCATCTTCCTCAGGCTACAGGGGATGTCGAGCAAGGCGATTGCGAAAATCCTCAGGCGCTCCCCGAGTACCATTGAAAATGCGATACAGCATATGTATGAAAGCGCCGGCGTTAACAATGCCACCGACTTTGCCGAATTCTGTGAAAACCGCGGGCTGCACTGCTACCTGCCGCACCGGTTTCTCGACCAGAAACACTTTTCATTCGAGTGCGGCTCGTTTGAATTGTAAAGACGGGATTAGAGATCAAACCCAACTTACCAAGATTGTTTTATTCTTTTAGCGGCGTCGGCCCTGAACTTTATTTTTAAGCGCGCAGACAATTAGTTAAATCGGCATCATGTAGTTTTGCTCTGAAGATTGTCTGCCCAGATTTACTTATTTCTCGCCATCGATGTATTCGGCATCTGTACATAATGCCCAGCAGCCACACAGCAAAAAGATTGCAAGGGTCTTTTGAAGCGTAAAAATCACCAGCGCTCTGCTCTTCCAGGAAAAGCATCAGACCGTTTTGGTGTCAAAACGAGGAGAGATTAAGGATAAAGGGTCTGCCATTAAATCTACATCGCGACTAACTCAGCTCAGCTACTATTTTCTATAAAACATTAAAAGTAATTAATTATAATCAGATATAATTAATTACTATAAGTAACTAATTGTAAAAAATTATGTTGGCCTTTACTCTGAATAGGTGAATTTTCTTAATGTAATTGATTTTCTGCACGCAGTATTCAAACTAAGGAGATAATTGTATGCATCCTATCAGACCAACATCTTCAAACTCATCCCCCATGTATAACCGGTCAAACTCTCTTCCACAATCAGGCCAGCAGCCATCGAGTTCAAATTCAGATGGTACCAAAATGTCGGCATTAGAAAGACGTTCTCTAGCACTTCATAGCACATTCAGAAGTTTATCAATGGAGGAAAGTAGCTCCGGAAGAAATGTAGCGGGAGACCTGCCTTTACATGAAATGAATTCGGGCATTGACTTATTCTACGAAGATCAATCAGCTCTAAGAGAACGAGGTAGAGCAGATACCTCTGCCCGGTCCAGTTCATCTAGTATTACTGGGGGAGTCATAGCAAATGCAGCTAAATGGAGGAATTTTACTTCTGATATCACCAGTAGCGCCGATGCGATGCGCGATATGCGTAGAGATTTTGACAGCATTAAAGACACGTCTAATCTGAGTGGCCAGTTTATTAAGGATTTCAGGCGGGATAAGTATAAAGTTAATGGCAAACTTATTCCTAATAATGATTTCACTGCATTAGAAAGTGCCATTCCTGATCTTCGAAAACGCCAGCTGGTATCAGCATATGCAAATCAAACAATCTTTGCTGATCCGACTAATGAAATTTTGTCAGCCCAGAATTTACTCAAAAAATTTGTTTTTGATACCTCTTCTTCTCAGGCTTCCTCTTATGATATCAAAAGTATCAATGATAAAGAGACTAAATTAACTGCTAAATATGAAGCAAAATTAAAAGCTATTGATCCCTTAGAACTCAGTGATTCGGACAAAATATACTCTTCTGCAGGTATGAAAATAAAAATCATTCTCTCAGAAAACCAGCCACCACAACCGGAGTACTCCTATTTTCTCAAAGAAAGAAGGTCACTTGGTAACTCTCTGGGCTGCATTCGATGGAACTAAGTAAGGTGAGCCATTACCTTACTTATGAGCCACCGGACTGGGGAAACCACTCAGTTTGATGAGCTGCCAAAAGAAAAGACTATCGCTGCTCCCGGAAAAGGAGAGCCATAAGAGACTCTGCCGGAGGACTGAAACGGATTTTTAGTCCCCCGCCACCATAACGATTATAATAATCTGAAAAAATTTCGGTATCTCAGACGCCATACCTTTTTGCCTGTCGGAGGTACAAAAAGAAACAGACCTCCCGAATCAGGAAGTCGGTATGCTTTATCTGCTGGCTTTGCAGCATCAACCTGTTTCACAGTCAACATGTGGGCATAATTTAAAAGGGTTGATTGATATGCCCACAATATGCCCGCAAAAGATCGTTGTAGTCAATTCCCTTGGGGTAACTTCTGATCTCAATCTTTTTCGCTAGTTCTTTGTCTGGAGGGAATTTTATTCTTGTGAGGTTATACTGATTCACTTCTCTATGGCGTTCCCTGCAGGGATCGAACCTGCAACTAGCCCTTAGGAGGGGCTCGTTATATCCATTTAACTAAGGGAACGTTGAAGTTGAATAAGTGTTTATACTGTCCGGGCTCGCTTTTATCCTACCGTAACTATTAACTTTTTATCAAGACGTACATTATTATCGCTTTATATGTATCGTGCATTTTTTCGATAATATTGTGATGGATGCAAAACAATTATGCTCGCTGTACAAGCACTGGCACTGGATTTCGTCAGCCCAGACAGCAGATTTTGTTGGGAAAATCGGTCAGTGTTTCTCTGGCAAAATCTGACTCAGACACCCCATCATAACCTCCTTCCGTTTGATTTTTGCGGACGAATGATTCCCTGCCTCCATTGCTGCTGGCCGTATTTTTACAGCCCGTCATTCGACCCCATGTACCAATTCGTGTCCTGCGCCATAACATGAAAGATGTTTTAGGTTAAACTTTATTACGTAATACTGACAGGTGTAATTGTTACTATAATCCAGTAAATTCTGCTAGTATTTTGGTAATAATGCTGAATTGTTGCTCATAATGTAGTCATACAGTAACAGATTTTTTATAGCGCTAATGTGTACTTTGTTGATAATGTCTAATCAACGCAAACATCGCTGTATTATCAGGATTTTTTATGCCCGAACAACCGACAGCTCCCAGTGTTAAACTTCGTCCTCTTGAGGAAGAGGATCTCACTTTCGTCCACCAGCTGGACAATAACGCAAGTGTAATGCGTTATTGGTTTGAGGAGCCTTATGAAGCATTTGTAGAGCTGACCGATCTTTATCACAAACACATTCATGATCAAAGTGAGCGGCGTTTCGTGGTAGAAAGTAACGGAACCAAAGCAGGGCTGGTTGAGCTGGTTGAAATTAATCATATTCATCGCCGGGCTGAATTTCAGATCATTATCGACCCCATACATCAGGGTAGCGGTCTGGCCAGCCGGGCAGCGAAACTGGCAATGGAGTATGGATTTTCAGTGCTAAACCTCTATAAACTTTATCTGATTGTCGATAAAGAAAATAAGAAAGCCATTCATATCTACAGCAAGCTGGGGTTTGAGATTGAAGGCGTGCTGAAGCAGGAGTTCTTTATCCATGGTGAATACCGTGACACCATTCGTATGTGCATTTTTCAGCATCAATATCTTGAAAAACATAAATCATTTAATAACAATAAGTTACTCACACCATCAGCACAATAATGCTGTCAACGGTTCCCTACCGGTGATATGCCAACATCAGACAAATTGACGTTAATGTATACTCATTTCCTTATACCTGAGCGTCTGGACGTTTCTGACACCCAGGCCAGAATAGTAATCGGGCTGGTCTGGGATCGTGTATCGGCCCAAGCCGCTGGATATAAAAGCAAATTATCTGTGCAATCGATTATAACAGACAGGATTATTGCCCTGGTGTCCGCTGGCACAACAGAACATCCTGGCCTGACTTAATGGCATTTCCTCCTTGAGAAGTTATCAGTATATGTATGATGACTATTAAACCATCTTCATTCAGTGTATAACCAGGAGCACTAGCCAAACACATTCTCAATATAACGTTCCAGCGCAATACGTGAGCAAAAACCATGGGGAATACCGTAATGCTCTTCGAACTTTCCAGTCGGATTAATGGGGAATCGGGTATAGTGATCGCAGGTTTTTATCCCTGAGGCTGGTTCTGCAAAATTGAGACTCTTCTCTTTCAGTACGGGATGAATGATCAGAGCCGTTCTCCCCATACGCGCTTCACGATTGACATATACATAATTATCTCCCCGATGGTATCCATACGTTTTGGAGGTAATTGTATCCACTTTAAAACCCGCTTTCTCCAGGACCTGAGCCACTTCGTTAGGTCGTAAATACATATCCAATCCTCCAGATTTTATGCTGCTAAAATAGTTTTATGCCTATATATAGTAACGACCAGAATTTGATCTCTCAGATTCATCCATAAAACAGCTATCACATGACAACCTTTTAGTTACAAAATCCCGGGGTGATGGCCAAAAATCCACCCGGTATGTGAAGCCAGTTCCCTCACGGAGCACAGACCCGGCATTTACCCCCTGTTAAATGTCGTAGCGATGCTTATCCTGACTCAAATTTTACTTTACCTGCTGATTTTGTTGTTTTTCCACTAGCGGGTAGCCCTAAAGAACGGCAAACCAACCCACCTTAACTAAGAGGCTACTTCTGGCAGACCTTCTGTGCCAGTCATGAAGTAATAAAAAAATTATCCCTGAAAGTTATTAACTGACTAATGCCAGACTCAACAGACATGTTATTTTCTTGCCTAAGATGATTCAGTATCTTATGAGAAACTTCACAGATGTTTTCGTGCCAGGGGTTATGCTAAGTATGCTAAACAATCAACCCGGATTAATTTATCTCGTACCTGCCTGATATGGACATACCAGGCTATTGAACGCATCGGGTCAAGGAAAGACCCAATATCATGGATGGTGAAATTAAGTAGTGCCCGTAATCTTAACTGCACTGCGATGTTAGGCGTCTAGTAAATCACCATTATTATTAATTACTATTTCGTATCAAAATCGAGGTTTTCATAAAATGGAAAGTTCATTTACTCCTATTGAGCAGATGTTAGATTTCCGTGCCAGTCGTTCTAACGATTTCCCCCTGCAGGAACTGATTCTGACGCATTTATGTATGCATCTGCATAGTAAACTGATGGACAATAGAAATAAAATGCTTAAAAAACAAGGAATTAATGAAACCTTGTTTATGGCTTTAATTACGCTGGATGCTCAGGAAGATCAAAGTATTCAGCCCTCAGCGCTAAGTTCGACACTAGGTTCATCTCGTACTAATGCAACCCGTATAGCTGACGAACTGGAAAAACGTGGCTGGATAGAACGGCGAGAAAGTGATAATGACCGCCGATGTTTGCATCTGCATCTGACAGATAAAGGCAATGAATTTTTGCGCCAGCTCCTTCCCCCACAACATCAGTGCTTGCGTAAAATATGGAATTGTCTCACTCAGAATGAAAAAACTCAGCTGGAGTTGATTGCACGAAAACTCGTCACTCTCCTTGACAAAATGGATGATGAAATGCCCCCTGGGGCCATTTCATCCTGATTACCTATCCAAATATAGACAGCTTCACATTAATAGCATATTGTGCCAAAGATAGCTCAAGAAGAGCCGCTATGTCTATGTTAAGCATCCTGTATTTAGGCCATACGCCAGTGCATTCGCACTGGCATTTGGATGTTGGCAATATAGCCATAAATCGCTCTGTGAATGGCGTAATTAACAGGAGAGTACGATGAATACAAATGCGGAGCTATCTAGATCAATGCAATCCTCTGTTAAGCAGAGGAAACGCCGCACTGTGTTAATTTACATCACTCTTCTATTAGTAATAATAGCCGTTCTCTGGGCCTGCTACTGGTTCATTTTTCTGAGTCACTATGAAGAAACCGACGACGCTTATGTTGCCGGGAATCAGGTGCAGATCATGGCACAGGTTTCAGGTAGCGTTAATAAAGTCATCTTTGATAACACTGACTTTGTCAGGAAAGGTGATGTTCTGGTGACACTTGATCAGACTGACGCGCAGCTGGCCTGTGAAAAAATGCAAACCACACTGGCACTAACTGTGCGTCAGACCATACAGCAGATGATTAACAGCAGGCAGTATGAGGCTAATATTGATATATATAAAACTGCGCTGACACAAGCTAGGAATAATCTTAATCGCCGTATTCCTCTCGAAGCATCTCACCTGATTGGCCGTGAAGAGCTTCAGCATGCTCGTGATGCGGTTCTTACCGCAAAAGCACAACTGGACGTAGCAATCCAGCAATATAATGCTAACAGGGCGATTCTTCTCAATAGCTCATTGACACAACAGCCTGCTGTACAAAAAGCGGCGGCTGAACTTCGCAACGCCTGGCTGACGTTACAGCGTACCCACATTGTAAGCCCGGTTGACGGATACATTTCACGCCGTACCGTTCATGTCGGTACCCGAATCACTCCGGCTACATTACTGATGGTTGTCGTCCCTTCAACAGATTTGTGGGTTGATGCTAATTTCAAAGAAACACAGCTGGCAAACATCCGCATCGGACAGCCCGCAACAGTAATAAGTGATGTATATGGCAAAAAAGTGGTTTATCACGGCACAGTTTCAGGACTGAATATGGGAACAGGGAGTGCATTTTCTCTGCTTCCGGCTCAAAACGCCACCGGTAACTGGATCAAAGTCGTACAACGGCTGCCTGTGCGCATTGAACTGATTCGGGATGAGTTACTCAAAAATCCGTTACGTATCGGCCTCTCTACCAAAGTCAGCATTGACACTACAAATTCAGAAGGCGCCGCACTGGCAAGCCAGGTTCGTAAAACTCCCGCTTACAGTAGCGACGCGCTGAAAGTGGATATGACACCCATTGACACCTTAATTAGTCAGATAATACAGACTAATACTCAGTGATAGCGGGAAGAGAATATTGTGACACAAAAACCGCTTGAAGGACTGCCTCTGTTGCTGATGACGCTGGCCCTGGCGCTGGCGACATTCATGCAAGTTCTGGACTCTACAATAGCCAACGTGGCCATCCCCACTATTGCAGGTAATATTGGTGTATCTATCTCTCAGGGCACCTGGGTTATCACATCTTTCGGCGTAGCGAATGCTATATCGATTCCCATTACTGGCTGGCTTGCGAAGCGCATAGGTGAGGTGAGACTGTTTCTGTGGTCAACAGGCGCTTTCGCCGTGGCCTCGTGGCTGTGCGGGATAGCAGAAAATCTGACGATGCTGGTTTTGTTCCGTGTCATTCAAGGGGTGGTCGCTGGCCCTCTTATTCCGTTATCACAGAGTTTGATACTGAATAACTATCCTCCCGCTAAGCGTAGCATGGCACTTGCGTTATGGGCGATGACTATCGTTGTAGCACCGATAGTGGGGCCTATTCTTGGTGGCTGGATAAGCGACAACTATCACTGGGGATGGATTTTCTTCATTAATGTGCCAATTGGCGCAGTCGTTGCGATTCTCGCATTACAAACACTACACGGCAGGGAAACACCCACAACAACACAACCTATTGATGTCGTCGGCCTGTTTCTGTTAATCGTTGGTGTTGGTTCTCTGCAAATTATGCTGGACCAAGGTAAGGAACTGGACTGGTTTAATTCGACAGAAATTATCATACTCACCATCATTGCGGTGGTATCTCTAGTGACACTGCTAGTATGGGAGCTGACTGATGAGCATCCAGTCGTTGATCTGTCTCTGTTCAAAAGCAGAAACTTTACTATTGGTTCACTCTCCATCAGCCTTGCTTACATTATCTACTTCGGCTCCATTGTGTTACTGCCGCAGTTACAGCAAACTGTGTTTGGTTACACCGCAACATGGGCTGGGCTGGCATCAGCCCCAGTGGGGATCATCCCATTGCTTCTTGCGCCTGTAATCGGGCGCTGGGGAAATAAGCTCGAAATGCGTCGCCTTGTTACCTTCAGCTTTATTATGTTCGCTGGCTGCTTTTACTGGAGGGCTTATACCTTTGAACCATCTATGGACTTCGCCGCCGCAGCCTGGCCGCAATTTTTCCAGGGGTTTGCTGTCGCCTGCTTTTTTATGCCATTAACCACAATAACCCTTTCAGGCCTTCCCCCGGAAAGGCTGGCGGCAGCATCAAGTTTATCAAATTTTCTCCGCACTCTGGCGGGCTCAATAGGAACATCTGTTATGACGACGCTATGGTTTGATCGTGAGTCAATACACCATACTTCCCTGACTCAGGCGATATCATCCTATAACATGAATACCAAAGAGCTATATGACAAACTTCAGGAGCTGGGCATGAGCTATGAACAGATTTCAGCTTATATCGCTCAGCAGGTAACAAATCAGGGACTTATTATTTCGGCTAATGAGCTTTTCTGGGGCTCCGCCACTATCTTTCTTGTACTAATGGCGATTGTCTGGTTTGCCCGTCCCCCCTTTAGCACTCCCGGTGGCGGTGACAGCGGTTCGCATTGACTCCCATTAATTACACTCTATAGTGGCTTACCAGACATTGCTGAGTCGCTGCTAGCGCCTTCCGGACGCTGCAAGCTGAGATTTTATCTCAGTGATATTCTGTGGAATATAAGCATTTTAGCTATACTTATGCGCCAGCTTCCAGATGATTCTGACGCCACCATTCAGATAATAAGATTCCTGTAGCTACCGAGACATTCAGACTTTCTACATTACCTGTGCCTGCAATTGACAGGGTCAGATCGCTCTGTTGCAGCGTCTCCCTGGAAAGCCCTTCCCGCTCCTGACCCAGCACTAGCACCATTCGCTTTGGGAACAACGTGTTCGCCAGTTTTACCCCCTGACGGCTTGACGTAGTTACAATGGTATAACCTGCCTTGCGAAATGCAGTCAACCCGTTGCTAAAATCTGTGCCACTAATCGCCTGTACATGTTCAGCTCCCCCCTCTGCTGTCCGCAACGCTGCCCCCGACTCGAGCAAAGATGCATCGTTCACTAACAGACCTCTGACACCGAAATGAGCACAGCTGCGCATAATGGCACCCAAATTGTGAGGATTCCCGATCGATTCCAGTGCCAGCACACAATCCTGTTCACCCACCGTCTCCAGCCAGCTGGCCACCGATATCCCCATACGTTTCTTAATTAAGAAACAGACACCTCCATGGTGTTCAGTACCTGAAGCTTTAGTCAGCTCAGCATCGTCAACAACATGATACGCTTTACGATTTGCAGCCAGCCATTTCAACGCAACACGAAAGCGCGGTGTGACACTTTGTACAAACCAGGCACGCACAATAGACTCAGGCCGCGTCAGAAATAACGCCTGACAGGAATTTTCACCATAAACACGCGTCTCTTCCTGACGCTGGCGTCGCAGCTGCTCTGGATCGATAAAACTTTTACCACTAATCCCACCATGGTCCGGCCTGCTCTCTTCGCCTTCTCTCTGGCTCACCGTACGCCACGGTGAGAAAGGGCGAGAATTATCATCTCGCTTTTCGCTGCGTTCTCTGTTTTCGGGCCTGCGGGAAGTCCGGCGGGTGCTTCCTTTACCCGTGCGTGGATTTTGTCCGCGGTCTTCATTATCATCATCACTGCGGACATACATCACTTTGACTTTACCAGTTTTTCCTTTCAGTTCATCATTCATCTGTTACTTTACCCAGCTTTACATAAAGCCTGAAGATTAACCGAAATACCAAGTCTTAGTCATCACCTTTCGCCAGGGCCTGACTTATCTCACGATAGTATTTTAAACTAAGTGATATGACTTATCTGCTCAGATTGCAGTTAACAACACCAGTTACGCCTCATTACAACTGACAGGCTATCACTTGTACTGTTACTTCATCTGAGAAAAATCCTTATCCAATACGATATAAGGTCATCGGGGTGAAGAAAATGTTTACAATCGTGATAATGATAACTGTCAGGAGCACACTATGAGTCAGCGTGGGCTGGAAGCACTGCTTAAACCTAAATCTATCGCCGTAATAGGTGCTTCTCCCAAACCAGGCAGAGCGGGCTATTTGATGATGCGTAATTTGCTGAACGGAAATTTTTCAGGCCCGGTCTTACCCGTTACGCCGCGTTACAAAGCCATATGTGGTGTGCTTGCCTGGCCGGAAATTGCCAGTTTGCCGATGGCGCCCGATCTGGCAATAATCTGCACTAACACCAGCCGTAATCTGACACTGCTGGAAGCCCTTGGCGAACGGGGTTGTAAGGCCTGTATTCTCCTGGCAACTTTACCGGCGCAGCACGATGCAATACTGGCTTTAGCTGCTCGTTATCAAATGCGCCTGCTAGGGCCTAATACACTCGGACTGCTGGCGCCCTGGCAGGGTGTGAATGCCAGTTTTTCCCCTGTGCCCGTTCTGCGTGGCAACGTGGCGTTTATCTCACAATCAGCGGCAGTCTCTAATACAATTCTTGACTGGGCTCAACAACGACAGTTGGGGTTTTCCTGGTTTATCACTTTGGGCGACAGCCTTGATATCGATATTGACGATTTACTCGATTTTCTGGCTCGTGATGGAAAAACCAGCGCTATCTTACTGCATTTGGAGAATCTCAGGAGCGCACGACGCTTTGTTTCTTCCGCTCGTAGTGCCTCACGTAATAAACCCATTCTGGTAATCAAAAGTGGACGCAGCCCGCAGGTACAACAGCTGCTCGCTGACTGCTCCGGGTTAGATGCAGCATGGGACGCAGCTATACAGCGAGCAGGGCTACTGCGTGTCAGTGACACGCATGACCTCTTCTCAGCAGTTGAAACACTCAGCCACATGCGCACAGTCCGTGGTGACAGGTTAATGATCGTCTGTAATGGAGCGGCCCTGTCAACGATGGCGCTGGACACCCTCTACGCATACGGCGGACAGCTTTTGCAGCCCAGTGAATCGCTTCAGGCAGCCTTAAAATCAGCCCTTCCGGCTCAGATCAGGACAACTAATCCGCTGAATTTACAGGATGATGCCACACCTCAGCACTATCTGGCAGCGCTCACCCCCCTGCTGGATAGTAAAGATTTTGATGCGTTATTGATTATTTATGCCCCCAGTGCCACCGCACCAGCTACTCTCAGCGCAAAACTGCTGATTGAAACAATCCGGCAGCATTCGCGTGCATCACAGATTTCCCTGATAACCAACTGGTGTGGGGAGCACTCTTCTCAAGAAGCCCGCCAGCTTTTCCGTGAAGCCCATATTCCCACCTACCGTACTCCAGAAGGAGCCATTAGCGCATTTATGCATATGGTTGAGTATCGTCGTAATCAGCAACTACTACGTGAGACTCCTGCTCTTCCACCTTCTCTCACGGAGAGTACAGCACAGGCCCACCGCCTGATTACCCAGTCTCTGGCTAACGGAATTTTTCTACTCGATACCCATCAGGTGAGGAATATTCTCAAAGCTTATGGCCTGGATGTATTACCTGCCTGGAATGCCAGTGACAGTCAGGAAGCTGGCCGCATTGCTGAGCAAATTGGCTATCCGGTCGCGCTCAAGCTGCGATCTCCTGATATTCCCCATAAATCGGAGATCCAGGGGGTAATGCTATACCTGAAAACAGCTAAAGAGGTCGAACATGCAGCAGATGCAATCCTGGGGCGGGTAAAAGAGACATGGCCTGATGCTCATATTGAGGGTTTCCTCGTTCAAAGTATGGCCGATCGCGCAGGCGCTCAGGAACTGCGCATCCAGGTTGAGCAGGATCCCATTTTTGGCCCCCTGATTCTGCTGGGCGACAATACCCACCGGAATCCGGCACAACAGGCTGTCGTCGCATTGCCTCCGCTTAATATGACTCTGGCGCGCTATCATGTCCTTCAGGCAATAAATAGTGGCAAACTGCACAATCATAGCGCAATCCAGCCACTCGATATTACGGGGCTGTGCCAGGTTCTGGTACGGGTGTCAGATCTGATCATCGATTGCCCACAGGTGATTAGACTGGATATTCATCCCCTGCTGGCTAATGCTCACACATTTACTCTGCTGGATGTCACCATGTTACTCGCTCCTTTCAGCGGTGATGCTGATGCCAGACTGGTTATTCGCCCTTATCCTCATCAGCTCGAGGAGCAGGTAGTTCTTAAAAATGGTCTGACCTGCCTGTTCCGGCCTATTCTTCCAGAAGATGAGCCACTATTACGGCAATTTATTCGCAAAGTCACCAAAGAAGATCTCTATTATCGTTATTTCAGTGAAATTAATGAGTTTACTCACGAAGATTTGGCAAATATGACTCAAATAGATTACGACCGGGAGATGGCATTTGTCGCAATCCCCATCAACCAGAAAGATGAAATCATTGGTGTAGCTCAGGCTATTTCTGATGCGGATAATATTGACGCAGAATTTTCTGTTCTGGTTCGCTCGGACCTTAAAGGACTGGGCATAGGGCAGCGTTTGCTGGAGAAAATGATCACTTATACACGTAACCACGGGCTGAAGCGGCTAAATGGTATTACTATGCCCCGAAATTGGGCAATGATCTCTTTGGCTCGTAAGCTGGGCTTCTGTGTAGAAATTCCGGACAATGACGACATTATAGGGTTATCTTTAGCACTCGAGCAAACAGAGCAACAACTTTCAAATACTTAAAATAGACGGTTTTTGTTTGCTCATAATGATACTATCGATAGCCCGTTTAATGATTTAACAACAAAATGCCACTATTGAATAGAGAAAATACGCGCTGTGATGTTGAAAAAACATAGACGAAACAAGCACCAACAACACCTTGCTCAACTACCAAAACTGGCACAATCTGCAGCAAATATTAAAACACTCTACACTGCTGCCGATTTTCGACAGACTTTGCTGGCAAAAATTGCTAACGCAACCAAACGGATTTGCATTGTATCCCTCTACCTCGAAAATGATGAGGGGGGGCAGGCTATCATCGAAGCACTTTATCAGGCTAAACGTACACGTCCTGAACTATCTGTTTCTGTTTTAGTTGACTGGCACCGGGCACAGCGGGGCCGCATCGGCGCCAGGAGAGGCGCAACTAATGCTGACTGGTATTGTGACATGGACCTCCAGCATCCGCATGTTGATATCCCGATTTATGGTGTGCCTGTCAATACACGGGAAGCGCTTGGTATACTTCATCTCAAGGGAATTATTGTTGATGACACCATTATTTATAGCGGTGCCAGCCTGAATAATGTTTACCTTCATCAGCACGATAAATATCGTTATGACCGCTATCATCTCATCACCAATCCAGCACTGACAAATAGCATGGCGCAATGGATTGATTACCATTTGGTTCAGGCACAAGCAGTTTACCGCCTGAACACACCTGACCGCCCTAAAAGCCCTCAGATCAAAAATGCAATCCGTCTTTTTCGTCAGCGCCTACAGGGTATAAACTATATTTATTCAGCCAGAGCTAATAATAAGACGCTGTCGGTTACTCCACTGATTGGGCTTGGCAAACGCAGTCTGCTTAACAAAACAATCCATCATTTGATAGCCAGTACTAAACAAAAACTTATCCTTTGCACGCCTTACTTTAATCTTCCTGCACTTTTATCCCGTAATATCATAGGATTATTGCGTCAGGGTAAACATGTAGAAATTATTGTTGGGGACAAAACAGCAAACGACTTCTACATACCTGAAAGTCAGACCTTCAAGGTTATAGGGGCGCTACCCTACTTATATGAGATTAACCTGCGCCGCTTTTTAAGCCGTTTGCAGTACTTTATCAATACTGGTCAGCTTATCGTGCGCATCTGGAAAGATGGCGAAAACAGTTACCATTTAAAAGGCGTATGGGTTGATGAACAGTGGATGCTGATAACCGGTAATAACCTCAATCCACGTGCCTGGCGTCTGGATCTTGAAAACGCAATACTTATTCATGACCCTCTGCAAGAGCTGATCCAGCAGCGCCTGACGGAACTAGAATTTATTCGCTTCCACACTACCATTCTTTCTAATTTTCGTGATCTTGAAAGCATCGCTGATTACCCGGTAAGAGTACGCAGACTCATCCGACGGGTGCGCCGAATCCGTATTGACAGATTAATTAATCGTATTCTATAACATACGCATCAGTGCTTCCGGGTGCATTGTATCATCCCTCATGGCTGATTTTGTCTGTAAGGTCATGAGGGTGGTATTACAAAACAAAGCCAGAAACGTTTGCTTCCGGGCCCTCTGGCATATTTCAGGCCCCCGGCCCGGAACTGTTCAGGCAGTGCTTGTTACAGTATGCTGCTGAGACCAGAGCCGAAAGCAAATATTACCCCCTCAGTACCGGATCTGGCCGGGAAACAAATGATTTTTGTAATTACCGAACCACAACCATCAGTCAGTCTGGAGTCCGGTTGTGCTATCTTTACGGGGCAGCATCAGCGAAATAACAAAAGCCAGCAGCCCCATCACTGCGACATACCAGAAAAAAACCTCTTCAACTCCCTGTTCTTTGAGTCGCAGCGCAACCACCTCTGCGGAGCCACCAAATATTGCATTTGCCAGTGCATAAGGGAGGCTGACACCCAAGGCCCGTACCTCCGGCGGAAACATCTCGGCTTTCAGGAGACCGCTAATCGACGTGTAAAAACTGATAATTAATAGTACCATTATTACAATTACAAAAGCCCCCCATGGCGTACTGATTGTCTGCAATAACGTCAGAGCGGGCACAGTACAGACAGCAATCAGGGCGCTATAAATTATCATTGAATGACGACGGCCGATTTTGTCAGATAGCCTGCCCATCAGTGGTTGTAGCAGCATAAAAACCAACAGTGCTGCGGTCATCAGTTCGCTGACAGTACGTTCAGCAAGCCCCGAGGTTTTCACCAGATACTTCTGCATATAGGTTGTAAAGGTATAAAAGCTAAGCGAGCCACTGGCAGTAAATCCCAGCACCATCATAATCGCCCGACGATACTTCCATAATTCTTTGAAAATATTTTTATTAGCTCGCGCATTGGGGTCTAAAGACTCACTCAGCGAGCGCCGCAGCCAGAGTACTACCAAGGACAACAGAGCACCAATAAAAAAGGGAATACGCCAGCCCCAGCTTTTTAGCTCGCTGTCATCAAGAAGAAATTGCATGATAACCACAGTTAGCACGGCCAGCAGCTGACCGCCAATCAGCGTGACATAATGAAACGATCCATAAAAACCTTTATACCCTTACGGGGCTATCTCACTCATATAAGTGGCGCTAGTACCATATTCACCACCGACGGAGAGCCCCTGAAGCATACGTGCCAGTAACAAAATAACCGGCGCGGCAACCCCGATAGTTTCATAACCCGGCAGACAGGCGATAATAAGTGAGCCACCACACATCATAAACACTGAAATCAGCATCGACCGTTTGCGACCATACCTGTCCGCAATGATACCAAACAACCAGCCACCAACCGGCCGCATCAGAAAACCCATAGCAAAGACACTCGCCGCTTTAAGTAACTGACTGGTACTGTCCCCCTGCGGGAAAAAGAGATGGGCGAAATAAAGAGAAAGATAGGAGTAGACATAAAAGTCGAACCATTCGACCAGATTACCTGAGGACGCTCCCAGTATTCCCCAAATCCGCTGACGCGGACTTATAGCATCAGTTTCCGCCAGTTGTACTACTTCCACCTGTGGTTTTGTACCTGTGATTGCTATCATCGTAATACCTCTTTGTTGATTCCCTGCTCATAACCGGTCAGATAAATCTGAATGCAAGACAGTAAACCCGGTTTCACGATGCTGATAATTTCCCATTGGTCTGAGAGTGGAGTTATTGAGCGACATCATCTTGCTGGAATAAAAAATCTAAAGTCATCGTTTTTAGGTTAGTCGCCTGCAATACCTGCTTATGAAAAAGAAGATTTTGCGTTGCCACAGCCACTGCGGTATTTCACTCCGTAGTTCAACATGGAATATACGCTGGCGCACTAAAGCACTGGCTGAGATTTAACGCCAGCCATGACAAGCAACCAGCCCCGAAGTCGGGGCATTATTGTTGCCTGCCATAGTGGCCGTACCATGCAGATCATACCGAGATCTCATCAGTAACATCATCACTCATGGATGAGCCAGCAGTACCAATTTTATTTATAATAACGCACCTGCGGGCAGTACTCGCACAGATTATATGATAAATTGTAAATAAACGAATCGACGAAACATGATGCCCCGCCCAGGTACCGTGTAGTGTGGAGTTAATTGACTTTTGTGGTCACGCTGACTTCTGGTAAAGGGGATGACAAAAGTGGTTTATTACATCATTTTTATCAAAAATCATGGCACTATCACAACCATTGAACCAACAGTCATGTTGTTTTTATTCCCCCTGTTTTAGCTTTGCAGGCAGAAAAGCCAAGCTGTCTATAAGCCAGTCAGCCGCCGCGACCGCCGCTTTACTGAGCGGTTTGCCTGTTCGCACAAGTACTTTTGTACCAACACCAGCAGCCGTCGCAGCCTGCATGTCTTCCAGACGGTCACCAACCATGACTGAACGGGACATATCAATTTGCAGAAATTTTTGTGCCGCTGTCAGCATTCCGGGCTGTGGTTTACGACAGCAGCAAAGCTGTCTGAATTCTTCAATGCTGGCTTCAGGATGATGAGGGCAGTAATAGATAGCATCTAACTGTATACCACGATCAGTAAGGGACCAGTCCATCCACTCCGTGAGCTTATTAAACTCCTGTTCGGTATAAAAACCGCGGGCGATGCCTGACTGATTAGTAACAATTACCAGCATATAGCCCATTTTTTTAAGCGCATCCAGAGCAGCAATGACACCATCAATAAACTGGAACTGTTCTGGTTTAAATACATACCCATGATCAATATTAATTGTTCCGTCGCGATCGAGAAATATTGCGGGCGAACCATCAGACACTGGTAACTCCTGCTATAAAGGTAATTTTAGTGAGGTATTATATCGTGGCGATAAAGCTTCTGGTTGAAGCAACTTTGATTGATTTAGACGTCTGGATGCCTTACCATCCAACTTATTCCAGCGGTCCACTGTGTAACAAATGCTCAGATGCCCAGACTATACTCTCAAAATCGTATTAATAACTAAATGATCAAACTAATAAATGTTAGCAAAATCTTTCACCATGGGGCACGTACCGTTACTGCACTTTCGGATGTTAACCTGCATATTCCACGCGGGCAGATCTGTGGTGTTATCGGTGCCTCAGGTGCAGGCAAAAGCACACTGATTCGCTGCGCAAATCTGTTAGAACGTCCGACATCAGGAAACGTTATTATTGACGGGCTTGAGCTGACACACCTTTCAGAACGTAAGTTAATTCAAGCCCGGCGCCAAATTGGAATGATTTTTCAACATTTTAACTTACTCAATTCACGAACTGTCTTTGACAACGTTGCCCTACCTCTGGAACTCAATCACACGCCACGAGACGAAATACAACATCGCGTTACTGAATTGCTTGAACTCACAGGGCTGGCTGAGAAAAAAAACGCCTGGACTGCAAATCTCTCTGGCGGCCAGAAACAGCGAGTTGCTATCGCCCGCGCGCTGGCAAGTAGCCCTAAGATCCTGTTATGTGACGAAGCTACCAGCGCACTAGATCCTGCAACAACGCGATCTATTCTCACTCTGCTAAAAGATATTAATCGTCGTTTAGGGCTTACCATTCTGCTCATCACTCACGAGATGGACGTAGTGAAACGAATTTGTGACCAGGTTGCCGTCATCAGCAACGGAAAGTTGATAGAACAGGGAGCCGTAAGTGAGCTTTTCTCGCATCCCAAAACGCGGCTGGCACAACAGTTTATCGAGTCAACACTACATCTCGATATTCCGGAGGATTACATTATTCGTCTCCGGACTGAGAAACAACTCAATTTAATGCCGCTATTACGACTGGAATTCACTGGTCAGTCCGTGGATGCCCCCCTGCTATCGGAAGCCGCCCGGCGTTTTAATATCAATAACAACATTATCAGTGCACAGATGGACTATGCCGGCGGCATAAAATTCGGCGTGATGTTAACTGAAATGGAGGGCAGTGACCAGGATATAGATGCCGCTGTAACCTTTTTACAGCGCAATCATGTGAAAGTTGAGGTACTGGGTTATGTCTGAAGCGATGATCTGGTTATTAGTACGAGGGTTAAAAGAAACGCTTGTGATGACTTTTGCATCAGGGTTTCTTGGGTTTATTATCGGCCTGCCTTTTGGTGTGCTTCTGTTTGTAACCCGTGCCGGGCAGATCCTGGAAAATGCGACACTGTACCGTGTAACAACTATTGTTGTGAATATCTTCAGATCAATCCCGTTCATCATTCTATTGGTGTGGATGATCCCTTTCACCAGACTGGTAGTAGGCTCATCGATAGGCCTGCAAGCTGTTATCGTGCCACTTACCGTGGGTGCCGCCCCTTTTATTGCCCGCATGGTTGAAAACACGCTATTAGCGTTGCCCACTGGATTGATCGAGGCGTCCCGAGCTATGGGAGCCTCTCCTCTCCAGATTATCTGCAAAGTTTTACTCCCCGAAGCCTTGCCTGGACTGGTTAACACTGCAACAATCACCCTGATTACTCTGGTGGGCTACTCCGCAATGGGCGGAGCAGTCGGGGCGGGAGGCCTCGGACAGATTGGCATTCAGTACGGATATAACACCTACAACCCCCCCGTGATGAATAGTGTCCTGCTGATACTAATCATATTAGTCTGGTTAATCCAATTTTGCGGTGATCGGATCATGCAGGCCGTAACCCATCATTGAATCAACAGATTATGTTACTTTATCCTAAGGAGAGACTATGTACAGTTTGAAAAACATCGCGATGCTGGGCATTCTGGCTGGAACCCTGATTGTTTCCGGATGTGACCCTAAAGAGCAGGATCCCAATCACATCAAAGTTGGCGTCAGTGCTGGTGCAGAGTACCAGGTTGCTGAAGTAGCAAAAAAAGTTGCTAAAGAGAAGTATGGGCTCGATGTAGAACTGGTTAACTTTGATAACTACGTTCTCCCCAACGAAGCACTGAGTAAAGGCGATATTGACGTTAACGTGTTTCAGCACCAGCCTTATCTGGATCAACAGATAAAAGATCGGGGTTACAAGCTGGTGTCGGTGGGTAACACATTCATTTACCCCATGGCCGCTTATTCCAAAAAAATTAACACGCTGGCTGCGCTACCTGATAGTGCTCAGGTTGCCATTCCCAATGACCCCACTAACCTTGGCAGGGCGTTGTTGCTATTGCAGAAAGCAGGATTAATCACACTGAAAGAAGGCACTGGCCTGCATCCCACATCATTAGATATTGTCAGTAATCCAAAAAACATCAAAATCATCGAACTCGAAGCGCCACAGTTACCACACTCCCTTGACGACCCGCAGATTGCACTGGCGGTAATTAATACGACCTATGCCAGCCAAATTGGCTTTACGCCGGCTAAGAATGGCATCTTCACAGAAGATAAAGATTCACCTTATGTCAACATCATTGTCGCCCGTGAAGATAATAAAGACGCAGAAAACGTCAAAAAGTTTGTTAAAGCTTACCAGTCGGATGAAGTGTATCAGGCAGCAGATCATATCTTCGAAGGAGGAGCGGTCAGGATGTGGTAATGTTGAGATTGTCTGGCACACTTTAATTTACCCCTGCCGGACAATCCGCAACCATTTTTTCAGAGACTGTTATAAAAGATGACAACACTCTCCCTTCAGCAAATTGGTGTTATTCACTCCCCCTGGAAGGAGAAGTTTGCTGTTCCCCGTCAGCCAGGACTGGTCAGTGATGGTACAGGTAAACTGGAGCTACTTCCCCCCTATAATCAGGAAGCTGCTGTAAGGGGGCTGACGGATTTCAGCCATATCTGGATCCTGTTCATTTTCCACCAAATCCAGCGTGATGGCTGGCGGCCCACTGTGCGCCCTCCCCGCCTGGGTGGAAATTCCCGCACAGGGGTTTTTGCCACCCGATCGCCATTTCGCCCTAATCCCCTGGGAATGTCGCTGGTCGCTTTAAAGGGAGTTGAAACCTGTAAGGGTGTTGTGATGTTAACGTTAGGCAGTCTCGATTTAACTGACGGAACACCCGTCGTTGATATCAAACCCTATCTGCCATTCGCGGAGTCAATTCCTGATGCCAGAGCAGGTTTTGCGAGTGAAGCACCTGCCGCTGCGATGCCGGTATATTTTAGTGATTGCGCCGAACAGCAAATTGCCGCCCGGCAGCATTGTTATCCTAATCTCATGCGCTTCATCACTGAAACACTGGCTCAGGATCCCCGCCCGGCTTACCGGCGTGGGGCTGAAAGTACCCGCGAATATGCCGTCAGGCTGCTTGATTTTACTCTGCGCTGGCGCGTCACCGACACAGGAGCAGAGGTAATTGCCATCGATCCAAGCTAATTTCTGTTATGCTTTCTCTTCTATCACCCTGTTGAGACTGGTAAACTGCCCCTCTTTTTTCACCTCTGAGACGTCAGTCAATCCCTCCAAGAATTGGAACCCTGAACCATGCGTACTACTCAATATCTGCTCTCCACGCTGAAAGAGATCCCTGCTGATGCTGAAGTGATCAGCCATCAGTTGATGCTACGGGCTGGCATGATTCGTCAACTCGCTTCCGGCCTTTATACATGGCTGCCCACTGGTTTACGTGTTCTGAAAAAAGTGGAGCATATCGTACGTGAAGAGATGAACAATGCAGGGGCAATTGAAATCTCGATGCCGGTAGTCCAGCCCGCTGCATTATGGCAGGAAAGCGGACGCTTTGATCAGTACGGCCCGGAACTGTTACGTCTGGTTGATCGTGGTGAACGTGCTTTTGTCCTGGGGCCAACCCATGAAGAAATTGTTACTGATTTGATACGCAACGAACTCAGTTCTTATAAGCAGCTGCCCCTCAATCTGTTTCAAATTCAGACTAAGTTTCGTGATGAGGTGCGCCCTCGTTTTGGGGTTATGCGCTCACGTGAATTCATCATGAAAGATGCCTATTCTTTTCATACATCGCTGTCGTCATTTCAGGAAACTTATGACGCCATGTACCAGGCTTACAGCCGGAGCTTTAGCCGGATGGGGCTCGATTTTCGTGCGGTGTTAGCAGACACAGGCTCAATTGGTGGAAACGCATCACACGAATTTCAGGTGCTGGCCAATAGTGGTGAAGATGAAATTGTTTTTTCCAGCGGCTCTGATTACGCCGCCAATATCGAACTGGCAGAAGCCGTTGCTCATGGTGAACGACCAGAGCCTACAGAGGCGCTTAGACTGGCTGATACGCCCGACATCAGGACGATTGCTGAATTAATTACGCAGTTCTCACTGCCGATAGAAAAAACGGTTAAGACATTAATAGTTAAAGCCAGTCAGTCCTGTGAACACCCTCTGGTAGCACTGCTGGTTCGCGGCGATCATGATCTTAACTGCGTTAAAGCAGAGAAAATCGATATTGTTGGTACACCACTAACATTTGCTTCTGAAAGTGAAATACGTGCATCAATTGGTGCCGGCCCCGGTTCTCTTGGCCCCGTCGGTCTGACCATCCCAGTCGTTGCTGATCGTGCAGTCGCACTGATGAGCGACTTCAGTGCAGGGGCTAATATTGATAACAAACACTACATGGGCATCAACTGGCTGCGCGATCTTCCGCTACCTCAGATTGCTGATATTCGCTGTGTAAAAGAGGGAGATGCCAGCCCGGATGGTAAAGGTACACTGTTAATCAGGCGTGGTATTGAAGTGGGCCACATCTTTCAGCTCGGGACGAAATATTCCGCCGCGCTCAAAGCGCAGGTACAAGATGAAAACGGACATAACCAACTCATAACGATGGGCTGCTATGGTATCGGAATCACCCGCGTGGTTGCAGCCGCAATTGAACAAAATCATGACGATCGTGGCATCATCTGGCCTGAAGCACTGGCACCGTTCAATG
Organism: uncultured Enterobacteriaceae bacterium; assembly: GCA_936920625.1. Classification (GTDB taxonomy): domain Bacteria; phylum Pseudomonadota; class Gammaproteobacteria; order Enterobacterales; family Enterobacteriaceae; genus Izhakiella. The sequence goes on from CAKZHC010000011.1 coordinate 67,491, forward strand.
TGGCCATTCTTCCAATAAATATGCACAAATCCACGCGCGTTCAGGAAGTTGCTGGGCAACTTTACGCACAGCTTCAGACACACGGTATTGATGTCATTCTGGATGATCGTCGGGAACGCCCCGGAGTCATGTTTGCTGATATGGAACTGATTGGCATACCTCACCTTATCGTGGTTGGTGATCGTAACCTTGAAAACGGAGAAATTGAATATATGCACCGCCGCTCGGGTGAGAAAAGGATGATAAATTGCACTGAAATCGTGCAGTTTCTGGCAGAAACGGTTAACAATCAACAGGTCAGGGAATCTGCTTTAGCGTAATCATGTACTCAGCGTCATCATGCGCTAATTACACTGCACTAATTTTGAAATGCCGGCGGGAAAATTGTGTGGAAATATTTGCTCATTTGTCCGCAGCCGGCACCCTGCTGCTCCGGCCGGATGATGACGCAATTATGTGGTTTTGATGACTGACACTTACAATACATCCGAGCATCGGCTTTGCGGCGATGTTAAACGCTGTAGTGATGGGCTAATGCTAAGATTAAGAATATGCTATAGTCGCTAAAATGTTATGAAAATTTCACATGGAAGCAAAGAACAGCTCGTTACCTTTAGAACAATACAGACAATGATGAATAGTAATTTGTACCACTTAGATTGATAGTGTTTTGCAAGTACGTGATAATCTGGTGCGATAAATAGTTAGTAAACTTTTCCATCAAATAACAGTGATGCAAACCGTTAGTAACTTATTGGTGAGCGATTATGGTGACGAACACTTACAAACCCATCAACTGTGATGATTACGACAACCTTGAACTCGCTTGTCAGAAAAGCCTGATCCTGGCGCTGGAACTCAAAAATGGCGAACAACTCAAGGCCAAAGCAGATAAAATTATCTCCCGCCGTAATGTCGAATATCTGGTTGCCAATATTAATGGAGAACTCCTTGAACTTCGTCTTGACCATATTGCAAGTTTCAGCCACCCGGAATTAGGTACCGTAGTAGTTAGTGAATCTGATTAACCCTCCAACTCAACGGGCATGAGTAAACTGCCCGTTTTCACGGCAGTTAAGCTCCAGCTCTTTTGTCTCCATTATACGTCCCCTCAAGTCTGACCTTATTTTTTAAGTCCCATGACGGCCGTCGCTATGCCATCATGCTGACAGACGACAGTAAGAACAGTGTTATATTCTCAGATGACATGCCGGTGTTAGCATAAGTGACAACGTAACTAATAGGAAGCATGCAGTCTGCTGATACTACTTACGTTCACCGTCGTGTTTAGACCAGCACAACTGCCAGCAACAGGCAGTACTGACAACTGCCCCATCGGACGTGATAAAAACACCCAATGCGGCAATTAATGTTTCATTGTAGAAAAGTAGCGGTGTACGCTTTCGCATCCATGGGGGAATGCCATATTCCTGCCATAGCTTTTTGAGTGTCCGCCTTCCCCGCCGTCCGATAATGGCAAATTTTCCCGGAGCAGCAAAACGCAGCGTGACCCGTTCATCCCGGTACGGAGCCCGGATTACAATATTACCCTCCTGCCGAAGTGCCAGTATACCCAGCCCGGCAGGCAGATGAAGAGAAGAGTAAGGTGGTGGCCAACAAATCTGTTCGGGCAGTTTGTCTTCCAGTACCGGACAAAGATAGAGCGTCTGTCGGTAACGGCGGATCACCTGCTGCCCCCACTGTAGATGCGGGGAGGCATCCTCGCGACTTAACACCACCTCACGCCACAAACGCTCCAGCCCGTCACGGGAAGGCATCGCTCCCCCCTGACTCATCAGCCAGCGCCGCAGCAGCGCATAACGTTTAATTGGGCTCATATTGTGCAGTGGGGCACTGCAGAAACCACCATCAGAAAGCAGACAGGCTGCAAGTTGCGGAGCGAGCAGCTCATCAAGTAGTGCTTCCTGCTCCGCGCAGAGTGCCGCCGAACGCGCTGCCATCTCTGGAAAATGTAGCCAGCGAGCGGTGAGAGCAGGAATAATATCCAGGCGCAAAAAATTACGATCATAGTGGATATCACCATTACTCTCATCTTCAATCCACGTCAGCTGATGTACTCTGGCCCATTTTTCAAGCTGAGCCCGTGATTCCCGCAGTAATGGACGGCAGTGCCATCTGCCCTGCTTTTTCTGAAGGCCTGGCATTGCCGATAATCCGGCAGGGCCGCTGCCTCGCTTTAATGCTAGCAGAAAGGTTTCACACTGATCGCCGAGGTGATGACCCGTAAGCAGTAGTTCATCGCTGCACTGAATCTGTCGTAAGGCATTATAACGGGCCCTGCGCGCGGCGGCTTCTGTACCCAACCCACTATAGTGACTAATATTAACCCTGATTACCTCATAGGAAATCTGCCATAACGCGCAGTATGTCTGACAATGGCTGGCCCAGTTATCAGCGTTCGGGCTGATGCCATGATGAATATGTACAGCCCGCAGCTTTAATTCCGGCTGGAGCTTGCGCAACAGCATCAGTCTGTGGAGCAGTACAGTGGAATCAAGTCCACCGCTGAACGCCAGCATTATCTGTGTATAGCCATGCAACTGGCTGGCAAGTGAGGATAGTTCCGGCATGCTGGTCCTGTGTGGTAACTAAATGCTGTCCGATCGGCCCGACGCAGATTTTACGCCCGAACGAGCCTTAGCGGCAAATTATCCGGCTGGCAGAAGAAAAATCAGACTTTAGCAGTAAAGCGGACGATATTAACTGATTATGCTAATTCACAACGCACCCGTTGCCAGTACAGAAGCATTATTAAGCGCAGACGCCACGTAGCACAGCCATAACAGGCCGGACGTGGCGATGAACGGGGGGGAACGTTATGCCAGTCTGCGCAGTGACTATCCAGCACGGCCACGTTCAACTTTCCATAAGCAGCAGTGAATCTGATAAAACAGGACAGAATTTTTAGTCACCGCCAGATAACCCTCGCAACAGCCGATGAATCCATACACAGCAGGGATGTCAGCTGGCATAGCCATAACTCATCAGACGCTGGTAGCGGCGATCAACCAGCTCTTCGATACCTATCAGCTCCAGTGAGGCCAGATCTGTCAGAAGCTGCTGTTTAAGCGTTGCAGCTGTTTCTGCAGGATTACGATGCGCCCCGCCAAGTGGTTCGGCAATCACTGAGTCGATAAGCTTAAGCTCCCTGAGGCGCGATGCCACCATACCCATTGCTTCAGCCGCCACTGGGGCTTTCTCGGCGCTTTTCCAGAGAATAGAGGCACAACCTTCCGGCGAGATAGTGGCATAAACACTGTACTGCAACATATTGACTTTATCGCCCACACCAATTGCCAGTGCGCCCCCTGAACCACCCTCACCAATCACGGTACAAATAATTGGCACTTTTAGTGTCGACATTTCACGCAAGTTATGTGCAATAGCTTCTGCCTGCCCCCGCTCTTCAGCACCCACTCCGGGGTAGGCACCTGGGGTATCGATGAACGTGATAACAGGCATATGGAACCGCTCAGCCATCTGCATCAGGCGTAATGCCTTACGATAGCCCTCCGGTGCCGGCATTCCGAAATTACGCCGAATTTTTTCTTTGGTCTCCCGCCCCTTTTGATGGCCGATTATCATAACGGGTTTCCCATCCAGACGAGCGATACCTCCCACAATAGCCTTATCATCAGCAAAAGCACGATCCCCTGCCAGTTCATCGAATTCGGTAAATACCATACGAATATAATCCAGGGTATAGGGGCGCATAGGATGACGAGCTAGTTGTACAATTTGCCACGCATCTAAACCGGAGAATATTTTGCGTGTTAACTCAATGCTCTTCTCACGTAGCAGTGTGATCTCTTCATCCAGATTAAAATCCAGTTTCTCATCCTGACGGCTGACCGCTTTGAGGGAATCAATTTTGGCCTCCAGCTCAGCGATTGGCTGTTCAAAATCGAGATAATTCAGAGTCATAATATTCCTGTGTTAATCAAATTCTAGTTCTACCTGCTCCGAACCTAGCAGCATTCGCAGATCGTTTAATAAGTTATCACTGGCTGATACACGCCACATCACCCCAAAGCGCAACTTTACACGAGCACTGACACTTTGATAATAGAGATGTACTGGAATCGTTCCCGAACAGTACGGTTGCAGCTTGCTGTGAAGCTCGCTTATTAACTGGTCATTAATTTGCCTGTCCATCAGCGAGATAGCAAGCCCGCGGACATATTTCTCCCGCGCCTGTTCGATATTCATCACCTCGCGCGCGGTCATTTTGAGACCACCATTGAAATCATCACAGCTCACCTGGCCGGTCACAATAAGGATATTGTCTTTTTCGAGCAAATGCTGATATTTTTCCAGCACATCAGTGAAGAACATGACCTCGATGCGCCCAGAACGATCATCAAGCGTGCAGATTCCAATGCGATTTCCGCGCTTCGTCATCATAACCCGTGACGCAAGCACCAGCCCCGCCACCACGGTTAACTGACCCCGCCCCCCCGGTCGCACATCTTTTAATCGTGTTCCACTCACATAGCGTTCTATTTCTTTAAGATACTGATTAACAGGGTGCCCGGTTAAGTAAAGCCCCAGCGTCTCACGTTCATTATCGAGCTTCACCTGTTCCGACCAGGGGATAACACTGGCGTAAGATCGTTCAACCTGTTCGGGGGCTTCTGCCAGCACGCCGAACATATCCTCCTGGCCTGTCGCACTGGCTTTGGCATGTTGTTCTGCTGCTTTGAGTGCATCTGTCAGTGCGTTAATTAATGCAGCACGGTGCGGTCCCAGCCGATCAAACGCGCCGGCCATTATTAGTTTTTCCAGCACGCGGCGATTGAGTTTTTTGATATTGGTCCGGGCGCAGAGATCAAATAGTTCACGAAAATAACCACCCTGATTACGCGCCTCGATAATCGCTTCAATGACTCCCTCACCAACGCCTTTGATGGCGCCTATACCATAGACAATTTCACTGTTCTCATTAACGTGAAAGTGATAAAGACCAGAGTTGATATCCGGTGGCAGGATCTTCAGGCCCATGCGATGACATTCATCCACCAGACTGACAACTTTCTCGGTATTATCCATATCAGCGGTCATTACCGCCGCCATGAATTCAGCCGGATAGTGTGTTTTGAGCCACAGCGTCTGGTATGAAACCAGCGCGTAAGCAGCAGAATGCGATTTGTTAAAACCGTAACCTGCAAATTTTTCGACCAGATCGAAAATTTTCATTGCCAGGGTGCCATCGACCCCCATTTTCTCTGCGCCCGCCTGGAATACTGAGCGCTGCATGGCCATCTCTTCCGGTTTCTTTTTGCCCATTGCCCGGCGTAACATATCTGCGCCGCCAAGGGTGTAGCCCGCCAGTACCTGCGCTATCTGCATCACCTGCTCCTGATAGAGGATAATGCCATAGGTTGGCTCTAGTACCGGCTTTAATGCCGGGTGCTGCCACTGAATATCCGGGTAGGAGATCGCTTCCCTTCCGTGTTTACGGTCAATAAAGTTATCAACCATTCCCGACTGTAGTGGTCCGGGCCGGAAGAGTGCTACCAGGGCTATCATATCCTCGAAACAGTCAGGCTTCAGACGTTTGATCAGGTCTTTCATACCGCGAGATTCAAGCTGAAATACTGCTGTAGTTTCGGCTCGTTTTAGCAAATCGAAACTTTCCTGATCGTCTAGCGCAATGGCTGCTATATCTATAGCGGCTTCTCCGAGTTTTGTCCGGCGCGTATTGATCATCGAGAGTGTCCAATGGATGATCGTCAGCGTACGTAAACCAAGAAAGTCAAATTTGACCAGCCCGGCATATTCCACATCATTTTTATCGAATTGGGTGAGTGGGTTATGGCCCTGTTCATCGCAGTAGAGCGGTGCGAAATCGGTAATTTTAGTAGGGGCGATGACGACACCACCGGCATGTTTACCCGCATTACGGGTCACGCCTTCCAGTTTGCGCGCCATCTCGATGAGCGCTTTAACTTCTTCATCAGCTCCGCAGAGTTCTGCTAACTGCGGCTCGGCATCAAAGGCCTTTTGCAATGTCATCCCCGGATCTGCCGGGATCAACTTAGCGATACGGTCAACAAAACTATAGGGATGCCCGAGTACCCGCCCAACATCGCGAATAACGGCTTTTGCTGCCATCGTTCCAAAGGTGATGATTTGCGAGACCGCGTTACGGCCATACATATCCGCCACATGCTCAATTACCCGGTCACGCTTTTCCATGCAAAAATCGACGTCGAAATCAGGCAATGATACGCGTTCAGGATTTAGGAACCGCTCAAACAGCAGGTCAAATTTAAGCGGGTCAAGATCGGTAATCTTCAGCGCATAAGCGACCAGTGAACCTGGGCCAGAGCCACGCCCCGGCCCTACCGGGATATCATTGTCCTTTGACCACTGAATAAACTCCATTACGATGAGAAAATAACCCGGAAATCCCATCTGGTTAATGACACCGAGTTCTGTATCCAGGCGTTCATCATATCTTTTGCGATTTGCCTGCCGCAGCTCCGGGTCCGGATAGAGAAACGCCAGGCGCTCTTCCATACCCTCTCTGGCGCACTTTATTAGATACGCTTCCGTAGAGAGTTCTCCGGTTGGGAACTGCGGCATGAAGTATTCACCCAGCCTGATGGTTACATTACAGCGTTTTGCTATCTCAACACTGTTAGCCAGCGCTTCAGGAAGGTCTGAAAACAGCTCACACATTGCCTCTTCGCTGCGAAGATACTGCTCAGCACTGTAACAGACTGGGCGTTTGGGGTCATCAAGGGTATAGCCGCCATGAATCGCTACACGAATTTCGTGTGCATCGAAATCATCCTTACTGAGAAAACAGACAGGATTGGTGGCGACGACAGGTATGCCACGAATGCCTGCCAGATTAACAGCCGCATGAAGATACGCCTCTTCATCTGCTCTGCCTGTGCGGGTTAATTCCATATAATACCTGTCTGCAAAATGCTGCTGCCAGAAGCTCAGGCAGGTGTCAGCCAGCACACTATTACCCCGCAGCAGCATTTTACCTACATCTCCACCAGTTCCCCCGGACAGCAGAATAATCCCCTGATGATGTTCCAGTAACCAGTCACGATCGATAACAGGCCCCTGGCTGTCGTAGCCACGCTGGTAGGCTTTTGATATCAGCAAAGTCAGATTCTGATAACCGCAGTTATCTGCGGCCAGGAGGGTTAGCTGTGACAACTCTTCTCCCATGAGATCACAACGGAACTGCACATCCACCCCGATGATGGGTTTTATTCCGCACTCATGCGCTTCGCCATAAAACTTTATCAGACCACACAGGTTAGTGAAGTCAGTGATGGCGATGGCTGGCATACCCATCTTAGCGGCCTGTTTGATTAACTGACCGGTTTTAGCCAGCCCATCAATCATAGAGTAATCACTGTGTACACGAAGATGAATAAAACGTGGCTCTGCCATTGTTTATACCACTAGCCAGAATTATAAGCCGGATGGCGTCGTAATTAGCTGACGTTGTTCATCCAGCAACACTTTGCGCACCGGGGCGAAACTGCGGCGATGCCAGGGCGTTACACCATATTGCGACAACCTTTTGAGATGCAACGCCGTTGGATAACCTTTATGCTGCGCAAAACCATATTGCGGAAAAATGCGATCAAGCTCGGCCATCTCCCTATCGCGCGTTACCTTTGCCAGTATCGAGGCCGCGCTGATTTCTGCTACCAGGCTATCACCCTTAACAATAGCCTGCGAAGGTATCGATAACACCGGGCAACGATTACCATCTATCAATATCAAATCTGGCGTGACCGACAAACCACCAACGGCACGCTGCATCGCCAGCATTGTAGCATGCAGAATATTTAGCTGATCGATTTCATCTGGCGAGGCCCGTCCCAGACTCCAGCTGAGAGCTTTGTCACATATCTGCTCATAAAGCATCAGACGACGGGAAGGTGAGAGTTTTTTGGAGTCAGCCAGCCCGTGGACAGGACGTGCCGGATTAAGAATAACTGCCGCTGTGACGACATCGCCTGCCAGCGGCCCCCGCCCTACCTCATCAACGCCTGCGATGCAGCCGGCATCAGGATAGCGAAAGGCGTTCAATGGCAGAGCTCCAGAACCGCTTCTGCCGCCTGTTCATCGGCATTACAGCGAATCTGCTGGTGGAGTTCGTCGAAGGTGGCAATTAACGCAGTACGAACGTTATCCGCCACCAGTAGTGGCTCAGTTGCGGCTGCCAGTGCATCAGGCTGGCAGGCATCCTGTAACAGTTCCACCACCAGCCCGCGCCCGGCCAGCAGATTTGGCAATGACACCCAAGGAGTTTTGATAAGACGTTTTGCGAACCAGTAAGTAAAAGGCTTTACACGATAACCCACCACCATTGGGCACTTAGCCAGCATACACTCGAGTGCTGCGGTTCCGGAGGCAAGAATAGCAGCGTCGCTGGCTATCATCACCTGACGTGCATTGCCATCTACTACGTGAACCTTCAGTTTGGGGGCGACAGTAGCTTTTATCTGTTCAAATTGCTCCCGGCGGCGCATGTTCACCATCGGCACCAGAATTTCAAGTGCCGGGATTTTCTCCCGTAGTAGCGTTGCCGCTCTGAGAAAATCGGCACTGAGCATCTCCACCTCCGCTGCACGGCTGCCAGGCAGTAAAGCAAGACAGGTCACATCGCTGTCGATTCCCAGTATCTGTCGTGCGGCTATTTTATCTGGTGAGAGCGGTATTGCATCAGCCATAGTGTGACCAATGAAGCGACAGGGGACATGGTGGCGATCATAGAATGCTTTCTCAAAAGGCAAAAATGCCAGTACCAGATTAGTGGCCCGGCCTATTTTATGTACCCGATTCTGCCGCCATGCCCAGACAGACGGACTGACATAGTGAACTGTTTTTATCCCGCGTTTTTTGAGCCGTTCTTCAAGCACAATATTGAAGTCAGGCGCGTCTATACCCACAAAGAGGTCAGGCTGCAACGCAATAAAACGGGATGTAATATCGCGCCTAATGTGTAACAGTCGTGGCAATCGTCCAAGGACTTCAACAATTCCCATGACTGCCAGTTCTTCCATCTGATACCAGACTTCGCAACCCTCAGCCTGCATCTTCGGCCCTGCTATACCAACAAAACGGATATTCGGATGCCGGTTCCTGAGCGCCTGCATAAGGCTGGCACCCAAGAGATCGCCTGAGGTTTCTCCTGCGACGAGAGCAATTGTTAGCGGCTGTGTTGCCATAAATTATCGAATCAGACCACGGGTTGAACGGGCAAAAAAATCACAAAAGAGTTTTAACTCCTCATCGGTGTCAGCCAGTCTCTCAATTTCCTGTTTTGCCTCTTCCAGCTTTTTGCCATGGCGATAAAGTAATTTGTATGCGTTACGAATGGCATTCAACGATTTTTTACTGAAGCCACGACGCTGCAATCCAATGACATTAATGCCAAAAGGCGATGCGTGGTTGCCCTGTGCAATAATATAGGGGGGGACATCCTGAGCAACGCCGGAGCACCCTCCTACCAGTGAGTGGGCACCAATAATGCAGAACTGATGTACTGCGGTCATCCCGCCAATAATAGCAAAATCATCAACAGTGACATGGCCACCCAGTGTTGCATTATTTGCCAGAATACAGTGATCACCTATTGTACAATCATGGGCAATATGGGTATTTACCATCAGCAGATTGTCACAGCCAATTTTTGTCACCCCTCCTCCTTCCCCTGCCTGTATGGTGCCTCGGTGAATCGTAACACTTTCGCGAATTTGATTACGATCACCAATTTCTACACGGGTTGGTTCACCTGCATACTTTAGATCCTGATTTACTTCTCCAATCGTGGCAAACTGATAAATAGTGTTATCACTACCAATCAGGCTGTCACCATTGATCACTACATGTGATTTCAACACGTTCCCTGAGCCAATCTTAACATCAGGGCCAATATAGCAAAATGGACCAACATGCACGCCAGCACCAATCACGGCACCCTCTTCGACAATAGAACTGGGATGGATGACGGCAGTTTGATCAATCACGTCAGGCCTCCCGACTACGGGCGCACATCATTGTTGCTTCACAAGCAATTTTTCCTTCCACAGTGGCAAGTCCTTTGAAACGGGTCAAATTACGCCGGGTTTTTTCAAAGGTAACTTCCATGATCATCTGGTCACCAGGCACTACGGGGCGTTTAAAGCGAGCTTCATCAATACCAGCAAAATAGTAAAGCTCTTCTGGTTCCAGTTTTCCTAAGCTTTTAAAGGCTAGAATACCTGTCGCCTGAGCCATTGCTTCGAGAATAAGTACTCCGGGAAAAATGGGTTTACCAGGAAAGTGCCCCTGGAAAAACGGCTCATTAAAGGAAACGTTTTTAAGGGCACGAAGATATTGATGCTCTCTAAACTCCAGAACGCGATCAACCAGCAAAAATGGGTAGCGATGTGGCAGCAATTCCATGATCTCTTCAATGTTCAGAGTATGCGTTACGTTTGTCAAAATACGCTTCCTGTCCTAGAATTTTGGTACACCATGAATATAGTCTGTTGACAACAGTCCTCAGACCGCAATTTGTTTCTGCAAGTACTGCCTCCTGGTTTTGAGGCATGCAAATGAAACCAGCCAATATGAGATAATTATTTTCTATTTATTTGGCATTCAAGATCTTTCAGGCGCTTCCTTATCTCGTTAATACTCATTACCAGTGCAGCCGTTTTACGCCAAATTTTATTCGGCTGTGCAGGAATACCTGAAGAGTATACTCCGGGCTCGGTGATGGGCCTCATAACCATGGCCATTCCTGTAATAGTGACGTGATCGCAAATTTCCATGTGACCATTAATAACACTGGCTCCTCCAATCATACAATAACGTCCTATTTTCAGACTGCCCGCCATCACAACTCCGCCTGCAATAGCCGTATTCTCGCCAATAATCACATTGTGTGCAATCTGGCACTGATTATCGATAATGACACCATTGCCGATCCGGGTGTTATCGAGCGCACCACGATCGATAGTAGTGCAGGCGCCGATTTCGACGCCATCACCCATGATTACTGTGCCTAGTTGTGGGATCTTCACCCACTTACCACCATCATTAGCATAGCCAAAACCATCTGAGCCAATGACTGCACCAGAGTGAATCAGGCACTGGCTGCCGATCTGTACTGCATGGTAAACAGTAACGTTGGCCCAGAGCATAGTGCCACGGCCAATAACAGCGCCTTTACCAATGAAACAGCCCGCACCGATGACCACGTCATCGGCAAGCTCAACATCTGATTCAATAACGGCATTAGCACCTATTGAGACATTTTGCCCTAGCTTCACTCCCGGCGCTATGATGGCGCTCGGGGCTATGTTACTGGCAGGTTTTGGTGTGGTGTCATACAAACGTGCCATGCGCGCAAACGCCAAATAGGGATCTTTCACAACTAACGCAGGAATAGTACACCAAGGAAGATCACTGTGCGTCAGCACTACTGCGGAAGCCCGGCATGCAGCCAGTTGCTCACGATAGCGGCGACTGGATAGAAAAGTGATCTGACCAGATTGCGCACTTTGCATCGACGCAATACCGTCAATAATCACGTCACCGCTTCCATGCAAGTCTGCCCCTAACCGCCGGGCTATATCAGCCAGTCTGATTGATGACATCTGTTATTTGACCTGTTTCAAAACGTCAGCGGTAATATTTTTAGATTTTGCCACGTACACGACAGCGTTGGAATCGATCACTATATCGTAACCCTTACTGCTGGCAACTTTTTGTGCTGCATTTTTGATAGTATTCAGTATATTATCACGTTCTTCCATCTGGCGACGACGGTTATCCTGTTCAAAAGTCTGTACTTTGGCTGCATACTTATCACGTTGTTCCATCATCTCTTTCTCCATACGATTGCGTTCAGTCGCCTTCATCGTAGAGCCATCGCGCTGTAGTTTTTGCATTTTCGCATTCAGGTCATGCTCCATGGTCCGTAATTCCGCTTCCCGCCCATTAAATTCATTTTTGAGCTGTTTTAAAACAGCTTCTCGTTGCGGTGACTGTTGAAAAATGGCGGAAACATCAACCACAGCAATTTTATCAGCAGCCTCAGCACCAGCGGAAATCGCCAGTGAAATACATAGACCTGCAGCAGATAACAATTTTTTCACTCTACTACTCCTTGCCATTATGAGTTTGTGTCACAGACACGGTTTTATACTAACTAGATATCCAGACAGCAGTTTACTGCCCCTGTGTTATTAAATTAAAAGATATTCAGTCTGCTATTATAACTATTTTTACCAGCGGGTTCGCAGGATAATATTGGATTAAAGTAACGCAGTCTAAAGACTAACCGGACGAACCCCGTCGCCGGACCAACCATGCCAATTGCAGCACGGCTGAATTATCCCCTCGCCCGACAACGTTACCAAGTTTTACCAATATTGAACTGAAACTGTTCTGATTTGTCCCCTGGATATTTTTTAATCGGCTGAGCATATGAAAATACTAACGGGCCAATCGGGGACATCCATTGCAATGCCAGACCCGCTGACATACGAATATTGCCCGGCTTGCTGTAGTCCGGAATACCAGCAGCCAGTGTATCTCCATTATTTTTCCAGTTAGTATCCCAGACCGTTCCGGCATCCATGAACAGCGAGGTACGCACAGCGTTAACATATTTCTCACTCAGGAATGGCGTTGGTGTGATAATTTCTATAGTTGCTGTGGCTATGGCGTTACCGCCCACTGCATCATCAGATTTACATAGCTTGTTATCACCGGGGCAGACTTTAGAGTCAGTATTATAGTAGGCGGCCTTGGGACCTATAGTATTAGAGCGAAAACCGCGAACAGAACTCGAGCCTCCTGCATAAAAATTATCATAGAAAGGCATCTCTTTACCGCCAATCCCGCCACCGTAACCCACCCGGCCCCGTGCCAGTAAAACCCAGGTCCTGTTTTGATTGAACGGTATATAGTGTTGGGAATCGAGCGTGATTTTGTAGAAATTATTATCAGAGCCGGGAACCGTCACTTTACTATTCAGATTGGTACGATTACCAGCAGTGGGGAAATAACCACGGTCCAGATTATTAAACGTCCAGCCCAGATTCAGGGTAAAATCATTGGCGGAAAAAGCCCCTTTGCCGCTGCGATCTTGCTTATGGTCTATAGAGTTAAAATAGCGCCACATTGCCACCTGAGGCCGCATGTTCGTCAAATCGTTATGAACATAACCCAGCCCGGTTCGCAATGTATTGTTTTCATTGACTGGAAAGCCGAGTGTGCCGTCGAGCCCATAACTTTTGTTGGTATAATCCGCGAGATCAGCGTCATCAGCTTTAAAATTATTATAGTAAAGACGGCCGCCCAGGCTAACACCATCTGCCGTAAAATAAGGATTGGTAACTGCCAGTTCTGCGTAAGTCTGGTAATCGTTTCTGGTACCGCTAATGCTGACGCTGTTACCCGTTCCCAGCCAGTTATCCTGAGAAACACTTGCCTGAAAACTGATACCGCTCTCAGAGCCATAGCCTACGCCGAAATTGAGTGAGCCGGTATTACGCTCTTTAACCCGGTAGAATACATCGACCTGATCCACTGTGCCGGGAACGCGCCGGGTATCTGATTCTACTGTCTCAAAATAACCCAGACGATTGAGACGCGCTTTACCCTGCTCAACCAGATCGCTTTTCAGCCAGGTTCCTTCCATTTGTCGCATCTCACGACGCAATACAGCATCTTTAGAAATTTGGTTGCCTTCAAAACGTACCTTGCGCACATAAAAACGGTTCCCTGCATCAACATTAACGCGAAGCTTTACAGTATGGTCTTCATTGTTGATTTCAGGCCGTGTTATCACTTGTGGATAGGCGTAACCATAACGCCCCAGCAATCTTTTGATGCTCTCTTCCATCGACGTGATCTTAGCACCATTGTAGAGCTCGCCCGGTTTGACTTTGGCCAGCGTATCAATTTCCAAAGAATGCCCGGCCATACTGCCATTAACCACACTTCCGGAAAGTGTGTACTTATCACCCTCAGTGATATTGATAGTGATATAAATGCCTTTCTTGTCCGGTGTCAGACTAACCTGAGTTGAATCGATATTGAACCGGGCGTAACCCCTGTCGAGATAAAAACTACGCAAGGACTCAAGATCACCTGCCAGCTTTTGTTTTTCATATTTGCGGTTAGCAAGCAGGTTCCACCAGGGTACCGTATCACGTAGCTGGAAATGAGAAATGAGCTCATCTGAACTAAAGGCTTTGTTGCCAACAATATTGATTTGCTGAATTTTGGCAGAAACACCCTCAGTAAAAATGAATTTGAGATCTGCACGATCGCGTGGCAATGGCGTGACGACTGCGCGGACCTGAGCACTGTACTTGCCTGTACTATAATAAAAATCCTCCAGTCCTTTTTCGATGGTGGCGAGCGCAGTGCGGTCAAGGCCCTCACCCACCCGGACGCCGGAGGCTTCCAGATTTTGTTTTAACAGTTCTTCCTTAACGCTTTTATTGCCAGAAAAACTCACGCTGGCAATAGTTGGTCGTTCTCTGACCTGAATAATCAGCGTATCACCGTCACGAAAAACCCGGACATCTTCAAAATTTCCAGTCGCATAAAGCGAGCGAATAATATTGCTTATATCCTCATCATTCACATTATCGCCAACACGTACAGGCATACTAAGCAGAGCCGCGCCCTTAGCGACTCGCTGTAACCCTTCGAAATGGATATCTTTCACTACGAAGCTGTCTGCTCCGTATACAGTAGCGCTGCTTAAAAGCAGCGACGCTATGAGCAACTTTTTCATCACCATCGTTGTTTTGCATTCTTCCTTACTGTTTTTGCAACCCTGGTCCAGATCAACAATCACTGTTGAGATCATCTGATGCGATCTGCACTAACATGAAGCTATTATCCGGCTTTTGGCATGATACTAAAGCCGCGAGAAATCATTGAACAGTGCAAACCCCATCAATAGCACCAATAATATTGAACCGATGCGATAACTAACATCCTGTACTCGTTCAGACACCGGATTTCCTTTAATCTTTTCAATTGCCAGAAACAATAGGTGGCCTCCATCCAGTACAGGTAATGGAAACAGATTGATAATACCGAGATTTATACTTATCAAAGCAAGAAACATCAGGTAATAGACTAAACCATAATCAGCCGAAATCCCGGCACCTTTAGCAATCGAGACAGGGCCACTAAGATTGTTCAAATCAATTTCGCCAGTAATTAGCTTACCTATCATACTGACGGTCAGTTTCATTAAGTGCCATGTTTTCACGCCGGCTTCAGCAGCAGAAGTGATAACATCATACTTAAGCACGATTTTATATGCATCGGGCAGCGGAGCAAGACGCGGGATAACACCAACATACCCTTCCTCGTGAGTTCCCGGTTTCAACGCAGGGACCAATATCAACGTCTTTATCGCGCCCTGACGCTCCACCTGTAACGTAAGCTCCCTGCCGGGATTGTCACGCACGCCAGAGACGAACGACTGCCAACCCGCAAGTGGCTGACCTTGCACGCTTACTATCCTGTCACCCGCCTGCAAACCTGCATGACTGGCAGGAGAATTCTGTTGCACTTCCGCAAGTACCGTCTCAATTTTTGGCCTGTAAGGCGCGATACCCAATAGCGTTAACGGGTCCTGATCGTCTGCCGATAACTTCCAATGACTAAGATTTAGCGTTAACGTCGATGCACTGGCCGAACCGAAGGGTATCACGCTGAGCGGGACCTGAGGGTCGCCAATGGCACCGATTAGCGCCATGCGAACCGCATCCCAGTCAGGCGTTTCGATGCCATCAACTGTTTTAAGTTCCATCCCAGGCATAATTTGTGCCTGCTGCGCGACTGAACCGTTCAAAACACCACCAACCACCGGTTTCAGGCTGGGAACACCGATAATAAAAACTAGCCACCAAGCAAAAAGTGCAAAAATGAAATTTGCACAAGGGCCAGCAGCAATGATTGCCATACGCTGAGCGACGGTTTTATTGTTGAATGCCTGGTGGCGGAGTTCAGGCGGGACACTTGCAACCCTTTCATCGAGCATTTTGACATATCCACCCAGCGGGATGGTAGCTATGACATACTCTGTTCCCTGTTTATCGTAACGACGCCAGAGTGCTTTACCAAAACCAATAGAGAAACGCTCAACTTTTACTCCACACCACCGTGCTACCCAAAAATGACCAAACTCGTGAACAGTGATCAGGATGCCCAGAGCAACAATAAAAGCGGCAAAATTCCAAAAAAAACTCAGCATAGCAATCCTAAATAACCTGAAGGACCAGTAAAAGAAGGCTGGCGAATACTGGCACCGCAGCAGTCAGACTGTCAATACGATCAAGAATACCACCGTGGCCAGGAATAATGTTACCGCTGTCTTTAATTCCTGCCTCGCGCTTAAACATACTCTCTGTCAGATCACCTAAAACCGAAGCCAGTGCAGCAATGAAAGAGCAGAGTAACAGTGTTTGCGGGGCGATGGCGAGCGGAGCCCGGAGACTAAACAGCCATGACAGCACCATTGCAGTAACCAGCCCCCCCACTAATCCTTCCCACGTTTTCCCTAGGGAAACGCGAGGTGCCAGTTTGTGTTTACCAAACAAACGGCCAAATAAGTAACCCCCTGAGTCGACCGACCAGACAAGGAGCATGACATAAAGTAACCACCAAGCCCCGGTGAAGCGATCAGCGTCATAATTTAACTGACGCAGCACCACCATGCTACCAAAGAAAGGGGCTATAGTTAACATCCCAAACAACAGCCGTATCGTGCATGATTTTCGCCACCATGTTGTGCAACGAGGATAAAATAGCACCATGGCCAGTGCCAACGACCACCAGATGATCGAAATCCAGAGCAGCCCGCAGGCGTAAGGGGAATGACGCCAGTTGTGAAAGTCAGAAAACGTGAAAAGCATTAGCATCAACAATAAACCGCAGGATGCAGCTAGCCAAATACGATGCAATACGGTTGGCAAACCAGCCAGTTGCGCCCACTCCCATGCCGCCAGTATGCATATCAATAATGTGACTATCGCAAAGGCAATGAAGGGCAGCCAGAACAGCGCTGTGATTACCAGAGGAATCAAAATTAACGCAGTGATCAGACGAGACTTCAACAAAAGCGACTCCCTGTTAACTCAGGAACCACCGGGTATTGCGCCACCATAACGTCGCTCGCGTTGTGCAAAAGCATGTAGTGCACCTTCAAAAACATGTTCATTAAAATCAGGCCACAGAACATCGGTGAAGTAAAACTCCGCATAAGCGATTTGCCATAATAAAAAATTACTGATGCGATGTTCTCCTCCAGTCCTAATCACCAAATCGACCGGAGGTAAATCGGACATACACAAATGAGCAGAAAGTGTCTTTTCGGTAATCTGATCAGGCTGAATGAGCTCCGCCCGTGCTTGTGCCACAATATGTCTTACGCTGTTGACAATATCCCAGCGTCCTCCGTAATTTGCTGCGATATTGAGAGTAAGTCCGCTATTCTGCTGTGTCAGTTTCTCTGCACGATCAATTTTTTCCCGCAAGCGGGGATTAAACCGACTGATATCGCCAATAATACGCAGACGAACACCATGTTTATGCAGGTTTTTAACTTCACTGTCCAGTGCCCAGACAAAAAGCTCCATGAGAGCCATTACTTCCTGCTGCGGGCGACTCCAGTTCTCACTACTGAATGCGTAAAGGGTTAATGCGTCCAGTTTATGATTTACAGCAAAACTCACAGCACGCCGGACCGATTTCACACCTGCTCTGTGCCCCGTGATACGCAGTTTACCCTGATTTTTCGCCCAGCGGCCATTGCCATCCATAATGATGGCCACATGGCGAGGAGTCATAGCTGGCGAATCAACGGGTTCCAGTACTGTAGCAGACGACATAATGCGTTAACATTCCTTTAATCAGAAAGTGGTTTCTGAAATATCAAAGCGGTCTGGCATAATACAAAAGAAAATTTTTATTTATCAGTCACCGAAGTGAGAGTTACATTTTATTAATATAAGCGGGAAACTATATCATCTCCTGGAAAGGCTCACCAGTCGCGATGATTATGCTGGCAGTAAGATTACCGCCTGAACTTTGCTAAATTCGAAAATGCTCTCTGACGTGACAGATGGTCAATAGCCAGCACATCCTCAACACTGCCAGGTTCGGCAACGCTGAGCGTTTCCAGAACTGAGACAACCAGGCTTGCAATATCAGTAAATCGAATTTGCGCATCTAAAAACGCCGCTACAGCAATCTCATTAACCGCATTCAACGTGGTAGTTGCTGCCTGTCCGGTATTACATGCATCAATCGCCAGTTTGAGACAAGGATAGCGTATATAGTCAGGCTCCGCGAAGGTAAGCGCCTTCATAGTGACAAAATCCAAGGGAACAGCGCCACAATTGATGCGTTGTGGCCATGCCATAGCATGGGCAATCGGTGTGCGCATATCTGGTGTTCCTAACTGAGCCAGAACGCTGCCATCACAGTAGCGAACCATAGAGTGGATCACTGATTGCGGGTGCAGAATTACTTCCATCTGAGCGTCCGTTGCGTTGAATAGCCAGCGGGCTTCGATGTATTCCAAACCTTTGTTCATCATTGTGGCCGAATCAACAGAAATCTTCCGCCCCATCGACCAGTTCGGATGTGCACATGCCTGTTCGGGTGTCACCTCTTTCAACGCCTCCAGCGGCGTATTATAAAAAGGCCCCCCTGATCCTGTAAGGATAATGCTCTCTATGCCATCGTCTTTAAGTGAAGCGTATCCCAACTGACGCTGAAGGGAAGCGGGTAAACTCTGAAAAATAGCATTATGCTCGCTGTCGACAGGCAGAATCTGTGCACCAGAAGTATGCACTGCCTCGAAAAATAAACGCCCACAGGTAACCAGCGATTCTTTATTGGCTAATAACACTCGCTTACCTGCACGAATAGCTGCCAGCGTGGGCAGTAATCCCGCAGCACCTACAATAGCCGACACTACCTGATCCACTTCTGCCAGTGCCGCCAGCTCGCAGACGGCCTGGTCGCCGCTCACTACTTCAGTACTGATGTTAAGCGAACGTAACTGGCGGCGAAGCTCAACGGCGGCCTGTTCACTATGCAGCCCGGCCCAGGCTGGCCGAAATCGCTGACACTGCTCAATCATCAGACCAGTATTATTGGCCGCCACTAACGCCCGCACCTGAAAATGTTCAGGATTGGCTGCCACCACATCCAGAGCGTTGACGCCTACCGAACCCGTTGAGCCAAGAATTGTCAGTTGTTTCATTGAGCCACCCTTTATTTCATTCCCGCTGATGTTGCTTAGACTAGACAATGTAAAACACCGTACAGCAATTTATCCAGATTTGGACACTTTCAGTACGGTGTTTAAAGGGCATGATGGCAATATCAAAAATCCATCAACTCAGTTTCTTTTTCACCGAGAGCAACATCAATTTTTTTGATGCTTGCGTCAGTGATTTTCTGGACATCATCCTGCGCCCGGCGTTCCTCATCTTCGCTTATCTCTTTATCTTTAAGTAATACTTTGAGCTTTTCGTTAGCATCACGGCGGACATTACGCACAGAAATACGCCCCTGCTCAGCCTCTCCCCGCACTATTTTGATCAGATCTTTACGACGTTCTTCTGTAAGTGGCGGTAAAGGCACGCGGATATCACTACCAGCAGAGTTCGGGTTGAGCCCCAAATCCGATGTCATAATTGCCTTTTCTACTGCCGCACTGATGCTGCGATCAAACACGTTGATTTTCAGTGTCCGGGAATCTTCTACCGTGATGCTTGCCAGCTGCTTTAATGGCGTAGAGGCGCCGTAATACTCAACCATAATTCCATCAAGAATAGCGGGTGAAGCACGACCCGTGCGAACTTTACTAATGCTGCTTCTAAATGCATCGACACACTTTTCCATGCGTATGTCAGCATCTTTTTTGATATCGTTAATCACAATATTACCCTTAAATTCTGTTCTCCTGACAGTCTCTGAATGCAGTTTCTGTCAAAGTAATTTGGCGATAATTCCTGCTACATTCGGATGCTTAAGTACAGGCTGGCCATACTTTATTGCAAACCGGGGCTGATGTTAACAGGTGATCAGAGTACCCTCTTTCTCACCCATTACCACACGATGCAGTGCACCAGGTTTATTCATATTAAAAACGCAGATAGGCAACTTATAATCACGCGCAAGGGTAAATGCAGCCAAATCCATCACCTTTAGCTCGCGCTCCAGCACATCACTATAGCTGAGATTCTCATAGAGTGTAGCATCTGGGGTTTTTACTGGATCCGCAGAAAATACACCATCAACTTTGGTCGCTTTCAGCACTACTTCTGCTTCGATTTCAATACCCCGCAGACAAGCCGCAGAGTCAGTGGTAAAAAATGGATTGCCTGTGCCGGCACTAAAAATAACTACGCGATTATTACGCAGAAGGCTAATGGCTTCAGCCCAGCTGTAGTTATCACAAACCCCGTTCAGCGGAATGGCAGACATCAGGCGGACGTTAACGGAGGCACGATGCAATGCATCCCTCATTGCCAGCCCATTCATGACCGTTGCCAACATACCCATATGGTCACCTACTACGCGGTTCATTCCAGCTTCGGCCAGACCGGCTCCCCGAAAAAGGTTACCACCACCAATGACCATCCCCACCTCAATGCCTAATTCCACCAATTCCTTCACCTCCTGTGCTATACGATGAAGCACGCTGGCATTGATGCCGAAACCCTCGGATCCTTGTAGCGCTTCACCACTTAATTTCAGGAGAATACGTTTGTACGCAGGTTGTGCATTGGTAGTCATAGTGTCTGCTTCCTGAGTCATTGATTTAAAAAGTTATTGGCTCTTATTAATCATCCCGTCCGGAGATAAAAAACACTATAGGGATGAGGCTTAAAACTACGGCTGAACCAAGCCTGGGCAAAAAAGAACCGCCTGTTGGCGGTTCTTCAGCAGACAGTCTGTTAAGACTGTCTGGACATAGCAGCAACCTCGGCGGCAAAGTCACTCTCAATTTTTTGGATACCCTCACCCACTTCAAAACGAACGTAGCCCACAATATCAGCACCTTTCTCTTTGAGTACCTGGCTTACCGTTTTGGTCGGGTCGATTACAAAGTTCTGGCCAGTCAGCGAGACTTCGCCAGTAAATTTTTTCATGCGCCCTTCAACCATTTTCTCAGCAATTTCTTTTGGCTTGCCTGACTGCATGGCGATATCGAGCTGAATCTGATACTCACGGGCAACGACATCGGCAGGAACATTTTCTGGTTTCAGATATTCTGGCTTACTGGCCGCAACATGCATGGCAATATTTTTAATCAGTTCAGCATCACCGTTTTGTGCCGAAACTAGCACGCCGATGCGTGCCCCATGCAGATAGGTGCCCAGCTCTTTGCCCTCCAGCACGTCAAGACGACGTATATTGATGTTTTCGCCAATTTTAGCGACGAGGGCAACGCGTTTCTCTTCAAACTGCGCTTTTAGTGTGTCGATATCTTTAATACGCCCGGTGACGGCAGCATCCAGTACATCATTTACAAATGCCTGAAAACCATTATCTTTAGCAACGAAATCGGTCTGGCAGTTAACTTCCAGAATAACACCGTAATTCCCATCGATTTTAGTTCTTATTACGCCCTCAGCGGCAACATTACCCGACTTTTTAGCCGCCTTTGCCTGACCTGATTTACGCATGTTATCAATGGCCTGTTCGATGTCGCCATTTGCTTCACATAGTGCTTTTTTGCAATCCATCATGCCAGCGCCAGTGCGCTCACGTAGTTCTTTTACCAAAGCGGCGGTAATTTCAGCCATTGTTTCAATCCTCGGTTATCATCGTTTCTGCAGGTGTGCCAGTAGAACAGTGAAGCAAAAACCAGGTCACAGCAATTTTTACCCCACCAGCTCCAGCTACTGACATGCAGCCTCGGCGCGAAAACAGAAGGGCCTGTGCAGGCCCCCTCATCTATCATTTCAGGGCTCTGAATCAGAGCTAGCCCTGCTTATTCTTCAGACACAAAATTTTCTGCTGCCTGTTGTGCCTGATCACGTGAACGACCCTCGCTAATCGTAGTCGCTACGGCAGTCAGATAGAGATTTACAGCGCGAATGGCATCATCGTTACCCGGTATGACAAAATCAACACCATCGGGATCAGAGTTAGTATCAACAATAGCAAAAACCGGGATTCCCAGATTATTAGCCTCTTTAAGCGCAATATGTTCATGAGTCGCATCTACAATGAACAGAGCATCAGGCAAACCGCCCATCTCTTTGATACCACCCAGACTATTTTCCAGCTTAGCCAGCTCACGACCGCGCATCAGAGCTTCTTTTTTAGTGAGCTTATCGAAAGTACCATCCTGAGACTGCATCTCAAGATCTTTCAGACGTTTAATAGACTGGCGGACCGTTTTCCAGTTGGTCAGCATACCGCCTAGCCAGCGATGGTTAACAAAGAACTGATCACAGCTTTGTGCTGCGTCTTTGATCGCTTCACTGGCGGCACGTTTAGTACCAACAAACAGAATTTTCCCTTTCCGGGTAGCTATTTTGTGCAACTCCGCCAGGGCATCGTTGAACATTGGAACCGTTTTTTCAAGGTTGATGATATGAACTCTGTTGCGGGCACCAAAGATGAATGGCTTCATTTTCGGATTCCAGTAACGAGTCTGGTGGCCAAAATGTACGCCCGCTTTGAGCATGTCCCGCATTGAAACTGTTGCCATGAATACCTCTAAATTTAAATTGGGGTTGCGCCTCCACGTATCCCATTCCACCGACCAGCCTCCGTATTACAAGAGAGGACAGGCACCCCGGCGTATGTGCCGATACATGTGTGTTATGCACTCGATGATAAAATTGCCAGCGTTTCTCCAGCCAGCCATTAAACCGCATTATCCCGGTCCGGAGATTCACCGGCGCGCTTTATATCATAAAGAGGCTGATGAAGCCACTACTTAAATCACTAAAAGCGTCTGGATTAAGGAAATGCACCCTGTGATTGTAATCCAAACCGACAATTGGCAGCGCAGCGACTACCTGTTACCATTATTGACGAAAAACGTTATCTGCAGGCAAAGTTCATGGCAATCACGTTAAAAACTCATGATGAAATAGAAAAAATGCGCGTAGCTGGACGGCTGGCGGCTGAAGTGCTCGAAATGATTGAACCTCATGTTAAACCCGGAATTTCTACGGGTGAACTTGACCGTTTGTGCCATGCACACATCACAGAAGTACAGCACGCTATCCCTGCCTGCCTGGGATTTTGTGGTTTTCCAAAATCAGTCTGTACCTCCGTAAATGATGTTGTATGTCACGGTATTCCGAGCGATGACAAAATTCTCAAAGAGGGTGATATCATCAACATTGATGTAACCGTTATTAAAGACGGCTACCACGGCGACACGTCAAACATGTTTCTGGTAGGGAAACCCTCGATACAGGCTGAGCGACTGTGCCGCATTACTCAGGAGTGTTTCTATCTGGCTCTGCTTCTGGTCCGCCCCGGCCTGCGTTTGCGTGAAATTGGCCGTGCCATCCAGAAATATGTTGAATCCCATGATTTTTCAGTAGTGCGTGATTACTGTGGCCATGGCATTGGCAAAGGGTTTCACGAAGATCCTCAGGTATTGCACTACGATGCCAATGATAACGGGGTGGTACTGCAACCGGGTATGACCTTTACCATCGAGCCGATGGTGAACACTGGTGATTATCGTATCCGCACTATGAAGGATGGCTGGACGGTGAAAACGAAAGATCGCAGCTTATCGGCTCAGTATGAGCACACTATTGCCGTGACGGAGACAGGCTGTGAAATTCTTACACTGCGCCACAATGAAACTATTGCACGCCATCTCGTCGCCAGTACATAGCCCTCACCGCATCGTCAGACATCTCCTCAACAGGGAGCTTGCTCTGCCTGGCACCCCAATGAGCAAACAACTGTGCTCCATTTCAAGCATCCTCCTTTGCCTGGAATGGAGCACAGAGCCCTTTTCGTGCCTATCAGAATCGTGTGGCGTTTTGAATCAAAAGCCTGGCAGGAGCGACATGTTTGAATACTGAACAGACTGCGTTGCAACGCCTTCACAGCTTCACTCACGCCCCAGTCAGCTGGAATGACGAAGCGCTGAAATCGGATCTGGTCAAATCACAACTGGAACGCTTCCAGCAAGAGCTCGCTGCCGCTTTTGATGCCGGTGCAGATACTGAAACACTAGTTAACGCCCGAACGCAGTTTATTGATAATCTGTTACGCCGTTTATGGTGTTTTTTAGATTTCGCACAGGATAGCGCTCTGGCGTTGCTTGCAGTTGGGGGCTATGGGCGAGGAGAACTTCATCCCCTTTCAGACATCGATATTCTAATCATAAGCCGCACGCCTCTTGATGAGCAGACTGCTCAGCGTTGTAGCCATCTGCTAACACTGTTGTGGGATCTTAATCTGAATCCGGGCCATAGCGTTCGCACACTTGAGGATTCTCTGACCGAGGGACTAGCTGACCTCACCGTCGCTACCAGCCTGATAGAATCACGGATGATTACTGGCGATTCCACCCTATTTTTTGATCTTCACCAAAACCTGTTTAATGAAAATTTTTGGCCTTCAGCACAATTTTTCGCCGCAAAAGTTCGTGAGCAACAAGAGCGCCATTCTCGCTATCATGGCACCATTTATAATCTTGAGCCCGATATCAAAAACAGTCCGGGGGGATTACGGGATATTCACACCCTTTTGTGGATAGCACGCCGTCATTTTGGTGCAGGATCCTTTGATGAAATGGTCAATTTTGGTTTTCTGACCACAGACGAAAGTCACGAACTGCGCCAGTGTCAGGATCTGTTGTGGAAAGTACGCATGGCACTACACCTGACAATAACACGTTACGATAACCGTCTGTTATTTGATCGCCAGTGCACTGTTGCCCATCGTCTGGGCTATAGCGGCGATGGCAACGTGCCAGTTGAAACGATGATGAAGGTGTTCTATCGGGTGCTTCGTCGGGTAGGTGAGCTCAATCAAATGCTACTACAGCTGTTTGAAGAGGCGATTTTGGCGCTTAAAACGCCAGAAAATCCATACCCTATCAATAAGGATTTTCAGTTACGGGGTTCTCTGATAGACCTGCGCGAACATCAGTTATTCTGGCAGGATCCTGTCGCAATTATACGCATGTTCTACATCATAGTGAAAAATCCATCTGTAACCGGTATTTACTCTGCCACACTCCGACAGTTGCGCAACGCTCTTCGCCATCTGCCCCAGCCACTCTGCCGCTATCCACTCGCACGGCAGCTTTTTATGGCCATTTTACGCCATCCGGGCGCAGTGAGCAGAGCTCTGGTTCCCATGCACCGTCATAGCGTACTGCAAAACTATTTCCCGGAATGGAAACGTATAGTTGGCCAGATGCAGTTTGATCTGTTTCATGTTTATACCGTTGATGAACATACCATCCGGTTGCTGCAAAAGCTGGAGACCTTCTCGCACCAAGAAACCCATTTGCAACATCCACTTTGCACAAAGATTTGGCCACAGCTACCGCAGCCTGAACTGTTGTTAATAGCAGCGTTGTTCCACGATATCGCTAAAGGCCGCGGGGGTGATCACACTATTTTGGGAGCACTGGATGTAAAAGTATTCGCGCAAATGCACGGTCTGGGGAGACGGGAGACAGATTTAGTGGCATGGCTGGTGCGCCACCATCTGCTTATGTCAGTTACTGCCCAGCGACGTGATATTCAGGACCCGGACGTCATTGCAGAATTTGCACATACTACAGGTACCATAACCCGTCTTAACTATTTGGTTTGCCTTACAATAGCTGATATCTGTGCAACTAATGAAACATTATGGAACAGCTGGAAACAGAGCCTGCTGCGTGAACTCTTCTTTGCTACTGAAAAACAGCTTCGCCGCGGTATGAAAAACAGTCCCGATCTGCGTGAACGTATTCGTCATCATCGCGCCCGTGCACTCGATATGTTGCAGCCGGACCAGCCTGATGAACTGCGGGTACACAGTATCTGGAAGCGTTGTCGGGCGGACTATTTTGTACGTCATAACCCCGATCAGCTGGCCTGGCATGCCCGGCACTTGCTGTACCATCAGCTGGATAAACCTCTGGTGATTATCAATCCACAGATAACACGAGGGGGAACAGAGATCTTCATCTGGTGCCCCGATCGTCCTTATCTGTTTGCTACCGTGGCAGCCGAACTGGAGCGGCGTAATCTTAGCGTTCATGATGCCCAGATTTTCACTAATCGGGACGGGATAGCGCTGGATACTTTTATTGTGCTGGAGCCAGATGGTAAACCGATAGCAACAGACCGCCATTCAACTATTAATCAGGTACTTGTACAGGCCCTCACCAGATCTGGCAGCTCGTTACCACCGCCACCCGTACATCGCAATCTGGCGTCACGTCTGCGTAGTTTTAATGTCAACACCGAGGTCAATTTCCTGTCCGCCCATAGTGAGCGGCGCACCTGGCTGGAGCTTATAGCACTTGACAGACCCGGGCTACTGGCGTGCATTGGTGAAGTCTTCACCGATTTAAAGATTTCTCTCCACAGTGCTCGCATCAGTACCATTGGAGAACGAGTTGAGGATCTGTTTGTTTTAGCAGATACCGACAGGCGGGCACTTAAACCTGACGTTTGTGAACGATTAAAACAACGGCTAATTGCTGCCCTCAATCCGAACGATAAAATATGACGAGCCAGTCATCCTGCTCTGTCAACGACAGGCCAGGATAACCCCTATTAAATTATTTACCTGCTGCACCAATGGCAAACTCTGCAGCCGGGTGACACATCAGTAAGTGAGATCCATGCAACAATTACAGAATATTATTGATCACGCTTTTGAGCAGCGTAATGAAATCACCCCTGTTAGTGTTGATGTCATCACGCGTGATGCCATCAATCAAACTCTGGCATTACTGGACAGCGGCACACTCCGTATTGCAGAAAAAATCAGTGGCCAGTGGATTACTCATCAGTGGCTCAAAAAAGCCGTGCTGCTCTCTTTTCGCATAAACGAAAATCAGGTTATCAATGGGGCAGAAAGTCGCTTTTATGACAAAGTACCCATGAAATTTGCCAGCTACGATGAGGAACGTTTTAAAACAGAGGGCTTTCGTGTGGTACCGCCAGCCGCCGTCCGGCATGGCGCTTTCATCGCCAGAAACTGTGTTCTGATGCCCTCTTACGTCAATATTGGTGCTTACATCGATGAGGGTACGATGGTAGATACCTGGACGACAGTCGGCTCCTGCGCGCAAATTGGTAAAAACGTGCATCTCTCTGGTGGCGTAGGAATTGGCGGTGTGCTTGAGCCGCTTCAGGCTAATCCCACTATTATAGAAGATAACTGTTTTATTGGTGCACGCTCAGAAATTGTGGAAGGAGTTGTTGTTGAGCAGGGTTCTGTTATCTCCATGGGCGTATATATTAGTCAAAGCACTAAAATTTACGATCGGGAGACCGGCCAGGTACATTACGGGCGTATCCCTGCTGGTTCGGTAGTTGTTGCGGGTAATTTACCCTCCAGAGAGGGTAACTATGCACTTTATTGTGCCGTGATTGTAAAAAAGGTCGACGAAAAGACACGGGGCAAAATTGCTATTAACGAGCTATTGCGAACCATCGAATAATCCCAGCCACTGGCACTACCCTGTTAACCAGAATCAACAGGGTAAAAACCAGACCAGGCAGGAGAAATCTTTTCCACTCCCAAATTAAAAGCTAATACCAAAGCCCGATGTTCTAAGACCCATTAGCATTGTTCATCATGTCGATGCCCGACACCCTGTGAAGCACAACCTCATGTTGCAGTGATTTTATCTAAACATTTACGAAATAAATCTCATTTTCTTTTTTTCACTCAAATCATCACCATGTTAAATTTTATTGCGATGCGACCTAATCTGTATCAGGCGCTTCACACCATCTGAATAAGAATGTTGACAGGAGATAGCCTATGTCTACCCCAAACAGAGCTAGTAAGATCACCGCAATGATCGCTTTTGGACTGATTTTTATATCATCAGCTACCCGACCAGCATTCGCGATTGCATGTATGTAATGAAGGTGATAAAACGGATGAAATGTGTTATGAACAATGTAAAGACGCAGGCTCAGGACTAGACTGGTTTTCTTGCTACTAACGCTGTGTTGTCCTGATAAATATCACACCTTTCCTAAATCAGCCTTACCTGCCAGGGAGGCGGGTAATTCCAGAGTTTCTCATCGATTATAAACGCCATGCCTGGAGCAGAATGCTGCCCGGACCAAAAAAGGGTTGCCGGTAATCTGGTTTTTGCACCACGGTGTTAAATAAGTCCCTATTCTGCCTAAAAACTGTCAACTAACAGCAACCGGCGAACCGGTTGCTGTTACAGTATTAGTGTGTCAGCAGATAGATATTGCTGTCACCACGCTTGATATTCAGTGCCAGTATAGATGGCTTGCTATCGAGGATTTTGCGTAACTCGCCGAGATTAGTCACAGTCTGCTGATTAACCCCAAGAATAATGTCATCTTTTTTCAGGCCGATGCGTGAAGCGGCAGAGTTTTGTTTGACACTATCTACCCGCACACCTTTTACACCTTTAGCATCATAGTTACTTAATACAGCGCCTTCGATACCAGTGTAGATATTTGCGGAATCCACTTTATCCTGGCTGCTTTGTTGTAAAGTAATATCAACAGTTTTTGTTTTACCATTACGCAGCAAGCCAAGTTGCAGTTTGGTGCCCACACGCAACGACCCTACTTCAGCACGCAATGCAGCAAAACTGGAAATATTTTTGCCATTGACCGAGATAATAACATCACCAGCTTTGATACCACCTTTCGCTGCTGATGAATCCGGCAGTACCTGACTAACAAAAGCCCCGCGCTGTGCGTCAACTTTCAGCGCCTTAGCCAAATCTGAGGTAAGCTCAGTGCCTAAAATACCCAGTTCGCCACGTTTGACTTCACCATATTTCACCATCTGCGTGGTTAGATTTCTTACCATATTACTTGGGATAGCAAAACCGATTCCAATATTGCCACCGTCCGGGGCCAAGATAGCTGTATTGATGCCGATCAGTTCACCATCAATGTTTACCAGCGCACCACCGGAATTACCACGATTTATAGCCGCATCGGTCTGGATAAAGTTCTCATAGTTCTCAACATTCAGACCGCTACGCCCCAATGCAGAAACAATCCCGGAGGTAACCGTCTCTCCCAGACCATAGGGGTTTCCGATAGCAACGGCATAATCACCTACACGCAGGCTATCTGAATCAGCCATCTTGATTGCGGTCAGGTTTTTGAAACCATCGAGCTTAATCAGAGCGATATCGGAACGGGGATCTTTACCAATTACCTTCGCGTCGTAGCGGCGCCCGTCACTGGTCTGCACCTGAATCTTTGTCGCATTCTCTACTACGTGATTATTAGTCACCACATAGCCTTTTTCAGCGTTAATGACTACGCCCGATCCCAGAGCCCGGAATTTTTCCTGCCGGGTACTATTACCATCCTGGCACAGAGGTGAGCCCTGCCACGGAGAACCATCCTGACAAAAAGGCGAATTATCAAAAAAGGGCTGAAACTGCTGGGGGAAGCGTGATTGTCTTACCGTAGTTTTCCCCTCTATGCTGATGCTAACGACAGAAGGCATCACTTTCTCCAGCATGGGAGCCAGACTTGGCAGATTCTGACTGGAAGATGAGGCCGTCTCCGCAGCCATTGCGCTTACTGGACTCATTGCCACTCCAAGGCTCATAACCAAAGCGCTCATAACCAAAGCGCTCATAACTAATGCTGTTTTTTTCATTCGTAATGTCTCTTACTTTGTGAAATTGCCAGATCATCACACTGGCCTTAACTATTGAGTCAATTGTATGTCTATAGTTCACAACATAATGCCCAGCAAAGGTAAAAATTTATTCTCGGGCTTTACAAAACGCCGTAAATAGAATATCAGCCCGCCACCGTGAGCCGTCGATATTCATCCCAAGCATAGAGATCCGTCATGCCACTGATATAGTCCTGAACCAGCCGGGCACGATAATAATATTCCCAAAGCGGGAAATCCTTATCACGCCAGTTGTGCTTCGATAACGCTTCCCTGTAAGCCAGACAAAAACGTACGGGGAGTTTATGATAAAGGCGTGTCTCTATGGGATGATCTTTAAGAGTGTTCTCTTTAGCTAATTGACTAAATTTATCGAGAGACAGCCGTAGCAATGTCCCGTAAATTTCGAGTAAACCTGTGATCACCCGGTATCCCTGTAATTCCAGTTGCTCAACCTCAGGATGATTGAATATATGGGCCGCAGCGACTTTTTTAAACAAGTTTAATAACTGACCGCAAGGGTTATCCTCTTCCAGCAAAGGCTCGTTGAAACAGCCCTGATAAATGTCCGGAAGATGAGAAATAAAACGATCAGCGGCCTCAGGAACCAAACGCGCAACTGTGTTTACCCGCAAATACATGAAGAATTGTTCGTGGGATTTATAACCGGAACAGTTGGTTTTCGATTTTTCCAGCGCATCTGTCACCACTGAATCAAACAGATCCCCCGGTTCGTGATACGGCCAGAGCGCGTGAAGATAATCGTAGAGCTGATTTACCGTGAAGATATTTTTTTCAACCGCATCTTCCAGATCAGCCACACAATATGAAATATCGTCGGCCGCCTCCATAATATAGGTCAGAGGAAAACGATTATACTGTCCAATATCCAGCTCCTGACGCAGACGCGCAACAAACTCCTCCTCCGCCAGATAGTAGCCAGGTTTCTTCATCAGATAGTCATAGGCCGCGGGAGCCTCGTTACGACACCACGCCGGGCGGGTGTATTTCAAAATACAGCCAACCTGAGCCCAGGTCAGATTCAGTTTCATCAGCGTATGCACCAGTCGTATCGCCTGAGCATTGCCTTCAAAAGAGCATAAGTCCCGGCGAATTTTTGCCCGGAGATCGTCCAGATCATCTTCGCAATCAGTTAATAATGGCACTTTGCAAGGAGCATCGCCCGCCGCTTCCTGCTGCTGGTCACAAAACAGATGACGGCAGAACCAGTCATTGATAGCAGATTCACCGAAATGACCAAAGGGAGGATTACCAATGTCATGCATCAGGCAGGACATCTCGACAATGCTTTCGAAAGGTGCGGCCAGCGTCTCCAGACCATACTCCGCTAGCAGGTTAAGCTCTTTAAGTTTAGTCAGAATCTCTTTGGCGATATAGCGACCAGCCTGCTGCACTTCCAAAGAGTGAGTCAGCCTTGAACGTACGGCGGCGTTGCGTTCAAGCGGAAAAACTTGTGTTTTTTGCTGTAACCGGCGAATGGCAGCGGAATTAATGATTCGTCCCCGATCACTCTCAAAGGTACGCATAATTGCATGTTCATCCCTGTTGCCCTGCCTGGAATTATAGGAAAAGGCGCGCTGATAATTAATTTTTTTTCTGAAGTCAATTTCACTCATTGTTAACTCACCGGCTTCCGCCAACCAGAGGACTATCCAAAGCCCCTCATGTGGGTAGGGGGCCCCTTTATCAGCCTACTTCCTCAAATCTGAATCATCGCTGGCCCTGACATCTCAGGCATGATCGTTGTAAGAACAGCCATATTTCCCTTTCCGGCAAAACCATCCTAATGCCATCAATAACAGGCTATAATGACATGCACAACACACTTAAGCTATGCCCGTCATCAGCCACTCGCAAACTATGGGCTCAAAGACGATTCAATTCAATAACTTTAATGAGTAATTACAATGAAAGCAGGCATTATTGGCGCAATGGAACAGGAGGTTACCTTGCTGCGTGACAAGATTAATAACCTTCGGACGCACAAGGTAGCAGGATGCGAAATTTATACGGGGATGCTGAATGGCATAAGCGTGGCATTACTTAAATCTGGGATTGGCAAGGTCTCTGCTGCCATGGGTACCGCATTATTACTGGAGCTGCATCAGCCTGATTTTATTATTAATACTGGCTCTGCCGGGGGTCTGGACCCCACTCTTAATCCAGGCGATATCGTGGTCTCAGATGAAGTAGGTTATCACGACGTTGATCTCACTATTTTTGGCTATGCTCCGGGCCAAATGGCAGGTTGTCCGGCGTTGTTTAAAGCAGATAAACAACTGGTTTCCTCAGCACAAGATACTATTACCCAACTCTCACTGCATACTGTACAGGGCTTAGTAGTTTGTGGAGATGCTTTTATCAATGGTGCTGAACCGCTGGCACGCATTCGTCACACTTTTCCAAATGCGATAGCTCTGGAGATGGAAGGCGCTGCCATTGCTCATGTCTGTCACCAATTCGACGTTCCTTTTGTTGTCATCCGATCCATATCTGACGTTGCTGATAAAAAAGCTCATCTCTCTTTCGATCAATTTCTGGAAACAGCCTCCCGCAATTCTTCACTGGTGGTTGAAACACTGCTCACCAATCTGCAACGTGGCTGAATGGTAAACCAGGATGAAATACTGGCCACTGCTGCTGCTATTAGCGTGCTCTGTACTTAACGCCGCACCTCGGGTGATAACACTTGCCCCCAACCTGACCGAACTGGCTTTTGCCGCCGGCATTACACCCGTGGCGGTCAGTGCTTTTTCGGACTATCCCGTCCAGGCCAGCCATATTGAGCAGGTCGCGAACTGGCGGGGAGTGAATATCGAACGCATCATTGCGCTCAAGCCCGATGTAATACTGGCATGGCGTGGCGGCAGCCCCGTCCGGCAACTGACACAGTTAGCCCACTTAGGAATTAAGGTGGAGTGGGTCGAGCCAAAAACGCTCGATGATATTATTAGTCAGGTTCGTGCGCTGGCACGCTTCAGCCCTGCTCCGGCAGTGGCGCAGCAGAATGCAGATAAGCTGGTCAGAGAACTCGCGGAATTACGCGCGCGCTATGCCCATCCCCTCAGGCAGCGCGTCTTTCTGCAATATGGTCTGCGGCCACTTTTTACTGCCTCCGGCCACACCATCCAAAATGAGGTTTTGTCTCTGTGTGGCGGTGACAACATCTTTGCTGCCAGCCCGATTCCATGGCCCCAGGTGAGCCGTGAACAGGTTCTCGTCCGCATGCCACAGCGTATTATCACCAGCGGTGATAATGAATGGCAGAAAAAAGTAAGAAATTTCTGGTATCCTCAGCTTACTGCCCCGGTAATCTTACTTAATGAAGCCTGGCTCAGTCGCCCCGGTCCCCGTATTCTTCTTGCCGCCCGTGACCTGTGTCAGCAATTACAATCAGACAGAAGTCCGCAATGATAAAGAGTTTCCTTATAGCCATGATTTTTGGGTTGATATTAACAATACCAACCCTTAAGGCAGGCACAATTAACGGCGTAATAACGGTAAAAATCACTATTGTCCCGGAAGACCACATCACAACCGGGCACAATAGCCAGTATTCACAAGAGGAGACCTCTACACACCATACAACGTTACTGCCCAAAGTCACTCAGGAGCTGAAGGTTCAGGATGGCGAAACAGGCCGCAGAATACAGTATGTTCTTGTGGAGTGGTAATGATAAACACAACAATACAGTTCAGACACTGAAAGAAGAGCCGCAACTGCAGGTCGTCTGTGCATTGGGATTGGTAACGATAAAACGTGAGCCTTCCAGCCCTTCTGTATAATCAACCGAACCTCCAATCAGATATTGCAGACTCATCGGGTCGACCACCAGCTCCACGCCCTGTTTCTCAATGGTCGTGTCGCCTTCATTGACTTTATCATCAAAGGTAAAGCCGTACTGAAAGCCACTACATCCCCCACCTGTAATATAGACACGGAGCTTCAGATTAGGATTCTCCTCATCCGCAATCAGATCTTTGACTTTATTGGCCGCCGCGTCAGTAAATTGCAATGGCAGTCCGCTATCGTCACTCATATTCAACTCCCGTGAAGTTACAGGCCGCCTTCGGCCCCATTCTTAACTATTATCCAACACCTGATGCATAGTGACAAGCACAACCCCGCTGGGGATAACAGCCCTTTTGTCACTGATGCTCTGTTTTATGGGATGATTTTCGCAATGATGAAATCGGGAGATGCTGCATAATAACCCTAGTATCACCTCTATAAATTTTACCTCAAATCGCTGAGACTTTTACCTACAGCCAGTATTTCTTTAGAATAAAAGGGCTTTTTATACCGATTTAAGGAATCCGTCTCACATGAGCCAGTCAGAAAACCTCTACGCCCAGGCGCAACAAGTGATTCCCGGAGGGGTAAACTCACCAGTGCGGGCCTTCACCGGCGTCGGAGGTACCCCTCTTTTTATTGAACACGCCGACGGTGCGTACCTCTTTGATGTCGACGGCAACGTTTATCTTGATTTCGTGGGGTCCTGGGGGCCAATGATTCTCGGCCACAATCACCCTGCAATTCGCGGGGCGGTGATTGAAGCCGCTCAGAGAGGATTAAGCTTTGGTGCCCCTACGGAAATGGAAGTTAAAATGGCCCGCCTGATAACGGAGCTCATACCCAGTATTGATATGGTGAGAATGGTCAACTCTGGTACTGAAGCTACCATGAGCGCCATCCGGCTGGCCCGTGGATTTACCGGGCGCGACAAACTGATCAAATTTCAGGGATGTTATCATGGCCACGCTGATGCGCTACTGGTGAAAGCAGGTTCCGGGGCGCTGACACTTGGACAGCCTGATTCGCCCGGCGTCCCGGCTGACTTCGCTAAACACACGCTGACGTGCCGCTATAATGATCCCAGTTCAGTCCGTAAGGCCTTTGAACGCTATCCTGATGATATTGCCTGCATCATCGTCGAACCCGTTGCCGGTAACATGAACTGCATTCCTCCTGAACCGTCGTTTCTGCCCGAACTGCGCGCACTCTGCGATCAATTTGGTGCACTGCTGATTATCGACGAGGTGATGACAGGATTTCGCGTAGCACGCGGAGGCGCACAAGCCTATTACAATATCACACCTGATTTGACCTGCCTTGGCAAAATCATCGGCGGAGGCATGCCAGTAGGCGCTTTTGGCGGTCGCCGTGATGTCATGATGGCTCTGGCTCCAACAGGTCCGGTTTATCAGGCGGGAACCCTGTCTGGTAACCC
This sequence comes from uncultured Enterobacteriaceae bacterium, assembly GCA_936920625.1. GTDB lineage: Bacteria > Pseudomonadota > Gammaproteobacteria > Enterobacterales > Enterobacteriaceae > Izhakiella. The sequence goes on from CAKZHC010000011.1 coordinate 102,650, forward strand.
GATTGCCATGGCGGCGGGTTTCGCGTGTCTGAATGCGCTCTCCGGTCCTGATGTCTACCCTGCGCTTACTGCCCGTACTAATCAGCTGGCCATGGGCCTGCGCGACACTGCACAGGCCCATGGCCTGCCACTTATAGTGAATCATGTCGGCGGCATGTTTGGGCTCTTTTTCACCGACGCGCCAGAGGTTAGCTGCTATGAGGATGTAATCCGCTGTGACCTCAATCGTTTCAGGAGCTTTTTCCATCTGATGTTAAAAGAGGGTATCTATATGGCACCCTCTGCCTTTGAAGCGGGTTTTATGTCTCTGGCACACACTGAGCAGGACATAGAGCGCACTCTGGAAGCAGCTAACCGGGCATTTGCACAGTTGAACACCTGAAAACCACGTTTCCAGATTATTGTTAAGCACCAGCCTCAAAGCACTATTCCAGGATGATTACATCATCCTGGAGTTTATGTGGTCGGTAGCTGCGCAGCTGACCCAGCCTGAGTGGCAGCTTAGCTACGGGGTTTCTGGCCCTGATAAAATATTATAATAACTATTTTACTCGGAACTCCCCGCCATACCGGAACGGGGATCAGATGGCCTCTTCGTTCTCTTCACCGGTTCGGATGCGCATTACACGCTCAACGTCGAAAACGAAAATTTTACCATCACCTATCTTGCCAGTTTGTGCCTCATGCCTGATGGTGTCCACACAGACCTCCGCAATATCATCGGCCACAACCAGCTCAATTTTTACTTTTGGCAGAAAATCAACCATATATTCCGCACCCCGATAGAGCTCGGTATGCCCCTTCTGACGTCCGAATCCTTTTACCTCAGTGACCGTCATTCCAGTAATGCCTACCACAGCAAGTGCTTCACGAATATTATCGAGTTTAAATGGCTTAAATATTGCTTCTATTTTTTTCATATACTTTTCTCCCGACTGCCTGCATGTCTGAATGAAACATAAAGCAAAACATGAATGTTGCAAACAGGTACTGCCCGACAGTCCGCCTTCTCCCCCTGATCTGGCCAGCTAGGCACAAATTACGAAACCAGTAACAACGCTCTAAAAACCATTATGCATTAGCCCAGTTGTCTGCGCGCATTGCGAAAAAGGCGCATCCACGGGCCATCCTCACCCCACTCGGGGGGATACCAGGAGTTAGTCACTGTCCGGAATACCCGTTCCGGATGTGGCATCATGATCGTAACACGCCCACTTCTGCTGGTCACGGCGGTAATACCATTGGGTGACCCATTTGGATTTGCCGGATAACGTTCTGTCATGCTGCCATTGTTATCAACATACCGTAGCGCTACCATCCCAGAAGACTCCAGGATTGCTAAATGCGCCCTATCCTTAACTTCAACAAAACCTTCAGCATGGGAAACCGCCACAGGCAGGCAGGACCCCACCATATCCTCAAGCAGTAGCGAAGGGCTCGCTGCTACCTCGACCAGCGTAAAGCGGGCTTCAAAACGATCAGACTGATTGCGAACAAAGCGTGGCCAGTGTTCACTTCCCGGTATTAATTCTTTCAGGCTGGATAGCATTTGACAGCCATTACAGACGCCCAGCGCCAGGGTCTGTGGTCGGTGAAAGAAGTTTTCAAATGTATCACGTACCCGAGCATCAAACAGAATAGTTCTGGCCCAGCCCTGACCCGCACCCAGCACATCACCATAAGAGAATCCACCACAGGCAGCCAGAGCATGGAAGTCATCCAGATTACAGCGTCCCGCTAGTAAGTCGCTCATGTGTACGTCGATAGCGTCAAAGCCGGCACGATGAAAAGCCGCTGCCATCTCTATATGAGAATTCACGCCCTGTTCACGCAACACCGCAACTTGTGGTCGAATCCCTGTGGCAATAAACGGCGCGGCCACATCTTCATCCGGGCAGAAACTGAGTTTGGCAGTCAGCCCCGGACAGGCGCTGTCCGCCTTCGCCTGATGTTCTTCATCAGCACAGTGAGGGTTGTCACGCAGACGCTGCATTTGCCAGGTGGTCTCAGCCCACCAGACACGCAATGCTGTCCGGCTTTCATTATAAAGTGACATCTTACCAGAATTGATCACAAAACGATCACCTGGTTTCGCCAGACCCAGAGTATATACGTCGTCAGCCAGTCCATTATCGGCCAGAATATTCATTACCGCAGCACACTCAATCGCGGGAATCTGAATTACTGCCCCCAGCTCCTCATTAAACAGGGCTGCCAGATAATCACTACCCAGCAATGCAATATCCACGTCTATACCACAATGACCGGCAAAGGCCATTTCTGCGAGCGTGACCAGCAGGCCACCATCAGAACGATCATGATATGCCAATAATTTTTGCTCGCTGACGAGTCGCTGAATCGCATTAAAAAAGCCCGCCAGTTTTCCTGCGTCTCGCACATCTGCCGGTTTATCACCGAGCTGACGATAAACCTGGGCCAGCGCTGTCGCTCCCAATTCCTGATGGCCTCCGCCGAGGTCAATTAATAACAGCAGATTATCTGTGGCCACCTGTAGCTGTGGCGTGACAGTGCGGCGTATATCTTCAACCCGGGCAAAAGCGGTTATGACCAGTGACAATGGTGCTGCCATCTCACTCTGCTGACCATCCTGCTGCCAGCTGGTTTTCATCGACAAAGAGTCTTTGCCTACCGGAATAGTGAGGCCCAGTGCTGGGCAAAGCTGCTCACCAAGCGCTTTTACTGCCGCATACAGGCCTGCATCCTCTCCCGGATGACCCGCCGCACTCATCCAGTTGGCCGATAACTTAATACGTTTTAACGAACCAATCTGAACAGCCGCGATATTGGTAATGGCTTCGCCCACTGCCAGACGGGCAGAAGCAGCAAAATCGAGGAGTGCTACTGGCGATCGCTCGCCCATCGCCATCGCTTCACCATAGTAACTGTCAAAACTGGCTGTAGTAACTGCACAATCGGCGACTGGAATCTGCCAGGGACCCACCATCTGATCGCGGGCAACCATGCCGGTAATACTGCGATCGCCTATAGTTATCAGAAACGTTTTTTCTGCAACCGCAGGCAGATGTAATACCCGCTTTACCGCCTCTTCGAGGGTAATATCGTCCCGAACCAGTGTGTCACCTGCGCCGCTCAGGCTGGTCACTTCACGGACCATCTTAGGCGTTTTACCCAGCAGCACATCCAGAGGCATATCGACAGGCCTGCTGGCAAAATGGCTGTCGGTGAGCGTTAAATGGTGCGCTTTTGTTGCCTGACCAATCACCGACCAGGGTGCACGTTCGCGCTGACAAATTTGGTCAAACAGTGCCAGTTTTTCCGGCGCAATCGCCAGCACATAGCGCTCCTGCGATTCATTGCACCAAATTTCCAGCGGGGTCATGCCAGGTTCGTCACTTAAAATGTCACGTAAATTAAACTCGCCGCCCCTGCCACCATCACTAACCAGCTCAGGCATAGCGCTAGCAAGCCCCCCCGCACCCACATCATGAATAAACAGAATCGGATTATCATCACCCAGCTGCCAGCAGCGATCGATAACTTCCTGGCAGCGTCTTTCCATTTCCGGGTTGTCGCGCTGTACTGAGGAGAAATCCAGTTCAGCATCTGACTGACCTGACGCCATCGATGACGCAGCCCCCCCACCAAGCCCGATATTCATTGCCGGACCCCCAAGCACAATCAATCTGGCACCCACAGGGATCTCCCCTTTATGAATGTGCGCAGGGCGGATGTTACCCATGCCGCCGGCAATCATGACTGGTTTATGGTAACCACGCAGCTCAACGCCATTATGGCTGTTGACCCGTTCTTCATAAGTACGAAAATAACCAGTAAGTGCAGGGCGACCAAATTCATTGTTATATGCAGCTCCGCCAAGAGGCCCTTCTGTCATTATCGCCAGAGCGCTGGCAATGCGATCAGGCCTGCCAAAATCCTCCTCCCATGGCTGCACAAAACCGGGGATACGCAGATTCGATACGGAAAAACCCATCAGCCCCGCTTTGGGTTTAGCGCCGCGCCCTGTCGCCCCTTCGTCACGGATTTCGCCTCCGGCGCCTGTAGCCGCGCCCGGCCATGGTGAGATGGCAGTAGGATGATTGTGCGTCTCGACTTTCATCAGGATGGCGATCTCTTCCTGATGATAGTCATATCGCTTATGCACCGCATCGGCAAAGAAGCGTCCTGCCATCGAGCCTTCCATCACCGCAGCATTATCTTTATACGCCGAGAGCACATAATCAGACGTCTGCTGCCAGCTGTTTTTGATCATGGCAAACAGTGACTTCGGCTGTTTCTCTCCGTTAATAATCCAGTCAGCATTAAAAATTTTATGCCGGCAGTGTTCAGAGTTGGCCTGAGCAAACATGTAGAGTTCAACGTCGTTTGGATTGCGTGCCAGTCTGCGAAATGACTCCAGCAGATAATCAATCTCATCTTCAGTCAGTGCCAGCCCCAGCTCACGGTTAGCCTGCTCCAGCGCCAGACGCCCCTGCCCCTGCACATCAATACACTGCGATGGTTTTGGTGGATGACAGGCAAAGAGCTGTTCTGCGTCATGCAGGTTTTGGAATACGGTCTCTGTCATCCGGTCATGCAGCATTGCTGACAGTTGCTGCCACTGCGCTTCGTCAAGCGCGGGAGCAGTGATATAAAAAGCCAGACCACGCTCCAGCCGTCTGACTGCTGGCAAACCACAGAGATGGACGATATCGCTGGCTTTGGATGACCATGACGAGCGCGTGCCCGGTCGGGGGGCTATCAGCAACAGACGCCCTTGCGGCGTCTGAGCTGGCATTGACGGGCCATACTTCAGCAGTTGTTCCAGCCGCGATTTATCCGGTATACTGAGCGGCTCGCTCACGTCAGCAAAGTGGACATGCTCAGCATAGATATCGCTAACAGGTAACCGTACTTCATGGCAGCGGATCAGTAGTTTATTAACATGAAACGCCGACAGAGCGGGCGAACCTCGCACAATTTCCATTATTTAATAATCTCTCATATCTGAAGCATCGTACAATGCTGTATCAGGCGCACCAACAGGAAAATGGGCAGTATTATAGAGAATCCTCATCAGCAACGAAACCGTTTGTACAGAAATATTCAGACGCCGCTCGTACAAAAAATAATCTAATTTTGTCGAAAAAAGTTGCAGATTTTACATTTCTTGCGCAAAATGCCCATCTTTTACGACACCATAAGAGCAATCCATTGCAAGATTGCAGCGTAATATCTGAGACTATATAGAGATAATTATTTGAAATACCTAAAAATAAATTACCTGTTAGTAGGATTATTCACTCTTCTGATTGTCCTTGCTGTATCTTTCTCTTCGTTTGGCCATAACACAATGGACCAACGGATTACCCAGATAAAAGAGCGGGGGGTACTGCGGATGAGCACTATTGTTTCACCGCTGACCCACTATACAGCTAAACATGCTCTGACAGGCATCGATTATGAACTGGCCAGGCGCTTTGCTGATTCTCTGGGTGTCAAGCTCAAAGTGACGCTACGGCCGAGCATAGAAGATTTATTTGATGATCTTGAAGATGATAAGGCAGACATTATTGCTGCCGGCCTTATCTATAATCCTGAACGTTTGAGCCGGTTTCGCGCGGGCCCGGGTTATTACACCGTTTCACAACAGCTGGTATATCGTATTGGCCATCCCAAGCCAAAATCGCTGGCCAACTTACGAGGTGAGCTGACCGTAGCAAGTGATTCAATCTACGCGTCGACACTTAATACAGCTAAAGCACGCAGCTACCCTAATCTTAGCTGGACGCAGACTGATAAACAGAGTCCGCTAACACTCCTGCGGGCAGTTGCAGAGGGTAAACTTGACTATACCATCGGTAATTCAGTCAGCGTTGCCGTGATGCAGCGGGTTTATCCCCAACTGGCTGTCGCTTTTGATATCAGTAAGAAACACCCCGTTACCTGGTATCTGCCACGCATTAAGGATTACAGCCTCGATAAGACGGTGTTTACCTTCTTTAATAATATCAACAGCGACGGCGTAATGGCCCGGATGACCGAAAAGTATCTTGGTCACATGGGTACGTTCAATTATATTGATACCCTAAGCTTTCTGAAGGCAATAGACACCAGACTGCCAGAGATCAAGCCATTGTTTATAAAATATGCCCAGACAGTCGACTGGAAACTACTGGCATCTGTCGCCTGGCAGGAGTCACGATGGGATCCAAATGCTGTCTCCCCCACTGGTGTGCGCGGCATGATGATGCTTACACGACAGACGGCGCGAAGTATGAACGTATCTGATCGGACCGATATAGAAGAGAGCATTCGTGGCGGCAGCCAGTATTTGCAGCAAATCATCAAAGAACTGTCCGACTCAATCCCCAAAGACGAGCGCATCTGGTTTGCACTGGCAGCCTACAATATGGGGTATTCCCGTATGCTGGATGCCCGTAAACTGACAGAAGTTCAGAAAGGCAATCCAGACAGCTGGGCAGATGTTAAACTACGTTTGCCCCTGTTGAGTCAGAAGCGCTACTACAGTCAGCCCGGTTATAGTTATGCACGTGGCCAGGAAGCCTATAATTATGTGGAGAATATTCGCAGATATCACCAGAGTCTGGTGGGTTATCTGGAAGTGAAAAACCACAAACTATGGCGACAAAGAGCTCCAGACACACAACTGGCGATGGAAGATAAACATAAAGATTCATCTGATGTTGCCATAGACTAAACAGAAACGTGCCATCAGCCTGTATTTTAACGCTATGGCCTTTTCACCTCGTACAACGACCGAGTAGCTACCGTTGTTTTCCCGCCGGACCTGATCCGGCGTTCGGGTAAAAAGGAACCTCCACTAATCCTCGTTGTGTTTTTTTCTGTTCCCGACGCAGGCGAAAAAAATCACTGAGTAGTGCGCCGCACTCTGGGGCCAGCACACCACCCGTGACAATCAACCGATGGTTTAACCCGGGTTGCCCCGGAAGATCGAACCACGACCCCAGTGCACCGGTTTTAGGATCTGAGGCACCAAACACGACCCGGCTAATCCGACTGTGGAACAGCGCGCCTGCACACATCGAACAGGGTTCAAGAGTGACATAGAGTGTTGTACCCACCAGACGGTAATTTTGCAGTACCTTGCCTGCCCGGCGTAATGCCATTATCTCAGCATGAGCTGTGGGATCATGCTGCTGGATTGAACGGTTCCAGCCCCCGGCAATCAGGCGGTCACCTTGCACCAGCACCGCGCCAACAGGGATCTCGCCGCAACGCAAAGCACGGTGAGCAAACCTGATAGCCCGCTGCATCCAGTAGCTGTCTTGTTCTTGTGGCGCTGTCATACGACACCCCGGCACATCAGATTAAACAGCATTCGCCACTACTCCAGCTGTTGCAGCTCGCCACAAGGCGTTACCCGCCAGCGATGCTGGCAAAAAGATAATAGCGGATTGTCCTGTTTACTATCGCTGTAACCACTATAAAGTTGCAGCGGTTTGCCAATTTGCTTCTCAAGCAGAACCACTTTATTGCGGCCAAGACAGCGTACTGAAAGCACCCGACCGCCCCATTTGCGCTCCATCTGACTGGCAATCAGTTTTACTTTTGGCAAAAAGGCAGCGTCACGGTAAACCTGTTCCACCAGTGACTGCGGTGAGCCGGTAATCAGCCAGACTTCAGCCTCTTCAGTTGCAAGGTAATCATTCAGTCGTTGCTGCACTATCGGGAATCTGACTGCCCGCAGGCGAAACCAAACTGTGAAGTGAATCTCTCGTTGACACATCGTCGCTTCGCTACGTCCAAACGTAATTGTCCAGAGCAGCAGACTCATAGGCCAGCGCGCGCTTCGGCCCTGAATAATGAAACCCAACACCACTACTAGTAGCGCAGGGACCACCAGCAGTTAGTAGCGCAGGGACCACCAGCAGTAAATTTAGCGGATGATGCCATAACAGGAAGCGTAAAAAAGTACCAAACATATCCTGCTGGTGCAGCGTACCATCAAGATCGAAGAATACGACGCGACGTTGTTGCGCACGGCTCAAACCTTAAACCTCATAAGCAGTGAAAATCATCATTTGGATAATAACTAATTTTATTATGCAGTTATCACTCTTCATTACAGCCAGCTGGTGATGCGGAATCAGGCTTTGATGATTTCAGATCTAACGCGGCGCGCAGAAATCCCCTGTGAGACTGAAGACGCGCATCGGCTTCAGCAGCAGTGAGATCTGCCAGGATCATCAGGACGGCCGTTTTAACGTTATATTCGCACTGACCAAGAACCAGCCCGGCATGTGAACGGTCACAGCCAGTAGCTTCCGCTACTATACGACACGCTCTGTCTGTAAGTTTATCGTTGTTTGCCTGCAAATCCACCATCAGGTTTTGATATACCCTGCCAGTTTTTACCATTGCGCCAGTAGAAATCATATTCAGCACTAGCTTTTGTGCCGTGCCTGCTTTAAGTCGGGTAGACCCTGTTAATACTTCAGGGCCAACCAACGGCGTAATAGCAATTTGTGCTTCCTCCGCCAGCAATGAATCCGGATTACAGCAGATGGCGGCAGTCATGCAACCTTGTTTACCTGCATAGCGCAATGCACCGATAACATAAGGCGTTCGGCCTGATGCGGCCAGACCGATGACCATATCTGCTCTATCCAGCGCTATCGCCTTAAGATCATCTGCGCCGGATGCCTCACTATCTTCCACCCCCTCTGCCGACATCATTAGCGCATCCGGGCCGCCTGCAATCAGACCTGTTACCATTCCATATGGCACGCCAAAGGTTGGCGGGCATTCGGAAGCATCTAACACCCCAAGCCGGCCACTGGTACCAGCCCCAATGTAGATCAGCCTTCCACCTGAAGTAAGCGCATTAGCCGCCGCGTCGACTGCCTTTGCTACCGCTGGTAACGTCTGTTGTACCGCAACCGGCACCAGAGCATCTTCACGATTGAAGCAGGTGACCATTTCAAGCGTTGAAAGCGTATCCAGATTCATGGTGTCGGGATGACGTGATTCTGACAGCAGGTCTGCTAAATGCATGTTCACCTCACATATCGTTCATGCCGTTTTAAACATAATTCATAAAATCTGGTGCATTAGTCATTTTCTGAACATCAATTTTAATGGTGCCGGTAACACCCTACCGCCCATTAAAGCACCTTCACTTTACCATTGCTGTATGTCGTTCAGCTGCTAAAAATTTTTGTTAATATCGGGTTCTTTTGCTGCATCTGCATTCACCTCGCACCATCAGCCATAATTCAGAGACAGATATGAAGCCGTTGTAGCGCCTGCATTCAACCGGACGCCATATTTTATTCTTCCCTGAAAATGGAGCTGGCTCAATCAGTTCGGAGGCTGACATCTGTGACCATAGACGAACCTTCCAAAAAATAAGCCGTCAGAAAAGCTGAGGCAACTTATATTACGTAAAACATGACAGCACGATTAAAATAGATTATTAAGCATCACCATCGTATATGTCTTTAAAATTAAGACGGTACAGGATATTGCAAAACCTGACAATATAGTGCATATCGGCTATTACTTTAATACGCTGGTGTAATTTTAATTCTCACTCACAGCAATTTCGCCTAAAAAACACTTCTGGTCTTGTGTCTCCTGAAATGTATCCTGATATCGTTTTTCATAACGAATATAGCTTGTCGCGTTTTTAACAGGTCATCATTTTGGTATTACAGCCATCTCCGTTTTACACCGATTAAATTAACACCATAATCACCTTCAGCCAGAGCGCAGATAAAGTAAATTCATGTTGATAAATAACAAATCGATATCACTCCTGATATCAGTTTATTTATTGCACTAATACAGCGTGATTTATCCACATCCCCACAGGCGCAGCTACAGCTGCGCTTTTTTTAGCAAAACCTGGTGAAGAAATAACTGTGCAGCCTGCTCCAGCTTTTCAGACGGCTCTGCATGAGTTACCCGCAAGAACATTAACAAACCGCTATTTCCAGAAAGATTTTACTGTTCTGGTAAACCTGGCCCGACTTTTAACAGGTAATCAGTCTGTTACCGGTAACACAGAATCTCAGCCTGAAAGGGAAATAACGCTTTCAGATTAAGCAAGTCAACTAACATAAATCTCAAAGGAATAAATAGTATGAAATATCTGTTCTATGCACTGCTTTGCTTATTTTCACATCTGGCATTAGCAGAACCTTTGCACAAGGTTTATCGTGCAGACCGCACTCCACCGGATGTGATAAGAGGCATGCAAGGATTTTTTGCAAAAGGTGTAAGCCACCAGCTCCCCCTCGATACCCGTAGTACTCCGTGCGTGAATATCAGTTTATGGAATCATGCAAACGGAGATCCAGTGACACAACGTGCCCGTGATGATTCGTGTTATATAAGCACCACCCAGTACCTGAATATTGCGGAGCAACGTATCGTCAACATAGAACATGGCAGTGGTTTTATCTATCACATCCAGGGCAGCTGGGATTTCATTGATGTTAATGGATCATTAGGGCATTACAGCCCCTACCAGAGTGAGCATGAGGAAGCTGCCTTAATTTACATCAGCTGGCCACGGATTATAGGATGGCAGGAATATACGAACGGCGTAGCAGGTAACTTCATAAACAACCCTGACTATATTGAAAATCTTTACCCGGATGTAAACTCAGTTGTCCTGCCGCAGCTGGCAGGTTTTCCTCCCGGTAACAATGCATGGTCTGAGGATCCCTGGAATCAGTATGCTAATTGTGGGCAAAAAAGAGATCGTAAATGTTACCCCAAAAAAAGCGCACAAGCCTACGGTGAAGATTTTTTCTGGTTTACTTACCGTCGTGAGCAGGCAAGAATGCTGTACGTCATTGGGTCATCAGAAAGAGCAGGCTGAAGATAATTTGTCATCCCTGTAAGTATCATTGTCAAACGCAGATTGTTTGCGCCCGCGAGTAACGTATGGCCTGATCTGCCTGTTCGTTCCAGCAAACCTTACCCCCCCTGCCAGCTATGATTTTATTCAACGCTACAGTCAGGTGGCAAAATAATCTGCATCTTCTGGCAAAATCAACGTTAAGGACACCGCCCCATCGTCTAAACAGGCTATCAGGCTCCTGAACTCTCTGCATAAGGCCTGAGGCTGGATGTGTGCAGAAACTCACTTTATTCCGGCTAAATATATCGCATTATAACAGACCTGCGTTGAAGAGAATGACTCTGATTGTCAGCGCAAAATCATGACTGTGATGATGCCTTTGATCCGCTTCCCCAATGATGGCAACTTATTGCAGTCGATTAAATATGGCTGCCGGGTGACGTGGTTAACCCCTAGGCCGGGTAGCCTGCCACTACCCCCCCCCCTCACCGATGTCAAACAGCTCCGGCTAAAAAGAGATTATTGCGGTGATTAAGCAAAAATATGGCCGTACTCACGAATTTGTAAGGAGAATATTGTGACTAGAAAACTGGCATTACCGGATATAATTTCTATTGCCAAAAATTTAGAAATACCGGATAAGGCCTTCATTGATGGAAAATTTGTTGCAGCATTATCAGGCAGAACACTGGCAACGGTAAACCCCGCCACTGGAGACGTTATTACTCATATCGCTGCCTGCAATGCTGAGGACGTTGATGTTGCCGTAGCAAGCGCCCGGCGTACCTTTGAAAATCGTTCGTGGTGTGGGTTGCCTCCAGCACAACGTAAAAAAACGTTACTGAAACTGGCAGACCTGATTGAATCGCAACAGGAGCAGCTGGCTGTCCTTGAAAGTCTGGACAGTGGTAAGCCCGTTGGTGAATGTCTGACTGGTGATATTCCTGACACCATCAATACGTTACGCTGGCATGCTGAAGCCATTGATAAACTCTACGAACAGATTGCTCCGGCTGGTGATAAAGCACTGGCGATGATTGTCCGGGAGCCTGTTGGTGTAGTCGGCTGTGTCCTTCCGTGGAATTTTCCATTGCTAATGCTGGCATGGAAAATTGGCCCGGCGCTGGCCGCTGGCTGTTCTGTTGTTGTGAAACCGGCAGAGCAGACCTCTTTAACGTCGCTACGGGTTGCACTACTTGCCTATGAGGCGGGTATTCCTGCCGGTGTGCTGAACATAATCACAGGCACTGGCCCGGAGACCGGAAAGCCTATCGGTCTTCATAATGATGTCGATATGGTGAGCTTTACCGGCTCCACCATCACTGGCAGACGCTTTCTGCGTTACGCTGCCGATTCTAATCTTAAAAAAGTAGTACTTGAGTGCGGAGGGAAAAATCCCGCTATTGTCTTTGATGATGCCGAAAATCTCAGCCACGTTGCAGACCAGATTGTAAACGGGGCTTACTGGAATATGGGGGAGAACTGTTCAGCAACTTCTCGCCTGTTGGTGGATAAAAAAATCAAAGACCAGCTGCTGGAAATTATCGTTCAGAAACTTAGTGACTGGAAAATGGGCAACCCACTTGACCCGTCAAACCGGCTGGGCGCGTTAATTAGTCAATCCCATTTTGAAAAAGTGTCTGGTTACCTTGATATCGCCCGAAGGGAAGGCCTGATTTTTATTTATGGTGGACAAACCGAAAAAGGCGCCTGGATACAACCAACTATTATTGATGGTGTGACGGCACAGAGTGCCCTCTTTAGGGAGGAGATCTTTGGGCCGATTTTGTGCGTGACGACATTCGGCAGCCAGAGTGAAGCGATTGCACTGGCAAATGACTGTGATTACGGCCTTGCGGCATCAGTCTACACCAGTAGCCTTACGAGAGCTGTTGAGGTATCACGAGCTATACGGGCGGGAACAGTAACGGTCAATTGTTATGGCGAGGGGGACGCCACCACACCTTTTGGCGGCTACAAACAATCTGGTTTTGGTGGCCGGGACAAATCACTCTTTGCCCATGATCAGTACACCGAACTGAAGACTATCTGGATTGATATATCTTCGGGCGAAACAGTTAATTAAACATCATTTTGTTAGAAACTGGCAGTCGCCGGGCTGGCACGCTGCTGGTACTTCACCGTGCTAACAGCTTTTAGGAAACCACCACCAACCTGTTAAAAAACAAAAATAATATAGAGGGATTTGCTAAAACAGGATCTCTTGCCACTGCTGAATTTTTAGGCTTTGACTATAAGTTTGGTGCACTCGCCTGCAACGTCATGGACCTGACACTATCGGGTATGGCCTTACCCGGCAGGCTGTGTTTTTACCAGCGATAACACGCAAAAATAATCAGTTTAATATTTTGTACCAAACACATAGCATAAGAGTATTGTGGAAAAACATAGTACGGCGCTCAGGAGTCCGCTGCAAAACAGTTTATCAACTACGGCATACATTTGCCTGCTGGAATCTGGTCGCGCACGGTAACATTGCCCTTATCGCCAGACAGATGGGCCGGGCTGACGCCCCGATGTTGTACCGCCGCCGGATGGAAAACGAAAGCAGCGCAAAAGATTTACGGATTTGGGAGTCACTGAATGGAAGCAATGGGGCATGATGAAAAAGTCCCGGCAGCGCGCCAGGAAATAAACATGAGATCTTAATACATTGAAAAATAATCAAAATAATGGTAGTGAAGCCCACACACCAATGATGCGGCAATATCTCAGTCTCAAGGCAGAACATCCTGATATCCTGCTGTTTTACCGTATGGGTGACTTTTATGAACTCTTTTATGACGATGCCAGACGTGCTTCAGAGCTGCTGGAGATCTCACTGACCAAACGTGGCAGTTCAGCAGGTCAGCCTGTACCGATGGCTGGTGTGCCTCATCATGCAATGGAGAACTATCTGGCACGACTGGTCCAGCTCGGAGAATCTGTTGCTATCTGCGAACAGACTGGCGACCCGGCGCTGAGCAAAGGCCCTGTGGAGCGTAAAGTCGTGCGGATTGTCACTCCGGGCACCATAAGCGATGAGGCACTGCTGCATGAGCGCCAGGACAACCTTCTGGCGGCCATCTGGCAGGATAAAAGTCGTTTTGGTTATGCCACCCTTGATATTAGCTCGGGGCGGTTTCTGCTTGCAGAGCCTGCCAGCAGTGAAGCCATGGCGGCGGAGCTCCAGCGCACCAACCCGGCAGAATTGCTTTATCCGGAAGATTTTGCAGCTGGCGGACTGACTGAGGGCAGACGTGGCCTGCGCCGTCGCCCATTGTGGGAATTTGAGATAGCAACCGCCCGCCAGCAACTTAATTTGCAATTTGGAACCCGCGATCTGCACGGATTCGGTGTCGAAAACGCGCAACTGGCTCTCCGTGCCGCCGGATGTCTGTTACAGTATGTTAAGGATACGCAACGAACCGCCCTTCCGCACATTCGTCGTCTCACGATGGAGCGTTTGCAGGATACCGTTATCATGGATGCCGCAACCCGGCGTAATCTCGAGATCACTCACAACCTTTCGGGGGGCACGGAGAACACTATTGCATCGGTGCTTGATAAATGTGTCACGCCGATGGGGAGCCGGATGCTAAAACGCTGGTTGCATCAGCCGATACGTGATATACCAACGCTGCTGCAACGGCAGACATCTGTTGGTGCATTGCAAATATTAGCAATGGAAATTAAGCCGCTGTTGCGCGAAGTGGGAGATCTGGAACGCATTCTGGCACGGCTGGCATTACGTAGTGCGCGACCACGAGATTTGGTGCGTATGAGGCACGCTTTCAGACAACTGCCAGAGCTGAACACAATCCTGGCCGTTAATCAGGTACAACATCTGCAACTGCTTACACAACAGATGGGCGATTTTCGCGAACTCTGTCAGCTGCTTGACCGTGCTATTGTGGATTCCCCCCCTGTGCTGGTTCGTGACGGAGGAGTGATTGCCAGAGGTTATAATAGTGAACTAGATGAATGGCGGGCGCTTGCAGATGGAGCCACCGATTATCTGGAAAGACTGGAGATTAGTGAGCGGGAAAAGCTCGGCATTGATACACTCAAAGTCGGGTTTAACGCTGTACATGGTTATTATCTTCAGGTAAGCCGGGGGCAGAGCCATCTTGTTCCTGTACATTATGTACGCCGCCAGACATTGAAAAACGCTGAACGCTATATCATTCCTGAGTTAAAAGAGTATGAAGATAAAGTTCTTTCAGCCAGAAGCCACGCGCTGGCTCTGGAAAAGAGGCTTTACGATGAGTTGTTCGACCTGTTACTGCCCGAGCTGGAAGCACTGCAGCAAAGCGCAGCAGCGTTAGCAGAGATAGATGTGTTAAGCAATCTGGCAGAGCGTGCTCTGACGCTTAATTATGTATGTCCGGCTCTGGTGAGGAAACCGGGGTTGCAAATCGAGGAAGGGCGGCATCCGGTAGTTGAACAGGTGCTGAAATCCCCTTTCATTGCTAATCCCGTACAACTTTCCCCAGAACGCAAAATGCTGGTAATTACTGGCCCCAATATGGGGGGTAAAAGTACCTATATGCGCCAGACAGCGCTGGCAGCATTGCTGGCATACATCGGCAGTTATGTCCCTGCTTCTTCTGCTGTTATTGGCCCTATTGACAGAATATTTACCCGCGTCGGGGCCGCCGATGACCTGGCCTCAGGCCGTTCCACTTTTATGGTTGAAATGACAGAGACCGCCAATATTCTTAATAACGCTACTGAACAAAGTCTGGTGCTGATGGATGAGATCGGCCGCGGTACGTCAACGTACGATGGTCTGTCACTAGCCTGGGCCTGCGCTGAAAATCTGGCCACTCAGATTAACGCCATGACACTGTTTGCTACCCACTACTTCGAACTTACCCATCTGCAGGATAAGTTACAGGGAGTGGTTAATATACACTTCGACGCGGTAGAGCACGGTAATACTATCGCTTTTATGCATCGTGTTCAGGAGGGCGCTGCCAGTAAAAGTTATGGTCTGGCGGTAGCGGCGCTGGCTGGCGTTCCTGGGGGGGTCATTCATTGTGCCAGGCAGAAATTGTGTGAGCTTGAAATCCTCTCTGCCAGCAGTATCAATACTTCTGCCAGCAACATTTCATTAATACCCCCTGAAATCACCTCTCCTGCTATCGAAGCACTTCAGGCACTGGAGCCTGATACGCTCTCCCCACGGCAGGCACTGGAATGGATCTACCGGCTAAAGTCTCTTCTCTGAGGTTAAAACACTTCATAACGCAGGCTGATGAGCAGCAACGGTCATGCTGCCACCCTGCCGATGAAAAAACGCTGACAGACTCCGGGCGTATACGTTAGTCGGTATTTTCGTTTGATGAGTGGCGCTGGAGTATAAACTGAAAAAACTGCCAGGACAGGATGGCTGGAAAACAGCCAGTACTGAAAATCTCTACTATGCCAGAATAGAGCAGCGGTAGCCGAGGCCACCGCTGTTATCACTTACAACTTATTTATTCACGAAAAAGTGATTCGATGTTCAGCCCCTGCGTCTGGACGATCTCCCGCAGACGACGCAGGCCTTCAACCTGAATCTGCCGCACCCGTTCACGGGTCAGACCGATTTCACGTCCTACATCCTCGAGTGTTGCCGCTTCATAGCCCAGCAATCCAAAACGACGGGCCAGTACTTCACGTTGCCTGGCATTAAGTTCAAATAACCATTTGACAATACTGTGCTTTATATCGTCGTCTTGTGTAGTGTCTTCCGGGCCGTAGTCTCTGTCATCGGCCAGAATATCCAGCAATGCTTTTTCCGAATCTCCGCCCAGGGGAGTATCAACTGATGTGATACGTTCATTAAGACGTAACATGCGGCTGACATCATCTACTGGTTTATCAAGTTGTTCGGCAATCTCCTCTGCACTCGGCTCATGGTCGAGTTTGTGAGATAACTCACGCGCGGTACGCAGGTAGACGTTAAGCTCTTTAACAATATGAATAGGCAGCCGAATAGTACGCGTCTGGTTCATTATTGCGCGCTCTATTGTCTGGCGAATCCACCAGGTAGCATAAGTTGAAAAGCGAAACCCACGCTCAGGATCGTACTTTTCCACCGCTCGAATAAGACCAAGATTTCCCTCTTCTATCAAATCGAGCAGCGCTAAACCCCGGTTGCTATAACGGCGGGCAATTTTAACAACTAATCGCAGATTACTCTCAATCATCCGGCTACGGGAAGGAACATCACCCCGCAATGCCCGGCGGGCAAAAAACACCTCTTCTTCCGCTGTCAGCAAAGGTGAATAACCAATTTCGCCTAAGTAGAGTTGCGTAGCATCAAGTACGCGCTGCATGGCACCCTGCGGCAACAGCTCTTCTTTCAGCCAGTTCATTCTCTTCAGTATCAGTTACAGATACGGTGAGTTCACTCTCATCAAAAATTGCAGATCCATTTTCGTCAAATTCCGCTTCCTGATTTAATAACTCGTGAGCTTTAAGCGTGTTATGGCTCATAAATGGCCCCCAGCCCTCATCCATTAGCAGAACATTAACATTCTGCCGGTTTATCGCTGCGGCAAATAACGCAACGGGTTAACGGATTTTCCTTTATAGCGAATTTCAAAATGCAGTCTTACTGAGCTGGTTCCGGTACTGCCCATTGTTGCGATTTTTTGCCCCGCCTGTATCTCTTGTTGTTCCCGGACCAGCATTGTATTGTTATGGGCGTAGGCACTCAGGTAGTCATCATTATGTTTAATAATGATCAGATTGCCGTAACCACGCAGAGCATTACCCGCATATACCACTCGCCCACCAGCTGTAGCAACTACGGGCTGGTCTAGCTTGCCTGCTATATCGATGCCTTTATTACCACTTTCTGAAGTGGAAAAATTATCGATAATCTTACCTTCCGTCGGCCAGAGCCAGTTTTTTACCGGTGCGGGAGCTGGCGCAACACTGCTGGCAGTAGGTACTCCAGGTTTAGCACCAGCTGAGGGCAGCATTTTACTGCGTTCTGATTTACCTGATCCTTCAGAATACGTAATTACTGGTTGTCGTGCAACCGCGGTGGGATTAGTTTGACTAACGGGTGGAGCTGATATTCTGTTATTGCCTGAAACATCCGCTGCCGTAATCTCATTACCACCCGTGATACTTTCACCCTGACTGTTTCCAACCTGTAAACGCTGGCCAACGTTGAGTCCGTATGGTGCCTGAAGATTATTTCGCTGCGCCAGATCACGGTAATCATTACCTGTTATCCAGGCAATATAGAACAATGTATCTCCATGTTTCACAGTATAAGTCTGTCCGCTATAACTACCTTTGGGAATATTCTTATAAGAACGGCTATAGACAATTCGTCCGTCACGCACTTGTACGTTGCTATTATCTGCAGGATAACTAACCGAACGATTAGCCGGGCCAGACGCAGCATAATTAACCGGCTGATTAGCCGGGCCGGATGCAGCATAATTAACCGGCCGGTTAGCCGGGCCGGATGCAGCATAATTAACCGGCCGGTTAGCCGGACCGGATGCAGTATAATTAACCGACTGATTAGCCGGACCGGACGCAGCATAATTAACCGACCGGTTAGCCGGGTCAGCTGCGACAGAGCGGGATTTATTTAGCATCCCCGCTCCCAAGGGCGGAACCCTCTGATCTGCTGACCGAGAAGAGGTAATTTTATAATCATTTGCCGGGCTTGACATCCTGCCAGCAGTTGAAAAACCACCACCGTTATCAACCGAACTGATTGGCGCCTGCCGGCTGACATCCGAACACCCCGTCAATCCTAATAAAGTAACCGCCATAGTGAGGCGCAAAGTTAATACCAGGCTTCCCGTGCTCATCTATCCCCCACATTGCAACAAAAAAGTAGCAATTATTTCGTTGTATTTAACATCATCTGGCCAACAGAATTCGTCTGGCCCACTAACAATACTCAATGAAAATGCTGATAACACATTGCGAAAAAACCATTTTATACAAGTTTTTTGCTGATAAACTGCTGGCCATTAATGCCGCTGTCATCATCCACCGTCATGAGGTCCGCTACTGACCAGATGATTTGTCTGTGTTTAACAGACAATATCAGTTTACGACCTGCTCTGGCTGAACAGAGTCGATGAGAACCATTATTAATAAAACGATTTTTTTCGATTTGCCAGAAAAATCTGTTACTGCCTTCAGAGCAACCTCCCGGTCGTTATGCAACGGTTAATCAACAAAACCCGGCCTTAAAGAGGTATGAAAACTGATAACTATTTTCCGCCAGAACTACCGACACTACCGTATTTCAGTGCGCCAGAATACCTAACCCTCAGGCTAAATCTCCTTTAATAAGAGGAACAAAACGCACTGATTCAATAGTATCGATAATAAATTCTTTGCCCGAGCGGCGTATACGCTTAAGCATCTGCTCTGCTACGCCTAACGGCAATACCATAATGCCACCTTCGCTTAGCTGTGCCATCAGCGCAGCCGGAATTTCGGGCGGGGCCGCAGTAACAACAATGGCATCGAAAGGACCTCGGGCAGGCCATCCCTGCCAGCCATCACCATGCCGGGTAGATACATTATGCAAGTCAAGCTGTTTAAAACGACGCTTAGCCTGCCATTGTAATCCCTTAATACGCTCAACCGAGTAAACGTGTTCAACCAAATGCGCGAGAATTGCGGTCTGATAACCTGAACCTGTCCCAATTTCCAGCACACGGGAAGAGGGTGTGAGTTCAAGAAGTTCAGTCATTCGTGCCACCATATAGGGCTGTGAGATGGTCTGGCCAGAGCCGATTGGCAGGGCGATATTTTCCCAGGCTTTGTGTTCCAGTGCTTCATCAACAAATTTGTTTCTGGGTACTATCTGAATGGCATGGAGCAGACGCTCATCACTGATATTTTGCTTACGCAGCTGCTCAATGAGTGTGCCAATACGCTTAGTAATCATTGGCTAATCTCAGTCTGTTCCGATTGTTTTAACAACTGGTGACGTATCGGGTGAACAGTGCCATGTCCGACAGTATTACCGTAACATTGAACGGTGGCTGTAGCGTTACGACGCTTTTTACTTGCTCTTTTTGTAAAATATAATGGATATTCAGCATGATCACAGAGAGGCGGACACTCCTCCCGTGAATAGAGGGGTAACCTGAGTCGGAATAGCCAAATATTGAGCGGATGATAGCGTTGATAATTACTCAGTACTATGCACGTCATAGTTATAACTCTTTTATTTTTTCTAGTCGTCTTCAAAACGCTTCACTGCATTTTACTTTGCCATTACTCTGTTTTAGTCTGGCTACACCACAAAATACGGAGAACGTGATGGCATTCTAGCCTGGCGCGTTATAATTTTGTAGTTCCAATAAATGAGATGTTTTGAAAAAAGCCTATATATGTAAAATGATCAGTCATTTTTCAAATTGACAATGGTGACCTTCTGGCCGTCATATGCATTGAGGCAGCCTTGGACGACCTTTAAATCATCGTTTTCAACGCCACCAAGATTAATATAGCAAAACCGTACGAATAGCAGGTATAACGTGCGCTTGTCGTAAATGGACATTAGCGTAAGACCATAAGAAATAACCGCTTATGGGATAGCTGCAACAGGTTACCGTACTTATCCGTCGTGTTTGAATCGGAAATCTGCACCCGACTGCTTCAGAGATACTGCTTTTGCTTCCCTGTTCAAATATCTGCCTTCACCTTCATTAACAGGGCTAATGCCTCACAGGCAATCCCCTCACTGCGACCAATAAAGCCCAGTTTTTCGCCAGTGGTAGCCTTTACGTTGACATCATCTGTACCGATACCAAGATCCCTGGCAATATTGATACGCATCGCAGCCACATGGGGCAGCATCCGCGGGGCCTCAGCGAGGATAGTAATATCGACATTACCTACCCGGTATCCCTTTTGTTTAATCTTCTGCCATGCCTGACGGAGCAGCTCCCGGCTGTCTGCTCCCTTCCAGGCATCATCAGTATCGGGAAATAACGTGCCAATATCACCCAGCGCGGCAGCTCCTAGTAGCGCATCGGTGAGGGCATGTAATACAACATCACCATCGGAATGAGCCAGCAATCCTTTTGAATAAGGAATAGATACCCCACCCATGATTAGTGGACCTTCACCCCCAAAAGCGTGTATATCAAAACCATGGCCAATACGCACCAGGCTTTCTCCTTCATCAGATTAGGTTAAAAAAAATGTTGCCAGTGCCAGATCTTCCGGACAGGTGACTTTGATATTATCACTACGCCCACAAACCAGTTCAGGATAGTAGCCACAGTGCTCCAGCGCTGATGCTTCATCTGTAACAGATGCCCCTTCCCGCAATGCGCGGTCCAGACACTGACGCAATAACTCAAGGGGGAAAAGCTGAGGAGTGTGTGCGTGCCATAGCGCTTCACGTTCTACAGTATGGGCGATCGTAGCAACACCCTGCATAGCGCGCTTCATAGTGTCACGCACCGGCGAGGCCAGAATTCCGCCAACTTTACTGGTAGCTGTTAATGCCAGTAACCGGTTAAGATCATCCTGATGCAGGCAAGGACGGGCTGCATCATGAATCACTACCCAATCGTAGTTTGTTGCAATCGCCAGTCCAGCCTGTACCGACTGTGCCCGCTGGCTGCCGCCTGTCGTGGTAATAACTCGTGAATCATGGCTGACTGGCAACGAAGAAAAGAGAGTATCATCAGGACTTAACACAACTATCACTTGGCTAATACGTGGCTGCTGAAGCAGCGAACTTAGCGCATGTTCAAGGATAGTCTGCTGGCCAATGGTTATATACTGCTTGGGGCGCTGTGATTGCATGCGGCTTCCACTACCTGCGGCAGGAACCACAGCGATGATATCCGATTGAAATCCGGTCATTATCATTATTAAAGATTAGTAATTAATAGAGCCTGATTGCCCGGCGTCTCGGGGATTACGCTCAGGCACCAGTCGATAGAAGGTCTCACCAGGTTTGATCATTCCTAACGCACTACGTGCGCGCTCTTCAATAGCCTCTGAACCATCATTAAGATCATTTATTTCCGCAAACAGACGATCATTGCGCGACTTGAGTTTAGCATTGCTACTCTGCTCCCTGGCAACAATATCTTTCATTCGATTGTAGTCATGGATACCATTCTTGCCCAACCAAAGTGAATATTGCAACCAGCCGAGCAACACCACTAATAACAGTGTTAGTTTCCCCATTCACCTTCCTCTGCAATCGGTTCGATTGTTCCATAACTTTTGCGGCGAATTATTTTGCCAGCAAAAATGGAGCCGTTTTACGCATTATTATCTGGTAGCAACTCAGTGTCTGCCACTACGCCGACAATTTTCTGTCACTACAGATAATAACAGTTCACAACTAACACGTAATGCAGATTACCATCCATTCAAAAGGGTAAAAATCGACCAGAATAAAAAGATCACCGCCGGCAGGGTAATCAGCGCTGTCCATATCATTTTTCCATGCAGAAAATAGCTCGCAACAATACCAATCAGCACCGAAACTGGCAGCAGGGCAAGAAAAAACAGCCAGGTGTAGAGGAAAAAAATCAGAACGCTGGAACCATATAGGATGAAAGGGATAGCCATGGCACACCAGTAAGAGGCAAAGCCAATCGCACCACCTGTGAAAGATCGGAAAGATCCCTCATCGTCATCCCGTTTTTTACCTGTCAGGGCAGGCGTAACATTTTGCATAAGTAACCTGTTGACACGTGTGCAGTATACTCTCACAACGACATAATCCAACGAGCTGTCAGGATTTAATGATATCTCGTTGTCGCAGAAAATTTAATAATTGTGTAGTTGATTTTGGTAGCGATTGTCCACCGTTTAGTTGAATTTCAGGATTTTCTGGTACCTGATAAACGCTGTCTATACCAGTGAAATTTTTAAGCTCACCAGCACGGGCTTTCCGATAAAGCCCTTTCGGATCACGCTGTTCACAGGTCGCAAGCGATGTGTCAACGTATACCTCTATAAAACGCCCATCTTCAAACATTTCTCGTATGTTTTGACGCTGCGCCTGATGCGGTGAGATAAACGCCGATAAAACAATCAATCCAGCATCTGCCATTAATCTGGCCACTTCACCGACCCGACGAATATTTTCATCTCGTTCCGCATCACTAAATCCAAGGTCCCGACACAATCCATGGCGTACATTATCACCATCAAGCAGATAAGTACTGACGCCAGCTCGATATAAAGCCTGCTCCAGTGTTCCTGCAAGTGTCGATTTACCTGACCCGGAAAGCCCTGTAAACCAGATTGCTGCGCCCTTATGACCATGTAGCTGCTCACGTTGTGCCCGTGTTACAGCATGCTGATGCCAGATCACGTTGCTATTATGATAAGCCATCATCTGCCGCTCTTGAGGTCACGTGCGCCCCAGTGGGGAAAGTGATGACAAATCAGGGTATTTAACTCAAGTTCAAAGTCGCTGTAATTGCCGTCCGGTGCTGCACTTCTCTGCTGTGGTTCGCGGATTATAGCTGCGCCAACAGTAACATTACTGATACGATCTATCAAAATCATCCCGCCGAGAACTGAGTTGCAAGAATAAGGTTCAATAACTAAAGGCTCATCAAAGATAAGGCTTACTAAGCCTATACCATTTAATGGCAGCGATTCCGCATTGTGTGGAGTCAACGAATTGATCTCCATCTGATAATGGATATGCGTTATGCTTGCATGGCTTTTTTTTCCGGCAATTTGTACGTTATAACGCTGCCCTGGCATCAGTGGCTGCGATGCCATCCACACCACATCAGCGGTAGCAAACTGCACGGGTTCTAATGCGTTATCAACCGCCGTTAATAAATCACCCCGGCTAATGTCAACATCATCTTCCAGCACCAAAGTGATAGCATCACCCGTCTGCGCCTCTTCCAGAGGACCGTCGAATGTAATGATACGCGTCACACAGGACTCAACACCAGATGGTAACACCTTTACCCGCTGCCCCAGATGGACCCGGCCCGATGCCAGTGTTCCGGCATAGCCCCGAAAATCGAGGTTTGGACGGTTTACGTATTGTACCGGGAAACACATTAACTGATCGTCATTCACCGGACTGACTTCTGTCATTTCCAGCAGAGACAGCAATGTGGGCCCGGTATGCCAGGCCATCGACTGGCCCTGATTCACAACATTTTCGCCTGTCAGGGCCGAGACTGGCACGAAAGATATATCAGGTTTACCAGGTAATTGTCCGCAAAAATCGAGATAATCCTGTCTTATCTGCTGGAAAATATCCTCACGGTAATCTACCAGATCCATTTTATTGACAGCGACTATCAGATGCCTGATTCCCAGTAGCGTACAGATAAAACTATGCCGGCGGGTCTGAGCCTGCACGCCTTTACGAGCATCAATCAGCAGAAGCGCCAAATGACAGGTTGATGCGCCCGTTGCCATATTACGTGTGTATTGCTCATGCCCCGGCGTATCGGCAATTATAAATTTACGTTTCTCCGTGGAGAAGTAACGCCAGGCAACATCGATGGTAATACCCTGCTCGCGTTCAGCCTGTAATCCATCTACTAGCAAAGCCAGGTCCAGCTTTTCTCCCTGGCTGCCATGTCGTTTACTGTCACTATGTAGTGAAGAGAGCTGATCCTGATAAATCTGGTGGGTGTCATACAATAACCTGCCTATGAGGGTACTTTTACCATCATCGACACTGCCACAAGTCAGGAACCGTAACATGCTTTTATGTTGCTGGGCGTATAACCATGCCTCTGCACCACCCTGACTTGCAATTTGCTGCGCTATGGAGCTGTTGTTCATTATCCTGACTCCTCAAAAATAACCCTGGCGCTTTTTTTGCTCCATGGAACCCGCCTGATCACGATCAATAACCCGTCCCTGACGTTCACTAGTTGTTGATATCAGCATTTCCTCAATGATTTCCGGTAGTACTGTCGCCCGCGATTCAACAGCACCGGTTAGCGGCCAGCAGCCTAAGGTACGAAACCGGACCATTCGCCGTTTTATTTGCTCGCCCGGTTGCAAATCAATACGATCATCATCTGCCATGATTAGCATGCCGTCTCTTTCTACTATCGGGCGCTTTGCTGCCAGATAAAGCGGTACAATGGCGATCTTTTCCAGAAAGATATACTGCCAGATATCAAGCTCAGTCCAGTTAGATAAGGGAAAAACACGAATACTTTCCCCTTTGTTAATCTGGCCATTATAGTTATGCCACAATTCAGGGCGCTGATTTTTGGGGTCCCACCGATGAAACCGGTCGCGAAAGGAGTAAATACGCTCTTTCGCACGCGCTTTTTCTTCATCACGACGAGCACCACCAAACGCCGCATCAAAACCATACTTATCCAGAGCCTGTTTCAGCGCCTCGGTTTTCATTATGTCTGTATATTTGGCGCTTCCATGAATGAAAGGATTGATACCCATTGCTACTCCCTGAGGATTGCGGTGGATGATCAACTCCGCTCCTGTCTCCTTTATCATACGGTCACGGAACTCGTACATCTCACGAAATTTCCAGCCGGTGTCTATATGCAGCAATGGGAAAGGTAACGGGCCGGGCCAGAAAGCTTTTCGTGCCAGATGAAGCATTACAGAAGAATCTTTGCCAACAGAGTACATCATTACCGGCTTACTGAATTCTGCTACTACCTCACGGATGATAAAGATACTTTCCGCTTCCAGTTGACGCAGGTGGGTTTGTCGTTTTTGTTCCATCAGAATTCCTCAGGCCAGTGTGATGACTGATGCATTGCGGCTGACTGGTTGTAATGACTGTTGAAACCAGGCTAAATCCGCATGTAGTTTGACGACTTCTCCTATAATCAGTAATGCAGGCGTGGGAGCATCCTGTGCCAGTTGTTCAAGTTCGGAAAGGAACCCTGTCAGCACGCGCTGATCGGTACGGGTACCACAACTGATTACCGCAACGGGCGTGGTGGGGTCACGTCCGTGAATGATTAGCTGCTGACTGATCTCTGCCACTTTTAATGCTCCCATATAGATAGCCACCGTCTGATGGGGGCGGGCCATTAACCACCAGTCAATTTCTGCACAATTGGCACGACAGTGGCCTGTTATAAATATAACACTCTGAGAATAATCCCGATGTGTGAGTGTGATTCCAGCATAAGCCGCCGCCCCAGTCGCAGCAGTAACACCCGGCACCACCTGAAATGGAATACCGGCTGCTGCTGCCACTTGCAGCTCTTCACCTCCACGACCAAAGATAAAGGGGTCACCGCCTTTTAGCCTCACCACCCGTTTCCCCTGACGCGCCAGCATCACCAGCAAACGGTTGGTCTCCTGCTGGGCCACATGATGTGCCCCGGCGCGTTTACCGACACAAATACGCTCGGCATCGCGGCGAACAAGGTCCAGAACCTCTACGCTTACCAGGTGATCATAAAGTACAACATCCGCCTGCTGCATTGCCTGTAAAGCATGCAACGTCAACAAGCCAGGGTCACCAGGGCCGGCCCCAACCAGTGTGATTTCACCCTGTCTGACGTCCGGCATGGCTAACTGCGCTTCGAGGGCCTGTCGTGCTGCGTCGGGATTACCACTGGCTACCTGACTGGCAAACAGACCGTTGAAGGCCGACTCCCAAAACCTTCGACGTTCAGCTATTTTTCTGAAACGTTGTTTCACTTTTTCACGCCACTCACCAGCCAGTGTTGCCATTTGCCCTAATGCTGCTGGCAGCAGTGCCTCCAGTTTTTCACGTAGTAAGCGGGTCAAAACTGGCGCCGTTCCCCCGGATGAGATAGCCACTACCAGTGGAGAACGATCTACAATCGAAGGAAAAATAAAACTACAGCTGGCCTGATCATCCACTACATTGACCAGACAATGTCGCGCTCTGGCCGTATCAGATACCTTGTGGTTGAGCTCACTGTCATTAGTCGCAGCAATAACCAGCAACACGTTGTCCAGGAGATCCTCTGTGAAATGCTGAGCCCGCCAGATCAGCTGTTGCTTACCCACAAGCTCGGCCAGTTGCTCACACAGGTACGGCGATACGACCTCTACCCGACGCAATAAGGCGATTTTACGTGCTGCAACATCACCACCACCTACTACCAGTACGGGCTGGCCACGAATGTCTGCAAACAGAGGAAGGTAATCCACATAATGGTCCTGTTCAAAGTAGCATTAGAAAGAGAAGCGACTATGACTATAGGTCACCTGCTTCATTCATTTGAAATTACTAATAGGCATGATAATTTACTAAATGGAATAACGGAATTCAGCAAGTTTGACCCTCTCTCCACCTGAAAGTGCATAAACGATTACTCTATTTGTAAGCACAGATTGTTACTTAGAGTGCTCCTCTTTGGATACAGATTAACCCGTCCTCTAAACAACAAAGCTCTTTGGTTTTTTTGTCCGCAGGTGCTGCCAAAGGCTCCAAAAAGAGCATATTAGTGCATCTGCTAAGAAATCACACGATGATTCAGCCTGACCGTTATATTTTATTGGCTGGTATTGTGACCAAATTATCAAACATACTGAATCATAATAACTTTAAAAAATATAAGTACAGATGAACATAGCCATAATTTTTGTACAAATAGATATTTATTAATTTTTTTATTCAGTGAGGAGGGGATAAATATTCAAAGACATTCTTTATCACTGGATTACAATGACAATATAAACATAATCCGGCCAGATTAACATTTATGAAAATCACCAGATTTACTAATGATTTTTATGTTAATCAATTAACTACTGGATTTGTGAGCGAATATGCAGTATATATTTCCAACTCATCAGCATATTCGCTATTCTGGCATATATCAGACTCGATGAATAGTTAAAAAAGTTTACTTTTCTTCAGAATCAGACTTAATTGAATCTCATCGTAAAATTTTCCTATCAAATCTTCAGGCATTTCGAGCCCGACATGCCTTGCAGCAGGCTGGTTTGCATACAAAACTTTTGTATCTGCGCTGGCTATTATGATCGGTTCAGAAAAAAGATTAAAGACAGAAACCAGAATTTCAGGAACTATAGTGTCTTGCTGTACGACATCCTTCATATTATTCCTTTAGTAATTTTGATTAACGTTTGCAGACAACCAGATGCAGGCAAAGCAGATACTGGCAGCCCTCCAGACCAGCTATTACAAGTAAAATATCTGTAATAGTTAGTTATTTCGAGTGTAACTTATACCGTAATTAGCGCTTGCTACTTGTCCTGCCCGGGTGGGGCTCAAATTCATAAGACAGACAAACCGGCATAGCAGAATTGATGCTGGTCAACTTTTCCACCAAACTCTGTAAAATCGATAGTATGAGTAGCAGGCTTTAATAAACATTTTATTTTTATTATAAAATGATTTTTTTGCACAGTGAAATGATAAACCATTTTAACAGAATCAGGTTTAGGCATTCTCTACTCTGTAAATAAATTAGTAAAATATGCTCATCCTGATTTTGAAAAATACGCTATAACTGTCTCGTTCTTGAAAAGAGACGAATGAACTTCATAACAGTTATTTTTTAGATCATCACGAGTTTTGGACTGATAAAATTTATTGCAGGAAAGATGTGTATGCAGAATTTCGGAACTGGTGTTCACCCCGCTGACTAATCTAGAAAATGCATCAGACAGACAAGATATTATTGTAATAAAGCTGCTATTTGCGTGCATATTATTCGTCATGAAGTCCCTCTCTGAATCTAATTTTGTTTAAATGTGTCCTGAAAAGATTAAGCTGTATACTGACTGACGCATATTAGCCTTAACAATTTTCCGTTACCGTATGTCAGGTCACAAAAACTATAATAAAATTATTCATAAAAAATTAAAAGCGAAATGACTAATATCAAATGGGCATGAGTAGCTACTACAAGCAGTGATGTCACTATATTATCTATGGCCTTTAAGGTAATTCTCAGAGGACAGACAGAATAAATAATGATTTTAAGTAAAATATCACTAATGCCGATTTCCTCCCATCAGAAACAGTTATTGAGGTAAAGTGTATATATTACCGTTATGCTAAAATATTTCTCTGAGATCTTATTACACAAATAATGATAAAGACAGACAACTTTTTTGATAGAAATAGTGACAGTACTGACGTGGTTAAAAACAGACAATGACATGGTATAACGGCATCCTGGCCAGATAACATCCGTCTGAATCAGAAATGATGAAAATTGGCAGGGTTCGTTAAATTGCTTTCAGGTGTAGCGCGAGCGATGATTATTCATGCAGCCCGCACTCACGTTTGAGGCCAAAAAAACGGGTCTCCTCAGCTGACATGCCAGGTTTAAGTTTACTTGTAGTGTGTGTGTCACCAACAGACACATAACCCTCATCCCACAGAGGGTGAAAGCTTAAACTGTGCTCCCGCAGGTAAGTTTCAATCTGGCTGTCGCTCCAGTCAATGATCGGCAACACTTTACAAACACCACTCCTGACAGCCAGCACTGGAAGATTACGTCGACTCTCTGACTGTTTACGGCGCAAACCAGCAAACCAGGTACCTGCCCGCAGCGTCTTTAACGCCCGGTTCATTGGTTCTACTTTATTGATTTGATTATAAAACTCTATGCCCTGCACGCCTTGCTCCCACAATTTACCATAGCGCGCCTCCTGCCAGGCAGGTGAGGTTTCGGAGCGAAATACCTGTAAATTGAGGTTTAATTTATGCGTTAACGTATCTATAAATTGATAGGTTTGCGTGAAAAGATAACCAGTATCTACCAGAATAACCGGAATATCTGGCTTTTGTTGAACCACCAGATGCAAACTAACGGCAGCCTGGATGCCGAAGCTGGAGGAAAGCACAAAGGCTCCCGGCAAATTCTCTAATGACCAGCTTACACGCTCCTGAGCACTCATTCGATCCAGATCATTATTTATCCGGGCTAATACCATTACACGCTCCACATTGGATAGTGCATGCAAATTGTTGAGTACCGCTAATGCCATGGCACATCTTCCTCACTATTGCCAAAAATCACGGGGGGAGTCAATAACTGGCCTCACAATACCCATACGAATGGTAAAATCACCAAACCCCTCGTCCTCCTGACGCTCTTTAGCCCAGCGTTCAACCAGCTGATCGATAATTGTGATAATTTCTTCCAATGTAATATTTTCACAGTACATGCGCGGAATACGCGTACCAATACGGTTACCGCCAAAATAGAGGTTGTAACGTCCGGGGGCTTTCCCTATCAAACCAATTTCTGCCAGCAATGCTCGTCCGCAGCCATTAGGGCACCCCGTGACCCGCAGTACAATGTACTCATCGCCTACACCGTGTTTCTGCATGCTCGCTTCAACCTGTGAAACCAATTCTGGCAGAATACGTTCTGCTTCTGCCATCGCCAGCGGACACGTGGGGAACGACACACAAGCCATCGAGTTTTCACGCTGTCGAGTTACACTTTCCATAAGTGCGTGCTTGCGGGCAATCTGCTCGATTTTCTCTTTTTCTGATTCCAGCACCCCCGCAACAATCAAGTTCTGATTGGCAGTGAGGCGGAAATCTCCCTGATGCACTCGAGCAATTTCAGCAATTCCCGTTTTAAGCGGACGCTCTGGATAATCCAGCAGACGCCCGTTTTCGATGAATAGCGTCAGATGCCATTTGTTATCAATCCCTTTTACCCAGCCAAAACGGTCACCACGAGTGGTGAACTGACAGGGACGTGCAGGCTGAAAAGTCAGGCCAGCACGTTTTTCTACTTCTGCTTTAAACGCCCCGATGCCGACCCGCTCCAACGTATATTTCGTTTTAGCGTTTTTACGATCGGTACGATTGCCCCAGTCGCGCTGGGTGGTTACCACTGCCTCGGCAACATCGAGCGTTTTGTCTAACGGCAGGAAACCAAACTCACTGGCAGTCCTAGCCCAAGTGGCCTTATTGCCATGCTCTATTGAGAGTCCCCCCCCACCAGCAGATTAAAACCGATTAGCTTGCCGTTCTCTGCGATAGCCACGAAGTTCATATCGTTAGCGTGCAGGTCTACGTCATTATGGGGAGGCACCACCACTGTAGTTTTGAATTTACGTGGCAGATACGTTGTGCCCAGTATCGGCTCCTTATCTGTGGTGGCTACTTTCTGCTGGTCCAGCCAGATTTTGGCGTAAGCGCGAGTCTGAGGCAGCAAATGGTTTGAGATTTTTTTTGCCCATTCGTAAGCCTCCTGATGGACCGCTGATTCAACCGGATTGGAGGTGCAAAGAACATTACGGTTTACATCATTAGCTGTAGCAAGCGCATCCAGCCCCACTTCATGCAGCATCTGATGCCCAGGTTTGACATTCTTTTTCAAAATACCGTGAAACTGAAAAGTCTGACGATTCGTCAGGCGTATACTGCCATAAAGAGTGTTCTTGCTAGCAAAATTATCGATAGCCAGCCATTGTTGTGGCGAGATAACCCCGCCCGGCAGACGGCAACGCAGCATCATGGCATGAAGTGGCTCCAGTTTCTGCTCCAGGCGTTCAGCACGAATATCACGATCATCCTGTTGATACATCCCGTGGAAACGAATCAGCAGAAAATTATCACCATTAAAACCACCAGTCAGACCATCTTTGAGGTCGTCTGTAATAGTGCCTCGCAGATAGTTGCTCTCTTGTTTAAGACGTTCTGCATCAGTCAATGGACCATCGACAATTAAAGGCCCTGGGTGTTTATAGCTCATCAATTTTTCCTGTGTCAGGCTCGTCAGAGCACTCAATAGACATCACGCTGATAACGGCGTTCAACACGTAGTTCGCTTAAAAATTCATCGGCGCTGTCAATATCCATTGCGCCATGTTTAGCCACCACCTGTAACAGAGCCTGCTCCACATCCTTAGCCATATGGTTAGCATCACCACAGACGTAAATATGTGCACCCTGCTCTATCCAGCGCCAAATTTCAGCACCCTTTTCGCGGAGTTTATCCTGTACATAAACCTTATTTTGCTGATCCCGTGACCAGGCCAGGTCTATGTTAGTGAGTAAGCCCGCCTGCACATAACGCTGCCATTCAGTCTGATAAAGGAAATCTTCTGTGAAATGCGGATTGCCAAAGAATAGCCAGTTTTTCCCTGTGGCCCCCTCATTATCACGTTGCTGCATAAAGGCCCTGAATGGCGCAACACCTGTCCCCGGACCTATCATAATGATCGGTGCGTCAGAATCTGCGGGTAAACGGAAATTATCGTTATGCTCAATAAAGATACGAATGCTGCCCTCTTCTTCGAGGCGATAGGCAAGATAGCTGGAAGCGCCGCCTGCACGCGCCCGCCCCTCAACCTCGTAGCGAACAACCCCTACTGTTATATGCACTTCGTTGTCTGTCTCAGCCTGCGACGATGCAATCGAGTAGAGGCGCGGAGTGAGAGGACGCAGCATTGCAGTTAACTGCTGCGGCTCGAGTTTCGCGGGCGCCGCGCGGAACATATCAACAATCGGCATCTGTTTAGCATATTGCTGCAATCCTCCTCTCTCTGCTGTGCATTGCTGTAATATCTGGCTGTCAGAGAGTTTGGCATACTGTTCAACTATCTGTGGCGTGTTGACTGTGAGTTCGAAATGGTGGCACAGCGCCTGACTAAGCGGCAGCGTTTTCTGCCCGGTTTCAACCAGTTCATCTCCCGTGAGCCCTGCCAGTTCAATTACCTCCGCCACTAAATCTGTATCATTCTCATACCACACGCCGAGCGCGTCTCCGGGCTGATAACGCAAACCGGAGTTGCCAAGATCGATTTCAATATGGCGCACGTCTTTATCAGAGCCACGGCCAGTAATCTTCTGATTTGCAGCAATACTGGCAGTAAGGGGAGTTACTTTGCTGTATTCAGCAGGCAATGCCCGGTTAAGAATGCCAGTTGCAATAGCGGGGGTTAATTCCTGAGTGTTTGCGGCTAACCTCGCTCTGAGTAACCCAACAAGTTGCTCGCGCCAGCGTGCCGCAAGAGAAGCATATTCAACATCGGCATCTACCCTTTCGAGCAGACGTTCAGCACCCAGCTCAGCCAGACGCTGATCAAAATCCTTACCTGTCTTACTGAAAAAAGGATATGATGTGTCCCCTAAACCAAATACAGCAAAAGCACTGTTTTCCATCTTTGGGGCTTTTTTCGACATCAGAAATTTATATAGGGCCACTGCCTCTTCAGGAGGGTCTCCCTCCACCTGAGTAGAAGTAATAACTATTAACAGTTTTTCTTGTCCGATTTGTTTAAATTTATAGTCTGCCGCGTTAATCAGCTTTACATTAAGTTGTGCTGCCTGCAAGTCGTCCCGCAATTGTTCAGCCACACGGCGCGCATTGCCGGTTTGAGAGGCGGCTAGCACTGTTACCAACGACACCCCGGCCGGGAGTGAATCGGTGCTGTCGACTGTCTGACTCAGGCTATCAGGCGTCTGATTGACCATTCCCCAAAAATAGCCGGAAACCCAGGCAAGCTGGGCGAGCGAGAGATCACTGGTAGCCGCCTGTAACTTTGCGAGTTGTTGCGGACTAAGAGGCAGCAGTGAGCCGGGAGGGGCCTGAGTTGTCATATTGTGCGATTTTCCGTCATTCAGTGACTTCGATTGACGTAGGTTAACGGCAGCCCTTATAACCTGCTAAATAAGGGTTAGCAATAATTAATAACCTGTACATTAATATTTCTATTGATACGAACTACTTTAAGTTTTAGCTGCGAAAAATTCCGGTGTAAGGTAGACTCGCGCCGTTTCATTTAAGGAGATACTGTTCCGTGGTCACGACGTTGTTTAAAGAGTTCCAGTTCGAAGCCGCCCATCGTTTACCCCATGTGCCTCAAGGCCATAAATGTGGTCGTCTTCATGGACACTCGTTTCTGATTCGGCTTGAAGTGACTGGAGAAATTAATCCTGATACAGGCTGGGTGATGGATTTCGCTGAGCTCAAGACGGCATTCCAGCCGCTTCATGATCAGCTTGACCATAACTATCTTAACGATATACCCGGTCTGGAAAATCCCACCAGTGAGGTACTGGCCAGATGGATATGGCAGCATATGAAACCAGTTACCCCCCTATTGACCAGTGTTATTGTCCAGGAAACCTGCACAGCCGGTTGTATTTACCGCGGTGAATAGCGCTCACCAGTTAATAGTAACATCACCCAGCATATGGAGCTCTCTACTATGCCTCAGGGGATATTAATATACTTATGGGTCTGAAGTGATAATCTCCAGTTACGAGCAATACAGGTTTCGATACAAAGCGCCGTGGCACTAGCTCCCTGGCTAACAGGCTGCAAAGCTATGAGTCGCTTTTTATCATCCTTCAGTAAAGCCAGCAAGGCATCAAGTGCCTCAATGTCACGCTCTCGTGCTACCGGATGTTTTAGCTCATCCGCACGCACGAGCGCCTGAGGCAGCACCTTATAACCACCACGCATATTCACCTTCGCCGAGAGCGTCACCCAAGTGTGGTCACTGCAAAGAATGAGATGCGTACCACTGGTTTCAATCTGGCAGTGAAAACCCGCTGCTTCCAGCGCCTCAGTTAATGGACGCAGATCATAAATACAGGGTTCACCGCCAGTAATTACCACGTGACGGGCCGTCCAGCTCTGCCCGGCTGGCGCCTGTGATAACGCTGTTTCATCTGCGCTGCACCATGTATTATCTGGTGCGGTTTTCACAATAATATTTTCCAGCGATCTCTGCCACTCGGGCATTTTATCCCAAGTGTATTTCGTATCACACCAGCTACAACCTACAGGACATCCCTGCATTCGGATAAAGACAGAGGGTACCCCGGTATAAACCCCCTCACCCTGAATTGTCTGAAACATTTCATTTACTGGATAGTCCATGCTTCCTCACTGAACTAATGTTCACACTGATTTCGGCAATGTTGTTCTGCATAGGTCCTGCTGGCTAAAACAATACTCACAGGCTTAAATTAAAAACCAGTCCGGTGATCAGCTATGACAACAGCTTTCACAACTGTGGATAATGCGCCAAGGTACTGTGCCACAAAATATTGAGTAATATCACTGCAAAAAAACCATCTGAGATCCGGGATTAACGTGTTTTGACTGCTGGTCTCATTCCACATAATACCGCATTTTATTCGGCAGTGCCCGCAGACGGGCTGCACACATATACACATGTGCAGCGCTCTGCAATTCAGACCCGACCTTTTACCTCTTTAATACCATTAAAGGGCGCTTTATGACCAAGCACTTCTTCAATGCGGATCAACTGGTTATATTTAGCCACCCGATCAGAACGGCTCATTGACCCCGTTTTGATCTGACCTGCCGCTGTACCCACTGCCAGATCAGCGATAGTAGCATCTTCAGTTTCACCAGAACGATGAGATATTACAGTGGTGTAACCTGCTTTTTTCGCCATTTTTATCGCCGCCAGTGTCTCACTGAGCGTGCCAATTTGATTAAATTTGATAAGAATAGAGTTCGCTATCCCTTTTTCGATTCCCTGTTGCAATATTTTGGTGTTAGTAACGAACAGATCGTCACCCACCAGCTGCATCTTATCGCCCAGCACTTTTGTTTGATAGGCAAAACCGCTCCAGTCAGACTCATCCAGACCATCCTCGATAGAGACAATGGGATATTTTTTGGTCAGATCTTCAAGAAAGTGGGTGAATTCTTCGGAAGTGAAGGCTTTATTACCTTCACCCGCCAGCACGTATTGACCCTCTTTGCAGAATTCTGAAGCCGCACAATCCATCGCCAGCGTAATATCCTGGCCTAGCTGATAGCCTGCCGCCGCTACCGCCTCGGCTATAACAGTCAGCGCTTCAGCGTTAGAGCTTAGGTTTGGTGCATAGCCCCCTTCGTCCCCCACCGCAACGCTCATTCCTTTGGCTTTGAGGACTCCTGCCAGATGATGAAATACTTCAGAGCCCATCCGGATAGCTTCTTTAATGGTTTTCGCACCAACCGGCTGAATCATGAATTCCTGAATATCAACGTTATTATCAGCATGTTCACCACCATTAATAATATTCATCATCGGTAGTGGCATAGAGAATGTGCCCGGTGTTCCATTGAGTTCAGCAATATGCTCATATAGTGGCATACCTTTGGAGGCTGCTGCTGCTTTGGCTGCCGCCAGAGAAACCGCCAGAATGGCATTAGCACCAAACTTGGATTTATTCTCCGTTCCATCCTCCCTAATCATGATCTTATCGATATTCGCCTGATCCTTAGCATCAAAACCTGCAATCGATTCAGCGATAGGGCCATTAACGGCAGCCACCGCCTTAGTCACCCCCTTGCCCAGGAAACGTGTTTTGTCCCCATCGCGCAATTCGAGTGCTTCACGAGAACCAGTGGAAGCACCAGAAGGCGCAGCTGCCAGGCCAACAAATCCCCCTTCGAGGTGCACTTCGGCTTCCACGGTTGGATTACCACGGGAATCGATAATTTCGCGACCAATGACTTTTATGATTTTGGACATCATATTTTCCTCAATACAAGTTAAGCGTAATTTTTTGCCATACCGACAAACGAAGGCATGTTGCGATAATCAGCTTTAGATAGAGAAGACGACACGCGATAGATGTGCGGATTCACACTCATTTTAAATTATTTCATCTGCTGTTTTTGATGCTCACTTGCAGCTTTTACAAATCCGGTGAATAGTGGATGCCCGTCACGCGGTGTTGAGATAAATTCGGGGTGAAACTGGCAGGCAATGAACCATGGGTGTTGCGGATATTCGATAATCTCCACAAGCTGCCTGTCACCGGAACGCCCGGCAACCCGTAATCCCGCGTCTTCGATAGGTTTGAGTAGCAAATTGTTAACTTCGTAACGATGACGATGTCGCTCATTAATGACGTCACGGCCATAGAGCTGGCGAACATTACTGCCGTGAACCAGCTGACACTGCTGGCTACCAAGGCGCATCGTGCCACCCAGGTCACTCTGGCCGCAACGAGATTCGATATTACCATGCTCATCGCGCCATTCGGTAACCAGTGCTACCACGGGATATTTACAGTCTGACATAAACTCAGTGGAGTTCGCACCGGTCATACCTGCACAATGGCGGGCAAATTCTATTACCGCGACCTGCATTCCGAGGCAGATTCCAAAAAAAGGTATTTTATTTTCCCGCGCATATTTTACCGTCATGATCATCCCTTCAACACCACGGTAACCAAAGCCTCCCGGCACCAGAATAGCATCTGCACCTTTGAACACCTCCTCACCACGGGTTTCCACTTCCTGAGAACCGATAAGTTTGATATTTACCGTGGTACGATTTTTAAGGCCACCATGTTTTAGCGCTTCGATTACTGATTTATAGGCGTCAGGCAGCTCGACGTATTTACCTACCAGTGCAACGGTGATTTCACCATTTGGATTAGCTTCTTCATAGATTACCTGTTCCCACTCCATCAGGTCAGCTGGCGGTATGTTCAGACTAAACCGCTGGCAGATATAGTCGTCCAGCCCTTGCGCTTTCAGCAGTCCGGGAATTTTATAAATCGAATCGACGTCTTTTAGCGAGATGACTGCTTTTTCAGGAACGTTGCAGAATAGTGCAATTTTTGCCCGCTCATTGTCTGGAACAGCATGGTCAGATCGGCAGATAAGTACATCTGGCTGAATACCAATTGAGAGCAGCTCCTTAACGGAGTGCTGAGTAGGCTTGGTTTTGACCTCTCCCGCCGCAGCCAGATAGGGGACCAGCGTCAAATGCATGTAAAGCGTGTGCTCACGGCCAACGTCTGCTGCCATCTGGCGAATAGCTTCAAGAAACGGCAGCGATTCAATATCCCCTACCGTGCCACCCACTTCCACCAGCACCAGATCATAGCCGCTTCCACCTTCAATGATACGTTCTTTGATAGCATTGGTAATATGTGGGATAACCTGAATAGTGGCTCCGAGATAATCACCTCGACGCTCTTTACGCAAAACATCAGAGTAGACCCGGCCGCTGGTGAAATTGTTACAGCGGGTCATCCTGGTACGAATGAAACGCTCATAATGTCCCAGATCTAAGTCAGTTTCCGCACCATCATCTGTTACAAAAACTTCCCCATGCTGAGTCGGGCTCATCGTTCCGGGGTCAACATTAATATAGGGATCGAGTTTTATGATAGTGACGCTCAGGCCACGTGCTTCAAGAATAGCAGCAAGAGAAGCAGCGGCAATGCCTTTGCCGAGTGAGGAAACAACCCCGCCGGTCACAAAAATATAGTTTGTTGTCATGCTGAACCTGACAGTTTAGATTTAAAGACAGTGAAATAACCAGGACGGGAAAACAGTATACCCTAATCTTAGTACGGCCACAATTTATCCTTATATTGCATCTTGCTCCACTGCCAGCAGATAAGCCCGCCTGGTGGGGAGTTGAATCATGTTATTTAACCCAAATCAGTTTTATTCACTTGATTTTACCTGCTGCCAGGCGTTCTCCATTTCCTCAAACGTTGCATCTGATAACGTTTTACCCTGAGTATTAATGATCTCTTCCACCTGACGGAAACGTCGTTCGAACTTATTACTGGCCCGCTGCAATGCCATTTCCGCATTGACCTCCAGATGACGGGCAAAATTTACGGTAGCAAAAAGCAGGTCTCCTACTTCTTCTTCCAGCTTTTGCTGGTCGCGAATTTCCTGATTAGCCTCAAAAATGACTTCATTAATCTCCTCATGGACCTTTTCCAGCACAGGTTCAACTGTCTGCCAGTCAAATCCCCTGTGACGACACCGCTGCTGAATTTTTTGGGCTCGCATTAGTGCCGGCAATGATAACGGAATATCATCCAGCGCAGAGTGTTGCCCTTTTTGTGCACGTT
Source organism: uncultured Enterobacteriaceae bacterium (assembly GCA_936920625.1). Lineage (GTDB taxonomy): Bacteria > Pseudomonadota > Gammaproteobacteria > Enterobacterales > Enterobacteriaceae > Izhakiella. Next base: position 141,256 of record CAKZHC010000011.1, read on the forward strand.
CAGTCGTTTTAATCTTTTCCCAGTTGTCCGCTACCTGTTCCGGGGTAGTAGCCTCACCGCCATTAAAAATGTGTGGATGGCGCCGGACAAGCTTATCACTGATGGCATCACAGACTGCATAGAAGTCAAACTGCTGCTGTTCTTTTGCTATTTGTGCAAAAAAGAGTATCTGGAACAATAAATCTCCCAGTTCTGCGCGCAGATCGTCGATGTCTTCCCGCTGTATCGCATCCAGCACCTCGTAAGTTTCCTCTAATGTGTGGGGTGCAATAGAGTCGAATGTCTGCTGGCAATCCCATGGGCAGCCCCGCTCTGGCGAGCGCAGGGTTTGCACGATGGCGAGAAGGCGTTCAATGGGTAACATAACGGGTTCCTGGTTGATATTGTTGAGTCAGGGTAAGCATAACGTGACGTTTAACCCCAATAGCGTTGCTGACATCACGTAATCTCACTTGAAATCATAGAGCGGCAGTAAACATCGATTAAGCTGGATTAAATAGTATTTATATCAATATGATACCTTGAATTTATTACTTTTTTATTAACTCTTACGCGCTACAGACTGTGTTTAGTGCAGGCGCTTTGCCTCAATGATATCGGTAACCTGCCTTAGCCGCGTCAGCACTCTTCCAAGGGCCTGGTGATTATAGATTTCAATCTCCATATCAATCGTGGCTAACTGCTTTTTAGTATCACTGCGGCTCGAGAGCCCCAGTACATTGATCTTTTCATTTGCCAGCAGCGTAGTGATATCACGTAATAATCCACTACGATCATTAGCAACAATGCGTATCACCAAAGAAAATCCGCTGGAGTAGTGCTCTCCCCAGACTGCGTCGACAATACGTTCCGGTGCATTAGCGATGAGTTCAGATAATTGTTCGCAGTCGCTGCGATGAATAGAGATTCCACGGCCCTGGGTGATAAAACCAAAAATCTTATCACCGGGAATAGGCTGGCAACAACGTGCAATATAATGCATCAGATTACCAACGCCTTCTATCACTACACGTCCACTGGCTCGCTCGTCGGCAACATTCGGCTGACTTTTTTGCGATAACTGACGTAACGCTTCGCGATCTTCGTCATCAGCACTGGGTTTATGGAATTTTGACTGAAGGTAGTTAAAGAGCTGGTTGGCCCGGATATCTCCGCCGCCAATACCTGCCAGCAGCTCCTCGAGCGAATTCACGTTATAACGTGCCAAAAGCAGTCGCTCTGCCTCGCGCAGAGTAATGTTGAGTTGCTCCAGCTCGTTATCGAGGATTTGCCGGCCGGAAGCTATGTTCTTGTCACGATCCTGCCTGCGAAACCAGTGATGTATTTTTGAGCGGGCACGGCTGGTGGTAATGTAACCGAGATTAGGGTTAAGCCAGTCATGACTAGGATTAGGCTGCTTTTGGGTGATGATTTCGATCTGGTCTCCCATCTGCAACTGGTAAGTAAATGGAACAATGCGGCCGCTGATTTTGGCACCGATGCAGCAGTGGCCAATGTCACTGTGGATGTGATACGCGAAATCAAGCGGAGTTGAGCCTGAGGGCAGATCGATAACATCGCCTTTAGGCGTGAAAACATATACTCTGTCATCAAAAACCTGACTGCGTACTTCATCAAGCATTTCCCCTGAATCCACCATCTCTTCCTGCCAGGTGATGAGTTTTCGCAGCCAGGCAATCCGCTCTTCATGGCCTGTTACATTACGTATATGGCCACCCTCTTTATATTTCCAGTGCGCTGCTACTCCCAGCTCCGCATCTTCATGCATCTGTCGTGTACGAATCTGAACCTCAACCGTTTTTCCCTGCGGTCCAAGAACGACAGAATGTATTGACTGATAACCATTAGGTTTAGGGTTTGCCACATAGTCATCAAACTCACCGGGTAAATGACGCCAGAGCGTGTGTACAATACCCAGGGCCGCATAGCAATCCTGCAAGCGCTCAGCCACGATTCGCACTGCACGCACATCATAGAGTTCATCGAATGACAGCGATTTCTTCTGCATCTTGCGCCAGATACTGTAGATATGCTTTGGACGGCCATAAACCTCGGCATTGACTCCTTCACGCTTTATCTCCCCACGGAGTGTTTCAACGAAAGCTTCTATATACTGCTGACGATCAATACGACGCTCATGAAGTAATACAGCAATCTGCTGATACTCATCAGGATGCAGATAACGGAAGCAGTAATCCTCCATTTCCCATTTGAGCTGACCTATACCAAGACGATTTGCCAATGGCGCATAGATATGAAGACACTCTTTGGCAACCAGTACCCGCTCATCTTCCGATGCCTGTTTTACTTCACGCAAATGAGCAACACGCTCTGCCAGCTTGATGACAACACAACGAAAATCTTCAACCATTGCCAGTAACATCCGGCGCACGTTATCTACCTGACCCGTAGTGGCAGAGTCGGTATGTACCGCCATAAGCTGACGAATAGCGTCCATTTCCCTCACACCATGTATCAATGAGGTAATCGCTTTGCCAAAGTGTTCCTGCAATTTTTCTTCACTGGCTACATTGGCATTGGCCAGAGGGAATAGCATGGCAGCCTGCAAGCTGTCACTGTCCATACTAAACGTTAAGAGGATTTCAACCATTTCTACGCCACGCCACAGCAGTACATCGCTATCGTGATGGCCACGGGTTGTAGCCTGGCAGTAATGCCATGTTTCAGCCAGGCGTTTACCTGTTTCTGCACTGGCAATACCAAGGCTCATGACCCACTGGTCGACTCCAAATTTGCCAGCGGTATTCATGTGCGCGCCTCTTACCGCAACCATATCCCCTCCGGGCTCCTGTTTTGTATACTATTTGTGACTAAACAACACCATGGATTCGAGATGACCAGTGTGCGGAAACATATCGAGCATGGCGACCCGTTGTGGTTTGTATCCTGCGGTTAACAGGGCCCGGCTGTCCCGCGCAAGCGTTGCCGGGTTGCAGGAGACGTAGAGAACAAACTGTGGGCCAAACTTTGCAATCAGCGGTATTACCGCCGCCGCACCCGACCGTGACGGGTCAAGCAATATTTTACTATAGACACGGCGGGACCAGGGTTCATTAATGACTGGTTTATCCAGATCGTGCAAAAAAAACTCTGTGTTTAGCAGATTGTTATGCTGCGCATTAGCGTTAGCTCCTGCCACCTGTTCAGTAACTCCCTCAATACCCGTGACATGCTGTGCCCGACGAGCAAGAGGCAGGGTAAAATTCCCCATGCCACAATAGAGATCCAGTACGTTGTCATCAGGCTTTACAGATAACCACTCGATTGCCTGAGAGATCATAAGCTGGTTGAGAGTACGGTTTACCTGAATAAAATCCCTTGCACCAAAATGCAGTCTGAGACCGTCAACAGAGTACAGGGGTTTCTCCCCACTATGATGTACAAGCGTCACACTATCTGCTGTTAGCCACAGTGACACCTGATATTTCTGCGCAAACTGTTGCAGTTTCTGCTGATCACTTACACATAGCTCGCCCTGGTGACGTATCAACACTACCGGTCCGTTGTCGGCCAGAACCAACTCAACATGGCCAGGACGGCTCACCGTTTTTAATGTACATAGACACTGACGGAGGGGCTGGATGAGCATCTCAAGCTCAGGTTCCAGAACCGGGCAATGGCTGATGTTAACCAAATCATGGCTGGCGACTTTGCGAAATCCCATTTGTAGCTGACGCAGACGATTATCAAACCGGAGCCCAAAACGTGCCCGACGGCGATAGCCCCAGGCCTGAGTAGCAACAATTGAAGGCGCTGGAACAGCCTCTCCCAACGCACTTGTCAGCATATGGCTCAGAGCATTAGCTTTACTTTGTTGCTGTAATACCACTGATGCATGCTGTTGCTGGCACCCGCCACAAACACCAAAATGCGGGCAGCGCGGTGTCTGCCTCTCGGCTGAGACTATCCGAATCTGCTCCACTGAACCACGGATATACTGTTTTTTCTCTTCGCAGATGAGTACATCGACCTCTTCTCCCGGTAGAGCCCCTGCAACGAAAAGCGTTTTGCCCTGATAACGCGCAACCCCCTGTCCAAAATGATCCAGCCCACTAATCGTTACTGTCGCTTTTGAACGAGCTGGATTGCGTCGTTTTGCAAAGTAGAAATTCGCCATCTTGTTATTATTTTCTCTCAGTTTTCACATTTATTGCCATCCTGTGACAATTTTTAACAAAATTAATAGATAACATCGCACTAATTGCCTGCTTACTTAGCGGAAACTTAAGTTCTCATAAACGACCGAATGAGAGAGTAACAAGGTACACGATTTACGGGCAGAAATCAGATCAGACCCAGGCATTGTGATGAATGCATGTTGAATTGATCGAGTCGGGCGTCCAAAAGGTATACGCCAGTGAATGGAAAATTATGACTAAATACAGCCTGCGGGTCCGGATGATGGTTTTGATACTGGCACCAATATTACTTATAGGCCTGTTACTCAGTACCTTCTTCGATTATGCATCGCTACAATGAACTACGCGATCGGGTAGTTAGCGAGGGAGTTCAGATCATTAAACCACTGGCAATATTCAGTAAATATGGTATGGCACTTCAAAACCGTAACCTGGTTATTCGTCAACTAATCGATATGCTACATCGCCACCATTCTGATATTATCCGGGCGATTGCAATGTTTGATGACCACAATCAACTTATAGTCACTTCAAACTATCCCGTTGCACGCGATTTGTTGCAGTTAGCAGCCAATAGCTCGATTCCTGACAAGCTGACTTATCAGTATCTGGACAGCTCGATAGTTTTACGCATGCCAATCATTTCTGAGCGTTATAGTAATCTGTCAAACACCAGGGATGTTAGCTCTCCCCGTCGTCCGATCGGCTACGTAGCAATGCAGCTCGATCTGCAACCAGTATGGTTACAGCAATATAAAGAAGTACTTATCTCTCTGCTCATGCTGGGGCTTTCACTTGGAATTGCTATGCTATTTGCTTACCGGCTGATGCGTGAGGTCACAGAACCTATTCGCCATATGGTTCATGCGGTAGACCATATCCGCCGCGGACAGCTGGATAATCGTGTAGAGGGGGACATGCCCGGCGAACTAAACATGTTAAAAAATGGTATTAACGCGATGGCCATGTCTCTTAGCGCTTATCACGAAGAGATGCAACAGAATGTCGATCAGGCCACTTCTGATCTGCGTCAGACACTGGATCAGATGGAAATCCAGAATGTTGAGCTGGATTTGGCAAAAAAACGAGCCCAGCAAGCGGTACGTATCAAATCCGAGATTCTGGCTAATATGTCTCACGAGTTACGGACCCCCTTAAATGGCGTCATTGGCTTTACCCGGCAAATACTAAAAACGCCGCTGAACGCCACTCAACGTGACTATCTGCATACTATTGAACGTTCAGCAAACAATCTTTTGAGCATTATTAGCGATGTGCTCGACTTCTCCAAACTTGAAGCAGGAAAGTTAGTACTGGAAAGCATTCCCTTCTCGCTACGAAGTTTTCTGGATGATGTCATTGTGCTGATGGCACAGTCTGCTCATGATAAGAAGCTAGAATTAACGCTGCTCATCCAACCTGATGTGCCAGACAATACGATCGGTGACCCGCTGCGATTACAGCAGGTCATTGTCAATCTGGTGGGCAACGCGATCAAATTCACCAAACGGGGCAACATCGACATTCAGGTAGAAAAAATCAGCCAGAGCAATCATCAGGTCGAATTAGAGATTAAGGTAAACGACACTGGCATAGGCATTGCCGAAGAACAGCAGTCACAGCTTTTCCAGGCATTCCGCCAGGCTGATAGCAGCACCTCGCGACGTTACGGCGGTACCGGGTTGGGGCTGGTAATTACCCAACACCTGGTTGTAGAGATGGGTGGTAAAATTGGTTTTCACAGTCGTCTTAATCAGGGGTCAACATTCTGGTTTCAAGTTAACTTAAACCTGAATCCTAATGCCCTGAGCAATGCGCAGCCACTTCATCAGATGAATGGCAAGCGCCTTGGCTACGTTGAGGCAAACGCTAAAGTCGCTATAGCAACAACTGCTATGCTGAAAGGCTCCCCCGTGGAAATCAGTCATGCTGCCAGGCTGGCGGATTTAGATCCACTACACTATGACAATCTGTTGATTGGCGTACCGGTGGAGACAGAGGTTACTCTGCAACAACTTTTAGAGCAGTTGTCATATGCTTTAACCCTGTCCAGTACGGTAATTATGCTGCTGCCCTGCCAGCCACTGGTGCACTCAGAAATACTTAAAAATGCCGGAGCCACCGCCTGTTTTATCAAGTCCATGACACTGTCACGTTTGATTCCGGTACTGCTCTCGCAACCTTTTCATCAGTGCGATAGCAGTCTGAATGGTAAAAAGCTGCCCCTGACCGTTATGGCTGTTGATGATAATCCCGCTAATCTCAGGCTCATTGGTGAATTACTGGAAGAGCAGATAACTCATCCTCTGCTTTGTGAAAGTGGACAGAGTGCGGTCCGAATGGCCCGCTTATATCAGCCTGATATTATTTTGATGGATATTCAGATGCCGGAGGTGGACGGAATTCGTGCCAGCATGATGATTCGTGAGCAGCCATATCATCGGAACACACCTATCATCGCGGTTAGCGCGCATGCGATTAAGGATCAGTACGATGCACTGACCGCAGCAGGCATTGATGACTACCTCACCAAACCTATTGATGAACAAAAGCTGAGTATGCTACTGGCTCGATATATCCCTCGCCTTCGTCCGCATCATACCGTACAACCATCAGAATCACTGGACTGGTCAGTGGCTCTCAGGCAGGCAGCCAATAAACCTGATTTGGCGCGCGATATGTTACGTATGCTGGTAGATTTTCTGCCAGAGGTGCAGGCTAAGGTTGAGGAGGCCATACAAAATAATGATATAACTTCTCTAAAAGAGATTATTCATAAGCTTCATGGCAGTAGCAGTTACAGTGGGGCGGTACGCCTTAAGCAGCTCTGTCAGCAAATAGAAAAAAATCTGGATGCTTCTGGCGATATTGATGCCGTTAAGCCCGAATTACTCGAGCTGATTGATGAAACAGTTAAAGTAACAAGCCAGGCGGCCAGATTCCTCGATGACTCTACGAAAACAACTGCCAGATATTAAAATTGCTGACCGATGGCAAGAGTAGCAGCAATATTTCGGGCCGCCAGCCGGACATTCTTTGCTGCATTATTCAGCGCATCCTCGAGCGTCGTAATATTGTAAATTACACTGTATACCGCATCCAGCCCATATTGATGCACAATATGGGCATCGGTCAGGCTCCCTGCAATAGCAATAACTGGCTTATTAAAACGTTTTGCTACTTTGACCACCGCCAGGGGGGCTTTGCCCTGAAGAGTCTGGCTGTCGATACACCCTTCTCCGGTTATCACAAGCGTAGCGTCTTTCACCTCTGTATCCAGGCCCAGAGCTTTCGTCACAAGTTCTGCTCCGGGGCGCAACTCTGCCTGGCAAAAAGCATACAATGCCGCACCCATGCCTCCGGCAGCGGCGGCACCTCTAAGTGAATTCACCTCAATATTCAAATCGCGATGAATTACTTTTCCGTAGTGCCCAAGTGCATTCTCAAGCCACTTTACCTGTTCAGGACTAGCCCCTTTTTGCGACCCGAAAAGCAACGAGGCACCATCAGGCCCTGTAAGCGGCCCGGAAACATCGCAGGCAACTTCCACATGGCAACCGGCTATGCGATGTTCAAACTCCGACATATCAATACGCACCAAATCTGATAATGCACCACCACCATAGGCTATCTGTTCCCCCTGATTATTAAGCAGTCTGCCGCCCAGTGCCTGTATCATCCCCGCACCACCATCATTAGTAGCGCTGCCGCCTATACCAATAATGATATGCCTGACCCCCTGATTTAATGCGCTGAGAATTAATTCACCTGTTCCCCGGCTGGTAGTTATTAGCGGGTTACGCCGGGCCGGGGGCACCAGCTGTAAACCGCTGGCAGCAGCCATTTCAATAAAAACACTACGTTTATCTCCGGAGAGACCGTAAAAAGCATTAACTGGCTCACCCAACGGGCCGGTTACCATCAGACGAATTATCGTCCCTTGCGTTGCCGCTACCAAAGCTTCAACTGTTCCCTCCCCGCCATCAGCAATCGGCAATTTTACATAGTTTGCGCAGGGAAAAATTTCACGGAAACCCGCCTCGATTTCGGTTGCAACTTGCAGCGCCGTTAAACTCTCTTTGTACGAATCAGGTGCAATAGCAATTTTCATTGAAATTCCTGCTATGCTGACAAGACTGACAGGAAGATTACCCGATATAAACCATTTTTTTCCTGTATCTCTGCAACATGACCTCTTCGCTGAGCGATTTTTCATAATAGCAGATAAGCTTACTCTGCAACGCTACTCAGAATATACCGTTGATAACCGTACCGTTGCCAATAGTGTTTGACTATCAGGCAATCATTTAAAAGAGTAAATTCGGAATTGTAATCAGAGCAGACTATATGAGGTGTTTACTTTGCGTTCTGGCGAGGATAGCATCCATAAAAGAGAGCATTGCAATAGCAATGCTCCCTGTTCTTCCTTGAAAAACTTCCTTTTTTCCTGAAATCGGCATCATGCCAATGTTCCTGTGGCTTCCTGCCTGTGCAGCTTCCCGCCCGATTACCACTCTTCTTCCTGAAGGTGTCCTTAGCTCTTCCCTAAACAATCTCCATTTCCTTTTCGAAGCTTTTTTGTGTCATCCTGACACCTTTCCTCTTCATCCATCAATGACATCATCCTGATGTTATGCCTGCCCAAACCTCCTTGCTGTCAGGACCATTCTGGCCTTTTATTTTAATCAAACAAGGCACTAACGGATTTATTAACGAGACCACTAATAGGACAAGAAAAAGACATCATTTTAACTTAATGATTTACAACATTTTTATAATTATAGGTACAATATCCTTATGCCTAAACGCAGTTATCTCTTACACGAAAAGTAAGATAAGTCTTACATTATGTTAGGTTATTTCTGAATTTAATTTATTACAGGATTTAACTGATTGAGAAAATTTTCGAGCGAATTAACCAGAATTGCCCGCTTATTGTTACCCGGCTGTTCGAGAATCACCTCATTAGTGATATTACAAACTGAGATAACCTCAGCCTCTTCATTCGTCGTCGCAATAAATAAGGTGGGTGACTGCTTAAGACAGCGCTTCATGAGCAAATGCCCTATCAGATTTTCCTGAGTAGCGTTAAAATCCTGCCAGCTCCATACCTGAGAGAGCACTAATGCCCGCTGCCCAAAACTGGCCGACATTTCTCCTGCAAACTGCGTGGTATAGAATGCGCTAACAGAGGGCTGAATCCGAATTTCAAGCGCGCGCTCTACTGCATTAAGATCGGCTTCTGGCACGAAAGGTTGCGGCTGCCACAAAACCCGATCTACTCGGTTTTCAACAATACAAGGGGAAGCGATACCATAGAGTTCAGCGCTCGATGGCAGATGCCCACATTGTTCCTGCCAGTGCTGGCACCAGCGCCCGGTGAAAGATTTAAGGGCAATGGCCACAGGATTCATTAGTTTTGTTACCTCCGGCTAAGTTATATCAGTGGTATCAAAAAACACTGTGCTTTAATGATGGTTTGCGAAACATGAAACCGATAATACGCCAAAGAACACCGGCTGATTATCAGGCGGTAAACTCCGCAGGTCTGTTCAGAGTGAAGTATCAGTTAACGATGCGGGGTTTGTAAGAAAATTTACATTACATATTGATAATTATCGTTTATTTAACATGCTGGTAACTGTTCACCATCCGGGCTATTCTGATGTCAGTAATCGCGACTTATTATAAGATGGTTTACGTTCCCCTCAAAACGAATACTATATATTGTGTCAGGGTAAAAAGGAGCTATTTTGATCACACGAATCAGTCCGTTAGGCTCAATGGATCTTCTGTCACAGTTGGAAGTTGACATTTTAAAACACTCTGCCAGAAGTGATCTTTACCAATTATTTCGTAACTGCTCTCTTGCTGTTCTTAACTCTGGCCGTCTGGCCGACAACAGTCAGGAACTACTCTCACTTTTTGAAGATTTTGAAATTAATGTGTTACGTCGTGAGCGTGGTGTAAAGCTGGAACTTGTTAATCCGCCTAAAGAGGCGTTTGTAGATGGCCGCCTGATTCGTTCACTGCAGGCAAATTTGTTTGCTGTTCTGCGCGATATTCTTTACGTCAATAGCCAGATTAATGATAAAGAGCACCTGAAGACGCTCAACATCGATAATTCTGTACATATTACCAACATGGTATTCTCTATTCTGCGTAATGCCCGCGCGTTGCATGTGAGCAAAGAGCCCAATATCGTGGTGTGCTGGGGCGGGCACGCAATCAATTCTGTGGAATATCAGTATTGCCGTAACGTCGGCTCACAATTAGGACTGCGTGAGCTAAATATCTGCACCGGTTGTGGGCCGGGCGTAATGGAAGCGCCCATGAAAGGTGCAGCTGTGGGACATGCACAACAGCGTTATAAAGATGGTCGTTTCATTGGCCTGACGGAACCTTCCATTATAGCCGCAGAACCGCCCAACCCTCTGGTAAATGAGCTCATTATCATGCCGGATATCGAGAAGCGTCTGGAGGCTTTTGCTCGCATTGCCCACGGAATTATTATTTTTCCGGGCGGCGTAGGAACAGCAGAAGAACTACTTTATCTGCTCGGGATTCTGACCAATCCGCAAAATCACGATCAAATCCTGCCACTCATCCTGACTGGTCCGGAGGAAAGTGCCAACTACTTTAACGTGTTAGACGAATTCATTATTAGCACGCTGGGTGAAGAGGCAAGTCGTCATTACCAGATCATCATTGATGACCCAGCCGAAGTAGCCCGGAAGATGAAAGAAGCAATGCTCAAAGTAAAAGCACACCGCCTCAAAACTGGCGATGCATACAGCTTTAACTGGGGATTGCGTATTGCCCCGGATCTTCAGATACCGTTTATTCCGAGCCACTCAAGCATGGAAAAACTTAATCTTTACTTCGAACAACCAGCTGAACAGCTGGCAGCGACACTACGTAAAGCTTTTTCAGGCATTGTCGCAGGTAATGTTAAGGAGTTTGCCATTCGTGATATCGAAAAAAATGGCCCTTACAAATTGCATGGTGACCCCGCCATTATGCATAATATGGATAATCTGTTGCAGAGATTCGTCGCACAGCATAGGATGAAACTACCCGGCAGCGTTTATACGCCCTGCTACCAGATTATCAAATAGACAATGTTCAGATTCCGGTCACTGCCCTGCCAGCTATCAGCCGGCAGGGCAGTGACGCTGTCCAGAATACAACTCAGATACACAATGCTGAAGCGGGATGGCAATAAAGATTTAAATAAAACGGTTCATTTTACCACTATTTTACTATATCAGAGCCGGTGGTAGGGGGTGCAGCTAACATAAGATTTTCGCGGGCCATTCACAATATGTGTAACTGAGAATCTGCCGTTACCGGGAAATTCGTACCGGCTATCATACCGATCAGCATTGCATAAATGCGTGCTTTCAGCGTAAATAACCTCGCTGGCACTCTCCATGAGTTTCAGTACATGAAAAACCCGCGTTTGTTGCGAATCAAAATAAATATAAATATGCCCACCCTGTGCCCGTGAATACCAGGAACAACTGCTATGAACGGACCGGCCATTTTCAAGCGTCAAAACACCACGTTCAGTACAGGCTGTCTGTATTCCCCCCCTACTGTCGAAGCAGGCAAAACCCTTCATTGTTCCTGCGAGGCTGGGGTACGGGGAACCGATGTTTTGTAACGAGCGGTCTATCCTCCAGTGGCCCTGTAAAGACTTAACAATCTGGCCTGCTGACCAAGCCGCACCAAAATCTAAAATCACAGACATTTCTCAGCCATTAGTAAAGAAAGGCTTATATTTAATCCTTTCTTTCGTTATCACTTTTAGCAACTTTCCAGCCAGACTACAGATTCAAACGATATTTCCAGTCTTCAGAGCTGACTCTGACACTTAATGCTGGCGCCCCCCTGTCGTACCCCAGATACGGCGCATGTGCACCGTGACCTCTTCGCGGTCATGGTAGAGATGACGGGCCTGTATCTGCGCATTCACATTCTGCGCCTCCATTAAATCTGCAAGCATAGTCAGATTCTGTGTTAATGTTTCGTAACGCTTTTTCATGGGTAGCTTTAAGTTAAATATGGCTTCACGGCACCAGCCGTTCACCAGCCACTCACCCATCAGTCTGGCGACGCGCATCGGTTTTTCGGCCATATCACACACCAGCCAGTAGATATTGTTGCGACCGGGTCGGAATTTAAACCCATCTTCACGATAATGCTTTACCTGCCCTGTTTCCATTAAAACAGGCGCGATTGGGCCATTATCTACCGCACATACCATCATACTGCGCTTAACCAGCTGATAGGTCCAGCCGCCGAGGCTGGCCCCTAAATCTACTGCATGCAGGCCACCAGACAGGCGTTCTTCCCACTCATCTGCGGGGATAAAAACATGAAATGCCTCCTCCAGTTTCAGTGCAGAGCGACTGGGAGCGCCTGAGGGGAACTTAAGCCGTGGAATTCCCATAAAGAACGGAGAATTGTTATTACTTAACGAATAGCCTGCGTAGCAATGCCCCGCCGCAATAAAAAAGAGATGTATCACTGGCCGTATGCGGCTTTCAGTATTATTTAGTATGCCAGCCTTACGCAGCGCTATTCGCAGAGGGACTGTAAATTTGCGACAAAACTTTAGTAATTCTTTGCTTTCATTGGTATCCGCAACTTCCACCCTCAATTCGCCTCCCCGTTCCACCAGACCTTTAAGCACCGTTATGATAGGTGAAATCCTGTCCTCTGATGGCAGGTCATGGAGTAACTCACCCACAGCTACCATTTGTCGGGCAAAAATCAGGTTCGCAAAAGGTAATTCCCGCACCAGTCTGTCACCGTCATCGGGCAGGCAACCTTTGAACAAGACATAGCCACTGTTCTCTGCTGCGCGGGAAAAACCATAAATGTTTAACGCCGCTGCTTTATCTGTTATCTCTGCCGCACACTCTTTTTCGAATCCCTGACGGCAATACAGCAACAGACTATTCATTATATTCTCTTCTGTTTTTAATACGCAGCGCTCCAATAAACATCAATCCCCAGCCAATCAAGAAAAAAGTTCCCCCTACCGGGGTAATGAAGATCCAGAGTCGCAGATTAGAAAGTGCCAGACCATACAAACTGCCGCTGAACAATACGATTCCGAGCGCCAGGGCTGCACTACTCCAGTAAAACCAGATATTGGCTCGCCGGGACATAGCCGCCGCCAGACCGAATATTGCCAGTGTATGAAAAGCCTGATACACCAGGCCCGTTCTTATCCACTCCATCTCAGCCTCACCCAGTAACTGATTTAGCAGATGAGCACCAAAAGCACCCAGAGCTACATAAATAAATCCGCTGATAGAGACAAAGATAAGCATTGCACGACTGCTCATCGCAGGTTCCTCTGATTAAACATGGCCATACCCTGGCACATGATGAAGGGAATCAATGATCATAGCGAAAGTGAAATATTTCCCATTTGCTGGTAGCGTTCCAGAGTCCGCTGTTGTAAGGCGGCTGTTTTACCTACACAAACGTCTCTGTCATGCAAAACCAAATAAAATGCGTTTTTATTCATCAATACATCATCAAATGCGCTAATAAGTCGTATTACCTCCATTATCATCATATTTATTAATGGGGTATCTTATGCGTAAGTTGTGGCTACTCATGCCGTAGCGTTGTAATTACAGCCAGGGTCTTAACTAAACGCTGGCATTCCATGATACTAACTGGTATTTTGTTCTTCCATAAAGCTTCGATAGCGTACACGCAAAAAACACACAAACGAATAAATTGCTGGCAGATGTCTGCAATTGTAAACCATTGTCTGACATAACTTACCTTAACATCTTATGCTTAGAAAACTTATATCAGTTTTTTATACAAATCATTATAATTTTTACCTTGATAATCCACCAGTAATCATCTGTCATTGCTACTATTAACTCAACCACAGCAGATATCGGGTTAAATTCATGCAATAGTATGGTGAATTGCGGAGGAGTCGTCGCATCAGCTTATACTTTCCGGGTTTAATCCGACGATTGTGAGGTGACAGGACTATTTGGTATGTTATCTATGGCTACGCTCTGTTTTCAGGTAACTTACAGACATCATACGTATCGGTGCCTGTCATTTGTGGTACTACTGATTAATTTTACGGTTAAGAATAGTTTTTCATCTTCACTTCACCCAAAAGACAGAGGTGCGCAAAACTCTCTTTGCTTCCACTTTTTTGAGTGAGCTCAGAGTGTCACTGGTATGGCGGCGGCTGTCTCCTGCTAAAACATAGTGTGCCGTTACAGATTTGTCAGATATATGCATCAAAGCTAACCTCTGTACATTAGCAGCCAGAGGTAATATCAAGTATTTCATACCCGGAAGGTTACATGAATCGTTTCAACCCCATTCACTTCCGCGAGCAGTTTCCTGCTCTGCGCACCATAGGTGTTTATCTTGATAACGCTGCATCAGCCCTGAAACCACAGTGTGTGATTGATGCAGCCACTCAGTTCTACTCCTGTGGAATGGGAACCGTGCATCGTAGTCACTTCCCCGCAGCCCAGGCACTGACTGCCGAATATGAGCAGGCACGCAATAAAGTGGCACACCTGATAAACGCTCCGGACGCCAGCACTATCGTCTGGACTCGTGGCACTACAGAATCCATCAACCTGGTAGCACGGAGCTGGCTACAGCCCCGGCTGCGTGCTGGTGATGAAATACTGGTATCTGAAGCAGAACATCACGCTAATCTGATTCCCTGGCTAATGCTGGCGGAACATTGCGGCTCCAGGGTAGTCAGATGGCCTGTTGGCAGGGATATGCTGCCTGATATGGCGCTGCTTCCAAATTTGCTTAGTTCCAGAACACGTCTGATGGCTTTGGGGCAAATGTCGAATGTCACTGGTGGCTGCCCGCCACTAGCTAAAGCCATCCGGCTTGCACATCAGGCAGGTGCCAGAGTGATGATTGATGGCGCTCAGGGTATCGTCCACACTGATACTGATGTCCAGGCTTTGGACATTGACTTTTATGCCTTCTCCAGCCATAAACTATATGGTCCGATGGGAGTTGGCGTGCTTTATGGTAAGTCTGAACTTCTGGAAGAGATGCCCCCCTGGCAAGGTGGCGGCAAGATGCTAACTCGGGTTGATTTCTCAGGATTTACACCCCAGGTTGTGCCCTGGCGTTTTGAAGCGGGTACGCCCAATGTAGCCGGGGTGGCAGGGTTAGCTGTTGCTCTCGACTGGTTACGTGGGTGTGACCGTGAAGGTGCACAGCGCTATAGCAGTGGGCTGGCTAATCTGGCGCAGAAACAACTTGCTTCTCTGCCCGGTTTTCGTAGTTTCCGGT
Source organism: uncultured Enterobacteriaceae bacterium (assembly GCA_936920625.1). GTDB lineage: Bacteria > Pseudomonadota > Gammaproteobacteria > Enterobacterales > Enterobacteriaceae > Izhakiella. Next base: position 156,741 of record CAKZHC010000011.1, read on the forward strand.
CGGCAAACTCCTGCCTGCTAAGCTTTGATATTGCTGGTCTGCACCATCAGGATGTTGTAATGCTGCTGGCAGAGAAAGGGATCGCACTACGTGCCGGACAACACTGCGCACAACCACTGATAAAGGCGCTCGGTGTAGCTGGCACGCTGCGTGCCTCATTTGCCCCTTATAATACTGAGCAAGATGTTGAAAAACTGGTTAGTGCACTACACAGTACGGTCAAAATATTAACAGACAAATAATGTTTGAATCTGATATCGCTCCGCATCCTTTCGGCTCGCTGATAACGGTACAGGCGTTGCTACAGCAATTTAGTACTCTGCAGCACTGGGAGGAACGTTACCGCCAGTTGATTATACTGGGCAGGAAACTGCCTGAACTCGACGACGTATATAAGCTGGCAGAAATTGAGATCGAGGGCTGTGAAAATCGACTCTGGCTTGGGCATAAGTATCGCAAGGATGGCACACTGCATTTTTATGGTAGCAGCGAAGGGCGGATCGTACGCGGATTACTGGCAGTGCTGCTGACTGCTATTGAGGGCAAATCAGCCAGACAACTGCGGGAAAATGATCCGCTGATACTGTTCAGAGAGTTAGGGTTGTGGGACCAGCTGAGTATCTCAAGAAATGCAGGACTTGTTGCGCTGGCGGCAGCAGTAAAACGCGCCGCCGAAAGACACTACCCGCCAGATTAATACAGCTGACCACACCAGGCAGCTTTAGCGACTATTTTATTCAGCACGTGTGACACGGCCACAAAACCAAAGGTCGCAGTGACCATAGTGGCTGTGCCAAAACCTGAAGCACAATCCAGTCGTTTTGGCCCCACAGAGGTGGCCCGCGAAGTGCTTACACTCCCATCTGGCTGGGGATAGCGCGCAACTTCTGTGGAAAAAACACAGTCAATATTAAGCCGGCCCTTACTGTTTTTGACAATGCCATGATCACATCTGAGCCGTTCGCGTAATTTAGCTGCCAGCCGATCCTGAGTGGTTTTCGCTAAATCAGCGACCTGAATTTGAGTGGGATCAATTTGCCCTCCCGCTCCGCCAGTCGTCACCAGTGGTATTTTATTACGTCGGCACCATGCGAGTAATGCTGCCTTAGAACGAACACTGTCAATAGCATCGATAATATAATCAAACCCGGTTCCGATGAGCGTAGCAACATTGTCCGGGGTAATGAAATCCTCAATACAGTTCACCTGACATTCAGGATTGATTGACAAAATGCGTTCCGCCATAACATCAACTTTCGCTTTGCTAACGGTATCCGTGAGCGCATGCACCTGCCGGTTAGTGTTTGTGGTACAGACATCATCCATATCAATAAGCGTTATTGCACCGACTCCAGTGCGGGCCAGCGCCTCAGCTGCCCATGAACCGACACCACCAATACCTGCCACACAAATGTGAGTTCGGGCAAACAGCATAAGTGCCTGCTGGCCATATAACCGCGCTGTCCCACCAAAACGCTGCTGCCAGGCACGGGAGAGATCTTCCATCAAAAAAATGTCCTCAAAACTAACCATCAAAGCATGGCGCAAATATGGCCTTCATGCGAAATCTCTGTTACCGCGAAACAAGCAGACCCCCTCCGGCGCTTTTTCGCTCGGTATAAAGCCCTGTTCCGGGCGCAGCACGCAGCACCCAGACACGGCCATAATGATTGTACCAGCCGGCAAGATGAGCCGCGTCGGGCCCGGTGCCCTGATAAATATCCAGATGCTGATCTTTAATAGCACCCCCTACATCCAGGGATACCATAACCCGCATCTCATATTTTCCATTGAATTTACCCGTATTGTCCAGCAACGGAATTTCTGCCAGCAGCGCAGTACCAGGCGGTATTAACGTACTATCCGCTGCCACTGAAGCCTTGGCTATCAGCGGAACGGCGCTGGCTCCACACACTGGCGTGAAAGGTTGCGGTTTGAAGAAGACAAAAGAAGGATTTTTCTCCAGTAACTTGCGTACCTGCATCAGATTATGGCGTTCCCCCCACTGGCGAATTGCCTGCATCGACATCTCCTCGGGTCTGTACACACCCTGATCAATCAGCACCTTACCAATGCTGCGATACGGATGGCCATTTTTGCCACCATATGCGAAAAAGCGGGGCGGACGGCCATCACCAAAGTCAACATAACCACTCCCCTGCACGCTCATGATGAAATTATCCATCATAGAGTTACTGTAGCCAATTATATCGCCTTTTTTTAACGCCCCACGATAGATCTCCGCCCGTGTTGGCAGACGCTTTTTTTTCCCGGCAGGCATCCGATAAAGCGGATACATAAATTCTCCCTGACGGGTATAACGGGCTTGGAGATTAGGCGTATAGTAGCCGGTAAACTGAACATTACCGTAGTTATCCACGCCCCTCATCTGATAAGCATTCAGGCCAAAATGACTGAGTTCACGGGTATCTCCTCCCGCTGTGAGCCACGATGTGATAGCACCGTAGGTTGTCTGCTGACGTTCATACATCCTGGGTGCTGCCAGTTTAATTTGAGTGAGTTGTCTGGAAAAATCGCCTGCGTTTACCGGCTGGCCAGAAGCAGCTGGCTGATTGACCAGCGCCAAGGGCTGGTTAAGTTTTCCGTCTATATATTGTTGTCCACGGTCCACAGGCCTAGATGAACAGCCCACCAGCATCGCTGTTAGCAATCCTGCCAGCATAAATCTGATGCCTTCGCCCCTCATAAGCTGAAACTTCCTCTTTATCAATCATGCACAGCAAGATAACAGAGCTTCCGACAGAAAGAAATTATCTGAAATCAGAAGTTAACCTATTGCTAATGCTTAATAAATCAGCAAATCGCCGCAGATTTCCGCATTTAGCAGAAAATTTTCAACTTTGATGTAAAAAAGGGTTGCATCTGATTATCGGCAGAGTATAGTGCCTGCCGCGGGGTGGAGCAGTCTGGTAGCTCGTCGGGCTCATAACCCGAAGGTCGTTGGTTCAAATCCAGCCCCCGCAACCAACTCATCAACCTCCAGTACCCTCCCTCCATAACCTTTATGGCACTCCCATACATAGCCTGCTGACACTCAGGATTGATATCAGTCACCGGTATAACAATCTGGCTGGCGCTGTCGTTTTCTCTGTTCCATTACCTAACGCATACACCATCAGCTTTATCGGTATTAATAGAGCACATAGCGTCTGGAACCTGCATCACTACCAGAGACTGGATACCCAGACCGCCTCAGTCCACAGGATGTAGTGGTAAGGAAACAAAATGCATTGTCATGCTGTATCGTCAATCGGGGAGAAATTTACAACAGGCTGTTGCAGCATTAACGAGAGCGGTTCAGATAATCTGATTAAGAAACTGACGTCCAAAACGTTTATCTCTGCTCCATTATCTAAACCCGGTTCCAGAGTTAACGCGGATTTACTGAAAATATGCTGAACTGCATATTTAACGGTTCGCGGACGATGGTGACTATTCTGGCTATCCCCTTTGCATTCAGTCGCTGAAGTATATAAACAACAGCCTCAAATGCTCTATTGCTGAATAATTCAAACAAATTTCCCCATCCTCACAGATTTTGACAGTTTATCGTTCAACCTGCTTTTCATCGTGAAGCATTCTGCTTCCCTGTGGATTATTCCATTCTCCATGCCAGATACCCCTGTTATCAATCATCAAGTGGCAGGGACTGCTGGTGAACTGATGCAACAGAATGATATATTAAAATACGACATTTAAAATGTTCTGCGAACAGCACCATTTAAAAAACAATATATTAGCAAAATCTGCCTGCTTCAGAGTGAAGTGATAATCAGGCAGTCAGACTGCGGCGATCAGCGTGCCAGCACTGCGCCTTTGGCAAAATAGGCTTTTATCCCCTTCAAGATCGCACGTGCTACCTGCTGCTGATAGCGCCGGGTACGCAATTTACGCTCCTCAGACGGATTACTAATAAATGCAGTTTCAACCAAAATCGAGGGGATATCAGGTGCTTTCAATACAGCAAATCCAGCCTGATCAACAGTATGTTTATGCAGACGATTAATCTTACCCATGTGACTGAGTACCTGTTCACCAAAAATCAGGCTGTCGCTCACCGTCCTGCTCTGCGCCATCTCGAACATAGTCCGGTCGAGATAACGATCACCACTCCTGCTTACCCCACCAATCAAATCCGACTCATTTTGAGTCTGTGCCAGAAATCGTGCCGCTGCACTGGTAGCACCATGAGTTGAAAGTGCAAACACTGATGAGCCAGACGCATTAGGATTGCTGAAGGCATCGGCATGAATAGATACAAAAAGGTCGGCTCGTTGTTTACGGGCTTTAGCAACCCTTACTCCTAGCGGGATAAAAACATCTTCGTTACGTGTCATAAAGGCACGCATAGCGGGTTCTTTATCAATTAATGCTTTCAGATGGCGGCCTATGTTAAGCACAATATCTTTTTCCCGTGTTTTCATCTTACCTAGTGCCCCAGGATCTTCTCCCCCATGTCCCGGATCTATCATGATGATAATCGCCCTATCTTTACCCGCCCGGCCTGGCAGAGGTGCGACATAGGGCTGCTCCTTCTCCAGCAGGCCATTGTTATAATCCTCCAGCAATGCCAGCAGGGGATCATTCTGGGTACGCCGCACCGGGTAGAGGTCGAGCACCAGACGGTTTTTAATACCTGCCACTGGCTTGAGCGTAAATATATGCGGTGAAACCGGTTGTCTGAGCTCGAGAACCAGGCGTACGGTTTCGCGGTTAAACTGCCCCACACGCACTTTGCTAATGTAGGGATCGCTCTTGTGAGCCAGAGCAGGAGCCTGTTGTATCACCTTGTTGAGCTCGATATTATTAATATCTACTACCAAGCGGGGAGGGGAAGTAAGGATAAACTGGTTATAACTAAGCGGTGCAGTTGACTCAATAGTAACACGGGAATAAGTCGATGCAGGCCAGATGCGGACTGCTACCACATGATTTCCAGCAGCCAGCCCTATCCGGCTGATACCAAGTAGCCAGACAGCTCCTGCGCCCTTTAACAGGCGACGACGGGCTGGCTGGAAAGAAAATCGAGACATGCCGCTCCATTTTAATTTCTAATTTCAGCTGCATACCAGTCAGCATAAAAGTGGAACTCTATCTAATACAAACAACCGTGTCACGCCAAAAAAAACGACCAAATGCATAATATTAGGTGCAAAAGGTGACAACTAGTAGCAAAATAAATCCGTTTAGCCACAGCAGCAGAATAAACTGTCACTCCCTGACATTACACTTAACGAGAATATCTAGTGAAGGAACGCAGTACTGAGTTAGTCAAAGGCTTCCGTCATACCGTGCCTTACGTGAACGCCCATCGGGGTAAAACCTTCGTTATCATGCTGGGCGGTGAAGCTATTGAACATGAGAATTTTGTTAATATTATCAGTGATATTGCCCTAATCCACAGTCTGGGTATTCGTCTGGTAGTAGTCTATGGTGCCAGGCCTCAAATCGAGGCTAATCTGCAAAAGCATCAGCTTGCCCCTGTGTATCATAAAAATATTCGCGTGACAGATGCACAATCTCTGGACGTGGTTAAGCAGGCTGCCGGCCAGCTGCAACTGGATATCACAGCCAGTCTCTCAATGAGCCTCAACAATACCCCTTTACAGGGCGCTCATATTGATGTGGTAAGCGGTAATTTCATCATCGCGCAGCCACTGGGCGTTGATGAAGGTGTTGACTACTGCCACAGTGGAAAAATTCGCCGTATCAACGAAGAGGCTATCCACCACCAGCTTGCAAGTGGGTCAATTGTGCTTATCGGTCCGGTAGCAGTCTCTGTTACTGGCGAAAGCTTCAATCTTACCGCTGAAGAGATTGCTACACAGCTTGCCATCAGACTTAAAGCAGAAAAGATGATTGGCTTCTGTCTGGATCAGGGGGTACGCAATGTGGCTGGCGATATCGTTTCTGAACTGCTACCCGATGAAGCAAAAAACTGTATAGTTAAATATGAGAATATTGGTGATTATTTCTCTGACACCGTACGTTTTTTACGGGGTGCGGAAAAGGCCTGCCGACGGGGTGTACGTCACTGCCATTTGATCAGCTATCAGGTTGATGGCGCTCTGCTCCAGGAGCTGTTCTCACGGGACGGTATCGGCACACAAATTGTCATAGAAAATACTGAACGTATCCGCCCTGCGACTATCGATGATATCGGCGGTATTCTGTCACTCATTCGTCCCCTGGAAGATCAGGGTATTCTGGTACGCCGCTCACGTGAACAACTCGAGATGGATATTGATAAATTTACCATCATCGAATATGACAATCTGACAATAGGCTGTAGTGCGCTCTACCCTTTCCCCAATGAGCAGATTGGTGAAATGGCATGCTTAGTAGTACATCCTGAATATCGTAATTCTTCGCGTGGCGATGCGCTGCTAACGCAAATTACCTTACAGGCCAGACAGCTGGGCCTTGATAAACTGTTCGTGCTGACGACACATAGTGTCCACTGGTTTCAGGAGCGGGGTTTTACCCCCGCCGATGTTATGCATCTGCCAGAAAGTAAGAAATTAAACTATAACGCTGAGCGTAAGTCGAAAATACTGATAGCTGATTTGCACTAGCCTGTAGCCCGCTATGCGGGCGCCTGATAATCCATTAGCTGCTCTATCAGACCGCTACGGCGCTGTGTCTGCTCTCCTATTGCAGCATTGAGTACTTTGTTATCTGCATACAGGGTTAGCTGTTTTCGGGCACGAGTAACGGCCGTGTAAATCAGTTCCCGTGTCAGGACAGGCAGATGTTGTTCTGGCAACACCAGCGCGGTGTGATCAAATTCAGATCCCTGAGATTTATGTACCGTCATAGCCCATGCAGTTTCATGAGATGGTATACGGCCGGGCAACACCGCTTTGACATTGCCATCCGGAAGCAAAAACCAGACCTTTAGTGCTCCCCCATTCTCCGGCATCACTATGCCAATATCGCCATTAAATAATCCCAGCACGCTGTCATTGCGGGTGATCATAATCGGACGCCCGATATACCAGTTTCCTGACCTCGCTGGTCGGCAGATAAGCCCGCTCCGCTCCAGTGCACGGGCGATGCGTTCATTGAGCCCTGCCAGCCCAAAGGGCCCCTCACGCAGGGCACACAATAACTGATAATGACTGAAACACTCCAGAACCCTTTTAACCGGTGCTCCCGCTGCTATCTCTTTTAGATAAAGGGTATAGCCCGCTACGACATCATTCAGCATATGCTGCCAGGCATACGGAGAAGTTAGTGGCCGTTGAATAATATCGCTAAGTCCCTGCTGCAAAAGCCGTTCTGCTAAATGACAGTCGCCCTGATTAACCGCCTGAGCCAGCTGCCCAATACCTGAGCTGGCATCAAACCGGTAGCTTCTGCGTAGCAGGCAGATACTATCGCGTACTGCCAGATTATGTGGTGCATTATCCTGGCCCGTCAGTTTGCAGCCAGTCAGCGTTATCAGTTCTGCCGCTCTTTGCTGGCTGTACCCCCAGACTGCGCAGCGACATATATCGCCCAGCACCGCCCCGGCTTCTACAGAGGCGAGCTGATCGCGGTCACCCAGTAAGATCACCCTCGCGCCGGGTGGCAGGGCATCGATCATCTTTGCCATCATCGGTAAATCGATCATCGACGCTTCATCGATTACCAGCACGTCAAGATGAAGAGGATTAGCGGTATGATGTCGCAAACGCTGACTGTCTGGCTGGGCTCCAAGCAGACGATGCAGAGTGACGGCTTCACTGGGGAAATATGCCTTTTCTGCTGGCAAGAGCGATAACCCCTGTCGTGCCCTGCCCATCGATTCTGTCAGGCGGGCAGCTGCTTTACCTGTGGGGGCTGCCAGCTGAATACGAAGTGGTTTTTCTGCAAGCTGAATTAACGCTGCCAGCAGGCGCGCTATGGTAGTCGTTTTACCTGTTCCAGGCCCGCCAGATATAACTGCAATGCGACGTGTTAGCGCAACAGCAGCGGCAATTTTCTGCCAGTCATCATGCTTATTAAAATGGTTGTCAAGAACGGTGCGGACAGCCTGAGGAGCGATAACAACTGGTGTATTCTTTTGACTGAGAAATTCGGCGCAGCTTTTTTCAGCCCGCCACATCCGGTGCAGGTAGAGTCGCTGCTGACAAAGCACCAGTGGTGTTGCTGGTACCCCCGACCCAACCACCGGGCTGGCGGCAAATATTGACTGCCATGTCACTGGCTCACCTGCCGCCAGCCAGATCTGTTGCGCAAGCAGGGAGTCTCTGCCAGCCAGAAGAGAGCCCGGAGTCATCTGCGCCACTGGCAGGCAGGCATGCCCAGCCCCTGCTTCAGCACTTACCCAGGCAGCCGCCAGCATCAACGCCGGATTGTCTGCTGCCAGGCACAGTGCGAACTGAAGATCCAGCTGGCGCAATAGCCCTTTATTGCACGCCTCCAATAGCAGTGAGTGCATTGAATTCATACGTCCGAATCCTCACCAAAACAACCATCAAGCGCATTAATCAACTTCTCATCAGGCTTAATACTCAATACACCATTGCCCTGACCATCAACACCCCGCAGGAACAGATAGATAACCCCGCCAAAATGGCGCTGATAATCGTAATCATTAAGCCTCTGACGAAGATAACGGTGGAGCGCCAGGCAATAAAGCTGATATTGTAAATCATAACGATGGCAGCACATCGCCTCTTCCATTGCCGCTGGTGTATAAGCGCTGGTGTCTTCTCCCAGCCAGTTAGACTTATAGTCAGCAATATAGTACTTCCCTTGCCAGCAAAAGGTTAAGTCAATAAATCCTTTCAGCATTCCTTCCACCTGCTGAAAATCAAGCTGCGGACAACGACGGGAGAGCTTATCATAGCGACGCATCACCGCATCCAGTTCCAGAGCAGTGAGCACACGCCGAATGGGAAGAAAAAAAGCCATTTCTGCGCGTTTGTTTATCGGTTCAATCTGGCTGAGAGTTAACCCCTGAGTACCGAGAGGTGCCTGAAGTATGGTCATCATCCACTGTTCGATGACTGGCAGCCAGTGTGACTGATAACCACCTCTCTGTAATGCGGACTCCAGCCAGACACTATCAGGCGGCTGCGTAAAATCGAGCTTTTCAAACAGGCTGTGCAGAAAAGTACCCGGCCTGCTCCCCCGAGGAAACGTGTGAGGCGTTAACAGAAAGGAGACAGCCTGCCCAGCCGCCTCTGGCGCATCGGCATTCAGCCAAGCGGCTTGATCAACCGGTGGAGTTTGCCGGTGCTGATGCAGCGCTGAGTAACTGGTGACCCGCCAGTCATCACGAAGTTCACGGCTTATCACCCCGCTCTGGAGCGCACTGAGCGCCACTGGGGAGGGCTGCCAGCGGCGGCTGACAGAAGGCCCAGCCAGCTTCAGCTCAACTCCCTGCTGCTGACAGAAGGCTTCCAGTGCTGCCCGCAACGTGCGGGCATCCATCGCTGCACCACGCTGTAACAGCCAGCCAACTGCACTTTTGTGCAGATCGCTCACCCCTTCTTTATTACGGTTGCCCCGGAAAAGTGGCGCAACACCAATGCTACAGTGTACAGTGGCACGAGTCAGCGCAACATAGAGCAGCCGCAGGTCCTCTGCCAGGCGCTCTTCTTCAGCCAGAGCCAGACTTTGCCCATCAGAATGCAAGTCGAACAGTGTTTCAAAGCTATTCCTGTCATGATACAACGCCTGTTCAGCCTCACGGAAACAAGCGGCAAAAGGCAGCCAGACCATCGGATACTCCAGGCCTTTTGATTTATGTATGGTCACAATTTGTACCAGATGTGCATCACTTTCCAGACGAAGCTGCTGGTTTGCCGCGTCATGATTCGGCCGGGCAATCGCTTGTGCCAGCCAACGCACCAGTGCGTGCTGCCCGTCATGATTAACTGAAGCTTCCTGCAATAGTTCACTCAGATGCATCACGTCGGTCAGACGCCGCTCCCCTCCCGGCGACGCTAACAGGTTTTCAGCAACTGACCGTTTCATCATTATCTCGCGTAGCATCGGCAGCACTCCCCGCACCCGCCAGCGCTCACGGTAATGACTAAACTCTGCTATCAGCACATCCCACTGCTGTTCATTCTGCCATAGCGCATCCAGCGTCGCGGCATCCAGCCCGAATAGTGAAATGGCCAGCGCAGTGCGTAACTTACGCTCCTGATCAGGGTTTAGTACTGCCTGCAACAACCAGAGCAGTTCTCTGGCCTCCGCAGTAGAAAAAACACTTTCCCGGCTGGAGAGATAGACAGAAGGGATATTGACTGCCGTCAGCGCCCGCCTTATTAACGCGGCTTCGTCACCTTTACGCACTAGCACAGTAATATCTGATGCCTGCACTGGGCGCATGGCCCCAGCGCGGCCTATCAGTGCTGTTTTGCGCTGACCAGCTTCGAGCCAGCTACAAATATCACTGGCACACTGACGGGCCATGCACTCCCGGTAATCGTCCGAACTCACGCCCTGGCCGGGTTGCAGCCAAATACGCATTGCAGGCTGAATATGGCCCTCATTCTCAAGGCACAGCCCGGCGTTAAAGGGTGCGGACTGAACTGATAAAAAGGGAATTTTCCTGAACACAAAAGGGTGAGGAAGTGACGTGAATAACCGGTTTATACTTTCAACCATGGCAGGTGAAGAGCGCCAGTTTACCTGTAACGTATAGTGCGCACTGATCTCACTACGCGCTTTCATATAAGTAAAAATATCGGCACCACGGAAAGCGTAGATTGCCTGCTTAGGATCACCTATTAACAGCAGCAAGCTATCACGGCGGCCGCCATACAGGCGCTGAAAAATACGATACTGCTGCGGGTCGGTATCCTGGAATTCGTCAATCAGTGCAGCAGGGAAACGCTGGCGGATAGCCTGTGCCAGATGGTCACCTGCTACGCTTTGTAAGGCCTCATCAAACTGGCTCAGAAGATCATCAAAGCCATACTCTGCCCGGTGACGTTTATGCCGACGACTCGCTGACCGCACCTCAGCCACTGCCCGGACAATAATGAGGTCTGAAAGCATTCGCGGCCGGGCCAGAAACACGTCAATTGCAGCAAACAGCTCATGCCTGGGCACTTCTCCTTTTTGAGTTTTCTCTGCCAACATATTCTGACCAAAGCGCGCCAATTCCTTAGGTACCTGATAATCCTCCGCTGGCAGACTGGCCCAGCGAGTCACTTTTTCCAGCCATGCCGGCAGATGTTTGCTGCTATAAATGTTCTTTTTTACACCAGAAACTGCAATAAGATGATGCAGATCCTCTGCCGCAGCGAGCCATTTCGCTTTGATCTCAGTGATTGCATCGATAATCTCCTGATGTCGTTCCTCAAGGCTCTGCTGTTCATCAGGAGGATTTTTAAAACAGGGCTGCTCGCCCCTGAGTAATGGCTGAATCGTGGCCAGCAGCTCATCTGGCCCCTTCCACTGTTTGCTGATAATTCGGGCAACTGGCAGTGGCAGTGGATAACAGTGACGTCGCCAGAAATCAACGACCGCCTGATGCCACAGAGCCTGTTCATCCTCCACCAGCAGCTGTTCAAACAGGACCCCTGATTCAAGCGCATTCAGATTGAGCATACGCTGGCAGAAACCATGAATAGTGAAGATGGCCGCCTCATCCATCAACCGTTCAGCCGCCAGCAGGAGTTCTGCAGCCTGCTGATGACCTGGAATAACTTCCAGCAAACTGGAGAGTATTTCATTGTCACTACGGCCACGGATACAGGCGATGCGTAACTGGTGGATGTTTTCCCGGATACGGCAACGTAGTTCCGCACTGGCTGCTTCGGTGAAAGTCACCACCAGAATTTCATTAACTCCCAGGGGTCGCGAAAACCCGGCTTCTGCACCCAGCCCTAGCAGCAGGCGCAGATAAAGAATGCCAATAGTAAAGGTTTTGCCAGTTCCGGCAGATGCTTCTATTAAGCTTTCACCCTGTAGTGATAACAGCATAGGATCGAGAGGCTGGGGCTGCCGTTCGTTCATCTAACATCGCTCCTGACTGATAATGAGAGTTTCAGCAGGGCAACACTACGTCTGGCTTGCCGCCAGCCGGTGTCGCGTAAATGGTTTTTGCTTTATTGATTTCAGCCTGCATCGGTCGTAAATTCCCTTGTCTCAGGACTCCGCATGATGCGGGTAAACAGCATAATAACAAACCGGGAAGCGCTGAAGCTTGCAAAAACGATCTCATCAGATTGGGTGCCAGCGCTCTGAAGATTAACGATCTGCTAATACTTAACCCGGTGGCGCTTTAGATATTTTTACTTCGTCCAGACTCACATTAGCCTTGAGCATCGGTAACAACCACTCTTTGGCCTGGTGGGTCATCTCCTCAAACAGATTCTCATCACTATTTTGCGTTAGTCGCCATAGATAGGGATCATTGCGTTCGCCATCAATCTGCTTATCTCCCTGCCATCTCTGCAAAAATTTCTTCACAGCCCTGGCTTGTATTCGTTCATCAGTTTGTAACGTCTGCCCGGTATTATCAAAAGATGTTTTCAGCCAGTCTGCACCTGAATTTGTCAGTAACAACGGCCGCGTCATGCCATCCTGATACCCCAGCACATAGCGTTCCAGCTCAGATCGGGCCAGCTCCGGGTCGACTGCCAGAAAGCACCAGGTTGTGCCATCGCCGCTATACATTCTGCTGAACCCCTGACCACCACTGGCGCACCATATCAAATGCTCCAGCCAGAGATTAAGCCCATAAAATAAATTACATCTAGCTGGCCGCCAGCGTAACAGTCCGTCTGGTTGAACCTGATGTAACCAGCCGCTCAGTTGATTTCCACCAGCCCTGATATTAACCTCCTGCTGGCTGAAGCGCTGACAGTCAGCAGATGCACTTTCAGCAAGCAATTGCATCTCTGCCAGCTGACCTTGCCAGAGCAATTCACCAAATGCACCATATGGAAGTTTTCCTGCGGCCCGATATCGCGAATATACACTTTTGATATCCCCTGCGCTGATAAGGGTACCGAGTAGCTCCATATTCAGCTGAAAACGTTCAAGATCATCAAATGTGAAAAGTTCAGCATCGGGCAGTTCTGTCTCTTCAGAATAAAACCTGACCCCTAATCTCTGCTCAAAAAAAGCCCGCACAGGGTGCCGCCAGAAACCAAGGAATTGTTCCAGTGTGATTACTGGCGACGCCCGTGATGTTAATCGCTGCACAAAGGAGGGATGCGCTTTCCCGCTGGCGCGGGCTGCCGGGAGCCACTCGCTGGCATAACCCGGCCATGGGGCATCCGGAAGAAAATTTCGTGGGTCAAAGGGTGTGCGGCTGTGAAAATAGCAAAGGTGCTGTAATACTCGCTGCCCGCTCTCATCAGGATCGAGTTCACTGTCTCCTTCAATGGCAAAACTTTGAGCAATATACTCCATCAGCTCACTGACTATTACGGATGGAAAACGCTGGCTGTTATCGTGGATGTTGCGCCCGATATAGCTGATATAGAGCCACTGCTGCGCTGATAATAACGCTTCAAGAAATAGATAGCGATCTTCATCACGGCGGCTGCGGTCACCACGTCGTGGCTGTTGTATCATCAGGTCAAACCCCAGCGGTTGCAATGTGCGTGGATAAACTCCCTCATTCATCCCCAGCAGGCAGACCACTTTGAAAGGTATGGAACGCATTGGCATCAGAGTACAAAAATTGATTGCCCCGGCAAAAAATCGCTGACTTATCCGCTGCTGATCCAGCCGGTTTACCAGATCATCATGTAACAGGCTTATGGGCACTGAGGTGGAAAAATGGGCCTGCAAACCATAGCTAATTGCTTTTTGCCATTGCGTTTCAATCAGGATGATAACTTCTTCACTCTCTGCATCTGAATCAAAAAAATCATTAAGCAGCATTGTGCAAATTAACTGCCAGTCATTGAGATTTCTGGGCTGTTTTAAGCACGTTCGCCAGTACGTTAAGCGCTCAAGCAAACACGCCAGATTTCCTGCGAGCTCCGCAATTAATCCGCTCGATTCATCATAAGGCAGCACGCCCTGCCACTCACCACTGTCACTTTCCATAGCATAACCCAGCAACATACGTTTGAGGCCGAACTGCCAGGTATGCTGACCGTCATTGGGCAAATCCAGTTCCCCAACCGCGCTGTCATCAAGCCCCCAGCGAATACCAGACTCTTCAACCCAGAGCCGCAGGCGTTTCAGGTCGGCTGCATCTATTGAGAAATGCGATGCCAGCGCAGGCACCTCGAGTAACGCCAGTATTTCCTCCGAGGTAAAACGACTTTCTGGCAGTCTTAGCAACGTCAGAAATGCCGGGATGATGGGATGTGCATAGCGCACCAGCCTGTCAGAGATTGCATAAGGGAGAAAACGGTCTTCAGGAGCGTTACCAAATACTGCCTGAATAAAAGGAGTATAGGTGTCAATATCCGCTACCATCACTATTATATCGCGTGTCGAAAGGTCCCGTTCCCGCGCCATCAGTTGCAAGAGATAATCCTGCAATACTTCGACTTCACGTTGCGGACTGTGGCAGGCATTAAGTGAAAAAGAGCGATCCTCTCTCAGCAGCACGCGTTTATTACGGCTGTTTTCGAGTGAGACGGCATCCATACCAAATACAGCATGATCTTCCAGTTCCAGAACATCATGCTGTAGACTCTTTAGCAGGTTTTCCGGATCAATATCTGTAAAGGCTGTCACTTCGTTAATTTCCAGCGCCGCCAGCAGAAAGAGATTGTCCCGTCCTGGCTTGCCCCAGGAGGCTAGTAGCGGATTACTGAGGTTCTGTTCACCTGCTGCATTAAACAGACTGTCTGCTGTATCGGGACAACGAAACTGTGGTATGGGCTGATGACTAAGATAATGGTGGCGATGACGCTTACGCAACCGGGCAAAAAAAGCGTAGTCCTGAATATCTCCCCAGTAGTCACGGCAAGGATTAGTAAACATCAAGTGGATATCGATGTGCCTGCCCAGCGCCTTAAGGGCTTGCAGATAGATGGGCGGTAATGCACTAATACCACAAATGAATACCCTTTCTGGCAGCCCGACCGGACGATTAGTTGATTGTTCCAGACGCTGAATAAAACGGGTAAAAAGGTTAGCACGATGCCATTCTGGCTGTTTCAGCGCCGCAGTATAATCGACTAACCGGCTCCAGAGCTGGGCCTGCCACTCCTGGTGATCTGAAAATACTGCTGATTCAACCCGCCTCCCCGCCTGCCAGGCATTAATCCAGTCAGGACGGTAGACCAGATACTGATCGAAAAGATCAGCAATTCGTGCAGCAAGCTGAAATAATTTACGCTGGCAGTCATCATCTTTCAAATAGTGATTAAGCTGCCTGAATGCCGGTTGTGACAGCATTTCAGGTAATACAGCCATGAGTTTCCAGCACATTGCAGATTTACTGAACGCACTCTCCCCCGGAATATCCGGCAATACCCGGATGAACATTTCCCAGATGAAAGTCGCTGGCAGTGGAAAAGAGATGTTGGCAGCTATCCCCAGCTCACTGGCAAGTGCCATTTGCAGCCACTGAGCCATGCCGGGGCTCTGTACCAGCACCAGCTCCTCAGACAGTGGGGAGGCGAGGGGATGCTGTTTAATGATCCGCGCAATCAGAATGCTGAGCAAATCAAGCTGATTGGAGTGATAAACGGTGAACATTCCTTTTCCAGTAAGTTATTTTTTACCGACGTTGCCTTCCGCTATTTTGTAGCCTGCGCCCAGCGCAACACCCGCATTTATCATGCCGCCAACAGACTGCGCCAGCTCCGCAGGCAGTGCAATGATTTTGCTGTTATTGCTGGCAGAGAGAGCTGCCAGTGCATCGACATAACGGCTGCCAAGCTGGAAGCTAAGAGCTGGCTGCCCACCCGGTTCACTGAGGCTTTGCGCCAGTAAGAGGTTGGCTTTTTTCGTTCCTTCTGCCAGTGAAATAGCCGCCGCAGCCTGCCTCACTGCTGCCTCCTGTTCAGCTTCTGCCTTAAGGATAGTGGACTGCTTTACCCCTTCAGCTTCCAGAATGGCCGCCCGTTTATTGCCCGCAGCTCGTGTTTCGATGGCTTTACGCTCTCTTTCCGCTGCTGCCTGCTGTTCCATGGCAACCTGCATTGATGATGACGGGTTAATATCCTGAATCTCGATGGAACGCAGAATTAATCCCCAGTCAGTCATTTGCTCAGACATGGATGATAACAGCTCAGCTTTGATAACATCACGTGAGGAGAGGCTCTCATCAAGTTCCATTTTTCCGATAGTAGCACGCAGTGAAGTCATTCCAAGATTTATTGTCGCAATCTCGAAATCCTCAACACCATAGGCGGCTTTTTGGGGATCGGCAATCTTAACAAAGCAAATAGCATTTACTTTGACAATAGCGTTATCCCGAGTAATCACTTCCTGGGTGGGAATGTCAAACAACTGATCTTTAGTTGAAAGTTTATAAGCTACCTGATCAAGGTAGGGGATAAGCACATTCAGGCCGGCGTTGAGAGTAATACGATACTTCCCCAGTCGTTCCACAATCCACTGCTGCCCCTGGGGCACTATACGCACACATTTATAAAGTGTTACCAAGACAACAATAATGCCGACAATGATGGCTAATAATCCTATTTCTATTACCATTTCTAATTTCCTCTTTGTTGATGCAATGATTGCGTTCGCTTCACCAAAACCAAGTGGCGTTCTGGCTGCGCTGTAACAATAACCCGAGTCTCAGTAGATAACGGTTCGTCGGAGATACAACGCCACTCACTCGCCCCCTGAACTGGTTTTTGCAACAAAAGCAAACCCTGCGCAGTGTCACTGCAAGGCCGGGCCAGTACACCAATCTGCCCCAGAATAGTATCTTCAAGTACCTTTGAAGCATGAAGTTTATGGTTAAAGCGCATCCATAACCAGCTACACAATAACATGGAAATTACCCAAATAATTAACTGCCACATCAGCGTAATTTCCGGCCAGATAAGCGCAATCAGCGCCGGTGCCAATGCCGCAATTGACATCCATAAACAAAAAAAGGTAGTCGTCATTAGCTCGACCAGCAAAAACAAACAGCCAACTATTATCCATGTCCACCAAACTACATTCAGCTCCACTTTTTCTTCACCCTTAATTAATCTTCCGGCATGAAGTATAAAGTAGCATAAGGCCCTGGATCATGATAATTCTTAAGTAACAGTTAAATAATTCAGGTTAAATTTTGACTGCATATCAGCCAGTTAAGATGATACATCTTGCCGCGCCACTCTGTTGAAGCCTGCCTGAGTTCACAGCCTTCCGGGCCGATGCGTTTTTGCAGCTTAATCTGCCAGTCAGATACAGAGTGCCCCTGCACATTTTGCCATAGTGCCTGCCACAACTGCTGATGCTGCCATTGCGTCTGGAATCCCTCTGAAAGCGCCTTCTGATAACGCAGCATCGTACTAACCGTAATACTGAGTAATACCACACCAATCAATACTTCTGGCAGGCTGAAACCATTATGATGATCAGAATTCATCAAAGCCGCACTCTCCATATTCTTCAAGCGGGTAGTAATCAATCCATCCCTGAGGCTGTAACCGTAGTTTGCCCTGCTGCCAGGTAGCCCATCTCCATAGTGCTAACGTTCTTTCTCCACTGTCTCCCCGCAGTAATCCTTCACCCGATGGCAGTATGCAGAGACAGGCTCGCCAGGCCCACTGGCCGGGCGCCTGACACTGCCATCTGGAAGCCTCAGGCCATGTTAGCCGCCCACCCCAGGATAGTGCAGAACTCGCAGCCGCAAATTGTTGAATCATTGTCTGGTTTGCCGCTACCATCGCGACGCCTGAGGATAACTGTTGCTGGCTTCCCCGCAGCAAAAGTGCTCCCGCCAGCAAAATCATCACAACCATGCTAAGCAGGCTGACGCCTTGTTGATGTGACATCCCGATTCTCCCTGGTGACCTTACGAACCAGATGCTGGCGTAACTCTGGCCAGCGCTGTGCCTGCCCTTCAAGGGTGATGATAATGTCGTTGCCATTCTGTACCAGGGAAAAAGTTGACACCTTTATCGTTGAGGGATCATTGAGTTTCTCCCAGCCACTGCCCTGACAATTTTCTACCCCACGCTGGGCTTCCAGGTTACCTGCACGTAATCGGTAACCATAATAGTCGCTCTCTCCTGAAGCAGGGCCAGCCCATCGCCCATTACTCTTTCCATCCCAGCGGATTAACAGACAACCTTCAGAGGGAATTTTTAATCCTTTCCCCCTGCATGTCCCATGACAATAGCCCGCACGGCGAATAACTTTTTCCAATGTGAAAGCCAGTAACTGCATCTCATCCCAAAGCTGAAGTGCCATTAACTGACGCAGATTACTGGCGGTCAGCAATGGCAAAAAACGGCTGACACCAGGCAATAGCAATGCAGATATCAGCATCGCTATCAATAGTTCAGTCAGTGTGAAACCTCTGGCATTCATAAATCACACTCTTTCTCATCGGGCTGACATATGCGAACTCTTCCGCGAGAAGAAACTATCACCCGCCGTGTTCCCGATCTGTTGCGAAAAGTCAGACTACCGGGGCGTGCTACGTCGCGTTTTCCATAAAAGCCAGTATCGGGAGTAGCTTCAGCTAACTCAACATCCGGCCATGGTGCACAAAAGATTTTATCTGCTGTGTCTTGTTTACTGCTGATACACCAGTCTGTGCCGGGCTTCACATTTAACTGGTGGTTTCTGTTGTGCCAACTGGCATCGCGGCGTAATTGCAGTAAAAACTGTCTGACGTGGCTGACGCTGGCCAGCAAATGCTGACGCTGCTGCCAGCCTTGCATAGCCCCCATACCAGCGGCTGCTGTGATCATCATGACAATCATCATTTCAATAAGCGTATATCCATAACTATAATTAATGTTTATTACAGTATCCTGGCTGGCAGTTGCTGTCTGAAGATGATCCGGGTTCGACGAGTTGTTACCATATTCAGCTCCTTTTATATGTACGAATCACGTTATCTTCTTGGTTACAAATCGGTGAAGACGGGGAAGTATTATTGCAGGCGAATTTACTGTGTTGTCATAGTGGTTATTGGGATTAAGTTATCCCGCCATCAGGCACCTTCTGTACATGATTTATGACACTTTAACTCGCTTTATTGCTACCAGCACATTAGATGTAATTGATCTAAATAATCACACTTTTTGATTTAGCAGATGCAAGAATCAGCACAAAAAAATTGAGTTGTTACACAACGTTACTTTGATACTTCATTCCGTTACGCAAAAAAGGAATCAATAAGAATTATTAATAGATTTTTTGATGTATTATTAGACCTAAGCATGGCATATAACCGGATGAAGATATTTCATCAATTACCCTGTTGTTTTCACTGGAGCCTTATGTGCCAGCATACTGAATTAACTGATATTTCTTTGTTAATACCGAATATAAACATAGATTTAAAGTACGCTACCAGTGATAATATCACTGGCAAACCAATTTACCGGAATCCTGTCTGTTTATTGCATCCGGACGCTGCCAGAAGATTAATGCGTAGCGCGGAAATCGCTCATCTGGCCGGTTTTGCTCTGCTGATTTATGACGCCTGGCGCCCGGCCGAAGCTCAGCGTCATCTGTTTCGTGCTTGTCCTGATCCACGATTCGTTGTTCCGGTTGAGATTGGCTCAAATCATTGCCGGGGCGTTGCTATTGATCTGACGCTGACAAACAGCATGGGTGATATACTGGATATGGGGAGTGAATTTGATGAGATGAGCGAAATTTCCAGCCGCTACCATCAGGACATTCCTGTTGCTACACAACGTCATCGGTTGTTACTGGATGGCATCATGTTTGCTTCCGGGTTTACAGGGCTGGCATCCGAATGGTGGCATTATGAACTGCCTGATGCACGCCACTACCCGCTACTTGAAGGCAAGTTTGACTGTTATCCCGTGTCAAATTAACTGCTGACCCTGCCGTTATTTCGTAACCAGCGGTCAAGCTCACTGGCAAACTGCTGACGATTACGCTGGTTTAACGTGCAGGGGCCGCCTGTCTGAATGCCGCTGGCGCGCATCGTATCCATAAAATCGCGCATGGCCAGACGTTCACGGATTGTCGACTCATTATATCGCTCTCCTCGGGGGTTGAGTGCCACTGCCCCTTTTTCAATGACTTGTGCCGCCAGCGGGATATCGGCTGTGACCACAAGGTCACCTGCTACAAGCTGACGGATGATTTCATTATCGGCCACATCAAAACCCCCGGCTACCTGCAATGTGCGTAAAAAATGTGAGGCGGGTAGCTTTAACGTTTGATTGGCCACAAAAAATGTCATGACTTGCGCCCGCTCTGCCGCACGGTAGAGAATTTCCTTAATCACTTTTGGGCAGGAATCAGCATCAACCCAGATAGACATCATTTATTCCTTATGCTTCTTACTGATATTACAAAACAGCGCGTGGCGGATACCCGACACCAGATAATACTATAGTAGAATGCTATTACGTTGGCATAAAAGCGTATTTTTGCAGACAAACATAGTTAACAGAGGCCAGGTTATGAATAAAAAAATCGGTTTTATAGGGTGTGGCAATATAGCAAAAGCAATGATCGGTGGTTTAATCTCCAGTGGTCAGATACCAGCATCTCACATTCTGGTATTTGACCGAAAGCCTGCCACTAATCAGGCCATGCATGAACAGTATGGCATTCTCCCAGGCGAAAGTGCCCGCCAGGTGGCTTCAGAGGCTGATATCCTTATTGGCGCAGTTAAGCCAGGGGTTTTCCATTCTGTCATGGCTGATTTGAAAACCAGCCTGAAACTTAACGGGTTGTTCGTTTCTGTGGCAACGGGTATTACCCTTGATGCATTAGCGGTGACGCTGGGTAGTGATCGCAAAATAATAAGGGCAATGCCCAACACGCCAGCACTTGTCAGTGAAGCAATGACTTCTGTTACTCCAAATGCCCTTGTCACAGATGAAGAGACACAGCAGGTTTTGAGCATTTTTAATAGCTTTGGCTGCGCTCTGGTAGTGCCAGAAAATCAAATTCACGCGGTGATTGGGGTCAGTGGGTCTGCTCCTGCATATGTTTTCATGTTTATTGAAGCGATGGCAGACGCCGCAGTACTGAGGGGAATGCCGCGGGCAAAAGCTTATCAGTTTGCTGCTCAGGCAGTAAAAGGTGCGGCACAGATGGTGCTTCAAAGTGGTAAACATCCCGGTGAGCTGAAGGATATGGTTTGCTCGCCCTCTGGCACCACTATTGAAGCCGTTGCCGCGCTGGAAAACAGGGGCTTTCGCGGGGTAGTAATTGAAGCGATGCAGCGCTGTATGACCAAGTCACAAATAATGAGCGGTGAAGTTAAATAACTGGAAAGTATAAACGGAGACTTTGGGATATCTGTTTTGTAAGTTGATACGACAGGCGCTGTTTGAGGCGCAACGGTGCATAAGTAACCTAATAAGCTTTGCCATTACATGCACTGTGGCCCGGTATCAGGGTTAGCAGACTGGCCGGAGGAAAAACAATGTTAAAATCCGGCCTGTCAAGCCATCTCACAACAACAGAGGGAGCACATTTGCGATATGCCGGCTCTCACAACATTAGCGGTCCAGTTGCCAGCCATTAATGAGCAGAGTCATTAGTCATGGCTGGCGGCAACTAAACACTTAGCGCTTCTTAAGACAGCTGCTCATATACTTTTTATAATCGTCGCCACGCAACTTCTTCTTACTGGCTTCACCACTACAGCTTGCCATCTTTTTTTGCGGGGATTCTTTAGACATCTTATCCGGAATACTGCTGTCTTTTTTTAGGCAGTTGCTCATAAATTTTTGGCGCTCTTTGCCTGAAAGTGAAAGCTTCTTTGCTCCAGCATTACATGCTACCATTTTTTGCTGTGGCGTCATCTCTGCGGATGAGCCAATATTACTTACTAGCATACCTGATGCCAGTATTAACGCCATTAATATATGGTTTTTCATTGTCAGCATCCTCTTATTAAGCAGTGCTTATGCTAGTACCATTCCATGCTATATGTAACAATTAAGCAAGCATCTACGTTATGATTTGTTCAAAATTCGATCTTTATATGCACAGACAGACAATTTTCTGCCGTCATAAGCTTGGCTTACGCTGGTGAGGAAAAAGCAGACAGGACTTCGGATTCGTTCCGGCAGATAGCTGGCATGGCACATAGCTGCGATTCAGTTACCCTTCCCCTGCCGCATCCGCACCAATAATTACCACAAAGACATGCAGTTATCACTAAAACGCAGCCGCATAACTTAACCAAACAGTGAAAGCCAGCCGCTTCAGGAATAATTACAGAAGACAAACTATTACCGATCAAAAAAGGTGACCAGCTGAATTAGCTTAGTCACCTCATTTTTACACACAATAATATTATTTTAACACGCTGGGTAAAATGATTAGCGCGAAAATAAATAGTATAAATGCATGCTTTACCCAGTAATAAAGAGTTCGATTACGCTTTTTAAGATTTTGCCCCCAGTCGCGAACCGCGCTGACATATTTAAACAGGCGATTAATAACACCGGTACGGTCCTTATCATCATTGGGTGAGCTGGCTGCATATAGCAGCGTTGCTCCTACCCAATGATTTACCGCCTGCGCCCAACGCCACTTCATCGGGCGTTCAATATCACACATCAGGATAAGGCGTGACTGATCAGTGCCATTCTCAACCCAGTGAACAAACGTTTCATCAAATAGAACTGCCTTACCATCACGCCAGCTGTAACGCTGCCTATCCACTTCGATAAAACAGCGATCATCATTGGGGGTTTTAAGGCCCAAGTGCAGGCGTATTGAACCCGCATAGGGATCACGATGTTTACCCAGATGACTGCCTGGTGGAATTTCAGCAAACATCGCAGCCTTGACCAGCGGCATCTGGCTCACCAGCTTAGTAGTCAGTGGGCATAGTTTTCGCGCGGAAGGGTGAGCATCGCTATACCACTTGAGATAGAAACGTTTCCAGCCTCGTTTGAAAAAGGTGTTGAATCCGGCATCATCGTTCCTGCTGCTGGCTTTGATATTCTCCTGTAACTGTAAACCTTCCTCGCGGATTGCCTGCCAGTTGTCAGTCAGCACCTGTAATTCCGGAAAGCCGGCTGTATCGAAGTAGGCTTGATTACGCGGCAGACGTGAGAATGCCGTCATAAACATATTAATCGGAGCCAGAAAAGTAGAATGATCAAATAACTGACGAGAAAATCTTTGCTTTTCTACACCTCGTGAATGGGCGTAAAATACACTAATAATGAATATACCAATAATAATGGCGGCAACCATACAGCGTCATCCTCCAGATAACAGTTGCTGTTACTTACGTTACTACACAATGTATTTGATGTGGATTCAATGAGGGAATTACTTTCTATTGCTTCAGCTCACATTTTAATTTCAGAGTGCAGTCTGCCATAAATTATAAATTGGGACTGCTGAATTAATGCTATGTGAAAATGTAATAAACCATTACCCGCCCAGCACTGCTGTCAGCACCAGATCCATTTATAGATTTTGACTAAACTAATAAGTAATAGCAAAAAAGTCATATCTGTTACCAGTGCAGGCCATGCACCACCATTATTAATCACTTACAAATAAAAGTATCGGGTTAAGACGGGCCAGTAACCACGCAGTCTCCACCGGGCAGTTACTCATAAACATTATAGGGTTCAGACCCTGTAACCCTGTTTTTTAGCGCTCTAACTGCACATTATCTTATCGCTTTAAAGTCCCTTAGATACGCTCTCTCTGTTAATACACTCTTTCATTAACTCCTTACGTTTTTTACGTTGTTCCGGGGTTAAAGAACTATTTGCCTTTCCTATTTCTTTCTGGCATTTAGCTGTTTTTTCCTTTAGCTCTGACGTTATCTCTGCAGTGACTACCGTGGAGGTCATTAACGTACTTAATGCCAGTATTGCTACTATACTCATTTTCATTTTTATTACCTGCTATCACTTGTTGATATTAATACAAAGTTTAGTGCAATTAGGATTATAGATATAGGTTAAAAAAGTTGCAACGCCATTATTCACTCAAAATATAAAACTATCTTTTATATAATATAATTGCTATGACATCAGCCCCCCGCCCTGCGGCATACCCATATTTCGTTGATATGTATCTGAGGTAAACTGGTATTCTGCTTACCTGGAAATGCTCCATCACAGGCGTTCACTCCGGCTTTCCCAAAAGCAATCAGGGATTGATTTTTATCTGTCATAAAATCATTTTCCACTATTTGCAAAGTACCGGTCTGAGCCATCAGTAACCCTGATTGTTCCATTTTTTCAGCCAGCTTTATCTGCCATAATATTACTATAGCAATATCTCCACAGTTTGTTCTTAAGTTCGTATTATTCTTACAGATAAATAATACCAGCATTAATAGTTGATTTCCTGATAAAACCTGTCTGGTATATTTCAGCAATTGATAGCAATAATTTACAATATAATTCGAAGAATCTGTTCATCAGCCTAATAATATATTTAACAGGCTGATTCGCGATTTTAATAATTTGTTAAAGCAAAAATTATTTTCAAAATAAAATAAACAAGGTAGCATAATATTATAATTGAAAATCATTAAAGTCAGGCCGGATTAATTCGGCTTCGGTTATACCAGCTAATTACTAACTGAATAATATTAATCAGCACGAATAACGCTGTGACAATAAATACCCAGCGAAAACCACCTAATGCTGATACTGCTGATCCTACCAACGGCCCGACAACATTGCCCATATACATAAATGACTGATTATAGCCAAAAATACGGCCAATTACCCGATCGCTGGTGAAACGTAATAGCAGTGTCTGCACTGCTGGCATCATAGCACCCTCGAAAAAACCAAATATAAAACGGCAGACACCCAGCTGCCACGCGCTATTCACCTGAGACATGGCTATAAACAACATTACCGTCATAATAAGAGAAGCTATAAGAATTCGTTCAGTGCCAATCCTGTCACCAAGTCTGCCGAGCCCAGGGGCTGACATTAACGCCGCCATACCCGGTAATGCTGCTATCACTCCACTAATGAAAGCCAAATTGTGCACCTGAGGTTCAAGCTGGCGAACAAACAGCGTCAGGACCGGCGTCACCGACCCATTGCAGAGCTGAATAATCAGCGTGGTGAAAAAAAGACTAAAAATAAGGACTGGGTTACTAATAGTGCGAAAAACCTCACGGCCAGTAAGCATCTTTGCTTTGTTGACTGGCTGAAAGTTTATCTCTTTAACCAACAGCAGAGTAAACAAAAATGTTACCAGTAATAGTGCTGATGTCACCATAAAAACCGCCCGCAGGCCTATTACATCAGCCAGTAAACCACCCAGCATTGGTCCAATAATCACCCCGCTAATCTGCCCGGTTGAGACGGTACCCAATCCCCAGCCACTTCGCCCACGAGGGATTTGTGCCACCATTAACGCCATTGCATTAGGAATATAGCCAGAGGTGAGGCCCATTAATGCACGCAATGCCAGAAGCTGCCACACTTCGGTGACAAAAGCCTGTAAAAAAATAAGCACACTCATGCCTAGTGAGGCTCGCAGCATCATAAGCCTCCTGCCTTTGCGATCGGCCAGGCGACCCCAGAGAGGAGAAACTGCTGCTGAAACAACAAAAGTAACGCTAAAGATTAATCCTGCCCACAACGCCAGTTTATCATGCTCGCTGACCCCCAGTTGCTCTATGAAGAGTGGCAGGAATGGGATAATCTGGCTCATGGCCATGCCGGTAAAAAAACACCCAACCCAGACGAAGATAAGATTAAACTTCCAGGATTCCATCAACAAAATCAACCAGTTATAAAACGCATTAATAACATTATTCTCATGAGCCACATCAAATAAAGCAAATGTGCATTAGTTACAGAATAAATTGTAATCAGGGGGTTAATACTCGCAATGGCTAGCGAAAAGCACAGCAGAACATTGTTGTTAGTAAAGTTACACTACGGTCAGAAGCCGCCTGAACGTATCTCTATATCCATAATAACCCCCAGCCGGCAGATATTGTGTGGCTATTGGCCATACCAGCGGTTTGCCATAATATTACTTCCATAATGATTATAAAGTAAAATTAGTTAGTTATGTCACAGGATCTGGCATGCCTTGATCTCTCAGGGCATGAAAATTGAAGCCGGTAATGGTATTCAAAGCAGCAACATATGCTGGCCATCACCTTTGCTGGTGACCAGTCAAAAATGGCCCGTCTATTGATAGCTTATAAACAAAGCCTGTTGATAATATGACCTATGCAGCCAACGGCAGGTTAACAAGACAGAGCGCCAGGGAAACCTCTAGGCGCAGGCGATCTATATTTTGTCTGCATCTTCATAACGGGCTTTGGCATCAAGCGCTTCCTGCTCTGTCTGGTGTTCACTAATCAGTGCATTGGGCTTAGGGTGATCTGAACGCAATTCATACCAAGTCACAGTGTGACCAGGAAGGCCTTTTTCAATGGGCACTATACGTGCCTCACGTGGATATGGGGGTCTGCCAGCCATCGTCATCTCCATATATCAGAGAAAATTAGCACGAGAAACACACTAGTATGTGTTTTTAATGAGTTTAGCACATGCAATATTCCTGAGACGGCAGACCACACCCGATGAACATGCCAGGTATGGATTGCGCGCACTTTCAGAAGAGTAACGGTTACAACAGGCAGGTTAACTGGCACGAAAGAGCGCCAGTGCCTTTAGCATCTGCTGCACAACAACGTCCGGAGTACAAACTGCATCAATCGTGTAGTGTGCTACCTGTTTATAAACTGCCGAACGGGCATCGAGCACCTCGAATATCTCTTCGGAAATAGGTCGGCCCGTAAGCGTCGGACGCTGCTCTGTAAGTGGTTGTGCTTCCAGTCTGGCGGACAGAATATCTGCCCCAGCATGAAGATAGATGACCCGCCCTCGCTCCCGCATGAAATGGCGATTACACTCCTCTAAAACGATGCCTCCGCCTGTGGCTACCACTGTGCCAGGCTTACTAACCGCAATCAATGCCTGGCTCTCACGCTGGCGAAACCCCTTCCAGCCCTCATCCGTAACAATCTCTGTCACAGTACGCTGTGCTGCCTGTTGTAGATATTCATCGGTGTCACAAAAACTATAAGAGAGCGCCTCCGCCAGCGCCTTGCCTGCTGTGGTTTTACCACATCCGCGGGCACCAATAAGATAAACGGGTAATATCATGGTAAATCATTCCTGACTTTGCATTAGCTCTGGTATCGATGGATGATACTCACATTAGCTGTTTATCACTACCAGCAGGCTGGTTTTTAGATCGCTGTAGGTGATTTATCAGTACATCAAATTGACTGATGAGATTAATAACATGTTAATTGACTTTAGTTGTACCACTCTTTGGTATTCCTGTTCGCAACATTTTTTTACTGGCGGATGATTTACTTTTAAGCTGCCATCCTGAAAATATCTTATAGCGTTCACCGGGAGGTAATTATTTATGCATAGTCACGAACAACAATTGATTGAGGGTTTATTCAGCCGCCTGCAACAGGCAGCCTCTCAGTCCGGGCCACGTGATGCGGCGGCAGAACAACTTATTTCGCAACAATCACAGCAAGTACCTTCTGCTCCTTATTATATGACGCAGACATTGCTCATTCAGGAAGCCGCTATGAAGCAGCTGGAGCAGCGAGTCAGAGAACTGGAAAACCAGCTTGCAGCAGCGCAGGAAACACAACCAAAGCAGCATAGTGGCGGTTTTCTTGACAGTCTGTTTAGTGGCAAAAATAATTACAAACCAGCAGCAGCGGCGACAAACACAATGCGGGCAGCACCAGAATCTGCTCCTGCCCCTCCATCACCCCAGATCGCAGCACCCCAGATGGCATCACGAGGTAGTGGATTTCTCGGCAGTGCGCTGCAAACAGCTGTTGGCGTAGCAGGCGGTGTTGTGATGGCTAATATGCTCACAAATATGTTCCACCGCACGCCCCCCCAGGAGATAGTTAATATCATTGAAAACCCACCACTGCCGCAGAATGATTTTTCTGCCTCCGATCATTCCTTTTTGGACCAGAATGCAGGCTGGCAGGACGCGGGCTTCACAACCAATGATTTTGACGATATTGATAATGACACTCAGAGTAGTTATGACGATGATGGTTTCATTTGACGGTGTAATGCTGCCGTAGTACTGAGAGTCTTAACAACAGGGGATATTCACATACGGGCCGGCTCTTTCTTTACTTCTGGCCAGGCCCGTCAACAGCAATGGACCCATTCGGACTGCCCTTATACTGCTATTGGTGCTTTGATAGCAGGCCACGGTTCATATCCTGCGATTTCGAAGTCTTCGAACTGATAATCAAACAATGAAGGTGGCTTACGCTTTATCAGCAACTGGGGCAACATACGCGGTTCGCGAGTTAACTGTAAACGGGCCTGGTCGAGATGATTATTGTAGAGATGCACATCGCCTCCGGTCCAGATGAACTCGCCCGGCATTAAATCACACTGCTGGGCAACCATGGCGACCAACAAAGCATAACTGGCGATATTGAATGGCAGACCGAGGAAAACATCGCAAGAGCGCTGATAGAGCTGGCAGGATAGCTTTCCTTCTGCAACATAAAACTGAAAAAAGGCATGGCAGGGAGCCAACGCCATCTGGTCAAGCTCGCCTACGTTCCATGCTGAAACAATAATACGACGTGAGTCAGGGTCATGTTTTAGTTGTTCCAGTACACGGCTTAGCTGATCAATTTGCCGTCCGTCAGCACTGCCCCAGCAGCGCCACTGCCTGCCATAAACAGGCCCCAGATCGCCATTCTTATCTGCCCACTCATTCCAAATAGTAACACCATTTTGGCGCAGATAATTGATGTTGGTATCCCCACGCAGAAACCATAATAACTCATAGATAATAGCGTTCAGATGGCACTTTTTAGTGGTTACTAATGGAAATCCCTGTTGCAAATTAAAGCGCATCTGATGGCCGAAAACTGAACGTGTTCCCGTGCCAGTGCGATCATTTTTCGCCGTACCCTGTTCCAGAACGTGCTGCATTAATGCCAGATATTGTCTCATTTTTGTTCACCCGCCGGGCTGCCTGACTGTCGACGATATGACCAGATGACTATAACCATACCTGACAAAATCATTGGAGTGGAAAGGAGTTGCCCCATGCTAATGTGCCCGCCCAGCAGCAGGCCCAGTTGCTGGTCCGGCTGACGAAAATATTCCACAATATAACGAAACAGTCCGTAGCAGGTCAGGAACAGCCCGGATACGCTACCTAAGGGGCGAGGTTTACGAATATACAAATTAAGAATGATGAACAGCACCACACCTTCGAGCAACAT
The DNA here is from genome assembly GCA_936920625.1 of uncultured Enterobacteriaceae bacterium. Classification (GTDB taxonomy): domain Bacteria; phylum Pseudomonadota; class Gammaproteobacteria; order Enterobacterales; family Enterobacteriaceae; genus Izhakiella. The sequence goes on from CAKZHC010000011.1 coordinate 186,076, forward strand.
TTCGTAGAGTTGCGAAGGATGCCGCGGCAGCACGCCATAGAGGTTACTCGCCATTAACGCCTGCAAGGCAGGATTATCCGCAGCCAGCAGTGTATCTTCGCCATGGGAACCGGGAAATAGCATCGCCCAGGGCAAAGAGGGATCAACTCGCCCCCAGAGTTCACCATTAATAAAATTTCCCAGCCGCCCAAGCCCAAGCCCGAAGGGAATGAGGGGAGCAATGAAATCAGAAACCTGGAAAAAAGTGCGTTTTGTCCGGTGAGCAAACCAGCACATTACAATGATAACGCCGAGTAATCCGCCATGAAATGACATCCCGCCATCCCAGACTTTAAAGAGATAGAGTGGATTATCGAGAAACAGAGGCAGATTATAGAACAGGACATAGCCAATGCGGCCACCAAGGAAAACGCCAAAAAACCCGGCATAAAGCAAATTCTCAACTTCCGATCTCTTCCAGCCGCTGCCAGGTTTATCCGCGCGACGGAACGCCAGCCACATAGCGAAAATAAAACCCACCAGATACATCAGACCATACCAGTGGAGCGAAACTGGCCCAACCGAGAAAATGACCGGATCGAATTGTGGGAAAACCAGATAATTACTACTCATCTTTCACCATATATAGTACCCAGGCTGACCAGTTGCAATGGGCTGCCGGTTTAAGTTTAGTGCGAAATGATAACATAGCAGATGTCTGGAGATGAGGAACTTTGTAAACCAGGATACACCTGACTTTTTGTCAGGAATGTCATTTTTGACGATTTTCATTCAGACTGTAGCACCGGCTGGATATAAAAAACAGATTTTCGCCGATAGAGCCCCACTCTGGCAAAAAGACGGCATTTTAAAATGCACTGTTAACTTTAGCGATGAATCCACTCCGCCAGTCCCTTATACTCCATAAATTCCGACACCATATCCCGGACTTCCGTTGTCAGATGCACGGAAAGACTGCGGCGAACTAACGCCTGTGCTTCCGACAGCTCTATATGCCGCAGCAGGTATTTTATTCGCGCTACATTGTTGCCATTCATGCTCAAGTGATAATACCCCATACCTATTAGCAGCACTACACACATCGGATCGCCTGCCATCTCACCACAGAGACACAGTTCAAGACCAGCTTCACCTGCCTCATAAGCAATGATGCTTAGCACACGTAACATAGCCGGGTGTAAGCTGTCATACAAATCGGCAACCCGAGTATTATTGCGGTCAACCGCCAGCAGATATTGCGTCAGATCGTTACTGCCTACAGAGATAAAATCAACGCGGTCACGTAATGCCGGCAACATAAATACCATCGAGGGCACCTCAATCATTACGCCCAGTCGTGGCAATGGAATGCTGTATCCCAGCATCTCTTGTACTTCTTCCCCAGCCCGCAGTATCAAACTACGGGCATCGATCACTTCCTCAATGCTGGTTATCATCGGTAGCAAAATGCTGAGATTGCCGCTGGCTGCATTGGCGCGTAGCATCGCCCGTACCTGAACCAAAAAAATTTCTGGCTGATCGAGTGTCAAACGGATGCCACGCCAGCCCAGACAGGGATTTTCTTCACTGATGGGCATATAGGGGAGCTGTTTTTCTGCACCGATATCCAGCGTACGCAGCGTTACCGGTTTTTCGTGAAAAAGCTGTAACATGCCCTTATACTGAGCAACCTGCTCTTCTTCAGATGGAAAACCACTTTGTAATAGAAAAGGGAACTCAGTGCGATAGAGACCTATGCCATCAACCCAATCCCCTGCCGATTGCTCATGTTCAGGGGTCAGACCCGCATTAAGCATCACTTTTATCGGTTCGCCACTTTTGAGAAGGCCAAGCAGTTCAATGAACTCTTCTGCCATTTTGCTCAAAATATTTTGCTGGGTAATCAGGCGCTGATACTCTGCAATCACTAAAGGTTCAGGATCAATAAAAAGCTCACCACGATAACCATCAACAATGAGCTGGCGATCTTTGAGTGCCAGCGGTTCAATATCTACTCCCGTAACACAGGGAATGCCCATCGCTCTGACCATAATGGCTGCATGAGAGTTAGCAGCACCGTCGCGCACAACAACGCCTGCCAGCTTCTCATGGCAGATTTCTGCCAGTGATGTGGCGGTCAGTTCTTCCGCGACTAAAATGAAGCGTTCTGGCCAGCAGTAACCACTGTGCAGAGAGTCATCGAGATGAAAGAGCAGGCGCTGCCCGAGCGTACGTAAATCACCCGCGCGTTCGCGCAGGTAGGAGTCATTAAGGCTCGCAAACTGTGCTGAGAACTTTTCAATAACCGTCTTCACTGCCCATTCAGCAACAGAGCCCTGTTCAATGACGGTGAGAAGATCCTTTTTTAACCGCACATCACTGAGTAAATGGGAGTAGAGATCAAAAATCGCCGCACTCTCTTGTTGTGCGCTGGCGCTGAAACGCTTACTGTGACGACGAAATTCACTGATGGCCTTGCTCAGAGCTTGTGATAAACGCTCGTGTTCATGCTGTTTATCCAACGAGCACGCCGGAAAAATGCTTTCAAGCGACGGCTGAATATTATCTACCCAGCCAGGCGCTACCGCCACACCTACCGCAGTTGCCAGCGCTTTGATTCTTACCTGCCTGTACTGCCCGAATAGCTGTTTGAGCTGAGATTGCGAGAGCGTCGCCGCCAGCTGGGTAGCCAGAGTTACCAGAAACGATTCTTCACTCTCATTGAAGTGTCGGTGCTGGCGTTGCTGAATCACAAGCACCCCCATCAACTGCCGGCGATGGATGATAGGTACGCCAAGAAAAGAGCGAAACTGCTCCTCTTTAACGGCAGGAATGAATTTAAAACTGGGATGCTTTTGTGCATCAGCAAGATTAATAGGTTCAGCCAGCCGCCCCACTAATCCGACTATCCCCTCATCGAAAGCGAGCGTGATAGTCTGCTCTGCGGGTTTACTGAGCCCACGGGTGGCCATCAGGTAGTAACAACGACGTTCGTGGTCTGCCAGATAAATGGAGCAAACTTCAGTTCTGATAGCCTTGCAAATTTCATCAACCAGAATATGCAGCGCTTCTGTCAGCCGAGGCGCTCCTGCAAATTTTTCAACAATTTCTCGTAACTGAATGAGCATAATTTAATTAATATAGCTTATCCTCTCTTACGCTTGTTAGCAGGAGGGGGTGGCTTTGATGCGCGTCGTTGTAACGAAATCACCGTACTGGAAAACTCTTTCATTACCCGGCGATAAACATCGCGTTTAAACGAGACAACCTGACGCACTGGGTACCAGTAGCTGACCCAACGCCAGCCATCAAACTCCGGGATAGCGCCATTCTGCATATTGATATCTGCATCGCTGCTTATTAATTGCAGAAGAAACCATTTTTGTTTCTGGCCGATACAAACTGGCTTTGTATCCCAACGCACCAAACGCTTTGGCAGCTTATATCGTAACCAGTTGCGGGTAGATGCCAGTAAAAACACATCATGCTGACGCAGGCCGACCTCCTCGAACAACTCCCGGTACATTGCCTGTTCAGCAGTCTCATTAACATTAATACCTCCCTGGGGAAACTGCCAGGAGTGCTGACCGAAGCGTCGGGCCCACAACACTTGTCCTAATCGATTACAAATTACAATACCAACATTGGGGCGGTAGCCATCATTATCGATCACTGGACTACCTCAAAATATGTATATGGATAGTCAGATTGTTTCATACTCCTTTCAGGTGGTAAACCACTGCTTGTTGATAGTGTACGTCAGACGATAATGTAGCAACACAGGGGATACAGATAAAAATCTACTGATAAGATATAAACTGGTTTTAAGATTAGCACGTATCGCAATAAGTTATCTGCCGAATCAGGCGCTGAAATTCTGGAAACCTGTACAGGCAAGTTACCATAACAATAACTTATTAACTGTTAATTTGTTTCAGCTAGTTTGCAGGCAGCTAAGATAGCTTACGACCCATAAAGAACCTTTGCAGTGACTTTATGATCAACAGAATATTTATACACTTTTTCTGTGGGCAGCTATGTGAATAACCACCTTAACAGATGGGGAAAACTCGGAAAATCTTCATGCGCTCTGTATTGAAAGTGGATCATTAAAATCATATAAAACAGAATATTATCATTGTTACTCTTCCGGCCAAGTATAACTCACTCCGTGTCACAGATGAAAACAGCACCAATGAGGCAAAAAACGGCAAAAATTATTTTTAATTAACTTGAGCACAATCGTCATCATCAAAACAGGTATGATGCAGGAATAATGCTTAGTAGCCTAGGTTTGCCTTCAAAGGCTATCGATAACTGCCAGAGATTTTCCTAATTTTCCAGTACCAGATGAATATATAAACTACTTGTAATTCAACGCCCTTTCTGATTAAGACAGGCGTCATGCTACTATTCATCATACTGTATACTGTGCCATTTTTACGCCGGTAGCGTGTCTGGCCGATATCAGTAGCGAGTTTGTAATGTTACGAAGGATATATGCTTATGCCGAGTAATTTTTGCCTGATTTCCCCACCGGCCGATGAAAATTCACTAATGGCCAGAGCTAAAGCACTGGCAGGGTGCACTATGGGCGAACTGGCGCATCTGGCTGGAATTACTGCTCCCCCCGATCTTCGGCGGGACAAAGGCTGGGTGGGGATGTTATTTGAACGATGGCTGGGTGCCAGTGCCGGCAGTAAAGCGGAAAGGGATTTTGCCAATATTGGTATTGAGCTCAAAACCATTCCCGTTGACCCGCAGGGCCGTCCACTGGAAACCACGTTCGTCTGCCTGGCTCCATTAACAGGTAATACCGGTGTTACATGGCAAACCAGCCATGTACGTCATAAATTAACGCGAATATTGTGGATTCCTGTTGAGGGTGACCGTGATATACCTTTAGCCCAGCGTCGGGCCGGTCATCCGCTACTCTGGAGTCCGGACAGTCAGGAGGAACAACAGCTGCGCTGCGACTGGGAAGAACTCATGGAGTTGATTGTGCTAGGCCATGTTGAAAGCATTACTGCACGACACGGTGAAGTGCTGCAGCTACGCCCGAAAGCAGCAAACAGCAAAGCACTAACGGAAGCCATTGGTGAGCAAGGGCAGCCGATAATGACGCTACCACGCGGCTTTTACCTTAAAAAAAACTTTACTACACAAATACTCTCGCACCATTTTGCAGGGTGAGTATTTCACTGTTGCTGGCAAGGCTTACTGTTGGCACTGTTGCAAACAGTGGATTGAGATATTTTATGATACGATCTCATTAAAGAAGTACGTTTGGTCAACGGATTTTCCGGGTTCTACATCTTTTTAAAAATACAAAACTCAATTCGGAATTTTATTTGCAATAGTGTTCAGTACACTTATCCCCTCGTGTTTCCCCAAAATCAGGTGAGTCCGCAGAACGTCATTAACGGAATGTTAAAGACATGCCGCGTAAGCAATCGGATCCACCAGCAGAGGAGCACATATGCCCGCACATACTACTTCCATAGGAAGAACCTCGATGACTGGCGTCATACACGCGATAGCAAACCCCTGTTCTGTGCCTGATAACATCAGTGCCAGACCCAGCAAAACAGCAGCTATTTTACGAAAGTTAATTTTAGCAAACATTTTTTATTCTCCCCATAGTTTTTCAGAATGGATTTAATCTTACTACAGGATTAATTTTTTAATCATCAACGAATCGCAATTAGGGGTACTGTTGCTAATACTAAAGCAGCGTACCGTTTTTTTGTGGCTAGGGAAGATCGTAAACAACGTGAAACGCTGTGTAGATCTCCCGTTCCATCAATACGCATAACACCCCATATATGGCCATGCACTGTTGATGTTAAAGAAGGGAGAATAAATACCCGTCTGGCCTGGAGCACCGGCAGAGTCAATACATCAACAATATTATTGAGTGCGATAACGGGAAACTGAGGCGAGTAATCAATGCCACGCTGGAATTTAACTCTATCAAAATAGCGTATGCCATTATTAAGGAGACTGGAGTAATGCGAACGCTTCGTAAAGGACAAGCTGAGATATTTTATTACGGGCATCCTCAGAGTTAATTGCATCTGATGAACAGAGTTTTCAGTCTCTGAGTTTTTTTGAAAGGCTAAAACTTAGTTAAGGATCTTATCTTGCAACAGGACCTGGATATCACAGTGCCGTTATAAAACAATATTGTGGAACAAGACCATTGTTAGCGCTATAAAATATAATTAATTACTATAAGTAACTAATTGCAACTAAATATGAATATATTTAATACTAATCTGGTCCTGCCAACTTACTTAACAAAATCAATTTCCTGCACCCAATGTCTGTACTCAGGAGGTACTTGTAGATGTATCCAGAGGCCCATAATTACTCCATTTTCTGCTCTGACTGCTTAAAAAGCCTGACACCATGACTAATACTAATTTTTCATCACTAAATGCGACAGAACCTGAATTTTCGTGTTCGCATCCCCCTTCATTATTAGTTTCGAGGAGATATTTGTTATGAACCCCATCACTCCATCCTGTTTAAATCCACTACCTGTTAAAAAACGGCAAAAAGGCACCGCATATTCCTCCTCCCCGAAACAGGATGCGGGCTCTCAACAGGCAGAAAGCAAAAATAAGCAACCCTTGTCTTATGCTCTAGGTGCCCCTTCCACTTCCAGACAGAGCCTGTCTGAATCACCGGCGCAGTACGATTTTTATACCCCTGTGCAGTACAGAGGCGCCGCATCTTCCTCCTTCCTGAGCCAGGATGCAGGCTCTCAACAGACAGAAAGCAGAAATAAGCAGCCCTTGTTTTCACGAATTACAGCAAATGCGTTGAAAAAAAGAGGGCAGATATCTGCTCATACCGATTTGGTAAAATCATGGAAAAAATGGGAAAATTCACCATATATATTTCGTCAGTCAGGAAAAAATCTGGGTAAAAATGAGAATCGCGCAGGTGCAGTAAAGATACTTAATAAATGTCTTGTAAATAACGAAAGCGGGCTTGATTTATGCGGGCTAAGACTCACCAGTTTACCTGAAAACTTGCCACCCCATATAACAACGCTAAACATCAGGAATAACCTGCTCACCAGATTACCGGAAAACCTGCCATCCCGGCTAACAAGTCTAAGTCTCTGGAGTAACGATCTCACCAGATTACCGGAAAATCTGCCAGAAGGGCTATCAAGCGTAGATGCCAGCCTTAACCAGCTCGACAGATTGCCGGAAATCCTGCCAGGAAAATTAACACATCTATATCTCAGCGGAAACCAGCTCACCAGATTACCAGATTACCAGATTACCAGAAATCCTGCCGGGGAGATTATCACATATAGATGTCAGCAAGAACCGGCTCACCAGATTACCGGAAACCCTGCCACCGTTTTTGTGGTCTATATACGCCGAACAAAACCTTCTGTCTAAGTTACCGCAGAAATTACCTTCTGATCTGTACTCTCTGGTTACAAAAAAAAACCCTTTATTACCTGTAGAAAGAGCTCGATTTAAAAATATATCTAATGCACGACTACCTGACACAACGGTCTATCCACAACCACCTAGTGTGAAAAAATATATTGATAATTACACTAAGATTAGAGATAAGCACACAACAATACAACTATATAACACCATGCAATATGCAGGAAATTTTTGTATACCAGAAAACCTGCCAAGACGTTTAAAGTCTTTAAAGGTCAGCGAGGACCAGATGCATGAGCGAGAAGATTGTTTAAAAGATCACCAACCAGCTCCTTAAGAAAACGATATGTATCCAGAGATACTACTACCTGATGCGGGAGGCTGTTTTCTGACTATTGGTAATATCATTCCTGAAAGCCCTGAATAATTGTTACCAATAGTGGAAAACTGGCTCATCCCAGCAGTTGAAAATAGATTTGGGAGTTAATTTGCTCCTCTGAATACAGGGGAGCATCATCACTTTTGAGATTCGTATGGAAATACAAGGATTCTGTCGCATCAATGATAAAGAATTAGCATCAGTAAGCACCTTAGCTTAGGTTGTTCCAGTGTTGTGCCACTAAAGTTCTTCTGATGGTCACTGGCGATTTTATGTTCCCGTTCCTGAACGAACTGCTCCAGCATCTCTTTTGCCAGGTCCGCAGACTAATCTTCCGTCAATGCGCTCAAATAAGCGCTGATGAACATTTTTCAGCATACTGTCGTACAGGTTATCTCATTGATAATAAACCGCCATATTCTGGTGAATGCTCATGGGGATGCCTGAATGGCATACACAAAAATCACATTAATTTTTATCAATGACATAATTTAAATAGTGTGATGCCATAACCTTCCTTGCCTTGCTGGAAAGATTATGTATATTTTTGGCTACCTGCGTACGTCTGGTTAACAAAGTTTTTAGCCTCTGCGCCCTTTTGTAAGGGAAGGAAAAATTTCAATGCAGAATTCTGTTCGCTACAGTGCCCTTTTATTCGAAGATAAATGATATGCATGTTTAATTGGGTAACCGACCCGGCCAGCTGGCTGGCGCTGCCGACACTGACCATTCTGGAAATTATTCTCGGGATTGATAATATTATATTCCTCTCACTGGTTGTCGCCAGGCTTCCCAAAAATCAACAAAACAGTGCTCGTCACCTGGGTTTAATTGCCGCCATGCTTATGAGACTGATGCTACTGGCTTCTGTTTCATGGATGACCCGTCTCGCCACACCACTGTTCAGCATACTGCAACACCCTTTTTCAATCCGCGACTTGATCCTGTTTTTCGGAGGCGTATTTTTGCTATGGAAAGCCAGCACACAGATTCATCAGTCTGTTAAAGGCCGTGAGAAGGCATATCAGTCCCATCCACACTCCTTCACCGGTGCAATTTCACAGATTATGCTGCTCGATATTATTTTTAGTCTTGATTCAGTGTTTACTGCGGTGGGCCTGACAAAATATCTGACTGTTATGATGGCAGCAGTAGTTATATCTGTCACAATGATGATGTTTGCCGCAAAAATAATTGGTGAATTTGTTAACTCGCATCTGTCAATCAAAATGCTGGCGCTGGCATTCTTGGTATTGGTAGGTTTTACACTTATCCTCGAGAGTTTTTCAGTTCATATCCCAAAGGGTTACATTTATTTCGCCATGTTTTTTTCACTGGCAGTAGAGTCGCTCAACCTGCTTCGTGACAAAAAAAATGGTGTTTAATCATGATATCTGCGCATCTGCGCGCTAAATCATGAGGAGAGATGATATCCTGCTCAGGCTTTGAAGCACGCAATCATTCGATTTTTTCAGACAGTTACCATTATTTTACACTAAGCGGCCTATTAATAATGAATGAGCAGAGCAGATGTTGATATGAGAGAGTATAAACTGATGGACTGGTTTTGCCTGACAGCAATAATTACCAGCACCGTGATAGTGAATGGCTGTAGCAGCGATTATGTCATGATGACCAGAAAGGGACAGATGATTAAAACCCGCGGCAGACCCGTTACAGATGCGTCAGGAAAACATATAGTTTATACCGACAGGAAGGGGGATATTATGCAGATCCCCAGTGATGAAATCTCTTCGATGGTCGAGCACTGAACGCGCTCCCTGCCCGAAAAGTTTGAATATCGCCACCTGCTGCTGCCCACCAGTATCAGGTAACAGTGCATATGTTTATGATGTCTGACGGGCCTGGAACCGCTGCCAGAGCACAGTAATCGCCAGTGCAAAAAGCACGCCAAAACCTGTACCGACAATTTTGACTGGAACCCCTGCGCCAACAACTGCTGAATACAGGGCTAATATCACCAACATCCCCGCATTCTCACCCAGATTCTGGACCGCAATAGCATTGCCCACTCCAACATATTTTTTGCCCAGATGCTGTAACAGTGCGTTCAGTGGCACAATAAAAAAGCCGCCAGAAACACCAATGGTTACCAGCATCAGCAGACTGTATGACAACTGAGTCTGCCGGGCGAGAATGGCCACTGCTACCCCCACCAGCACACCCGCGGGCACACATCGAACCACACTTTTTAATGTTACCAGCTTAGCGGCTGCTCCGACGACAATGCCAATCGCTACAACGGCATTGAGCAGCGTTGGTGTTTTGTTATCGCTAATACCCAAAGCGGCGGGTACCCAGAGAATGAGCAAAAAAACGCAGTGTTACACCTGCACCCCAAAACATGCTGGTACCCACCAAAGAAAAACGTGTCTGACCATCACGCCACAACACTTTACAGGCGTTGAAGAAACTGGCTGACATCGATGCCGGATGCCATGAACGACACGGGCAGGCCGCCCGCAGAGGCGGTATTAACAAATTTGCTATCAGCGCCAGTGCATAAGCCAGCACGCAGGCAGTCAGCGCGGCTATCAGGCTCCAGTCCGCCAGTGTTCCGCCGGCCACAGAACCGCGCAAAATTGCAGCAATGGTTGATGCCTCTATAGCGCCATTGGCCTTCACCAGCTGTTCACCACTGGTAAGCTCGGTCAAAATACCATATTTGGCGGGAGAGTAGGCTGCCGCACCAATACCGACCAGGCTATATCCTAAAAACGGATTAAACTGACAGCAGATTGCTAGCGCTCCAGAGAGCTTTACCCCGTTAGCAAACAGCATCACCCGGCCTTTGCTGAAACTGTCAGCAATCTGCCCAACAAACGGCGCAAGAATGATATAGGTCACGACAAAGCCCATCTGGAGTACTGGCTGGCTCCAGTCGGGGTAAACCTGGTGCTTGAGCAGTGCGAGCGTAGCAAATAAGAGGGCATTGTCGCCAAATGCTGAAAGAAACTGCGCCAGCATAACCGCTATCATACCCTTTGATTTCAGCGTATTGCTGGCTGTTAAATTATCCATTTAAACCTTCTGCTGATTCAGCCATGATTTTCAGTTTAACCAGATCGGGCTTGCCACTGCCCAGTACAGGTAGCTGCTTAAGATGACGAATATCACGGGGTATCGCCAGTTCGGTTATGCCTGAACTGCGCGCCGCGATTTGCAGCGCGCTGCGAGTTAGTTTTTCATCGGTCGTGAACAGCACTAACGCCTCTCCCCTTTTTTCATCCTGCCTGATAGTCGCTGCATGCTGTTTTTCCTCCGAAGCTTCGCACGCCAGTTGTTCCACCAGTTCCAGCGATATCATCTCGCCAGCAATTTTAGCAAAACGCTTGAGCCGGCCTTCAATCCGGCAAAATCCCTGCTGATCAAAACTTACAATGTCACCTGTGTCATACCAGTCTGATTCCATCTCACCATCTGCGTTATCTGCCTGTGGCGCTTCCAGTATCTTTGGACGTTCGACACGCAAATATCCTTTCATGATATTAGGGCCGCGCAGCTGTAAACGTCCCCCCTGGTCAATGCCCGGCACCGCAACCAGACGCCACTCCATCGCCGGTAACAGGCGCCCGACGGTGCCATTGCGCGCAGCCATTGGAACGTTGATAGCAACAATAGGGGCGCACTCGGTCACACCATATCCTTCAAGGATACGTATACCAAATTTCTCAAACCAGAGATCGCGAGTAGCTACCTGAAGCTTTTCTGCACCCGCCACAACATAACACAGACGGGCAAAGTCATAGGGATTTGCAAAACGGGCATAATTACTAAGAAAGGTCGAAGTACCAAACAGTACCGTACAATTATATTCGTAGACTGGTTGCGGTATGGTGCGATAGTGCAGTGGATTGGGGTAAAGAAATGCCCGTGCACCGGTTAGCAGTGGTGTCAGCAATCCAACCGTCAGGCCAAAGGCATGGAACAGCGGCAGTGCAGACATAAAACAGTCTTGTGGGGTGAAATCAGCCACGGTGCGAACCTGCTCAACGTTGGCCAGCAGACTTTTGTGAGAATGCACCACGCCTTTCGGATTACCTTCGGAACCCGAAGTAAAGAGCACTATGGCCGCATCCCCCGCCTGCTGCGCTACCTGTGCAAGGCGTGGAAACAGCAAACGACTGAGGACCCACAGCTTATCACGCACTGTGATGCTGCCCCGTAAATCCTCCAGATATATCCAGCGAACCTGAGGAAACGCCTCCGGCAAATGCCAGAGATTGCCTTTATCCAGAAACTGCCGGGAAGTAAAAACGACTCTGATGTCTGCTGCTGTCAGCGCAACACCCAGACCATTCACTCCGGCACTATAGTTGAGCATTGCGGGCACACGCCCACGTAATGATACCCCGAGAACTGCGGCCGCCGTTATAGTGGCGTTTGGCAATAACAGGCCCAGGTACTCCCCCTGATGACTGTAACGCTCTATTATCCGCCCGACGCCCAGGGATTTTTTTAGCAGGCTGTTGTAACTATCTGATTTAAGATTAATATCGAGCAGGCAGGGTTTAAAACGGCCATAGCGGGTGCAGGCAGCCAGAAATGCCTCATATAATGTCTGCTGTGGGCGGGCTGCCATGCGCGCTTCCATCATGACATGACGCAGGTGTTCTCCGGCCAGATGACGGCGTTCACGGCCCCGGAGTGCATCTGGCATCACAATTGTCGCTGGCGGAAGCACACTTATGCTGATACGTGGAAACAGTCTGCGTTTGCAGACTCCCGCCAGCCGGCCAACATGGAGTAAACTCTGCGCCCTCTATCCTCACGGGTATCACCTGCGCCTCTGTTTTCGCTGCCACAAAGCCAGCGCCTTCGTACACCTTCATTAATGAACCCGTAACGGTGATACGTCCTTCAGGAAAAATCACCACCGGGCGGCCCTCTTTCACCAGCCGCACCAGCTGTTTAACAAATATTGGCCGGCCCGGGTCAATAGGAATAAAATCGATTATGGGCTTAAGACCACGGATGAACCATTTTTCGGTAATGTCAGAATAGATGGCAAAGACGGGTTTAACAGGCAAAAATAGCGCTGTCAATATTCCGTCCAGAAACGACACATGATTGGGCGTAATCAGCACCCGGTTCTGCCTTAATACGTTAAGATCACCTTGTACCTGAACGCCAAATAGCAGACGAAACAGGCTGCGAAGCAGGATAAATGACATGGCAAAACCTCTTATTAATCATGAAAGGATTTATAGCATTCATCCTGTTAATTCAGTTTACAATTCAGGAATGATATTGTTCCTGATTATTGAATGCTTTTTATACAAAGCCACCACTTTCATCAGTTTATGTATCTGACCTTTTGTAACGGACTTATTGATAAGCGGAAGATAGTAATATGAGAGCCTTCAATTAAAAATGACTGCAACCCAATGTTTCATTTAAAAAAACAACATATGACAGTCAGATTAAAAAGTAAAGTAAATTATCCATGATGACTAAACAGTAAATCTTTTTCATAATATTATTTATTTATGCTTATTAATTCGGACTGTATAATATTTGCAATAACTGTTTTTTATTAAAAAATTAATTCAACCTCATAATGCCAAAAATTTATATTAGCTATAAAAAATAATGTTATTAGTGCAATTTTTTTCGCCGAATAGGAAAATGCTTTCCTGTAATTGACGAAAAAATTTTTAGCCCCATAAAGAAACTATCACGGTATCTTAACCAAGAGGCAACATAACTGACGTTACTAAAGCGTCTCCTGGCAGATATAAATGCGGGCAGGGACAGGCTCCTGCTGATAACAGTTAGTCTCAACCACAGTGACCTTGCAGAGCAACGTTGATTTACACTGTCACTGAATTGAGATACCTGCCTTCTGCCCTTGCCAGCGCCCGCACTACAGCTCCAGCGCCAGTAACTCAGCAATAGTCTGACGGCGGCGTATAACCTTTACTTCCTGGCCATCAAACAATACTTCCGGCAGCAGTGGACGACTATTGTAGTTGGAAGACATTGACGCACCATACGCACCCGTATCATGAAAGACCAGGTAGTCTCCTGGCAGCACGGCGGGCAGCAGACGCGTCTGTACCTCCCCGCCCTCCCGTTGAGTAAAAACGTCACCAGACTCACACAGCGGCCCCGCAACAACACTCTCTGTCAGCTGGTTTTCATCGAGTGTTCGATCATCTCCTGCAATCACCGAGATGTGGTGATAACTGCCATACATTGCAGGGCGCATCAGATCGTTAAAACCCGCGTCTACCAGCACAAAGTGACGCTGCCCCATCTTTTTCACTGCTCTTACCTGTGAGATAAGTACCCCGGCCTCAGCTACCAGAAAACGGCCTGGTTCTATTTCCAGCCTGATGGGATGACCAAAATGTTCAGCCAGTTGTTTTCTGGCATCATCCCACAACTGGAAGTAGTGCGCGGTGTCAGGTGCTTCACCATCCAGATAGTAAGGTACGGAAAGCCCCCCGCCCGCTGAGATCGCCTTTAGATCACACCCTAGTTTAGTGGCCTCTGTAACCATGGCATCGCATACTTTTTGCAGATGAACATAATCAACCCCCGAGCCAATATGCATATGGAGGCCGGTAAGATCCAAATTATAATGATTAATTATTTTCAGTGCCTCTGGCAGCTGTTCAAACCAGATGCCGTGTTTGCTGTTTTCGCCGCCAGTATTCGTCTTATGACTATGCCCGTGGCCAAATCCGGGATTAATGCGCAGCCAGACAGGGTGGCCAGGAGATAATCGCCCCAGCTGGTGTAGCATGTCTGTGGATCCTGCATTGACCGGAATCATCCGTTCTGTCACGCGCGCGAGCGTTGCGTCGTCAAATACATCGGCAGTGAACACGATAGCATCATCTGCATCATTCAGATCAAAGCCTGCCACCAGCGCACGTTCAATTTCACCCAGCGATACCGCATCAACCAGCACCCCGGCCTCGTGCATTAGTCGCAGAATATGGACATTTGAGCAGGCTTTCTGCGCATAGCGGATAACATCAAACTGAGAAAGCAGCGCTATGCGCTGACGAATAATATCTGCATCATAAGCCCACACAGGGCTGCCATGCTGCCGCACCAGCGCCAGCAAATTATCCCGCCTGAATGCAGTATTAGTGCCATTTAAAGGGTGAGGCATACACTCTCCTAGTAAGTTGTGCCGTAGCCAGAAAAAAATACAAATTCAGTGACAGCAGGCTTTTTATTTTGCAGTAGCTTAATTTTTATTAATAAAACCCATTTACACTATCTTCTTATCAGTAATAGCGTCTTTTTCTTCAGTAAGTAAAAAAATATCATTCTGATAAAAATGAATAAGTAAAGTCAACGGCAGTACCATTTTTTTACTCACATTTTAACCAATTCCGGTCACTCAGCTAGCATCCAGTTACCCTCAGTCATGAAATATCATGTGCGCCTTTCAGCATAGATTTCCGAGAGTTCCAAACGATCAGGTGAGCGTCAGTGTGATCACTCTCAAAAACACGTCTACTATTTTTGTGGATAGATAAATTTACCTAACTATCTGGCTGTATCCACTTAATTGCTCTCTGTTACCGGAGGATGTATGGTTGACCGTCTTTACTCTTTTTTTCATAGCGACAGTGGTTGCCGTCAGTGGCCCCTGACGCTAATTCGTATCACATTTGGATTATTTTACTTTGCTTTAGGTCTTCTTAAGCTTTTCGTTCCGATCAACCGGGATCTAATGCTGGAGACAATGTCCGATGCTGGTGTGCCTTTTCCTGAATTTATGGCGGTGCTCGTTGCCAGCTGCGAGGCGCTGTTTGGCTTACTACTTGCTCTGGGCGCACTAACCCGGCTGAGTGCACTGGTGTTGCTGGTGATAAGCCTGCTCTCTCTGATAACTGCAGGTGTGTATCTGCTTCCGATGGGATATGGTGTGCTGGTCTGGTACAGCTCTCTGTTTTTTCTGCCAGAAACGGGGTATATATTGATGAGCCTGCTGTTACTGGTTCAGGACTCCGGCCCCCTTGGCATAGACAAGGTCCTTGCAAGGCGTAATCAGCCGAAGGCACATACTAAAACACGCCGCAATGCGCATACTAAAACGCACGATGAGTAGCTATCCCCTTGGGCAGAAGTAATCATCCCCTGAGCAGGCCGTATCAGAGCCTGTCGAATGCCCTGGGGCCTGCAAGTTCAGTCTGAACAGGCTGATACAGTAAAAATTGACTTTGCTCTGAGCAACAGGGCCAGCACAGATGGCCCTGAATCACAGTGAATAATCTGTTTACTTGCCTGCCGGTCGTAACGCCGGAAACAGGATCACATCGCGAATAGTATGACTGTCAGTAAACAGCATCACCAGCCGATCAATCCCAATGCCTAATCCCGCTGTAGGAGGCAAACCATGTTCGAGTGCAGTGATGTAGTCATCATCATAAAACATCGCTTCATGGTCGCCAGCATCTTTGGCGTTTACCTGCTGTCGGAAGCGCTCCGCCTGATCATCTGCATCATTTAACTCGGAAAAACCATTGCCAATTTCCCGGCCACCAATGAAAAACTCAAAACGATCAGTAATGTCGGGATTAATATCGTTGCGGCGCGCCAGCGGTGATACCTCCGCCGGATATTCGGTAATGAAAGTGGGTTGGATCAGATGAGCTTCAGCCACATGCTCAAAAATTTCTGTCACAATACGTCCACGCCCCCAGCCATCTTCAACTTTAATTCCCAGAGACCGGGCTATTGTCAGCGCTTTCTGCCTGTCATCAAGATCGGTCAGTTCAGTTTCCGGGAGATATTTTTTAATCGCTTCAGTCATACTCATTCTGGCAAAAGGCTGGCCAAAATTAAGCTGATACTCACCGTAAACCACCTGTGTAGTACCCAGCACATCCAGTGCCAAATGACGAAACAGATTCTCTGTCAGCGCTATCAGATCGTTATAATCTGCATAGGCCATATAGAGTTCCAGCATGGTAAATTCTGGATTGTGACGCGGAGAAATTCCCTCATTCCGAAAATTACGATTAATCTCAAAAACCCGCTCAAAGCCCCCTACCACCAGCCGCTTGAGATACAGTTCCGGCGCAATGCGCAAATACATATCGATATCCAGCGCATTGTGATGAGTAATAAACGGGCGGGCAACGGCGCCACCGGGGATCACCTGCATCATTGGCGTTTCTACTTCCATGAAGTCACGATCAGTCATGAAACGGCGAATAGCGGCCATGATTTTTGAGCGTACGGTAAAAGTAATACGTGACTGATCGTTGGCGATCAGGTCCAGATAACGCTGGCGATAACGAAGCTCCTGATCAGCAAGGCCGTGAAATTTATCAGGCAGCGGGCGTAGTGATTTTGTTAAAAGCTGTAGTGCACTGCAATGGATGGTGAGTTCACCGGTTTTAGTTTTAAATAACCGGCCACGCGCACCAACGATATCACCCAAATCCCACTTTTTGAATTTATCAGCATAATCACCGGGCGGCAGATCATCACGGGAAACGTAAAGCTGTATACGGCCACCCATGTCCTGAAGCGTAATAAATGAGGCCTTGCCCATAATGCGTCTGGTCATCATGCGCCCGGCAACACTGACCTCAACATCCAATGCTTCCAGCTCTTCATGCGCTTTGCTGTCATAGCTGGCATGCAGTTTATCTGCCGTACTGTCCCGACGAAAATCGTTGGGGAATGCCACACCTTCTTCCCGCAGCGCATTCAGCTTCTCACGACGCGCTTTTAGTTCGTTATTCAGTTCCAGTGCGGCATCAGCCCCCGGTGGATATTCTACAGACATACAGGTTCCTTATAACCCCGCTTTTAAACTTGCTTCAATAAAACGATCGAGATCGCCATCAAGAACAGCTTGGGTATTGCGTGTCTCCACACCAGTGCGAAGATCTTTAATGCGCGAATCATCCAGAACGTAGGAGCGGATCTGACTGCCCCAGCCGATATCAGATTTATTATCTTCGAGCACCTGCTTTTCAGCGTTTTTCTTTTGCATCTCCAGCTCATACAGCTTGGCCTTCATCTGCTTCATCGCCTGATCTTTGTTTTTATGCTGAGAGCGATCATTCTGACACTGAGTTACCAGGCCTGTTGGAATATGGGTAATGCGTACGGCTGATTCGGTCCTGTTAACATGCTGACCACCAGCACCAGAAGCGCGATAAACATCGATACGCAAATCGGCGGGGTTGATCTCAATGTCAATATCGTCATCAATTTCAGGATAGATAAATGCTGAACAAAAAGAGGTGTGACGACGACCACCAGAATCGAACGGACTTTTGCGCACCAGACGATGCACGCCCGTTTCAGTGCGAAGCCATCCGAAAGCATAACTGCCTGCAATTCGGATAGTCGCGGACTTGATGCCCGCCACTTCGCCTTCAGACTCTTCTATCACATCAGTTCTGAAACCTCTGTTTTCAGCCCAGCGCAAATACATGCGCAGCACCATACTGGCCCAGTCCTGAGCTTCGGTACCTCCTGACCCAGACTGAATATCGAGATAACAGTCGGCACTGTCGTACTCACCGGAAAACATCCGACGGAACTCCAGCTGGCCCAACATCTTTTCCAGAGAATCCAATTCAGCTACAACGTCGTCAAAGGTTTCAGTATCATTCTCCTCTGCCGCAAGCTCCAGCAAACCGGATACGTCTTCCAGCCCTTGTGCCAGCTGTTTGAGTGTATTAACTACCGCTTCCAGTGTCGCGCGTTCTTTACCCAGTGCCTGGGCACGTTCAGGATTGCTCCAGACATCAGGCTGCTCCAGCTCGGCGTTGACTTCTTCAAGACGTTCGTTTTTGTTGTCATAGTCAAAGATACCCCCTGAGCGCACTGCTCCGCAGGGTAAGTTCCTGGATACGATATTTTACGGGATTGATTTCAAACATAGTGGCAAATTTTTTTAAAGTTCGGTCATAACGATAGCGTAACGGCGTAGTTTACCTGAAAGTGCCTGTTATCGACACCCGGCAGTAGATTTAATTTCTGCCAATACTGTCAACCAGGAGCTCATCTGTTACCCCTAAGACCAGATGTGAAGTTTGCGATATGTTCAGGCTGGCCAGAAATGCTGGATAATTAACTGCAAATTGCAGTTCCCCCGGAACTGGTTAATATCAAGCTTATAGACTGCTTCTACTTGTTTAACGCTGGTATCAGGCCACCTCGTACTGTCAATGTTAAACGCGATGCCATCAAGTAACGGCCCCCCAGCCAGTGGCTCAAGTATCATTTTCAGATGGTGCCCGGCCAGCAGACGCTGTTGTAATAATTTAAATTTACCGTCAAAAATCGGTTCCGGGAAGGCCTGCCCCCATGGGCCGGCTTCTCGCAGCATTCCGGCAGTATCCAGCGTCATCTCATCAGGCAATAACTCACCATCTGACCAGATAACCCCCTGCAATGCTTCCTCACTCAGCAACTCCTGCATCAGGGCAGTAAAACTATCCTGGAAAATGGTAAAATTATCAGCCACTATTGTTACTCCAGCGGCCATGGCGTGACCGCCAAACTTTAGCATTAACCCCGGCTGGCAACTCTCCAGCCGCTCCAGCGCATCCCGCATATGCACGCCATCGATCGATCTGGCCGATCCCTTCAGGGTACCATCTCCTGCCGGCGCAAAAGCGATCACCGGGCGATGAAAACGATCCTTGAGTCGTGAGGCAATGATACCTACCACACCCTGATGCCAGTCCGGATGATATAGAGCGAGCCCCAGTGGCTGCAAAACGTCACTCTGCGCAAATTTGTTGCACAGCACGAGGGCTTCGGCCTCCATCTCCTTTTCTATCATTTTGCGGGTCTGATTGAGCGTGTCGAGCTTACTGGCCAGCATCCGGGCCTCAGACGGATCTTCCGTCAATAACAGCGCTACCCCGACAGACATATCATCGAGTCGCCCCGCTGCATTAAGACGCGGCCCAAGCGCGAATCCCAGATCGCTTGCAGTCAGCCCCGATAAACTACGCCCGGTTACTTCCAGTAGCGCCCTGATTCCCGGACGGCATTGCCCTGCCCGGATACGGCATAGTCCCTGCCATACCAAGATGCGGTTATTGGCATCAAGCGGGACAACATCTGCCACTGTGCCCAGCGCAACCAGATCGAGCAACGAGGCCAGGTTCGGTAACATCGTCACGCCGCTTTCACGCAGACGCGCACGCAGCGCCACCATCAGATAAAAGGCAACCCCCACTCCAGCCAGTGAGCGTGAGGGAAAAGTGCTTGTTCTCAGATTAGGATTAACAATAGCGTCTGCATCCGGCAGAGCCTCCCCGGGCAGGTGATGGTCGGTGATAATAACCTGAATATTTTTATCATGAGCACAGATAACGCCAGCATGAGAAGAGATGCCGTTATCAACAGTCACTATTAGTTCCGCGCCCTGCAAAGCAGCCTGCTCTACGACCTCCGGGCTGAGCCCATAGCCATTTTCAAAACGATTGGGGATCAGATAATGCACATCATTGCCCCCCATGGCACGTAGTGCCAGCACAGTCAGCGCGGTACTGGTGGCACCATCTGCATCGAAATCCCCTATTACCACTATCCGGCGCTGTTCTATCAACGCCTGCTGCATCAAAATAGTAGCTTTGTCTATGCCATGCAGACTCTGAAAAGGGTGGAGAAACTTCACTTCACGATGCAGATCAGAGAGAGCTGTCACACCGCGCTGGGCATAAAGGCGGTGTAACAGCGGAGGTAATGATGCCGTGTCAAGTTGCCCTGCTACGTACTGGCGACGGCGCAATTCGGGGGAAAATTCTGTCGCCATCAGTGTCTGCTTTTCTGGCTGTCAAGATATGCTTTCAGGTCACCAGGACTTTGATAGCCGGGAATGACAACATTATTTGGTAACAAAATAGCCGGTGTTCCATAAATACCGTAGAGCAATCCCAGACGGTGCTGCGCTGCCAGATCAATATTACAACTGGCACTGGCAGGAGCCGTGCCATTCATCATGGCTGCATCAAATGCCTTATTACGATCAGCAGAGCACCAGATTGATTGCATCTTTTTGGCAACATCCCCCCCCATTCCCTCGCGAGGAAATGCCAGATAACGTACGGTAATACCCAGAGCGTTATAATCGGGTATTTCTGAGTGTAATTTACGGCAGTAGCTACAGGTGATATCAGTAAAAACGGTCACGGTATAGTGCGGTTTTGGTGCTTTATAAACAATCATCTGGTCTTTCAGCTCCTCCACCTTTTTGCTGAGTATCTCATTGGTCAGATTGACCGGCTGACTGCTACTCATGTCATACAGAGGCCCTTTGAGGACATACTTACCGTCGTCAGAAATATAAAGCACGTCTTTTTCGAGCAGAACAGTTTTCATACCCGGTAGTGGAGAGGGAAGAATTTTGCCACTGCCCCAACCCTGTTTATCCAGTAACTGCTTAATTGCTGCATCATCAGCAAATACCTTTCCCCCGGTCATTATTAGTATTAAAGAAAGTAATACAGAGGACTTTTTCATCATAATTCCTTGTTATTAAATCAACGGTAAAGTTAGCAACCGCTCTTCAGGCTCTGGGATGATGCTGAAGATGCAACTGACGCAAACGTGCTGTGGCGACATGTGTGTAAATCTGGGTTGTGGATAAAGAGCTATGACCTAACAGCATCTGCACGATGCGCAGATCAGCTCCATGATTGAGCAGATGGGTAGCGAAAGCATGGCGTAACACATGCGGTGAAAGTTTATCACTATCGATCCCTGCCAGCGCGGCGTAATGTTTGATCCGATGCCAGAAGGTTTGTCTGGTCATTTTTCGTGCACGACTGCTGGGAAATACCACGTCAATCATCCGGTTATTGAGCAACCAGGGGCGCCCATATTCAATAAATTGCTCGATCCAGTAAATTGCCTCCTCACCTATTGGCACCAGACGCTCCTTGTTACCTTTGCCGATAATCCGCACTACACCCTGCCGCAGGCTCAAGTTACTCATGGTAAGTGATACCAGTTCCGTTACCCGTAACCCGGTGGCATAGAGCAACTCTATCATCGCTTTGTCACGTAATTCCAGTGGATTACTATTATCAGGCGCCTGTAACAAACGCTCTAACTGTGCCTCGCTGAGGTCTTTGGGCAAATGGCGTGACAGTTTGGGAGAAGCGATGAGTACACAGGGATCATCTTCACGTAGTTTTTCCCGATAGAGATATTGAAACAGACTCCGTATTGTGCTGAGATGGCGGGCAGAACTGGTTGCCTTGTAGCCCCCTTCCACTCGTTCAGCAAGATAAGCCTGTAGCTGAAACACATCGACCTGTAACACAGTCAGGCTGTGGTGCGCCAGCCACGCTGTTAATGCACCGATATCTCGGCGATATGCATCCAGGGTATTCTGTGACAAATTACGCTCAATCCATAATGTATCAAGAAACTGTTCAGTTAACGTACAATCATCCATTCTCACTCCTTAATTTCAGATGGCCTTGCCGTATGACAGGTGATTTATCTGGTTATTATGCCCTACAAATATCTTCTTCTGATACAATCTAGTGGTAGATTTACTGTTTACCGGGCTGCCTTATTATTATGAATATTGGTCTTTTTTATGGCTCCAGCACCTGCTATACCGAAATGGCCGCTGAGAAGATCCGCGACATCATTGGCGAAGAGCAGGTAACACTGCACAATCTGGGCGAAGATTCGTTATCGCTTATGGAGCAATACGATCTGCTAATTATGGGAATCCCAACCTGGGACTTCGGCGAACTACAGGAAGACTGGGAGCGTGTCTGGTGTGATATCCCATCCATCAATCTGCAGGGGAAAACTGTGGCGCTGTATGGCATGGGTGACCAGCAAGGTTATGGTGAGTGGTTTCTTGACGCACTGGGGATGCTGCACGAGCTGCTGGCCCCGATGGGGGTGAAGTTTGTTGGCTACTGGCCAGCCACAGGATATCAGTTTAGCAGCCAGAGACCGCTGACACCCGATGGAAAGCATTTTGTCGGCCTGGCACTCGATGAAGTCAGTCAGTATGATCTCAGTGACACCCGGCTGGCTCGCTGGTGTGAACAAATTCTGGCAGAAGCCTCTAGTTAACAACTCATCAACTTGCAGCATTAGTTTGCTGCCGCTACAGTCAGGAAAGGAAGCTATTCCCGTTTTACTGCTTTGCTCAGGTTTAAGGTAACCTGCTTTTTCCATTTGCCTGAAATTACCCTAATCAAAATAAGTGTAAATGGAGTTGCACTTCTCTCCTGTCAGGACAGGCTCAGACGTCTTCACAGATAACCCAATAGACTTTTTAAACATTATTATAACAATATTGAACTTAATTTTTAACTTATTAGACACATTAACTAATTAAATGATAACGTCCAGCCAGAATCATTCAGATTCTATTCATTCCGCTCTGTATCACTTCACGACACTACTTTTGGAGTAATCCATGTTTGCAAAAATTCAAAGCTGTAAGATCGCTGCAATTACACTGAGTCTGGTACTGACATTATCATTTTCAGCCGAGGCACTGGCTTTTGCATGTATGGATTCACAGGATGAAGCGCTAGAAAAATGTGGCGATGTATGTTCGTCAATAGATAACGTATTCGATTTCTTTGACTGCCTCTGAGTTTTTTGAATAGCAAATCGCTGAGCTTTTTCAGGCTAAACCAGCATGAGCCACACGGATGTGGGTAATAATAGATGAGGTGCCAGATACTCGACTTATCGCAATCAAGCCTGCATACCCCGGCTCTGCAAAGCTCTCTCGCAGCAACGGTGGCCAAATTAAATTGCTGCTGTTAAATACGATATATGCCAGATTATGTATATTTTTTGTAAACACCACAGCAACAACACCTAATTTTCTTTTGAATCATCATAACAGACATGTTTCAATTTAGTTCCCGATGTTTCATAATCTCACTATCAGCGCTACTTGCTTTTAAGGCATGTTTTGGAGATTAACTAATATGTCAGCTCTATTTAAACACCATAAAGTTGCCACTACTGTTCTGGCTCTTGTGTTGATATCATCTGCAGGCTAGGCACTGGCTTTTTCATGTCTGGATATAGCGGGTAATATGATTAATGCTTTTAAAGCTATCCCTCGCAACCCGAAACTCATTTAAATATTTCGGTAGCACTATTCTTTCTTCTGTTCGTGTTGTCTAAGACTGGTTGTTTTAAATATCACGACATAGAGGTGTGAAATATTCCAGGTTGCGCCGCTCGTACTCCATTTAATTACACAAATTCGTTTTCAACATTCCGGAGATAGCAGATGTTTACTAAAATTAAAAGTCATAAGGTTGCGGCAGTCGTTCTGAGTCTGACGCTTATGTCGTCGGTTACAGGCCAGGCATTCGCTTTCGCATCGACAGAAGGTTCTGACAAAACATGTCAGACATCTTTAAAAAATCCAAATTGCGAAGGCTGCCTCATTTGTTCTGACTGACTCTGGATTAAGTTTTTCTGAGCCAACCTTACTCACATTTCTGTGAGTAAGGTTGGCTCAGAAAAACTCTGCTAAATTTCACACAACAGCCACTGCGATTACCGTCTGACATTCTCTCTGCTTTTTCAGGCACCAGTCCATACGTACTGCCAGAAATGTCTTCCCGCGCAAGAAATCAGCATTTCAGATTTTGTATATTTATGTATACATATCGTCAACAATCTCTTTCTTCTTTTTGCTCCCCACAGATTTAATTGGTTAAACCCTGCACGGGATTGCATTATATCCTGTAATTTATACAACCATAATTATATAAGATCGATCCGAGAGATAATTAATGATTTCTAAAATTAAAAACCACAAACTTGTCACCATCGTACTAAGTCTGGTGCTAATGTCATCAGTTTCAGGGCAGGCATTTGCTATTGAGTGTATGGCTGATGGAGGCTCATGGAGTGACTGTAATGAAATTTGTCAGTCCCCCGAGAGTCTGCCCTGGTTACCTTGCCTGTAAGTTTTTTGTTCCATGCCTGGCAAAACTATGCCTAAGTCAGGTTAACCTCATTTCACAAGGATGTGAATATTAAGTAAAACACAAAATTCTTCAGCGTAATTCTATTTAATTTTAATAGGATGAAAAAATCTGCTGTAGAGCAGAAAAGGGTAGGCCTCAGGAAAACTATCCCCCCTGCTCTGGCCACTAAAAATGAAAACAAGCGTTGTCATAGTCTGAATAAGACTGACGCTATTGTCTCAGGCAGGCCACTCCACTTTCACGCTCTATTCTCGCCTCTGTTAAATGGGTTTAACAGTAGTTGATGCAACTGTCGCCACTCAAGCTCCGTCATGCTGTCGCGCATCAGCCACAGGTGTTCAGTTCCAAATTTCTGGCTACTTAATTTCAGAAAAATAGCCAGATCTCCTGCCCACGGCTGGCACGGAATGTGCCATAAATGTTCACGCCATTGTACTATTCCCTCTTCACGTAGCGCTATAACACCTCTGCGTCTCGTTATGCATAGGTGGCCTGCCACCCAGTCCAGTAGTACCATTAATAACAGTAGCATTAAGACAAACCAGCAGCCATCAGGCCACGGCACAATAACGATCGCAATCGCAGCAGAACTATGCCATAGCAGAGATAACCACCACGCCCATTGTGAGACACGAAGGTCAGATTGCCACAGAACCACGCTGTTGATTCCGTGTCTGAATTAAACGTACCATGCGTTGCAATCCGGGATCCTCTGGTTTACTGTAATTCATCATCCAGTTGAAAAGATCGGGATCGGGCAGCGCTAACAGCCGGACAAATAACTGCTTGTCGCTATCGCTCAGGCCATCATAGTCATGATGAAAGAAGGGCATAATAGAAATATCCAGTTCCAGCATACCGCGACGGCATGCCCACTGAATGCGTGATCTATCATTTATGTTCATAAACGCGATATTCTCATGCATTGAAATGTCATAGTAGTTTAGCGCCTATTAACTAACCGGGGCAGAGGTATTTACAGCTTTATGCTCACGGCCGCAGAATCATGGTGAATATAAATCATCCTGCGATTTGTACCGCAAAATGATAACAGTATTCGTGATTTTACCATTTAATATCAAATAGTTGATCGCAAAGATGAATGCCAGTAGCAAAAGTGATATCTGAAAGATAAAGATATTGAATACGGTTAAGTAGTACGATGTTATGTAAAACGACATCTGGCAGAGCAGCGCTGCGAAGAAACCTGCTTTTTATCACTGATTCAGGACCACACCATGACTCGTCTTGTTTTCCCCCCCCATCATCCATCAGCTTCATCGCGTCTGCCCCTCACTCTGATCTCTCTGGAAGAGTGGGCGCTAGTCACAGTCAATGGATCAGATAGTATAAGTTATCTGCAGGGGCAATTAACACTGGATATCACCGCATTAACCAAATCACAGCACCGCCTTGCGGCACATTGCGATGCCAAAGGTAAAATGTGGAGCACTCTGCGTCTGTTCTGGCGTGGTGACTCTCTGGCTTATCTGGTGCGCCATAGCCTGGTTGATAAACAGACTGCCGAGCTTAAAAAGTATGCCGTTTTTGCCAAAGTTACTATCACCGTTAGCACTGACATAATTTTGTTAGGCATTGCAGGATTTGGTGCTCGTGCCGCCCTGGAACAGTTGTTCTCACTACTGCCTGATGCCGAAACAGAAGTGGTACAGCAAGATGAAACCACCCTGCTGTTGTTTAGCGAGCCAGCAGAACGCTTCCTTCTGGTAACATCGGTGAATAAAGCTCTCGTGGTACAGCGGGCTCTGGAAAATGCTGTCCGGGTAAATGACAGCCAGCAGTGGCTGGCACTAGACATTGAAGCGGGTTTTCCTGTTATTGATTTAAGCACCAGCGGGCAGTTCATTCCTCAGGCCACCAATCTCCAGGCATTAAATGCCATTAGTTTTCGTAAAGGATGCTATACCGGTCAGGAGATGGTTGCTCGCGCCAAATACCGGGGCGCTAACAAACGTGCCCTTTACTGGCTGGCGGGTACAGCGAGTCAGACTCCCGTGAGCGGTGATGCTCTGGAAATCGGCATTGGTGATAACTGGCGGCGCACGGGCACCATAACACAAGTCTGCCGGCTGGATGATGGCCATCTTTGGATTCAGGCGGTACTGAATAATGATCTGGATGACAGTACCCCAGTTCGGGTACAGGGTGATACCAGAAGCAGCCTGACAATTCAGCGGCTGCCCTACATGCTGACGGATGGGTCATGATACAGGGAGCCTGACTGCAGAATGGCAGAACAGGGAGATCTGCCATTTTATTTGGCTATGTCACAGCAGGCTGCCCGACAAAACCAGCGTTTAGGGTATATGTGACTGGTGTCACTGTAAGTTGCATTTCCCCGTCATTTCTAACGCCAGTAATTTTAATGCTCCTGAGATCGGGCACAACAATTTCACTTGGAAACACCGATGGTTTGTACGTCGTTGCCACAGCAACAACGAGCGCCCCTGCACGATGACCTGCTTCGATTCCGCCCGGTGCGTCCTCAATTACCAGACAACGGCGGATATCAACTCCCAGCTTTGCAGCTGCCTGCAGATACCCTTCAGGATCTGGCTTTCCCGTCCGAACCTTTTCGGCAGTTATCAATACACGGGGTTCAGGAAGTCCGCAGTAAGCCAGCCTTGTTGTTGCAATGTTCATGGTCGACGACGTCACAATTGCCCATCTGTCTTCCGGAATCGTGAGAATTAGCTCTTTCGCGCCAGGAATCGTCGTGACATGGCTCTCTGTAGCCTCCTGCGCAGTAAACAGATCTACAGCAGCTTTGATATCGGCATCATCACCCAGAATGCTGCGCGCGGTATCTTCCGGCCGGCGGCCATGCGACTGGTCGATGACTGACTGAGGTTCCAGTCCATAATGCCGGGCCCGGCAGGACCAGATTCGTGCGCAAGCGCTGCTGGAATCAATCAGAGTGCGATCCATATCAAATAATATCGCATCAACCTCAATAGTGCTTTCACCAGAATTATTCATCGATTTTCTCCTGTAAATTAAACCAGACTTTTACCTGCATAAAATCTGCTTCAGCTCAGACGATGATGAATGACTTCGTAACGAGCAGAGCTCTAATTACAGAACATAATCGTTTCCGTCGCATAAGATGCAAACGCACCTAGGTATACGGCACCAGACACGCCTTTTTTATTCCGCTTTTGACTAAGCATAAAATCAGTGGTTCCATCAACTGACCCCCGCGACACGATAAAAATAATGCTTCTTTTCTGCATCATCTCTTGTGCATTATGCGGACTTAAAAATAAGCTAAGTACCAGCGTAAACACATCCGTATCACTTCAACGGGGTAATGACGCCGTTTATAAGATTCTCTGACTCAACACATCTCTGCGTATCGGTGGAAAAGTGAAAAAAACAGCAGAATGGTACGGCTACACCGTTACTGATTTTTGATTATTAGCAACATAACCTTTTATTTCACATAAAGGTAAATCGAGAAGAAGTGACAGACACAGCCACCCAAAACAAAGCCGTGCCAGATAGCGTGATGGTAAGGGATCTTTTTACCAACATAAAAAATCACACCAAAAGAATAGATGATGCCCCCTGCTACCAGTAATCCCAAGCTCCAGGGTGACAGCGCTATCGCGAGCTGCCAGACAATGATTAGCGAAAGCCAGCCCATACTTAGATAGGTTATCAGCGAAAGTGCCGGAAAACGGTGAATACACGCTATTTTAAACACCACACCGGCCAGTGCTAATAACCAGATAATCACCATCAAAATATGGGCCAGCAGCGAATTCAGGGCTATCGCCAGAAAAGGAGTATACGTGCCGGCAATCAACAGATAAATCGCACAATGGTCAACTTTCTTAAGCCATAGTTTGGCACGCGGGTGAGTAATAGCATGGTAGAGCGTTGAAGCGAGGAACAGTAGTATAATACTGCCGCCATAAACGCTATAACTAATAATTGCAGCCGCACCGGCTTTCATATCGGCTGCCTGAATTAGCATCAGTACCAAGCCGGCAATGCCCAGAATACATCCGATACCATGGCTAATGCTATTAGCAATCTCTTCAGCCAGCAAATAGCCTGGTGCCAAACCGGAACTATTAGTCATAATCAGCTCCATGTAACATCTGAAATTCCCCCAGATTCATCTGGCACCCGTCAACTGACTTAACGTGTGCACAGCTTAGCGCAATAGCCATTTTATATGCATTTGCAGGCCACGAAATAGGCTTATAGCTGTAACACAGTTTGCAGAACTTAGCAGTCGGCTATTTCCCGAATGCTGATACTTTATTCATTCCTGCCCGGTTATTCAGAAAGAGGTACCATGGCCACCGGAGTATTATTGTCACTGCTGGCCACGGTTCATGCAAAATTACACTTCTGGCGCTCCTGCAACAACGAGGTTTTCCATGCCCATCTGAAGCTGGCAGTGCGATTGTTCAGGATAAAATTACTGGAGAAAAACGCGGCCATGAGGAGATAGCATGGCCTTTGCTGAACTTATGTTGTGCCAGGATTTGTGCTCATATCATGGCGGCTAAACGGTTGTAAGACGTATTTTTCAACAGCGGGCTGCCAGATGTTACGGGTTATCTGAACCTGTATAAGTTATCAATACCTCAGCATTTGAAAAAGGTTATAGCGATATTTCGCTATTGTGATCAGGTATTCATTGCCCCGCCCTTCATCCTCAATCCCGGCTGCTACTGCCCGTCATCACATGTCAGTCCTGAAGATAATCGTTTACCGGCACACAGGCGCAGAACAGGTTGCGGTCGCCATATAGATCGTCAAGACGTTTGACCGCAGGCCAGTATTTGTTTTCATAGCCCATTGGGAATACCGCCAGTTCACGACTGTAGGGGTGTGTCCATTCGCCTGCTATCTCCCGTTCGGTATGAGGCGCGTTTATCAGTGGATTATCTTCAGCCGGCCACTCACCCGCTTTGATACGATCAATTTCTGAACGGATAGCCAGCATAGCGCTGATGAAACGGTCCAGTTCAGTTTTACTTTCAGATTCAGTCGGTTCTATCATCAACGTGCCCGCTACCGGAAAGGACATCGTGGGCGCGTGAAAACCATAATCGATGAGCCGTTTTGCAATATCCATTTCACTAATTCCTGTGTGTGCTTTAATCGGACGAATGTCGAGAATACACTCATGAGCGACCCGCCCATTATGGCCGGTGTAGAGTACCGGAAAAGCGGGCGCAAGCCGGGTTGCAATGTAGTTGGCATTTAGCATCGCTATCTGGCTTGATTTTTTAAGCCCCTCTGTTCCCATCATGCGAATATACATCCAGCTTATTGGCAGAATAGAAGCGCTGCCGAACGGAGCAGCAGAAACAGCACCATTTTTGGCGATCATGCCGTTTATCTTCACCACACTGTGGCCGGGCACAAAAGGAGCCAGATGGGCTTTGACGCCGATTGGACCCATTCCTGGGCCACCACCGCCATGAGGGATGCAAAAGGTTTTGTGCAGGTTAAGGTGAGAAACATCAGCTCCAATGTAGCCGGGTGTGGTTATTCCAAGCTGGGCATTCATATTAGCCCCGTCAAGGTAAACCTGGCCGCCATACTGATGAACAATCTGGCAGACCTCGCGGATGCTCTCTTCATAAACACCGTGCGTGGAGGGATAAGTCACCATGATGCAGGCGAGTGTGTCGTCTGCCTGCGCCGCTTTACGTTGTAGGTCTTCCAGATCGATACTGCCCTGTTTATCGCAGGCCACCACCACCACACGCATCCCCGCCATCTGAGCAGAGGCCGGATTTGTTCCATGCGCTGAAGCGGGTATCAGGCAGATATGTCGCTTATCCTGGCCACAGCTTTGATGATAGCGGCGTATCGCCAGCAAGCCGGCATATTCCCCCTGAGCGCCAGAGTTTGGTTGCATGCAAAGTGCATCATAACCCGTTAATTGTAACAACCACGCTGAAAGCTGGCTTATCATCTGCAAATAGCCAGCCGCCTGATCGGGCGGACAAAAAGGGTGCAGGCTGGCAAATTCAGGCCAGGTAATAGGCATCATCTCAGCCACAGCATTCAGCTTCATCGTGCACGATCCCAGAGGGATCATTGCCTGATTTAGTGCCAGATCTTTTTTCTCAAGCCGGTGCATATACCGCATCATCTCGGTTTCGCTGTGGTAAGCATTGAAAACCTCATGCGTTAGCAGTGGCTCCTGTCGCAGCAGTGCATCGGGAATGGCAGATGAGTGGTTCATCAGTTCACTATCGAGTACGTCAATATCCAGCCGGTGATGATCACCCACTAAAATAGCAAACAGCATGGCAATGTCATCACGGGTAGTCGTTTCATCGAGCGTGATGCCAATAGCGTGATCAATGTCACTACGCAAATTGGCACCAAAACTGACTGCACGCTCGAGAACATCAGCTTTGTTGTCAACTTCTACTGTCAGGGTATCAAACCAGTGATGATGACGGATAGTAAGGCCAGACTTTTTCAGCCCCGCAGCCAGAATAGTGGTCAGACGGTGTATTCGGCTTGCAATACGCACCAACCCCTGCGGACCATGCCAGACAGCATACATTCCCGCTATATTTGCCAGCAGCACCTGAGAGGTGCAGATGTTGGAATTTGCTTTCTCGCGGCGGATATGCTGTTCGCGAGTCTGCATTGCCATACGCAGGGCAATTTTGCCGGAAGCATCACGCGATACACCAATAATGCGCCCTGGCAGCGCGCGTTTGTATTCATCACGAGTGGCGAAGAACGCCGCATGCGGACCGCCATAGCCCATTGGCACGCCAAAGCGCTGAGCAGACCCAAAAACAATATCTGCTCCCTGCCTGCCAGGAGCTTCAAGCAGGACTAATGCCATAAAGTCTGCCGCCATACAAACTACCAGCTGACGGGCTTTCATCCTGGTTATCAGCTGACGATAATCATGCAGCTCGCCCGTTGTACCAATCTGCTGTAACAACACGCCAAACAAGCTCTCATGATTGTCCACCTCTTCAGGCTTACCAATAATCAACTCAAAACCAAAGGTTTCAGCTCGGGTACGCACAACATCCAGCGTTTGCGGATGCACATCATCAGCAATAAAGAAACTATTTTTTGCCGGAGCCTGCTTACTAATGCGCCTTGCCATTGACATCGCTTCTGCCGCTGCGGTCGCTTCGTCAAGCAGCGACGCCGAGGCCAGGTCCAGTCCCGTCAGGTCAAGCGTGACCTGCTGAAAATTGAGTAATGCTTCCAGCCGCCCCTGAGAGACTTCTGGCTGATACGGGGTATAGGCCGTGTACCAGCCGGGATTTTCCAGAATATTGCGCTGGATGACTGGCGGAGTCAGTACCGGGGTGTATCCCATACCGATAAAAGATTTAATAAGTTGATTCTTACTGGCCATAGCTCCAAGTTCCGCCAGCGCCTGATGCTCAGTTGCTGCATCAATGTTGTAATTTTGTTCTGGCAGCTGAATATCCGCAGGTACAATAGATGCAGTCAATTCATCTAGGGTGTTGCAGCAGATTGTTTCCAGCATTTCCTGCTGCTGTCTGGTACAAGGGCCAATATGACGCTGAGTAAATGCAGCCTTATCTTCAAGCTGGCGGAGGGTCTGAGTCATTAGTACTAAATCCTGATGTTGCTTACGTCGGTAGAAAGTATTTGGCAGCCAGCCAATTTAACGCCGCCGGTACTGGAATTAATCGTCGATGAGTTTCTTATAGTCACTGGCACCCATCAGCGAATTCCACTGCGTCTCATCACTGGCTCTGACTTTAAATAACCAGCCCTCCGAATACGGGTCGCTATTGATAAGTTCGGGTTTGTCTGCCAGCGTGCTGTTGACATCAACAATTTCACCACTGATGGGAATATAGATATCAGAAGCTGCTTTAACCGACTCCGCTACAGCGCACTCATCACCCGCGCTGAAGGTAGTACCCTCTTCTGGCAATTCAACGAAAACCATGTCGCCCAGTGTCCCCTGAGCGTAGTCCGTTATACCGACGGTATAAATACCACCCTCTTCTCTGCGCACCCACTCATGAGTTTCACAATATTTCAGTTCATCTGGCAGACTGCTCATTGCCATGCTCTCCTGTAGATAGAATATGTTGACTGTGCCCGCAGATTGCAGGCAGTACCAGAACGGTAACTTACTGCGCCATGTCCTTTCCGGACAAAACTGGAAAGATAATGGCCAGGCGTTTTACACCAGTGCCTTTCCATTGCGAACAAAAACCGGTTTAGTGACTTTCACGGTAGTACGATGATTACGTATTTGGGCCCACGCCTGGCTGCCTGCACCCTTCGGGGCACGCGCCAGAGCGATACTGCAGTTCAGTGTAGGCGACCAAGATCCGCTGGTGATCCTGCCCTCACAGGTATTACCCTGATCGTCGGTAAAGTAGACTTCCTGACCACTGCGTAAAATCCCTCTTTCATACATCACAAGGCCAACAAGCTGCTCCGTGCCCTCCTGACGTAATATCTCCAGAGCGTCACGCCCAATAAAACGACGGCCCTGCGATTGCCAGCTAACACTCCAGCCCATGTTAGCAGCCAGTGGAGAGACGTTCTCATCCATCTCCTGGCCATAAAGATTCATTCCTGCTTCCAGGCGTAATGTGTCGCGGGCGCCTAAGCCCACAGGCCGGACACCGGCGTCAAGAAGCCGCTGCCAGAATTCCGCCGCCTGCTCACAAGGGAGAGCAATTTCATAGCCAGTTTCACCGGTATATCCTGTAGTGGCGATAAAAAGATTATCCGCCTGAACGCTGCAAAACGGCTTCATTCCGGCAATAGCGGCGCACTGACTGGAGTTTAACAAAGACTGTGCTTTTTGCCGGGCGTTAGGGCCCTGGACAGCAATCAGAGCTAAATCATCACGTTCAATGATTTCGATGCCCCATGTGTCTGAAACTGAGTGGATCCATAACAGATCTTTCTCACGTGTAGCGGAGTTAACTATTAGCCTGAAAGCATGCTCCGCTATAAAATAAACAATTAAATCGTCAATGACCCCTGCCGAATCATTGAGCATAGCGGTATAGAGCGCTTTTCCCGGCTGGGCCAGCCTGGCAATATCATTTGCCAGTAAAATACGCAAAAATTCACCAACTCGTGCGCCATGGAGATCAATTATGGTCATATGGGAGACATCGAACATGCCCGCATCATTGCGCACTGAGTGGTGCTCATCAAGCTGAGATCCATAGTGCAGTGGCATCATCCAGCCATGAAAATCAACCATGCGGGCAGCACATATCTGATGTTGTTCAAACAAAGAGGTCTGTCGACTCATGTTATTTTTAACCAATTTTCTGCTTTTTTAAGAAGGATTTTCGAAATAAAAAATTGTTATATGGCTGATGAAGGTATCATCGTTTATGCCAGTTAACCATAAATAAAACACGGGTAACATTGCACTAAATACTCACCTCCGAATAACATCAGATTGATACTTTAGAAAAGATGTATTATCGATTGTCAGTTGCTGTTTTTGCGGGAAGTGAAAAAGCAAGATTATCTTCGAAAAAGAGCAATTACTGACAGTAAAATAACGCCGGATAAGGAGATATTACATTATGAAAAATAATTGTTTTTAAATATTAGGATTAGAATATTTTATCTTTTTAGTACACCCTAGTAGCAGGGCAAAGACCTGTTATGCAGCGCATCCTCAGGCGAACATAAGGAGATAATAAATCCCGGCAGATATACATTGCATGGCGCAGCACTGAAACGGCTATTTATGGCGAAAAACCCTGCCAGCATTATCTTTTGCAGCCACACTCATCATCTCTATGCCGTTACCTGTTGTATCTGCCAGACTGCCGGGACCGTAACCAGATAAAAGTAAACATATCTTCTCATTTTTTAGAACTTTCAGAAAGTAATGGTAAACAAATGTGTTATACCCTGTCGCGGTTATGGGCAATCGTCTGGTCGAACTGCTTTCCACGCTCAGGCCAGAGGCGCCCGCTCCGCAGTATCCCTCTGGCGAATTGCTTAGAAAAGGGACTAACCAACCCGAACAAGTTGATGTGTGGTTCAACAGGCTGAATGAGCTGGCCACGAAGCGGGTAAGGATTGAGAAGTCATGCATCTTTCACAGCGCAGAGTACAGCTCACCGCCAAATGAAGAACAAAAAATATAACAAAAAGCGTTCAGAATGATATAAACGGAATTAGGGATTAACGTAACCATTCTGGCAATCCTCTCAGCCCACTTGCCTGTGCCAGCAGCTGAGATTTAACACCCGGTACTTTGTCAGCCATCGTCAGCCCGATATCCCGCACCAGCTTCTTAAGCGGATTATCACCGGCAAACAGCTGCCGGAATCCCTGCATTCCCGCTAACATCACGGCAGCACTCTGTTTGCGGTTGCGTTCGTAACGCCGTAACCAGAGATGTTCACCGATGTCTTTACCTCCCCGTTGCAGACGAATAATCTCCCCTGCTAGTTCTGCTGCATCCATAAAACCCAGATTCACCCCTTGCCCCGCCAGCGGATGAATAGTGTGTGCGGCGTCGCCTACCAGTACCAGCCGGTGAGCGGCAAAATTGCGCGCAAATCTTGCCATCAGCGGGAAAGTCTGCCGCTCGCTCTCCAGTTCACACAGCCCCAGACGCATATCAAAAGTTACCGCAAGCTGCTGGCAGAATAGCGCAGAATTCATGGCGCGATAACGATTAGCTTCCTGGGGCGGAAGTGACCATACAATCGAGCAGAGATGAGGATCACGTAGTGGCAGGAAAGCCAGAATACCGTCACTGTGAAATACCTGGCGGGCGATGTTATCGTGTGCCTGCTGAGTGCGGATTGTCGCTATAAGTGCGTGCTGGTCATAATCCCAAAACGTCAGTGGAATGCCGGCCTGTTCGCGCAATTGGGAGTGTGCCCCATCCGCTGCAATCATCAGCCGCGCTGTCATCATGCTGCCTTCGTTTAGTGTGACGAACGCTTCATTATCTCCAAACGCAGACTGCTGCAACGATGCACCAGTAATCAGACTGATTTCATTTATCTGAGTGGCCCGCTCCCATAGCGCATAACGAATGACCTGATTCTCTACGATGCTGCTCAGATGCATGATACCCTGGTGGCAGTCTTTGAAGGTGATCTGCGCGAAACTGTCACGCTCCCAGACCTGCATACTACGGCAGCTGGCGGC
Organism: uncultured Enterobacteriaceae bacterium; assembly: GCA_936920625.1. GTDB lineage: Bacteria > Pseudomonadota > Gammaproteobacteria > Enterobacterales > Enterobacteriaceae > Izhakiella. The sequence continues at coordinate 221,982 of CAKZHC010000011.1, forward strand.
GCGCTGCCGAATATATTCCAGGACACCGAGACGCTCAAACAAACGTTCACTGGCCGCATTAATAGCACTGACACGAAGGTGTAGCTGAGGGTCGTCCTCGCGGGGAGCACCTCCCTGCTCAAGCACAGCAACGCGCAGCCCGCCCTGCCCCAGGCAACAGGCTGCTGCCAGGCCAACCATACCACCTCCGGCAATGATGGCATCATAAGAGTGCATCGTGGCTCCTTAACGTAAAACCCATCCGAGTGTTCTGGCAACAAACTGGTGACGCAGCAAGGGCAAATGATCCATCGCTATCAGGCCAGCATTGCGCACTACAACTAACGGGGAATAACTATTAGTAAACAACCGAACCAGACCGTCGGCCAAATTCACTGTAATATCTGCATCTGACTCGCGCCGCTGCTGGTAACGCGCTAATACTGCATAACTGCCCGGATCCTCTCCGGAACGCCAGGCGGATACAAGAGTTTCTGCCAGCGTCATCACATCACGCATAGCGAGATTGAATCCCTGCCCGGCAACAGGGTGTAGCGTCTGCGCCGCATTACCTGCCAGCACAACCCGATGTGATATCCTGTGTGTTGCCTGTTTGAGCATGAGAGGGTAACAGACGCGCTGGCCTGGGTTTGAGAAACGTCCAAGGCGCCAGCCAAAATTCTGTTGTAGCTTTTGGACAAAGGTAGCGTTGTCCCAGCTGCTGATAACCTGCTGATTGCGGGACGCATGGCACCAGACAAGGGCGCATCGCTGCCCCGGCATTGGCAGTAGTGCCAGCGGCCCCTGTTCGGTAAAACGCTCGAATGCACGCCCAAGATGGGGCTCTGACGTTGTGATATTAGCTATTATCGCCACCTGATTATAGGCGTGCTGCCGGAATGTGAAATGACACGCCTCCGCCACCTGAGAACAGCTGCCATCCGCTGCTATTAGCAGGCTGCCCTGAACAGCTCCTCCCTGCACCAGGGTGACGGTTACATTGTCGTCCTGCCTTTTGACATCTTTCACTCTATCCGGACAACATATGGTCAGGCCGGGAGCCTCAGAGAGTAAACGAAACAGGCTCTGCCCAACTTTATGCTGCTCCACGACATAGCCTAGTGCAGCAACACCGTAATCACCGGCTTTAAGGGTGACAAATCCTCCATGGCCACGATCACTGACCTGTATTTCATCGATTGCCGTCGCACAAGATTTCAGATGAGGCCAGATATTTAATCCGCTGAGTTGCTGACACGTGCCCTCCGCCAGAGCAATTGCCCGACTGTCGTAACCTGGATGATACTGTGAATTCTGGGTGATGGCTTCAATCAGCGTTACTGGCATTGCACCGTCTGAAAGATGCGAGAGCGCCAGCGCCAGTGTTGCCCCGGCCATTCCCCCTCCGGAGATAATGATTCTCATCGGGACGCTGCTGCCATTAATGCTTCGATAGCATCAGGATCCTTAACGACACTATCGGTAAGATTGTCGTTACCGGAGGCATTGATAACAATATTATCTTCGATGCGGATACCGATGCCACGAAAAGCCTCAGGCACTTTAGCATCCGGCGCAATGTACAGTCCGGGCTCAACAGTAATCACCATACCGGGTTCCAGAATGCGGTCCTGCCCGGCGCCGAATCCGCTCACATCATGTACATCCAGCCCCAGCCAGTGGGACAGACCATGCATATAAAACTGGCGGACAGCACCTTCCGCAATCAGCGTATCTGTATCCCCTTTCAACAGGCCGATCGCCTGTAACATGGTTACCATGATTTGTATGACGTGCCCATTGACCTGTCTGATAGTCGTCCCCGGCCTCAGTAACTCCAGCGCCTTGTAAAACGATGCAAGAACAATGTCGTAAAGCGCCCGCTGTGCCACAGTAAATTTCCCATTAACCGGAAAAGTACGAGTGATATCAGCGGCGTACCCATGATACTCACACCCCGCATCCACCAGCACCATTTCTCCCGCCTGCATCCGGCAGGAATTTTCAGTATAGTGCAGAATACACCCATTTTCCCCGGCACCAACAATAGTGCTGTAGGCAGGGAAACGTGCACCATGGTATGTGAATTCGTGCTGAATCTCGGCTTCCAGCTGGTATTCATACATGTCGGGGCGGCAGCATTGCATCGCCCGTGTGTGAGCCCGTGCACTAATGCGCCCTGCTTCCCGCATTATTTCCAGTTCTGCCGCAGATTTAAACAGACGCATTTCATGAACAATTGGCCGCCAGTCTGTCAGGGTAGCTGGAGCCTGAAGATTATTACGTTCCCCCTGCCGTAATTGTTCCAGTGAAGAGAACACAATATCATCAGCAAAAGGGTAAAGCCCCTGAGCGTGATAAACGATGTCCAGACCACTTAGCAACAGCGGGAGCTGCCGGGCTGTATCATCCCAGGGAAGTGCACTGTCAACGCCCAGTTTTTCTAAAGCTGCCTCTTGTCCCAGACGGCGCTCTGACCAGATTTCCTGCGAAGGGCAGCGGACACGATTAAACAAAACACAACGATTAGTATTCTCACGGCTTTTGATAATAACTAGTAATGACTGCGGTTCATTAAACCCTGTCATGTACCAAAAATCGCTATTCTGACGAAATGGATAATCGCTATCCCTGCTGCGAGTGACTTCCGGTGCGGCGAAAAATAGCGCGGCACTACCTGCTACCATTTTTCTGGTTAACGCCTGACGGCGGCTGGCATACTCCTGTTGAATCATTATCGACTCCCGAATTTTTCCCTTATGACAGTGTCAGTTAATGCAACGTTGGTTTTCCCCTCTCCTCCGTTCTGTTTTTAGAACTATGAAAAGTCTCGTGGAAGAGTAATGCGGCGACGCGCACATATTCGATGACCTCCTCCAAAGACGCCTCAAGCTCCTCACTGTCTTCGTCTTCGTCTTCGTCTTCGTCTTCGTCTTCGTCTTCGTCTTCGTCTTCGTCATAACCTAACTGGCCGATAGTTTTCAGATCATCTAAGGCTTCACTAATCTCACCTGTCACTTTATCCAGTTTCGGTTGTGTCACTCCAAGCCCTAACAAAAAGTGATTGACCCAGCCAGCCAGGGCATCAGCGCGTTCATATACAGAAGCATTGTCATCATCTGGCAACAGTAATTGAAAATCTAAATCATCATCCTGAAGTGCAACAGCGATTGTGCGTTGCATCTGTTCAAGTGGTTGATTGACTGTTTGTGAAAAAGCAGCACCGTCATTAGTCAAATCCTGTACCAGAGTATGCCAGCTTTTATCGTGCTCCCCTCCGCAGAGGATTCCACTGATCAAACCATGCATCTCTGCCGGAGTCATACCAACACCCTGCTCAGCGAGTGTCGCTGCCAGCATGTTATAACCAGGCATAATATTGGAGTGGAACATAGGTTTTCATCGTCGTTGACAAAGTAACTTCATGTTATGCTAACACCATGTGCCGTGAGGATTCCAGATAAGGAGTTGGTTTCTCCTTAATTCTGGAATAGTTAATGTCGTGCCCTCGTGATCAGCCGGCAGGCAAAGCGCAGTGAGCACAATAATCTTTCAGGAAGGTGGCATGTCTGGACAACCCGTCGATATACAAATTTTTGGACGCTCGCTGAGAGTAAATTGTCCGTCTGAACAAAAAGATGCCTTAAATGTAGCGGCAGACGACCTGACCCGCCGACTACAGGATTTGAAGGTCCGCACCAGAGTGACCAATACCGAACAGCTGGTATTTATTGCCGCACTGAATCTCTGCCATGAACTGGCGCGGGAAAAAGACAAGACTCGCGATTACGCAACGAATATGGAGCAGCGTATACGAATATTACAGCAGACTATAGAGCAGGCATTAGTTGAGCAAGGCCGTATCACCGAACGCCAGGAGACCAAATTCGAGTAACACTCCAGTCCGGCATGTGATATAATTACAGAGATAGTGATATTCTCTGAGATGTTTGCAAGCGGTCTCATCCCCTGAGCCGATATTTCAACACTACAGAGTGTGACATATCACAGTTTGTGAGCATGCCCGATTATACGGGAAGCCTAATGACTGCGTCGTTACACTCACCTTGAACCACGGGTTCAAGGGTTACAGTCCGCTGCGGCATCTTGGAGATCTCTGATTTTAGTGCCAGTGTTAACCACAGCTTTAAGTAAATTTAGCACTATCTCATCCTCATCAGTACTTGTTTGCCCTGCCTGTTTCGTCCCATTCATAGCCCCACACCATACCCGGCCTGCACCTGGCTCAGGTGTTTACCTTACCCTGTTTACTTTTCTGACGCCTTATCTGTTACAGTCTGCTTTCACAATGTATATTGGGCTGAGTCAAAGGGACAGAGGAGTACAGATGGCATGACCTGTGCACTAGAGCATCATCGTCGTGAGAAAATCCGTAAGCAGATGCGCCAGCGGCGTCGTGCGCTCAGTAATGAACAGCGGCAGCAGGCGGGAGAGCAGATTGCCAGACATGCCATGGATTTCGCCCCTGTCCGTACTGCGCAAAATATCGCAGTATTTTTGGCCCATGATGGAGAACCTGATACAAGCCCCCTGATTGCCCGGCTCTGGAACGAGAAAAAACAGCTCTGTATGCCTGTTTTACACCCTTTCTCTCGTGGGCAGCTGCTGTTTTTGCGCTATACCCCGGATACTGTATTAGTCAGCAATCGCTTTGGTATTCCCGAACCTGCACTGGATATTCGTAACCTGGTCCCCCTGAATACGCTCGATCTGATATTCGTGCCGCTGGTTGCGTTCGATAATCATGGGCAGCGCCTTGGGCAAGGGGGCGGCTTTTATGATCGCACCTTACAGAACCGGAGCCAGTATTCTCTTCTGCCAATCGGGCTGGCGCATGATTTTCAATATATCCCCACCCTGCCCCGAGCCACATGGGATGTCCCGCTTCCAGTATTGATCACCCCAGCGAAGTTATGGCAATGGGAATCGATGAGAGCTGGCCCGCAGGAAAATAGTGATGTAATTTTTTAAAATTTTCTGCTCACCATGCCATTATTGCTACGCTACAGACAGTAAGTGGCGTGATGGCAAGCCCCTGGGCATCCGGTCTGAATGGGCTGTCTATCAGCCTGCCGCTTCCTGTCAGTAGAGCAGACGGGCACGGATTGTGCCTGGGATCGTTTTCATGAGCTGAAGCGCTCTGTGTGATGCCTCCTGACGGGCATCAATATCAATAACAACATAACCTACCATCGCGCTGGTTTGCAGATATTGTGCGGCAATATTAATTTGCTGATCGGCAAAAATCTGGTTGATTGCCGTCAGCACACCCGGACGATTTTCATGAATATGCAGTAAACGACTGGCAGATGCTCCATGAACAGGCAACGATACCTCAGGGAAGTTAACCGCTGAGAGCGTTGAGCCATTATCAGAATATTTTGCAAGCTTACCTGCCACTTCAATGCCAATATTCTGCTGTGCTTCCTGGGTAGAGCCACCGATGTGGGGCGTCAGGAGAACGTTATCAAACTCACGTAATGGAGAATCGAAAGGATCGCTGTTGCTGGCTGGCTCAGCTGGAAATACATCGATGGCTGCCCCCGCCAGATGTTTATCGGTAAGCGCCTGGCACAAAGCGGGGATATCTACCACAGTGCCGCGGGAGGCGTTGATTAAAAGTGCGCCTGGTTTCATCATCGCCAGCTCTCTGGCACTGATCATATTTTTAGTCGATGGCGTATCGGGAACGTGCAGACTAATCACATCGCTCATATTCAGCAGATCGGAGAGATGCTGTACCTGAGTAGCATTTCCAAGAGGAAGTTTATTTTCGATATCGAAGAAAAAGATATGCATCCCGAGGCTTTCGGCCAGCACCCCCAGTTGCATGCCAATATGGCCATAGCCGATGATTCCAAGTTTTTTACCCCGAGCCTCATAACTGCCTGCGGCTTGTTTACTCCAGATACCACGATGTGCCTGCGCATTGGCCTGCGGAATGCCCCGTAGCATCAGTAGTAATTCACCTATTACCAGCTCTGCAACAGAGCGGGTGTTGGAAAAAGGAGCATTGAAAACCGGAATTCCTCTTTGAGCAGCAGCGTTAAGGTCAACCTGATTAGTGCCAATGCAAAAACAACCTACCGCTACCAGCTTCTCTGCTACAGAGAAGATCTCCTCATTCAGATGAGTACGGGAACGAATACCAATAAAATGCACATCGCGGACAGCTGCCATCAATTCTGCATGATCAAGGGCAACTTTATGGAATTCGATGTTGTTGTATCCAGCCGCACGCAGGTTATCCAGCGCATTTTGGTGAACCCCCTCAACCAACAGAAATTTAATTTTGTCTTTATTCAGTGAAACCTTTGTCATTTCCCTACCCTATTTCTACCTTTTGTTGGCGGTATACGAGTCGCTGACAGACACCAGCCTCAACTCACCATAATCAAATTACGTCTGAAATTAGGAAAACGATTAATCAGACTTTTTGTGCAGATCATTTACACATGAGTAACGTTGGTATGTACAGTAAAAATTTTGCCTGATCAGGCGGAAATACCAATTGCGAAGAGGTTTTAGCCATAATGCGGCAAAAGCTAATACGCTGCCCACAGCAATAACGGCTGTCCGAAAATAGAGCGTCGGATAAATCTGGTATTGAAAATAGTCGGGTAGTACCCAAAGTAACCCCGCCAGTAATCCGATGCCGATAATACCCCAGCCTGTTGGGGAGGAGATCACAACCAGTTTAGGCATAAAATACTTCCTGTAATTTAATTGCTATTGTGATAACCACTAAATACTAGTCCCGACAGGCGACAATAACTTTCATCCCATTGATGTTGTAGCACGCAGCCGGGCAGCAATTGCCTGCACGGCTGCAAAAATTTAATTAAGTCAGGCAATCGTATGATATGGCACGATGAAAGCGACAGCCTGACTAGCCGGGCGGCATAATATCACAGCCCGTCTATACTCTGTTGTGATTATTGGTACTATTTTGGCAACTAAATGTGAGAAAGTTTGAGTCTTAAATCAGAGAAAATGAGCCCGGTGTACTCACTTCACTATCTTTTTTACCCCTTGTGGTGTCCCAATCAATGCCACATCAGCTCCTCTGGCAGCAAACAATCCAACGGTTACCACTCCTGGCAATGCATTTATGGTTTGCTCCAGTTTACAGGGCTCAGTAATAGTTAAGTTATGCACATCAATAATGATGTTGCCGTTATCTGTCACCACACAGCGACGGTACTCAGGTACGCCTCCTAACTTGCTCAATTCGCGACTGATATAGGTGCGTGCCGAGGGAATAACCTCTACAGGCAGGGGAAACTTACCTAAAATTTCCACTTGTTTAGTCTGGTCGGCAATACAAATAAATTTTTCTGCCACCGCCGCAACTATCTTTTCTTGTGTCAGCGCGGCACCTCCCCCTTTAATCATCTGCATCTCATTGTTAATTTCATCAGCCCCATCAACATAAATTGCAAGCTGCTCTACCTCGTTAAGATCAAAGATGGGGATGCCCAGACTTAACAGCTTTTCTGTAGAAACTTTAGAACTGGATACTGCCCCCTTAATCTGATCTCTGACTGAAGCCAGCGCGTCGATGAAAAAGGCAGCCGTCGTACCCGTTCCAACACCTACGATCGTATTGGCGGTAACATACTCAAGTGCGGCCCAGCCGACATCTCTTTTTAATTGATTTTGTGTCATAAGTGTTAAACCCGTGCTTCTGATAGCTGACATTAGTATAAAGAACTCTTCTTTGAATTACTTCTCTGCTTTTACCATAATTAATTTCAGCCAAAACCTGTAAAGTGGCCACAGAGCTCTGCCTTGCTCGGCAGTATCGGAATGAAAGCAGAGCGTGTCTGCATTAGTTTTCTGCCATTCGTTTGACCATGTGCAGCCAGCATCAATTACATTTCAAGGAGAGCGATTACGCGAATGAAACGCCCGGATTATCGTACGCTTCAGGCTCTGGATGCTGTAATCCGCGAACGCGGTTTTGAGCGTGCTGCCCAGAAGCTCTGTATTACACAATCAGCAGTATCGCAGCGTATTAAACAGCTTGAACATACCTTTGGCCAGCCTTTACTGGTACGCACCGTTCCCCCCCGCCCGACAGAACAGGGGCAGAGGCTGTTGGCATTACTACATCAGGTCGAATTACTGGAACAAGAGTGGCTTGGCGATGACAATGGCGGAGTCTGCACACCACTGTATCTTTCACTAGCCGTCAACGCTGACAGTCTGGCAACGTGGTTGCTACCTGCGCTGAAAGACGTTCTGAGCAATTCTCCAATTCGTCTCAATTTGCAGGTTGAGGATGAAGGCCGCACACTGGAGCGTTTACGCCGGGGGGAGGTTGTTGGCGCTGTCAGTATTCAATCACAGCCATTACCCAGCTGTCTGGTTGATAAACTGGGCGCGCTGGATTATTTGTTTGTCAGCTCTGGGGATTTTGCCCGCCACTATTTCCCAAATGGCGTCACACGTTCTGCACTGCAAAAGGCACCTGCCGTGGCTTTTGATCACCTTGATGATATGCACCAGGCATTTTTACAGCAACACTTCGGGCTGCCGCCGGGAAGCGTGCCGTGCCACATTGTCAACTCCTCAGAAGCCTTTGTACAACTGGCGCGTCAGGGGACCACCTGTTGTATGATCCCGCATTTGCAAATCGGTAAGTATCTGAAATCGGGCGAACTGGTTGATTTAACACCGGGCCTCTGGCAGCGGCGGATGCTTTACTTACACCGCTTCGCGCCAGAGAGTGGGCTTGTACGTCAGGTCACCAGTGCGTTGATCTGTAGTGCCAGACGTACCCTGCGTCAGGATGACCCCACCCCATAATAAGTAAAGACGAGGCAGGATAGTCTGTCTGGTGGTCCGGTTACTGCGTCAGATTTAGCTGGAATACCACATCAACCCGATCATCAAAATGGATACTTTGCTGTTCATAGGTCTCTGACGCTGAGTTTGAAGCTGCCGTTGCAAAAACCCGCATCACTGGCGCTGACTGGTAATTGCCACCGTGGTAGCGAATGCTGTAAACCGGACCCAGTTTTGCATTAAATCCTTTTGCCAGCACTGAGGCCTGATTGATAGCATCTTTGATAGCCAGCTCGCGCGCGTTATCACGATACTGTTGCGGGTTAGCTACTCCGAGCTGTATAGAATGAATCTCATTAAGACCGGCTTTCAACGCTCCATCGAGCAGATCGCTTAGCATATCCAGTTTACGCAAGGTTACTTTTACCTGACGGGTAGCCCTGTACCCTTTGAGGTGCGATTTGCCGCCTTTCGAGTAATCATACTCGGGTTCAGTACGCAGATTAGCCGCATCAATGTCCGGCTTTTGAATACCCTGTTTTAGGAGAAGATTAAAGTACTCCCTGACTCTGGAATCAGCTTGTTTTTTGGCCTCAGCCGCCGTATTGGCAGAAACATTAACTTCTATACTAAGAGACGCAATATCTGGAGTAGCATCAACACTTGCGTAGCCAGAAGTCATTACATGAGGTCCATCAGGAAGGTCGGCTGATTGTACAGTAAAAGAGAGCGCGCTAAGCCCTAGCATAGTAACGCATGCCAGTGTTTTAATCATGAAATTATTCCTCCATCTGAAAGTTTTCAGTTTCCATTTTACCGGACTCTGATTCTTACTCAGGCTGTAATAAAAATATAACATTATTCCTGTGCCCTGTGCTAATCAGTATGATATTAGCACAAGTTCTGTCTACGCCGACTAAAGGAGGCTAACCATCCAGCCCCATTAGTAGTGCAGAAATCTACCATAGCAAAAGCGGCTCCTGTAAACAGACCGGCCGGGAATTATCTTAATAATTTTGGTTAAATAATACTCATCGGTAGTGCCCATATATCTGCGGGAGGATAGAAAATGACAGAGGCAGGTAGTGGTTTATTTATGCTGCGGTGATTAACGGGCGCTAATGCGCCCGTTGAATGAATGTCTGCGATTATTCCCATCAGCAATAACTGCCTTATTGCTGATGCAGGTGCACATCCATCTGAGGATAAGGAATGGCAATTTTATTAGCATCCAGGGTGCGCTTAAAGTTTGCCATCATGTCCCAGTAAGTTTGCTGTAGATCGCTGCTTTTGCTCCAGCAACGCACCACAAAATTAACCGATGAACTTGCCAGTTCATTAAGCCCGATCTGGATCCCCATATTATGCAGTACCCTCTCTTCGGCATTAACAACCTCGCCCAGGAGCTTCATCACCTGATCGATATCTGCTTCATAAGATACGCTGATAACAAAATCGTTACGACGCACTGGTTCACGGGAAAAATTGACAATGTTGCCAGAAAGGATTTTACCATTAGGTACAACAACTATTTTTCCATCGGCAGTTTTGAGAGTGGTTGAAAAAATCTGAACACTTGTAACGACGCCCGTCACACCAATATCAACAGTTTCTCCAGTACGAAATGGACGAAAAGTAACTAATAATACCCCGGCAGCCAAATTAGAGAGCGATCCTTGCAATGACAGACCTACCGCTAAACCCGCCGCACCCAGCACAGCAATAACTGAGGCAGTCTCTACCCCAATCCGACTAAGTGAGGCAATCAGGGTAAATGTCACTATGGCATAGCGCATCAGTGCCGAAATAAAATCAGCCACTGTTGCGTCTACACCTCGGGAAATCATTATTTTATTAACGGTGCTTCCGAGAATTCTCGCCACTGTTAATCCAATCAGCAGGATGATAACTGCGGAGACAATATTCACCGTATAACTTAGCAATAATGTCTGATTCTTCACCAGCCAGTCGCTAAGTTTACTAATGTGATTTACTACGTCTAAATCTTCCATTCAGTTTTCTCCAATTGTCAAATTTATTAAGGACACGAAACTAAAGGAAAGAGATCGAGGGAAAAATGGTCAGCAGTAGCTTTTAAGGAACTTAAGACAATTAACCCACTCCCGACAATACCAGAATCCATTGTCAGTCAGACATGTTCCATTTATAGTTTATTAAGATATGATGACTACTTTAAACAGAGATGAAATAGGCCCTGGACAGCCTTAGTACGATAACAGAGCCAGATAACCGTATACTCTATCAGATATTTACTGAAATAGTTCTTTTTATCAGAGGATTAACGCAGAAAAAATAACACAACAGGCGCATGCCTATTGTGTTAGAGGGATTTATAACACATTCACTGCATTTAACTCATGAAATGCCTGCTCCAGACGAGCAATCATCGAAGTCTGAGCATGGCGCAACCAGACGCGTGGATCGTAATATTTTTTATTCGGATTATCCGGCCCTTGCGGATTACCCAGCTGCGAATGAAGATAACCTTCATTTTTCTGATAATACTGTAAAACCCCCTCCCAGGCTGCCCACTGAGTATCAGTATCAATGTTCATTTTTACCACACCATAGCTAATCGACTCTTTGATTTCATCAGCCGATGAACCAGAACCACCGTGGAAAACCAGATCAAGCGTGTTGCCGGGCAGATTATGTTTCTCGCTAACATAGCGCTGAGAGTTTTTCAAAATTATCGGTGTCAGCTTGACATTGCCTGGCTTGTAAACGCCGTGGACATTACCAAAAGATGCAGCGATGGTGAAACGCGGGCTGATAGCGCTAAGTGCAGTATAAGCATAATCGACGTCTTCCGGCTGCGTGTAGAGGGCGGAGTTATCAACATGGGTATTGTCCACACCATCTTCCTCACCTCCCGTCACTCCCAGCTCAATTTCCAGAGTCATATCCATTTTTGCCATGCGCTCTAAGTAGTTACCGCATAGCTGAATATTTTCTTCCAGTGAGTCTTCCGAGAGGTCAATCATATGGGATGAAAATAGTGGTCTGCCCGTCGTTCTGAAATGCGCCTCGCCAGCATCAAGCAATCCGTCGATCCATGGCAGCAATTTCCTGGCGCAATGATCAGTATGCAGAATGACAGGAACGCCATAGTATTCAGCCATCAGATGAACATGTCTGGCACCCGAAATAGCCCCAAGAATGGCGGCGTTCTGTGGCCGGTCAGATGTTAAGCCCTTGCCAGCAATAAACGCAGCGCCACCATTAGAAAACTGAATAATGACAGGCGCTTTGACTTTAGCGGCGGCTTCCAGAACTGCATTGATGGAATCTGTTCCGACACAATTAACCGCAGGCAAAGCAAATTTGTTCTCTTTTGCTATTTTGAAGATTTTCTGTACGTCATCGCCAGTGACAACGCCTAGTTTTACAACATCAAAAACTTTAGACATGATAAGGTATCCTGTATGGTCAGCCATGGATCCCTTCCGCTTTCCGGCACAGTGCCGGAAAGTTTACAGGTATTATGGAGAAGATATGTCCATCATAGTTGTGGTGCTGGGCATAACCGGTTTAAGAGATGGTTTATGCTTTTGCCCGTGCCTCCAGCATCGCAACAGCTGGTAGTTTTTTGCCTTCCACAAATTCCAAAAACGCACCACCACCAGTAGAAATGTAAGAAATTTTATCTTTGATATTAAATAAATCTATAGCCGCCAGAGTATCACCCCCACCGGCAATTGAAAATGCGCCACTCTCTGCAATAGCATGAGCAACAATTTCTGTCCCACGTCGAAAATTAGGGAACTCAAAAACACCAACCGGGCCGTTCCAGAGTATTGTTTTTGCCTGTTTTAATAGCGTAGCCATTGCATTTGCAGTCTCGTCCCCAAAGTCCATTATCTCCTCGTCATCACCGATTTGACTTACAGGCTTCATAACAGACGGCGCAGTTTCAGAAAACTCCTTACCAACCCGCGAATCCACGGGGACCGGAATATGGTATGCATCACGCAGTTTTCTGGCTGCATCAACAAAATCCGGCTCATATAATGACTTACCTACTTTATTGTCGATAGCTACAAAAGTGTTAGCAATACCTCCACCAACAATCACGGTGTCTGCAATTTTCACCAGAGAATTGAGTACATCAAATTTTGTAGAGACTTTAGAGCCCCCTACTACCGCTATCATCGGGCGCGCGGGGCTTGAGAGTGCCTTACTCAATGCTTCAAGCTCAGCAGCCAGCAACGGACCAGCACAGGCAACAGGTGCGAACTCAGCAACCCCATGGGTAGAAGCCTGAGCACGGTGAGCTGTGCCAAATGCGTCCATCACGAATACATCACACAGTGCCGCATATTTTTTGGCCAGCGTATTATCGTCTTTCTTTTCACCAACATTAAAGCGGACATTCTCCAGAACTACCAGCTCACCGACGGCTACATCAACACCATCCAGATAATCTTTAATCAGACGAACCGGCACAGAGAGTGCTTCGCAGAGATAGCTGACTACGGGCTGCAAAGAGTACTGCTCATTATACTCTCCTTCAACAGGGCGACCTAAATGTGACGTAACCATCACCTTAGCACCACTCGCCAGTGCAGCCTGAATGGTTGGCAGTGAAGCGCATATCCGGGCATCTGACGTGACCTTCCCCGCGCTGACAGGGACATTGAGATCGGCGCGGATCAGTACCCGTTTCCCCGCCAGATCCAGGTCAGTCATCTTAATTACAGACATGGTAAATCCTCTCATTAATTCTCTTAATTTTGGTTGACACGTCCGGGCGTCACCCCAATCATCAGAGCCTGCCTGTAGCAGGCGTCTGGTTAGCTACGCTCTGTTTCGTTATCACACTAAAGCAACATTTTGACCAAATAATCATAAAATCGCTTTTGCTGTGTTCACCACATTATCGACGGTAAAACCAAACTCGTCGAATAACCTTTCTGCCGGTGCTGACTCGCCAAAGGTTGTCATTCCAATAATCGCGCCATCAAGCCCCGTATATTTATGCCAGTAGTCCGCGCTGCCTGCTTCGATGGCAACTCTCACTGTCACCGCCCGGGGCAGAACAGATTCACGGTAGCTCTCTGGCTCTTTATCGAAGGTATCTGTAGAAGGCATTGAAACAACGCGAACGTTAACCCCTTCACTACTTAATCTGTCAGCAGCAGCAACTGCCAGCGCCACTTCAGACCCGGTGGCAATCAGTATTAGCTGAGGCACCCCTGAGCAATCTTTGAGGACATATCCTCCCCGCGCCACGCTGGCAAGCTGCTCAGGGTTACGGGCCTGCTGTGGCAGATTCTGACGGGAGAATATCAGCGCGGTTGGCCCCTGTTTACGCTCAATAGCATATTTCCATGCCACAGCCGATTCCACCTGATCGCACGGCCGCCAGGTACTCATGTTTGGGGTACTTCGTAAGCTGGTTAATTGCTCAACCGGCTGGTGTGTCGGACCATCCTCGCCCAGACCGATGGAATCGTGAGTGTATACCATTATTTGGCGGATTTTCATAAGCGCTGCCATACGCGCTGCATTGCGGGCATACTCCACAAACATTAAAAAAGTGGCAGTATAAGGCAGAAAACCACCATGCAGCGCAATGCCATTCGCAATCGCAGTCATACCAAACTCACGCACGCCATAGTGAATATAATTGCCCGCCGCATTCGTGTTAAGCGGTACCGCGCCAGACCACATGGTGAGATTGCTCGGTGCTAAATCTGCCGACCCCCCCAGATACTCTGTCAGCATGCTGCCAAAACGTTCTATAGTATTCTGCGACGCTTTTCGGCTGGCGATATTTGCCGGATTAGCCTGTAGCTCCTGAATGAAGTTTTGTGACTCTGCCTGCCAGATTTCAGGGAGTTCACCGTTAATTCGGCGCTGAAACTCAGCGGCCAGCTCAGGCCATGTTTTTTGCCAGGAGCTGAACGTCTCCCGCCACTGTGCCTCTTTGGCCCGACCAGCTTCCCTTGTATCCCACTCAGAATAGATTTCATTGGGGATCTCAAAGGGGCCATAACGCCATCCCAGCTGTTGCCGGGTAAGTGCGACCTCCTCTTCCCCCAACGGTGCACCGTGCACATCGTGGGTTCCTGCTTTGTTAGGGGATCCAAAACCTATCACTGTCTTACAGATTATCAGTGAGGGTCTATCGGTAACGGCTCTGGCAGTTTCAATAGCTTGTTTGATCGACTGTGCATCATGACCATCCACATCACGAATGACATGCCAGTGATAAGATTCAAAACGACTGGCTGTGTCATCGGTAAACCATCCCTCAATATTCCCGTCGATAGATATGCCATTTTGATCATAGAAAGCAATCAGCTTACCTAGTTTGAGCGTGCCAGCCAGTGAGCAGGATTCATGAGAGACGCCCTCCATCATGCAGCCATCCCCCATGAAAACATACGTGTAATGGTCGACGATGGTGTGCTGAGGGCGGTTGAACTGGGCCGCCAGCGTGCGCTCTGCAATCGCCATACCTACCGCATTAGCGATTCCCTGGCCCAGTGGCCCGGTCGTTGTTTCTACGCCAGGTGTATAACCATATTCTGGATGCCCTGGCGTCTTAGCGTGGAGCTGGCGAAAATTTTTGAGCTCGTCTATTGGAAGATCATAACCGGTAAGATGCAGTAAGCTGTAAATCAGCATCGATGCGTGGCCGTTAGAAAGCACAAAGCGATCGCGATTTTCCCAGTCAGGGTTGGCAGGATTGTGATTGAGAAAATCACGCCATAATACCTCTGCAATATCCGCCATACCCATCGGGGCACCGGGATGGCCCGATTTAGCCTTCTGAACAGCATCCATACTTAATACGCGAATTGCGTTGGCAAGTTCTCTGCGAGATGACATGTTTTACTCCTGATAAGAATCGAATGCTTTACCCTTTTTACACTTAAGGAGTAATCAACTGGCAGGCAAAGCGATAAAAAGTTGTTGCACAATGTACCCGAAATTGGGGTGTAATGTATATGTTTAGCCGGGTAAACCTGCCGTGTTAACTGAATGCTATGTATGCATACTTTTCACCAGAGTCGGGGATTATGCTGGAATGGTGAGCAGAGGCATCATGTTTTTTTGCAATAATTGCTGCAATGCAAAAACAGGTCTGCGTGCACGCCGTCATGCAGATGACGGGACGGTCGCGCGGGTCCTAACCGCTTCATCTGGCAATGTTTTTTATTGCAGTAGAAGTGACAGGAAAAGTATTGCACCGGTGGTTATTTTTAGCTGGGGTATCATAATAAATGATGCCAGACAACACCAGTACAACAACGTGTTACCGGCATCGTGGCAGAACAGGCGCCTGTGGCAACGCCTGAATGGAATTTTTACGGATGGTAGTTAACCGCTTATTCATAAATCATGTGGTTATCACTTACTGCCAAATATACCTTTCAGTACCCTGCCTATATTTTCGGGTTTAAATATTCCATCCGGACTGGCTTTATCAATCAACAATGGCAATGCGCTCTGTAACTGGCTCACGGCACCCTTGGTATTAGTCCCCAGCTTATTCGCCAGTGTCTTAAGTTCACCATCACTAAAAGCGTTATGCAACTGGCTGGCATTGACTGGTTTGTTGGTTCCCTTACCCAGCCACGACCCAACAACCGCGCCAAGACCGCCTTGCTGTAATCTCTGCATTAATATCCGAAAACCACCCAGCTGGTCTATCCACTGTAAAATAGTCCTTAAATCAAGGCCGCCACTACTCCGATGTACGTCCCGGTACGCTTTAGGGCTCACCTTCCTGTACGCATATTGGATACCTTTATATTAGCACTCCTTTGAATACCATATTTAGTAGTCCCATTAATGCCCCCCTGACGGTATGATTTCCGTCCGTTTGCAACTAATCATTTTTTGCAGGCAACCTCCAACACCGCAGATATCAGGTAATGACCGGCAGGCTGCCACCAAATGTAACTGACTGTCCGGGAGGATGACTTCATTATTCATCCCCCTGCACTGTTCATTATTACTAGTATAGCCTAGTAGCGCCTTTACCATGGTGACGGCAGGGCGGCCTTTATATCTGTTAACCCTCTTCCAGATAGGTGTACCCGTACAACCCGTTTTCGAACTCGCGTAAAAATTGCGCACCCAGTTCTGCATCAAGATCGCTGCGCTTCACCTGATTATGGAAAAGAGTTAGCAGGGAGCTGGGGTCCAGTTGCACATATTTAAGCATGTCTGCCACCGTATCCCCCTCATCAGAAAGTTGTGCTATCACTTTGCCATCTGAAGAGACCCACACATCAACGGCTTCTGTATTACCAAACAAATTGTGCATATTGCCTAGAATTTCCTGGTAAGCCCCCACCATAAAAAAACCAACCATTGGCGGATTGTCAGGATCATAATCGTACATCGGCATAGTGGTAGCGATGCCATCGCCGTCGACATAGCGCTCGATGGCCCCATCGGAGTCACAAGTAATATCCAGTAGCACAGCACGCCGTACTGGTGGAAGATTGAGTCCTTCCAGCGGCAGCACCGGAAACAGCTGATCAATACCCCAGGCATCTGGCATTGACTGAAATAAAGAGAAATTGACGTACATTTTATCAGCCATGCGTTCCTGCAATTCGTCGATTATTGGCCGATGAGCCCTATTACAAGGGTTAAGACGCTGCTCAATGTGGCGACAGATACTCAGATAGAGCTGTTCTGACCACGCTCTCTGGGTCAAATCATAATGTCCCTGAGCATAACCTGAATGAATATCAAAAAGGTTTATCTGGCTGTCCCGCAGCCACTCCCGCAACGAACGCAAATTCTCTGGCTGGTGCATATCCTGCCAGGTTTCCCACATGCTCAATATGGGACGTGGTGCAGACCTGTCCGGCGCAGATGGAGTGCCAGACTCACTACGCTCAACACCAATGACATTAGAAACTAACACCGTATGGTGAGCAGTCACCGCCCTGCCGGACTCTGTAATGACGGTTGGATGAAGCAAATTGTACTCTTCACAGGCATCACCTATTGCCCAGATTACATTATTGGCATATTCATTCAGCCCGTAGTTTACTGAACAGTCCGATTGTGAGCGAGTGCCTTCATAGTCAACCCCTAAACCGCCGCCAACGTCAAAGCATTGAATCTTAACGCCGAGTTTGGCTAATTCAACGTAAAAACGTGCTGACTCGCGCACGCCTGTCGCAATATCACGAATGTTGGCCATCTGAGAACCGAGATGAAAGTGAAGCAGTTGCAAACTGTCCAGATGTCCCGCATCACGCATGATGTCAACCAGTTGCAGCACCTGCGACGCTGAAAGACCAAATTTTGATTTTTCTCCACCACTGGTCTGCCATTTACCCGATCCCTGAGAGGTCAGACGGGCACGAATACCCAGTCGTGGAATGACATTGATGCACTCAGCCTCTTCCAGCACTAGTCGCACTTCAGACATTTTTTCCAGCACCAGGTACACTTTATGGCCCATTTTTTCACCAATCAGAGCCAGTCGAATATACTCTCTGTCTTTATAACCATTACAGACAATGACTGAATGCGTCATACCAGCATGTGCCAGCACGGCCATAAGCTCTGCTTTGGAGCCCGCTTCAAGGCCGAGTGGCTCTCCTGATGCTATCAGCGATTCGATAACCCGTTTATGCTGATTAACCTTAATGGGATAAACCAAAAAATAGTCGCCGTTGTAACCATACGCATCACGGGCACGTCTGAAAGCCGCGTTTATCGAACGCAAACGATGTTGCAAAATTTGCGGAAAACAGAACAGAGCGGGTAACCGCTGCCCCTCTTTTTCCCGCTCTTTTACCAGCGCAGTCAGGTCAACCTGCGCCTCGGGTACATCCGGGTCTGGACAAACACTGATATGCCCCAATTCATTGACCGTGAAATAACTGCTGCCCCACCAAGCTATATTGTAAGTTTTTAACATTTTACTGGTGTGTTTATCATTCATTGCCATCTCCTGTGTGGCTTTTACACGGTTCACAAAGCGAGAATTACCCGTTGTTGTTTAACTGCATCAGACAGATCGGTGATACAATTTTTATTGTCAGATTCAATCAGACTGATCATGCCCTAATGCCTGTGATCAATTAATGCTCCGCCAGTCAGCTCAACGAGTTGTCATAAGTTGCGCTAAATTTTACAGCACTAGGATGGATATTCTGGCAGCACTTAAATAAATAGTATAACTGTAAGTCAGCAGAATGAGTGTTAGCTACTCGTCTTAAGTTCAGCTGAAAACACGACACTCGAATCCACTGGTAGTTATTGCCTGAAAATAATATAACGATGCAGATAAAACAATCATAAATAATGAAGTATCTACAGAAGAAAAGAGGAAATCTTACTTTATTATATCTTCCCTCCCCTGGGCATGAGATGAACATGAATCTATTAATAATGTTAACTCTTTCTACTTAATAGTTATTATGTAAATAAAATTATTGTTTCCGCAATGCGATTTAGAATGTAAATAATATTTGATAAAAATTAACAAATAACTATGGATTTTTATTATTCCTAAAAAAATATTTTAGTGTATAACAGCATTATATAAACAATATCTCTGCTTACTGAGACAGTTCAGCAGAAAAAATACAGCAAAACGAGTTCTGAATTATGAGAAAAATCTTAAAAAATATTCTGCTGTCAATTTGATCAATAACAGCTATAACCGACGGATTATAATATGATTTATTACAACGTATTACACCCTCAGAGTAATAGCCGGATTTTCTCCCCTGCATTTCAACAACGTAACGGTAAAATTTTACAACTATTAAATGAAATTAAAACCCTGGCTAAAAAATGCTGGAAATTAAGTCAAGGGATAATTTAAAATGGCCGTCCAGATGTTGATCCGTCTATACTGATTAACTCCCAAGGCTCCAGAATAGCATGTTGTCACAGCGTTTGTTTCTGGAGTACCGGGTATTGCCATTTGCGGCATAATCGATCCATATCACCCGAACATACTGAAAGGTAAAGAATTTAATGGCCAAGCATCTTTTCACTTCTGAGTCCGTATCAGAAGGCCATCCCGATAAAATCGCTGATCAGATTTCTGATGCAGTACTGGATGCTATCCTCAGCCAGGATCCACGGGCACACGTAGCCTGTGAGACCTATGTTAAAACTGGCATGGTACTGGTAGGAGGGGAGATTACTACTTCAGCCTGGGTTGATATCGAGGACATCGTACGTAATACCGTCAAAGAGATCGGTTATACCCACTCTGATATGGGATTTGACGGCGATTCCTGCTCGGTTCTCAGCGCGATAGGAAAACAGTCTCCGGACATAAATCAGGGTGTGGAGCGCTCCAGCCCTCTCGAACAGGGTGCTGGCGATCAAGGCCTGATGTTTGGTTATGCCACTAATGAAACCGATGTACTGATGCCGGCACCCATCACCTACGCTCACCGTCTGGTCCACCGTCAGTCTGAATTGCGTAAGAATGGCAAGCTACCGTGGTTGCGTCCCGACGCTAAAAGCCAGATTACCTTTCTCTATGATAACGGGAGCATCAAAGGCATCGACGCTGTCGTACTCTCTACGCAGCATGATACAGAGATTGACCAGGAGACACTTAGAGAAGCCGTAATGGAGGAGATCATTAAACCTGTTCTCCCGGCAAGGTGGATCAATTCACACACCAAATACCACATCAATCCAACAGGTCGCTTCGTTATTGGTGGGCCAAAGGGCGATTGTGGACTCACTGGACGCAAAATTATCGTAGATACTTACGGCGGTATGGCGCGCCACGGCGGCGGCGCGTTCTCGGGTAAAGACCCCTCCAAGGTGGATCGCTCAGCCGCTTATGCCGCACGCTATGTAGCAAAAAACATCGTTGCGGCTGGACTCGCTGAACGTTGTGAAATCCAGCTCTCTTACGCTATTGGTGTGGCGGAGCCCACCTCAATCATGGTGGAAACGTTTGGTACTGAAAAGATCTCTGCCGATCAGCTAACTCTGCTGGTACGTGAGTTCTTTGACCTCCGTCCCTACGGCCTTATCCACATGCTGGATCTGCTCCGTCCTATCTACCGTCAGACGGCTACCTATGGCCACTTTGGCCGTGAATCGTTCCCATGGGAGAAAACAGACAAAGCGGCTGCACTACGTGAGGCCGCCGGACTGTAAGACTATTGACCCGGCAGAGGCCACTTCTTCCGGCTGGCTCTGCCCGGTATCACAAATAATTTCTGCACTTGGTTTGCATCACATCAATTTCTGTAGCTCAATTATAGTGTGTCTGGAAACAATTCACACACTATGATAATTGCACTGAATGTCATTGCTTCTACAATAAAAAAGCGTCATCTCACAACATTCGCATCTTCTGTGAAAACTATTTTATTAATGCGATGTTGCGCAAAAGACACCGTACTAAACAAAATTTTAACTATTAAATAGCGTAACAATTCAATTTTCCCCAACGGAGGCGGTGACATGGCTAATAATAAAAAAAGTGGCCGGAGCGCAAATAAAACAATGACCTTCTTTGTCTGTTTTCTGGCAGCACTGGCCGGTTTGCTGTTTGGGCTGGATATAGGTGTTATCGCAGGCGCGCTAAAGTTCATCACCATGGAATTTGATATTACTACCCGGCAACAGGAGTGGATCGTCAGCTCCATGATGTTTGGTGCCGCCGTAGGTGCTGTAGGTAGCGGGTGGATCTCTTCGCATCTTGGCCGCAAAAAAAGTCTGATGGTAGCGGCAGTATTGTTTGTTATAGGATCATTACTCTCCGCGCTGGCGATAAACCCTGAAATGCTAATTTTCGCGCGGGTAGTACTAGGTCTGGCCGTGGGGGTAGCCTCCTATACCGCACCACTCTATCTTTCTGAAATAGCCCCGGAAAAAATTCGAGGCAGTATGATCTCCCTCTATCAACTGATGATCACGATAGGTATCCTCACCGCCTACCTTTCTGATACCGCCTTCAGTGCCTCCGGGAATTGGCGCTGGATGCTAGGTATCATCATCATTCCGGCACTTCTCCTGCTCATTGGTGTTATCTTTCTGCCAAACAGTCCGCGCTGGCTCGCCGCAACAGGAAACTTCCGTGATGCGAAGCGTGTTCTCGATCGTTTACGTGACACCAGCGAACAAGCCCGCAATGAGCTGGAGGAAATCCGCGAAAGCCTGAAAATCAGACAAACAGGCTGGAAGTTATTTCAAAGTAATAATAACTTCCAGCGCGCTATGTTACTTGGAATTCTTTTGCAAATAATGCAACAATTCACAGGTATGAACGTAATTATGTACTACGCGCCAAGAATTTTCGAAATTGCAGGCTTCAGTAATACCAGTGAGCAGATGTGGGGAACGGTCATTGTTGGGTTAGTTAATGTGCTTGCTACCTTTATCGCCATCGCTCTGGTTGACCGCTGGGGCCGTAAACCCACACTGATTCTTGGCTTTTCAGTCATGGCTGTTGGAATGGGCACGCTGGGTTCTATGCTACAGCTCGGTATCGACTCCCTGACAACACAATATCTCGCCATCGGAATGCTGCTGATGTTCATTGTTGGCTTTGCCATGAGTGCCGGACCGTTAGTTTGGGTACTATGCTCGGAAATTCAGCCGTTAAAAGGGCGTGATTTTGGTATTACCATCTCCACTGCTACTAACTGGATAGCCAATATGATTGTTGGCGCTACCTTCCTTACCCTGCTCGAAAATCTGGGCAATGCTCAAACCTTCTGGATGTATGCCATGCTTAATGTCCTGTTTATTCTGGTAACTATAGCGTTAGTTCCCGAGACCAAAAATGTCACACTGGAGCATATTGAACGCAATCTGATGCAAGGCAGAAAACTACGGGACATCGGTCAGTAAATAAATCTGTCATCAACAGTGCCGGGGTATCTCCTTTTAATTTAACGAGTTTGCGACTATCCTTATTGCCACGAAGTCGACCCGTATCCCGGCCCTGCTTGAGCAGCAGATAATACGCTCATTACGTGAAAATCTGCATAAAGCCAATACACGTCTGCGACGTAATTACCCCGAACCACAACTGAGTTATCTGCAACGGGGTAAAGTCGCGGGTTCTGCCTGGCTGGAGAGGTGGCAAATCCGCCTGGATCCCGTGCTTCTGAAGGAAAATCAACAAGCTTTTATTGAAGAAGTAGTGCCTCATGAGCTGGCACATCTGCTGGTGTGGCAGTACTTTGGCCGTGTAGCGCCCCACGGCAAACAGTGGAAGTGGATGATGGAGAGCGTATTAGGTGTTACCGCACGCCGGACACACCAGTTTGCAACCACCTCAGTAAGCGGCCAGATTTTTCCCTACTACTGCCGTTGTCAACAGCACTACCTGACCCTGCGCCGTCACAATCGCGTAACGCGAGGCCAGATCTGTTACCGCTGCCTGCGTTGTGGCGATACTTTGCGCGCTGCATGAATTTTGTTCTGCTATAAAGACTATTTGAGCCCAATTGTTATCATTTCTGAAACCGTACCTGCATAATATGATTTTTTAAAAATCAGCTGGAGTTATTTAGAAATAATGGCGTTCAAAAAATCAATAGTTACACTCATTCTGATATTTCCCTCCTTCCTGGTTACAGCGCAGAACGGCCACTTCAGCCAGAATAGTTTCTCTGAAGCCAAAATCTATGCTGCAAAAATTAATGCCGAGGCGCCAGGATCATTTTACTGTGGCTGCCACATTACCTGGGAAGGAAAGCATGGAGTGCCCGATCTTAACTCCTGTGGCTACAAAGTACGCAAAAATGAACAGCGAGCCCATCGTATCGAATGGGAACATGTGATGCCTGCCTGGCAGTTTGGGCACCTGCTCTCTTGCTGGCAGCAAGGCGGGCGTAAAGCCTGTGCTAAAGATCCCCGTTTTCGTCATATAGAATCCGATTTACACAACCTGCAACCGGCAATTGGTGAAGTAAATGGGGATCGCGGTAATGCAATGTTCAGCCATTGGGAAAGCAACAGTACGCAATACGAAAATTGCGGAATGAAAATAGATATGAGATCGAATCGCGCAGATCCCCCTGTCAGAACCAGGGGTACTATTGCCCGCACCTATCTTTATATGCGTGATCGTTACCGAATCAAGTTACCTGCCCGGCAAGTCCGGCTCTTTGACGCCTGGAATCGGCGCTACCCACCTGACGCCTGGGAATGTAAACGAAATCAGCTCATCACACAGGTACAGGGGAATAGCAACACCTGGATCGAACGAGCTTGCCAGTGATCCGGGCCCTCCCCTACACTATGGGTCACTATCAAAACCCGCCGCGTTCAATGCGGTGAAACGCTTTTTGGAACTCTATGCGTATACCCCGCATCTATCACCCCGGCGACATAACGCCGGGGAGCGAACTAGCCCTCACTGATGAAGCATCGGGCCATGTCGGTCGTGTTCTGCGCATGAAAGCTGGTGATATGCTGACACTTTTTAATGGTCAAAATCTGACTTTTGCTGCTGTGATTACCCATGCCGACAAAAAAAATGTCAAAGTTCGGGCAGAGAGTATGCAACATCAAAATAATGAATCTCCCCTTCACCTGCACCTGGGCCAGGTAATATCACGAGGAGAAAAGATGGAGTTCACCATCCAGAAGGCAGTTGAGCTGGGAGTAAGTGTAATAACACCACTCTGTTCTGAGCGTTGTGGCGTCAGACTGGATTCTGAGCGTCAGGCAAAGAAAATTCAGCAGTGGCAAAAAATTGTCATTAATGCCTGCGAACAGTGCGGGCGTAACTTTGTGCCCTCAGTCCAGCCAATAACCACACTTGCCGCATGGTGCAACCAGCCAGAATCCGGGTTAAAGCTCAACCTCAATCCACAGGGCCGGATAAGCATAAACACGCTGCCTTCATCAGTAACAAGATTACGCCTGCTTATAGGCCCGGAAGGTGGGCTGAGTGATGAAGAGATAACTCTGGCGGCCCGGAAAGACTTTACCGATATCATCTTAGGACCACGCGTGCTACGCACAGAAACCACCGCCCTGGCCGCATTAGCTGCATTGCAGTTACGTTTTGGCGATTTGGGCTAGTTAACCCACAGATCCCGGCTTATGCTGACAGCGAGCCCGGCTTTAGGAGAGAAACTGTGATTAAGTTAGGTATCGTAATGGACCCCATTACAAAAATTAAGATTAAAAAAGACACCAGCTTTGCTCTTATACTCGAAGCTCAGCATCGCGGTTATCAAATTCATTACATGGAAATGAGTGACCTCTATTTACATCAGGGGGTAGCTCAGGCCCGGACGCGGATACTGAGTGTCGAACAAAATGAGGAGAAATGGTTTAGTTTTGGTAGTGAACAGGAAATCGACCTGTCCGAACTTGACGTAATATTGATGCGCAAGGATCCTCCCTTCGATACCGAATTTATTTATGCCACTTATATTCTCGAGCGTGCTGAAGAAAAAGGAGCCGTTGTCGTCAACAAACCGCAAAGTCTTCGTGATTGTAACGAGAAATTATTTACAGCATGGTTTCCAGAGCTAACCCCCGATACTCTGGTCACACGAGAGGCCAGTCGTATCCGTCAGTTCTGGCAGCAGCATGGAGATGTGATCCTCAAACCTCTGGATGGAATGGGCGGCTCCTCTATCTTTCGTGTGAAACATGATGATCCCAACCTGTCTGTAATTATTGAAACCCTGACTGATCACGGGCACACTTATTGCATGGCCCAGAAGTATCTGCCAGCAATCACAGAAGGAGATAAACGTGTGCTGGTGGTGGATGGCGAACCTGTGCCTTATTGTCTGGCACGCATTCCGCAAAGTGGCGAAACCCGTGGCAATCTGGCAGCTGGCGGACGAGGTGAAGTTCGCGCACTAACAGAGAGTGACTGGGAGATAGCGCGCCGTGTTGGACCAGTCCTGAAGGCAAAAGGCTTATTTTTCGTTGGCCTGGATATTATTGGTGACAGACTGACTGAAATTAACGTTACCAGCCCAACTTGTTTGCGTGAGATTGAAGCGGCCTGTACTCTGTCCATTAAAGGGATGTTGATGGACGCTATAGAAAAAAGAATTAAATAATTGATTTATAAGGTGTTATAATGGTTGCTGTGCTGTTATGCCAGTAACTCCCAACCCGTGAAGACTCGATTTTGATAATGAATTTACAGCATCATTTTTTGATTGCGATGCCAACAATACGAGACCAGCTATTCAGGCATTCCGTGATCTATGTCTGTGAGCATAATGCTGAAGGCGCCATGGGGCTGATTGTCAATAAGCCAGCAGAAAATCTCACAATTGAGACTGTTCTCAGGCAGCTTAAAATAGCCCCTTCTACGGGCGAACCACGGGTAAGCATAGATAAGCCGGTATTTGCTGGCGGGCCCCTGGCAGAGGATCGCGGTTTTATTCTGCACTCGGCCCCTGATTGCTTTGCTGCAAGCGTGCGTATTTCCGATAATACGGTAATAACCACTTCCCGCGATGTACTGGAAACACTTGGTACCGCACGACAGCCTCAGCAGGTTATTGTTGCACTGGGTTATTGTGGCTGGGAAAGTGATCAGCTTGAAGATGAAATCCGCAATAATATCTGGCTCACTATACCTGCCAACAGTCATATTTTGTTTCAGACACCAATTGCCGAACGCTGGCGAGAGGCTGCTCGTAGCATCGGGGTAGATATTCATAACATCACCAGCGAGGCAGGCCACGCCTGACGGGTCTATGAGTTTTTTACTGGCTTTCGATTTTGGTACTAAAAGTATTGGTGTTGCGGTAGGACAAACCCTCACCGGCACCGCTAACGCACTGACAGCCATCAAGGCTAAGGATGGTATACCAGACTGGCCGATTGTAGATGCACTGCTAAAAGAGTGGCAGCCTGCCGCCGTGATAGTGGGGCTGCCGCTGAATATGGACGGCAGCGAACAACCGCTAACTCTGCGTGCTCGTAAGTTTGCCCGGCGTCTGCATGGTCGTTTTGGCGTTCAGGTTGAACTTCAGGACGAACGCCTAAGCAGCGTTGAAGCCAGAGCAAATCTGTTTGAGCACGGCGGGTATCGCTCTCTTAATAAAGGTAATGTTGACTCTCACTCAGCAGTCGTCATTCTGGAAGCGTGGCTGTCAGCTCATCACCAGCAGTAATCAGGCCAGCCCGGCAACGTTGTTCAAGGCTCTGGCTGAAAGTCTGCATGCCAAACCGTGAGCCTGTTTGCAGCAATCCTGCTATCTGATGCGTCTTACCTTCACGAATCAGGCTTGATATCGCTGGTGTTTTCACCAGCACTTCAAACAGAGCAATTCGAAGGCCCTGACCGGAAGGCACAAGCCGCTGCGCAATGACCGCCCGCAAACTGCCCGCCAGTTGAGTGCGGATCAAGGCTTTTTCTTCTGCCGGAAAGACATCCAGCAGACGCTCAACAGCCTGTGCAGCACCGCGAGTATGCAGTGTAGCAAGGACAAGATGGCCAGTTTCGGCAGCTGTTAACGCCAGACGAATTGTTTCACCATCCCGGAGTTCGCCAATCAGAATCACGTCTGGATCTTCTCGCAGCGCACTGCGTAACCCTTGCGAAAATGAAGCGCAGTGCGGGCCAATTTCACGCTGCTGTATCAGGCTGCCGCCACTGTGGTGAATAAATTCAATGGGATCTTCAAGAGTAATAATATGCTGCTGCTGATGCTGATTGATGCTGGCGATCATTGCAGCAAGAGTAGTGGATTTGCCGCTGCCTGTAGCCCCCGTCACCAGTATCAGGCCATCCCGCTTAAGTGTTAATTGCTGCACAATCTCCGGAGCCTGAAGCTGCCCCAGATCGGGGGACGGTTTCAGGAATCCGCCTCACCGCCAGCGAAAGACCGTACCTTTGCTGAAAAAAATTAACCCGCAGACGGATTCCACTGGGTGTAGTTATTGCCAAATCAACTTGCCCCTGATGCACCAGAAGCCCGTTCTGAACACTGTTCAGCCAAAGACTTGCAAGCTGTTCCAGCTCTCCGGCCCCGGTGGATGGCTGATTTTCTATGAGCTCGAGTATCCCACCACGGCGCCAGCGCGGGCGGTGTCCACTACAGAGGTGCAGATCAGCGGCATTATGCTTTACACTAAGCTGCACTATTTCATCAAACTCCATATAACCTCCCGACTATGACTTTTATTGCTAACAATCTAACCCAGGTCCGTCAGCGAATTGCTGATGCAGCCAGACGTTGCGGCCGTGATCCCAAAGAAATTACTCTGATTGCCGTCAGTAAGACCAAGCCTGCGAGCGCAATTGAAGAAGCAGTGCGCGCAGATCAATTCAGCTTTGGTGAAAACTACATTCAGGAAGGATTAGAAAAGATAACACAGCTACAGCACCTGGCTCTGGACTGGCATTTTATTGGCCCGGTGCAGTCTAATAAAAGCCGCCTGGTGGCACAGCATTTTGCCTGGTGTCATACTGTGGATCGCGTCAAAATTGCCCAGCGTTTAAACGACCAGCGTCCGGATTGCCTGACTGCACTAAATGTGCTTATTCAGGTCAATATCAGTGACGAAACCAGCAAATCTGGCATCATGCCCGAGGCAATACCCGACCTGGCGCGTGAAATAGCACGTATGCCGCGCCTGCGGTTACGCGGTCTGATGACTATTCCTGCTGTGGAAAGACTTTATCAGCCTCAGCTGGCAGTATGCCTGAGCGTGGCCGAAGCTTTTACAGAACTTAAGAAAAGCTACCCGTTAGTCGATACCCTCTCACTTGGAATGAGCAACGATATGGAAGCCGCTATCACTGTTGGTAGTAC
The DNA here is from genome assembly GCA_936920625.1 of uncultured Enterobacteriaceae bacterium. Lineage (GTDB taxonomy): Bacteria > Pseudomonadota > Gammaproteobacteria > Enterobacterales > Enterobacteriaceae > Izhakiella. The sequence goes on from CAKZHC010000011.1 coordinate 250,514, forward strand.
TATGGTACGTGTTGGCAGCGCAATATTCGGGGCACGGCATTATGCCTGATCCTTTATAACAATCATTGAGGATACTAATGAATACATTGACTTTTCTGGTCAACACCATCATTCAACTGTACGCCATGGTACTTTTATTACGCATATGGATGCAGTGGACACGCTGTGATTTTTACAATCCCTTTTCACAGTTTGTTGTCAGGCTCACTCAGCCAGTCGTGAAACCTCTACAACGAATACTTCCGGTAGTAGGGTCCATTGACACAGCCTCTCTGTTGCTTGCATTTATTCTCTGCACAATAAAAATTCCAGTACTGATATTACTACTGGAGGGCAGATTTATTTCGAGCCCGGCGTATTTGCTCATAGGTATACTGACACTAATGAAATATGCCGGTCTTCTGGTGTTTTGGATAATCATTCTCCGTTCTTTAATGAGCTGGGTAAGCCAGGGGCGGAGCCCTGTGGAGTATGTGCTGATACAACTTACAGAACCACTTATGGGGCCAGTTCGCCGCTTGTTGCCTGCAATGGGTGGGGTTGATCTGTCAGGAATGGTAGTCATTTTGATTCTTTACCTGCTGAACTATATTTGTATGGACATGTTCCAGTTATACTGGTATCAGATTTGATTCTCTTAAGTCCCGGAGCAACCAATTGAGAAAAATCGTTCTGGCTACCGGCAATCAGGGTAAAGTGGCTGAACTGGCCAGCCTGCTGATAAGTAGTGGTTTCGATGTGGTTGCCCAGAGTGATCTGGGCGTTGAATCTGTTGCAGAGACTGGCCTGACATTTGTTGAAAACGCGATTATCAAAGCCCGGCACGCTTCAGCTATGACAGGGTTACCTGCCATAGCCGATGACTCAGGTCTCTCTGTGCGTGCGCTTGCCGGGGCGCCGGGCATCCGATCTGCACGTTATGCAGGGGAGCAAGCAACAGATCGTCAGAATATCGATAAACTACTGAAAGCGTTACATGGTGTAGCAGATAATGAACGTCAGGCGGCATTTCATTGTGTGCTAGTTTATCTCCGGCACCATTATGATCCAACCCCGCTGATTTGTACCGCCAGCTGGCAAGGCGAGATTACCCGTTCTGCCACCGGTGAAGGTGGTTTTGGTTATGATCCGATATTCTACGTCCCTTCTGCCGGCAAAACCGCCGGAGAGATGAGTAAAATCGAAAAGCAGGCTGTCTCACACCGTGCTAATGCATTAGCACAGTTATTAAAAGCATTACGCCATGACTGAATTACCACCGCTTAGTCTTTATATTCACATCCCCTGGTGTGTGCAGAAGTGTCCTTATTGCGATTTCAATTCTCACACCCTCAAAGGGGACCTGCCCCGTTTAGCCTATGTTGATCATTTGCTGGCCGACCTCACGCAGGATCTCTCCCTGACAGCACACAGGCAGATTCACTCAATTTTCATTGGCGGCGGCACACCCAGTCTGCTAAACCCTGAAGCACTGCAAAAACTCCTCGATGGCGTTCGTCTGCGGTTTACGCTGGCATGTGATGCAGAAATTACTCTCGAGGCTAATCCCGGCAGCGTCGAGTCAGCGCGCTTTAGTGGTTACCACAGGGCTGGTATCAACCGTATTTCGCTTGGCGTGCAGAGCTTTAACCCTGCGCATCTTGTCCGACTGGGGCGCATTCATGACGCCGATGAAGCAGTACACGCCGCCACACTGGCCGCTAAACTAGATCTGAAAAGTTTCAATCTGGATTTGATGCATGGCCTTCCTGATCAGACACTCGAACAGGCTCTGGATGACTTACATCAGGCTATTGCGCTGAAGCCACCTCATTTATCATGGTATCAGTTGACCATTGAGCCCGGCACATTATTCGGCTCCAGACCGCCGGCACTGCCAGATGATGAAGCACTCTGGGCAATCTATAGCGAGGGTCATCAGTTACTGATCTCAGCAGGTTATCAGCAGTATGAGACTTCAGCTTATGCTTTGCCTGGCTACTGCTGCGCACATAATCTTAATTACTGGCGTTTCGGTGACTATCTCGGGATTGGCTGCGGGGCGCATGGCAAGCTGACCCAGCCGGATGGGCGAATCCTGCGCACAGTAAAGACCCGCCATCCACAGGGATATATGCAGGGGAGATACCGTGATCGACTGCACGAAGTGACAGACTGCGATAAAGCATTTGAATTTTTTATGAATCGCTTCAGGCTGCTGGAACCTGCGCCGCGTGATGAATTTAGCCGCTATACTGGTCTGGAGGAACATACTATCCGGAAACAGATCGAAAGAGGGCTTGCATCGGGTTATATCACCGAGAACGCTACTCACTGGCAGGTCAGCGAAAAAGGAAAGCTATTTCTTAACCCGTTGCTTGAACTGTTTCTGGAAGACACACAGACAGGACCTGCCCGCTGATGAAAACGCTACATCTGCCATAGCATCTGTTTCATCAGCTATTATTGCCTGTCGCACAGTCCCGGCAAGCTGCATATACTTACATGCACCTTCTGCTTTCAGGTTCGGGCTAAGGTATTAAGGCGATTTAATCCCGGCCATCAAATCACTATATTGATTCTCTGAAAACTTAGCTATATTGCAAACTTCCTGTCCAAACTTTTGAAACTCCTGCTGCCGGGTGTTCCATACAGACGTAACCTCTTGTTGCAATTCATCAATATCACTGAGTATCGTATTTAGCGGATGATTATTGTCATTCGCCAGATTTAAACCGATCTCATTAAAACCATCCCGCAATATTCCCCCTACCGCCTTTTGTATCAGTTGTTCACTTTGCTGGTGTATCTTGACAAGCATCTGATGATGGAATATCAGATCATATCCACGATGCTCTATTATTCGGTCCATCTGTTTACGGAGTTGCAAGTCCAGATTAACGAGACGGGTGCGAACACGGCTCTTCTCACCTAGTTTACAGGTGACAATCTTGTCCAGCGCCTGCCGGCTAATCTCTATTTGATGGTTAGCTTCCTTCTCTATCCATGGAAGATCACGGCGTAGCTCTGCCTGATAATCTGCTGCTTTTTTGCGTAGTTCCGCGTCAATCGGAAATAGTCTTCCATTAGACTTTATGTCACCCTGCTTCGAAATTTTGATTTCACCACTGGGGCTGATCACTCGTACATACTCTGGTGCGATCACTATATCGTTTCGTAATTTAACGTCGCACTGATAATCCGCCTGCGCCCGGCTGGTAATGCACATTAACATGGCCAGCACCAAAGCTTTACCCCTCATACCGACTCCTTGATTTAAAAGAATAAGCACTCAATAGATACTCTGACAGATTAGCGAATCTTATTTATACTCTGCTGAAACGCCAGAAATCATTTTTCCCTCATACAACAGAAAGATATCAATATCGAACGAGTATCCACGGCTATTTGATCCTTGCAAACAGAATATCCCAGACATTGTGGCCCAGACGCTGGCCCCGTCGTTCGAACTTTGTCATTGGCCGGAAGTCAGGTTTAGGAACCCAATCTCCAGTCTGCGAAAGATTACGATAACCATCAATATGACTCATTACTGTCAGCATATGTTCTGCATAGGCCTGCCAGTCTGTCGCCATATGAAACTCACCACCTAACTTCAGTTTGCGCATCACTAACCCGGCAAAAGGAGGCTGCACAATTCGGCGCTTATGGTGACGTGCTTTATGCCAGGGGTCTGGGAAATAAAGCTGAACCCTGTGCAAGCTGCTGTCAGGAATCATACTGGCAAGCACCTCAACCGCATCATGACAAATAACCCGCAGATTATTGATACCTGCCAGCTGGGCAGCTGCCAGGCAGGCACCAATACCCGGAGTGTGTACCTCGATGCCAAGAAAATTTAGTTGGGGATTCTCCTGTGCCATCGTCACCAGTGAAGCCCCCATCCCAAACCCCACTTCCACTACTACTGGTGCCGAATTACCAAAGCACGCACAAAAATCCAGCGGTTTTTCAGAAAATTCAATGCCAAATACCGGCCAGTAATTTTCAAGGGCGTATTGCTGCCCTTTCGTCAGACGCCCCTGCCTGCGTACAAAACTGCGTATTTTCCTTACCCGATAACCCTTTTCATCAAATTCGGATGAAACGACATTATCAATCATGCTTATGCCTGTGTTTTACAATGATGAAGACTGGGCATTATGCCCGGCATATAACAAAACTTAAAGATGGTGCCTCCGGCCATTCAACTACTCTGGCTTATTATGCGGACAATCGTGCAATACATTCTGACAATCCCAGAATCTGTGATATCTGTAGCAGTTTGATGTAAGGTTGCGGTTTACAGCCACAGATAGCTGTGCTGGAATCTCGTGCAGTGATTTAATACCGGGAACTTAATTCAATGATAGCTGATGCCCAGTTTTCGCAACAGGTACTTACGTGGTATCAGCTTCATGGCCGCAAAAACCTGCCCTGGCAGATTGAAAAGACGCCTTACAAAGTGTGGCTTTCTGAAGTGATGTTACAGCAAACTCAGGTCACCACAGTTATCCCCTACTTCGAACGTTTTATTGCGCGTTTCCCAACCGTAAGCCTGCTTGCGGCTGCTCCGCTGGATGAAGTGTTACACCTATGGACTGGTCTTGGCTACTATGCCCGTGCACGTAATCTGCACAAAGCAGCCAATGTTATTATGGAGCACCACCATGGCGTTTTTCCTGATAATTTCACAGCTATAGCAGCCTTACCCGGCATTGGTCGCTCAACGGCGGGCGCCATCCTCTCCCTGGCTTTAGGTCAGCACTATCCCATCCTTGATGGTAATGTGAAGCGGGTACTGGCCCGGTTTTACGGTGTTTGCGGCTGGCCTGGGGAAAAAAAGGTGGAACAACAGCTATGGCATATAAGCACCAGCGTAACGCCCACAGCCAGAGTTGATGAGTTTAATCAGGCAATGATGGATCTGGGTGCAATGGTGTGTACCCGTTCACGCCCCCGCTGTCAGCTCTGCCCATTAGCTGACGGTTGCTATGCCCGTACTCAGAATAATCCTTGTGCCTGGCCCAGTAAAAAACCAAAGCCCACTCTGCCTGAACGCACCGGCTGGCTATTGCTTATGCAGCATGGCAGCGATGTCTGGCTGGAGCAACGCCCACCCACGGGATTATGGGGCGGGCTCTTCTGCTTTCCGCAATTTAGCAGCCACTCGCAACTGACTGTCTGGATGGAGCAGCGCAAACTTGATATAAAAGGGGCCCGTCAACTCATCGCTTTTCGTCACACTTTTAGCCATTTTCATCTCGACATCATTCCAGTCTGGTTAGAATTATTCGAAAGCCGTGTTCTCATGGATGAAGGTGCGGGTCTCTGGTATAACTTAATCCAGCCACCGCCAGTAGGTTTGGCAGCCCCTGTTCAGCGCCTGTTAAAACAGCTGTCACGCCCGCTCTCTGCAATAAATGAGGAAGAATAATGACCAGAACTATTTTTTGTACATTTCTGCAACGAGATGCAGAAGGACAGGATTTTCAGCTTTATCCGGGAGAGCTGGGTAAACGTTTGTACCAGGAGATCTCCAGAGAAGCCTGGCAGCAGTGGATGAGTAAACAAACAATGTTAATTAATGAAAGAAAACTCAATATGATGAATCAAGAGGATCGCAAAGTGTTGGAACAGGAGATGATCAACTTTTTGTTTAAAGGTAAAGAGGTTGATATCAAAGGCTATACACCGCCAACAAAATAATCTTTCTGCCCCTGACAGCCGGGGCCATTTTTTGGGCAATGCTTCTGACAATGAAAAAACTACTCAGCTTGCTTATTATCGCACCAATGTTGCTTTCCTGTACCAGCAAAAAGAACACTTACCATCCTGAATGGGTGAAAGATACCAATGGCTTTGATATTTTGATGGGGCAGTTTGCCCACAACATTGAGCAGATATGGGGTAATAATGAAGTTCTGTTAGCAGGCCCAAAGGATTACGTTAAGTACAGTGACAATTATTACACCCGCAGCCATATCAATTTTGATACTGGCTCTATCACCATAGAAACCATCGCCGGAACCGATCCATTTGTCACTTTGCGCCAGGCGATTATCACCACACTGCTTATCAGTGATGAACCGGGTAACGCTGACCTTTACTCAGATGCAAACGACATCAACATCAGCAAAGAACCGCTGCTTTACGGCCAGGTGCTCGACAATACCGGGCAGCCCATTCGCTGGGAAGGACGAGCCGCAAGTTTTGCTGATTATCTTATTACAAATAAGTTACAAAAACGTACCTCTGGCTTGCATATTATCTGGTCTGTTACTATTCCGATGGTGCCAAATCATCTGGATAAGCGGGCACACAGATATCTGCCTTTAATCCGCAGGGCGTCAGAGAAATATGGCATAGATCAATCGCTCATTTTGGCGATTATGCAAATAGAGTCCAGCTTCAACCCCTATGCAGTTAGCAGTTCAGATGCACTCGGTCTGATGCAGGTAGTACAGCACACAGCCGGGGCTGATGTCTTTCGAATGAAAGGTAAGTATGGTAATCCAAGCCGCCGCTATCTTTTCGATCCTGAAAATAATATTGATGCTGGCGTTGCTTATCTTGCGATTTTACAGAGGAATTATCTGGCGGCGATCGATAATCCGGTATCACGACGTTATGCCGTAATCAGCGCCTATAATAGTGGAGCAGGCAGCGTAATACGCCTGTTTTCTAATGATAAATCTAAAGCCTTTGCGCTTATAAATACCCTTTCACCATCTGAAGTTTATCAAAAACTGACAACCAGCCATCCGTCAGCAGAATCAAGGCGCTACTTATATAAAGTCACTTCTGCACAACGAGGCTACTGGCGATATTAGCTGCTGATATTTTACCGGGATACCGTGAGGGGCCTACAGTAACAACCCCTGCACGGCCTGGCAGTGGTGCCTGGTGGACTGTACCCAGAACCAGCGGTGGACGATAGTGATAGCTGAATAATATGCCTGTACGAAATCAGGGGCCAGGACTGAACACAAAACGGCCAGAATCAAGACATAATGAATGGACAAGACCCGGCTAGTTCCACAATGTTTGGACGGAATAAAGTTAATTTAGTATTTTTATTGTGATCATCGTACAAAAATAATCGCTTCTCTATTTAATTTTCATCTTAAATAAAGTCTGATATTTATATTAATGCATTAATTATACTCATCGAAAGTAACTATTTCTTTTGGTGTGTTTATTATATCAACTAAGTGAGGTTCTGACACTATCTGATAAATTAAATAAATGTAAAAAACTAAACAGCATTCGTTATTTTTTTGGTAATTAACAGAAATACTATCTCCTGGAACATATATCAACGAGGTTATTGTGGTGCTAAAGGAACTTGCCCTAAAAACATTATTAACTCATCCCAAAATACACACCCGGACACGTACCAAAACACGCAGGATACTCATAGAAGCTGCTGTCAAATTATTCAGTGAAGGATTATTCCCCTCTATTACAGAAATCGCACAGCAAGCAGAGCTGTCCCGTGCTACCGCTTACCGCTATTTTCCTACTCATGATGCACTGGTTTGCACTATCGTTGCCGAAACACTAAAGCCAGTCAAACAATGGAAGTCCTGCCAGACTGACATCAGCGCCCGAATTGATGATCTGTTATCTTATACTTTTCCTCACTTATTCAGAAATGAAGGCGCACTTCGGGCGGAGATGCACCTGGCATTGACAAAATGGGGGCAGGCAGGCAGGATGCCTCTTCAGATCAAGAGCATCAGGTTAACGTTAATGATCGCATAAATGTACTACGCTAGGCGGTGACCCCCCTGCAACATAAATTACCAGCCGAAGATATCGAGCGAGTTATCCAGGCGCTTTCTCTAGTCTGTTATTCCGAGATCATTCTGGTAATGAAAGATATCTGGGGATTTGATAATCGGAAAGTAGAAGAAATTGCTAAATGGGTTGCAAACGCCATCATCAGCCATGCCCAAAGAAATGCTACCCGCTGAGGACATGAATAATTAAATGCATTTCTAAAAATTTCTTACTGGCATTCAGAACCTCTAAGGCAGGCTTTCAAAGCGCATAAACTGCTGTCCTGAATACGCAATAGTTGTCGCGTTTAAACTCAGCGCTAAAGAGAAACTATACCCTCCAGTGCACTCAGTTGATATGTGGCGTAATTGACACGTGCGGATGTTACTAATTATGGTGAAAAAGCACGCTATCAGCCTCTGCAATGCAAAAAAGCATTTGACGCGATATTACCACCAGGGTTAAATGCGGCCGTTGCCCGGATAGCTCAGTCGGTAGAGCAGGGGATTGAAAATCCCCGTGTCGGTGGTTCGATTCCGCCTCCGGGCACCATGCACCAGAACAGCGCAGTCAGGAATGCGAAACAAGGTGCATTAAGGCAGATATATTTTTACCCACTGCCTTCTCTTCGATGTTATCCTTTTTGAAAAAGCATTTGCAGTTAGCCGCCCCCTTTTCGCAAACGCTGTGAGAGTGACAGCTCACTGTCAGCTTATCAGACACCGCACTCATTCCCTGCATCTGTATATGTGATAATTTCTGCTCCCGCGCTTTCGGGTCCGCCATCTGCTTTTATTCCATTATCTGCGCCCTAAATTTTCATCAAAATAAGACCAGCAAAGAAAATTATGTTGAAATGCTGTCTGATAAAGCAGCTACAGGAGGCTTTACTATTGATACTTACACAGGAAAAGACAAAATATGATATTCGGTAAATGAAATACAAAAAAATGCAAACCTTATACGACATTGTCAGTAAAGGCTTGCATTGTATTTTTTATCTTACTTTTTAAATAACAGTCAGTAAACTTCCTGTATTTAAATTTCCTTGGTGTTAGCTAAATTGGTAATACAGTTTACGCGATCAGGTTCTATACGTTCCGAACTGGTCAGAACTATACTATACATATCAGGTCAGATCTAAGTTGTACTTAGATGTTGTAACAACCTGACTAAAAGTACAGGTTGACTGATTTTTTATGGGGGCTTCCGATAGAAGGAGAACTAAAGGCTATCTTTTATATTATGAAATATTAGTAACAGATAGCATTGATAGCCATACTTTCATAATACTCTATTTATAAATACTATACTGTATAATATGCATCCAATGCATTGATTTTATTATTTTTATCAGGCTCTGCATAAGCAGATAACCTTTTCTCTGTACTCTTCTGATACTTCCTTTTTCAGACAGTAATATTTCCCAAACCACAACCTTTCGTTATCATCAGCACCAGATTGCTGGTAGCGGTCAGTTTGCTGATTCTGATTTCCAGTACAATAAAGATAGTTCATTCCCGCACATTAGAAAATCTCTCATATTCCTAATTTTATCTCCATTGCATGATTTAAGAGCAGATCTTCACTGATAAGTCCCCCTCCGTGCTCTTACCCGTCAGGAGTATCACAACGGAGATACTTCTACACAGGTGCTATACCAGCCCCCCGTGAATCCAGACACATAACTCTGCCGCTACGAGTTTATCTGACTGCGACAATACAGATAGTACTTCATTTATAAGAGCCATTACTTAGGGCAGGCAAAATCATTCATAGTGAACTTTAAATATAATGCATTGATTTAAATAAATATTTTTATATCAATTAGCGATATCCTGACACAGTCAGACAGACTGCACCCATTTTAAAGGGAAAATATTCCCGACAGCTTACAAACCATTATCAAAAACCACATCAATACACAGTATCGGGCAATTCAGTACTTCATATCTCAAAATAAAAAACCTGACCATCGTTAACTTATAATTGGATTTACTTGTGATAATTAAAGACAACTCTTGTCAGAGGTTACGGAAAAGGCAGTCTGAACAAGAGATAAGCGCTATGACGTTTTTTGTCTCTGTTCCTGCAATCAGAAAAACCTAGCTTTATGGAGAGTCACATAATTTTTAGCCCTGAATCTCTCAATCATCTTAATTGTACACATGATGCAAATAGTTATTATTATGACCTTTTTTGTAGCTTACTGAACAAATAGCAGCCTAGTTATTTTTCGTTCACCAATTTAGGTTTAACCTTTGTTAAATATTCTTAATATTTTAATTGAACTAGGTTGGTACATTGTGATTAACTATCGAATATATGATGATGTTATCTTCAGATACTAAAGCCGAGGAGTAATATATCCTGTAATAATGATCATCTGTTTAGATGATGAAATGTGCTTTTTGGGTATAATAACCTGCTACATTATAGTGATAACTTATTTAAACCTCTGGAAGCAGGACAATGACATCAACAGAAAAGTTTTACAACAATGTGATCATTAACAATTATATAAAAATGTACCTTGAGAGGAATCTTAGCAAAATCGGTGATTACTCATATGCATATGTAATAGTTAAAAAGAATAATCCCTCACTTTTTTCAGCTATATCGAATTATCCAGATAGCTGGATTGATATATACCAGAAAAACGCCTATCAGTTTACAGATCCTGTCGTGCTATACGCGCTGAACCGTTTTGTACCCTTTTTGTGGAACGAAGATATTTTAATCAAATTAAACATGAGATTGAAAAAAGTATTTTATATTGCCAGAAAATATAATATTGTCAACGGCTACACAGTGGTTCTCCATGATCATGACAACAACTTAGTGATGCTATCAATTTTAATAGACAATATTAATGAAGATAGAATTGAATATGAGATAAAAAATAATCAAGATAAGTTACAAATGTTACTTTTATACACTCATGATAAACTTCTTTCTTTGTATGAAAACATGAATAAGAAAAATAATCTTAATTATAAGAGGGAACTTCTCACCAATCGCGAAAATGAAATTCTTTACTGGTCAAGTATGGGAAAAACTTATCCGGAGATATCCGCTATTTTAGGAATTACTATAAGAACAGTGAAATTTCATATTGGTAACACTGTAAAAAAACTTGGCGTCTATAATGTTAAGCAGGCAATAAGAATTGGTATCGAATTAAATATCATTGATTCTGTTGACTGAAATATATTTAGTTATTTAATAGGATACCAATGAATTCAAAAATTCGTAAAAAATTTACTGTAATATGCTATCCAATCTTCTCGACACTCACGCGCTGCTTGCAAACAGAAGCAGATAATTTACAACAAAGAGGCCACCTAACCAATGGATCTCTGGAAAACTCATCATTTTTGTTTACAAAATCAATAAGAATATTCTGATTAGCTGCATCTACTGGTAGCTGCAATAAATAAAGCCTCTCTTTTTCTCTAAATAAGCCTTCAGCAAGTATAGTCAGTTGCCAGCCCGAAGACTTGATTATCCTTAACATTGCTTTATTCACAATAGTTAATATTCCATCGTAGCCATGAGCCTTAGTGTAATTCAATACTGCAAGAAAAAGCATTGTGCTGATAGAAAACTGACTAAAGTTATCGTCCTGAGCTCTGTTTTTGTCAACAAAAAATCTGCTGGATTCGATAAAATTACCTTTGGGTAGCTCTAATTGACCGAAACATTCAGAAAAAACTCCAGTGATCATGTTCGGGTACTCTATTTTTATTAATCTCAGGCTACATATCATCTTTCCGTTATTTGTCCCAATCAGGTAAGTTGTATGGTTACCGTCATACTCATCATATTCAAGACCATTTATACAATTTACATCCCAGCGTAATCTTTCTACAAATACTCTCTTCCTGATAGTAAATAGCTCCTTTAATTGATCATCGGTCATTCGTGTATAGGCAGTATCAATAAATTGCATAATTATTCTCTTTTTCATTTTGTTGTAGAATTAACTTATCCAAGATTTTTCAGTATCGATGAATGCACGCCGCTACCCCCGGATAGATTCAGGCGCACTTCAATACTTTTTGAAAAAACTATTATAAAAATTAGATCTAGTCCTTCCAGATTTGTATTATCTCCCCAGAAAAATCATTTTTGCATTTTATATAAGATAAATTATTATGTCATATAAATCCTTCGTTGTTATAAAAATTATATTAAAAAAGCTTAAATGCTTTTTTCCCGGAAATTTATTTCCATACCAGACTTATATTGATTTTTTTCAAATGTTATAAAACCTAGTCCATTCAAATAAAACTAATATATATTTTTTATATAAACCATTACATACTTATTTAAATATATTGAATTTTATTGGAAAATTATTAAAAAAGACAGGGCATCGTTTTCTTAGCACCCAATCACTTCTCTTTCTATGAACCATAGAGGAGTTTTACCTTCGCTACAGCATATTTATCTATGTCATCATAATCCCCACGTATCATACAAGACACATAACAGAATTAAGAAATTTTTTTTACCTGACTACTCTTTTTTATACTGGTTTCACCCTGACTCCTAGCTAAAAATTATAGAAAACTGGTTTAGATAGAGTTTACTATTATCACTTAATCATCATACGCTCATAGTTAAACATGTGAGTTAGTATGATTCAATTAAAATATAACAAATATTTACTTAATGTTAACTTTTGGAGTTATATGTAAGTTTATGTGTATGTTTGTTTATGTTAATTTCGCGGGCAGACCAGACTTAGTACACTATTTTAAAATCTTCACCCTGACTGCTAACGGGCGCTACCGCTCAAAAATAACGATTTCAGAAAATACACATACTTGAAGTTTTATACACATTAAATTTGCACTCGCATGTGCCTAATGGAAATGTTCTTTCTACACTTAAAAAGCCTGTCTGTTGAAACAGGGTTCTGGAATTTCACAATCATATAATTAACAGCTGCACTCCCTTAGGAAATACTTTAAATGCTAAAAAAGAGTAACGCACAACAACTCATTTTCATCTATTTCAGTGTGAAAGCTTGAGCCGGATACGCTTCAAAAGCTGCCATAATTCAAGCGCTAACTTACCTGATTTATAGACAGAATAAGTTTAATAACAGCAAAAACCATTTTAATTTTATAGTTCTAGTGAATCACAGATATTCGAATACATTTATCTGCATGATCTAAATGGTCTTATTTATCATCACACAGGGCTTATGTATGATTGCTTCTGCCAGTGCTGACTATCCTCTGCTGATAGTTATTTGATAGTATACCTCAGGTTTCATTGAATAATAGTTCGATTGATGTTGATTCACATTATGCATGTTTACCTTTATGCCGAGCAAGTGTAGTGCCAGCAGGCACTGATGCAATACTGTTTCCCACCCTAGTATTGCAGCCATGTGCAGCACTTTAAACAACTCACTAAAATGTTAAGGAATGTCCTCTTGCATAAGATTCAATATTAAAAATAGCATGCCGGACGCTGACAAAACACATTCTTAGCATCAAAATCTGGGATAATTCATTTATTTATTAAGCTCTTATAATATTTTTCTGTGTTAGCACTTATGTTCAGTACGATTTTCTGCCCGCACATATACACATAACGCAGGAATCGCAGCAGGAAAGCAGAGGAAAATAACAATTGTATTAGCAATAAGCTAAGCTTAACGGGAGCTTTTATAACAGTTGATTGCAGGAATCGCTCAAAGCGTCCATTAACTGCTTTGCAATAAACTATCATCAATTGCAAATTAAAACGATTCTATTCATGATTAAGTTAAGATGAAAGATCCCGGCCACATACATCATTCAGGTACTAATATCTCTATTGATTCTTATGCAGGATTTGTGCACAAAATAAAGGAACAAATCCAGATTATTGGTAAAATTAATAGTAAATGCTCATAATAATTAAGCTTGTTGAAGTTACCATGATAATCTGGTACGCGAATCATTGCTACGACCAAAATTGAACCATCAGCACCGAAACATGTTTATATTACGCAAAGTATCATTATGTTCCGTATGAAAATATATTCGCTATTTCCTGTTTAAACAGTTATCGTACGCAGGCTCATGCACAAAATTGATATTGTAATAATGCCCCCCATCTTTTAAACGGAAAAAATTACACAGACGAGAAGTGACAATCATAGTTTGCCTACTGTATACATTTGATTACAACAGATACCTTTGCTAACGTTATGAATCTAAAAAAATTCTGGCTGACAGGTTACCTAGGATACCTACCATTCACTATTACGGGGATTTCGCTCATACGCTCTCTGCTGTCAGAGTTAAAAGAAATTGTTTTATTCAATAACAGTATAAACCTTACAGTGATATTTTAAACCATCTGAAAGATCGGTTACTCCAATTAAAGAATATCTGGTTACCGGTAGAAAGATTTTTTTTAACTTAGAATAGCTAATCGCGTGTGAGGCTGCTGATAAGAACTTTCCGTAGTTTATAAAAGACAGGCGCCAGAAAATACTTTTCTTTTGCCTGCCATACTGTTTTAACTAAAAGCGATATCCTACGCCTACATTAAAACCGTTAATATTCATTTTTTCACCTAACATCTTTGCAGTCGTTCCCTCATAACCGATATTAACTGAGAGATCTTGGGTTGGATTGATCACAACGCCTGCAGCGTAGGCAAATCTTGTTGAATTAGCAGACATTGATGACTTGTCTTCTTGCATGATAAATTTCCCTTTACTATATGCGGCACCTGCAAGACCATACAGACTGATATAATCATTAATGCGGTATGCAGGACCAGCCAGCAGTGAATAATATTTAGCCTCTGCTTTTCCCTCCGGTGCTGATTTATCGCCTTTCATAAAGGTAAATGAACCCATCCCACTTACTGGGGAGTTCCACTCATATCTGTACTGGAGATTGCCCCCATGGATGTTTTTCAAGTTCTGAACACTAGCCTGCGCATACCCCATGGATATCGTGTGATTATCTGCCAGTGCTGTAAAACTTCCCAAAGACGAACTTAATGCAAGTACTGCTAATGTTATTTTTTTCATTTAGGTTATTCCCTACTTATTATGAATATGCGCCATTCAGTCAGGACGAGGACGCAAGCAGACTTCTCAAAGTAACAAAGGAGTCGGCGCTAAGGATAATACTGGACCTGATGTATCGACTATACAGAGTAACTTTTTTTTACACAAAAATGTGATACACTTAAAAAAATCATATAATTAATTAGTATTTAATAGTTTTATATGTATAGTTGTAGGTTTTTATAAAAATCATATCGCTATACTATTGTTAATGAAGGTAGTAATCTTGTCGTTCATCCCTAGTGCAGACATCACAGAGAACAGTGCCATTATCAATTCGCGGACTCTGCCTGTAATAAACATCGCCGTATAACATGGCGGTTCAATGGCCATTTTCCTCTGCTGCAAGGCTCTACACACCGGGATTTAGCCAGCCATTCACTCTTTGTAGTTTTCAGAACTCACCTGGCAGCAGAACTCATTGATACTTTAAGAACTGGAAACTGGATAGTAATAACAGCGTAACTTCCCTTCTGTTGTAAAGCTTAATTAATCAAGGCACCTCTTCGATAACTGCACGAGTATAAATGGTATGCCAGCGCTTTTAATTTCTGAATAACTAATGAATCGCTGTTTACAGCAAAGGTGAGAGAATCGCGTATGGGGGGATGGTGAAGGTTTTTCGGAGTGTTTGAAAAGGCAGGCGTCCGAGGATATTCCCTCTGCCTGCCATTCTGTGTTAACTAAAAGCGATACCCTATGCCTACATTGAAACCGTTGATATTGGAATTATCACCATCAATCCTTACGTTCGTTCCCTCATAGCCAACATTTATTGCCAGATTTTCGATCGGATTAGTCGCGATGCCCGCAGCATAAGCAAATGACGTTGCATTGAAAGAATTTTTCTCTGTTGACGGTGTATTATCACCTATGCTTTCATCATATGCAGACTTGGCATTAGCATGGGCAACCCCGACGAGTCCATACGGACTGATGTAATCGTTAATGCGATATGCAGGGCCAGCTAGCAGTGAATAATACTTAATATCTATTTTTGTATGGTCCTTCACTTTCACTGGTGGATTATCTGTATTGTCATAAGAATTGAATTCCGATTCATTTCCTTTCATATAGGTAAAAGAACCAATTACGCTAAATGGGGAGTCCCACTCATACCTGTACTGAATATCCCCACCACGAATGTTTCCAAAGTGCTGTACCCTAGACTGCGCATACCCCAGAGATATCGTGTGATTATCTGCCAGTACTGCTGAACTTCCCAAAAACGAACCTAAGGCAAGGGCTACCACTGCTATTTTTTTCATCTGAATATTTCCTTTATGTTGATACATATCCACCAGATCCAGCTTTTAATTCGATTAAAGATAAAAGATACGAATGATAAAACTGGATCTATTGCTACAACTGCTGTCATGACTTTTTTAAAATAAAAATAAAGTAACGATCAATCTTATAAACAAAACAACCTGTACCTGCTACCATAATCATGGTCGCCCAGTATCACGCTACCTTTCAAGTAAAGTGGTATCCATTTGAGCATTTATCTTCAGCATAAAAATCGCAGGAAATGGCACAACATACCTCTGCACATCATCACCGTTTAGTAATAAAAATAACGATAACACGTTAATAGTCACTTTCATTGAGGGTTGATAATCTTATGCCATAATAATAGGCAGATTTTATAGATCCATAATTATATAAATTTTAGTGAGAAAATAGTGATCAGAGTCACAATAAATTATGAATTTCATGTAAAAAGATAAGAATATTGATTTCCATTAAAAATTAACATAAAAACTCGATAATATTAAATCTACTAACATTAAATATCCTTCTAGATGGGATATTCGTACGTGTGATTGATTAATCAGGTGAATATTCCAGACCAGAAATACATTCCTGATTTCAGACCACTACGTGAATGTGCAGGAAATAAATTAGTTTATATAAATAATTCATTAGATTTATATTTGATAGTAGTAACATTCCTGTTCTAATGACAGAATATGTGTTTAGATCGTTTGATCATCAGAAAGACATCATTTCAGCCAGCTATCATAACTAATTTCTTCTTTTATAATTTATTACAGATTTACAGTTTTTATATTAACATTTCCTGTATTTTATTATGATTTTTTAACTAAAAAAATATGATAGCTTTGATGAATTTTGTTAACTATCTAAATTTTTTATCACGTTTACTTTGCAGATTTCAGATACGGTCAAAACCCCATGATTCAAATAAAAATATGTTGATAGCATAAAACCCTGGCCAGCAACTTACCAGGGTCTAAGACAGATCGGCTATGTGATAAAAAAGAACCGGGCATCAGATTAGCAGCCAGTATCTGACAAATAAACCAGCCATTTGCCTCCTGGGCAGCACCGGCTGCTAAAAGCAAACAATTTTCGACAAACGCGTTACATTATCAAAGCTAAATAACAGATACCCCTGGAAGCGTCAGGAGGTCACTCGCTCACGGTGCAGAAATATAATCAGGATCACTAAAGAAATGATTGAAAGTCCTGCCTGATAAAGGGGGATAAAACTGGCTCCTGATGAACTGAGTATAACCCCACCAATTAAAGCACCAAATGAGATAGCCATGTTGAAGACTGTAACAAATGAAGATTGTGCTACATCAATATCTTTCCCCGCGCTGTCTGAAAGATATTTTGCAAGAAGCGTGGGCGCTCCTCCAAAAGCTATCCCCCATATTGTAACAGAGCAGTATACCGCTACAATATTATGGTTATATAAAAAAAGAATCACTCCCGATATCATAAATAAAGCCATTGAATAATACGTAATTTTTGCTAAGAATTTATCCACCAAAAAACTTGTAATTATAATACCTGATATTGAAAATCCCCCGAAAACAAAAAGTATTGAGTCCAAATGGTTATATAACTTACTAAACTTAAGAAGTGGAGACATATATGTATACATTAAATTATGCGCACTAATCCAGAAGAAAAGTATTAATAAAATAATGATTATCTGCTTTTGGAAAATTATTTTAGATAATGATTCCCTATGTTCTTTCTTTTCTCCCGGAAACCCAGGAAGGAAAAAAATAACCCATACCATAACCACACATGCAAGGGATGAAATGACATGAAACAGATATTGCCAGGGAAATATGTTAACAAAATACGCAGAAAATGGGACACCTGCTGCTAATGCTACTGGGCCTCCTATACTCATAATTGCTATAGCTTTCCCGTGCCTGGAAGGGTCAACTAAACGAACGGTATAACCTGTTAACAGGCCCCACGCTACTCCGGCCGAAACGCCAGCAAAAAATCTGATTATCAGTACAGCCTGATAGTTATTAACGAAAGCAGTTCCTATATTCGTCAGAAAAAAACCAAGCAAAGATAATAATAATAATGCTTTACGATTCATACCTCTTGTCATTGCAATGATTGGAATTGCGGATATAAACGCCCCTGCGGCATATGAAGAGACCATCTGCCCTGCTAAAGATTGTGATATATTGAATGTACTGCTTATGTTCAAGAGCATCCCAACAGGTATTGTTTCTGTCAGAATAGCTAGAAAACTAGTCAATGTGAGGGGTAATATTTTCCCTAAAGGGATATTGTGTTTATAGTTGATGCTGTGATCCACTATTGACCTCTTTTTGTTATCAATTGCAGTTACTTATCTGATGCAGTTCAGTAATTCATTTTAAATTTTTAGTTTTATTTATACATGTAAATATATTTATGTATTGTATAAAGGCAGGTAGCAAACCTGCTCATTATGGTTCTGTGCTCGTTATTATATTGGTATTGTTGTTTTTACTATTGCGGCCGCAAGATTAGTCCTTGCAAAGCCTGGATGATACCAGTCATATTATATTCCTGTTTTCGATTTTCTATTCCCTCTCTGCCGTGCATGTACGCATTGGCACAGGCGGGTTGTATTGTCATTATTTACAATTTGATTTAATACCATCAGTCTGATTTGAGTTAAACATTATGTGGGATATTCCTCCTTTTCTGACAGCATTACTAGTTTATAGTGTCGGCGCGGCAGCTCCTGGCCCAGGAAATCTGTTAATCGCCAGAACGGCCATGAATTATGGCCGTAAAGCGGGTTTTGCTTTAGCGACGGGTGTAATTTCCGGTTCAGTCTGATGGGGAATACTCATTGCAACTGGCATTTCATCTATATTAATTTCCTCCCCATATTTCGTGCAATGGCTAAAGCTGCTGGGTGCCGCTTACCTCTTTTATGGATCGCCGTTAAAGCAATATGTAATACTTTCAAACCTGATGAACTGATTTCCTGCCAGAACAGCAAATATCAGCGTTTACGTGGTTATTACTTCCAGGGGCTGGGATTACACCTGACAAATCCAAAAGCTGCTCTGGCCTGGTTTACAGTTACCAGTGCTGGGTTAACAGCCAGTGCCACGGGGTGTTATATCTGGGTTCTGGTAATCAGCTGCTCTGCGTTGGGGGTTATTATCTTCGGATTTTATGCGCTTATGTTCTCATCAGAATCAGCAGAACATTACCTGACCAGCATCCGCCGGAGTTTTGACCTTATTTGTGCTGGATTTTACCTACTGGTTGCGGCGGGTTTTTTATTATCATTGTGATGAGTTTGTAATGAATATCCACCCCCCTGATCGCGATTATTAATACTTGATCTAACACTCTGGTAATAAGAGACCCGATGTAAAATCTTTAACGACAACCTGCATTTTCTGACGCCAGCTTTACCTGTCCTGTTGAAAAAAATCATATAGTTATCTTATTTTATCCGCAGGATGTTAAACATGAGTGCCTGATTTTGGTGTTTTGTATATTGCAACTGAGGTTAACAATGACAGCGGAGAATAAACTGAGCGATAAGGCGCTGCGCGTGTTACTGGGTAAAGTGCAGACCCGCCAGAAAATGATTGCCGATGGTAAGGGACTGTCTGTCCGGGTCAGTAAACACGGGGCGGTGAGCTTTGTCTTTTTTTCCGCACGGGTGACAGAACCTCGCCTTCGGTATGGATGACGCCCGGACGCTACCCGGATATGTCTTTAAAAACGGCAAGGGGAAAAAGAGAGCAGTGCAGCCACTGGCTGGCAGACGGGCGGGATCCGCGCATACAGATAAAAATAGCCAAAGTGCAGACCATGCGCCCGGTGACGGTGAAAGAGGCGCGATGTACTGGGTGGATAATTACGTCCAGGAAAAAGAATTAACGGAAAAAGATATATACAATAATTTCAGAAATATATCTTCCCGGTGACGGGTGAAATTCCGCTGGCGGACTGTTCAGCTCAGCAGTGGATAGCCTGCTTTGACCGGTTTAAAAAATCTCCCGTGATGGCTGGTCAAATTTTCGCGGATGCAAAACAGGCGCTTAAATTCTGCCGGATGCGCAGATACGCCGTTTAACATTCGCTTGATGATTTAAAAGTTAATGACATGGGGAGCGGCCCTCGAAAACGGGATAAAGTGCTGACTGCTAGCGAGAAGTCCCTTGCGACTTTTTCCGGGTGGCTGGCTAAATCTGTGCGCAGTTTTTCCCCGTATTTTTTGTAACTGGCATAATCCGTGAGATGCAGCCGTCCGCGGCCAATGCACCGGGGACCGTCGCCGGAATGGGTATTGTCTGGCGTTTTACTTGTTCTTGTTCCAAAATCGTACTCTTTACCACCCTTGGCCGGATGTTCGGGGAGCGATAAAAAATGAGCGGTTTTAACACAGCCCGGTGCCAGAAAATGGGCGACACGCAGCTTTGTTGTGATGCCATACTGTGGTAAGTAGTTGTTCATCGCCGGCACCGTGATATTAATCCGCTGTAAATCACGTTTTTTATGATTAGTGACATAGTGTTGCGATATGCTGTAGAGAAAATCTGCCGTAATGCGGACGTCCATATCTGCCATGCGGTTTGCCTCCCTGCTGTGCTGTCTTAAGTAACTTAAATTATACCGGATACATTGTTATCCGAATTTGCTGCCTGGTCAGGAAAGGTGAATGACCGTCAGTTATATTATGATAATACACGCCCTGCCCGCAGTTTATGCCCGGCGCACAGGTGCCTGATGCTTTAGTATTTATTATTATTACGCTGTCTTTTAATGTCTGTCATTATAATTCCTCTTCTGTTATTGCTCAGTGACTCCAGGGAATGAACAGTTATTTTCCTGATATCGGTTTTATATAAATAAGAAAGATGTTCTGACCGTTCCTGGTTTGCTTTCACGTTATCATAATGGCTGGTGATACATTGTGTGCGTGAAAGCGTTTTTTATACCTTTATCCCAGCGCTTTAAATGGAACTGTATCCAGGAATTTCTCAGGCACATAGCGGTCATAGCCTTTATCCCGGCACAGGGCTGTAAGCTGTCTTCTGCTGCCTATTCCTGCCCTCATATAGATATTATGAATGTGTGTCTCAACACCTTTTGATGTTATTCCTAATTTTTTAGCTGTCTCTTTTGCGCTGAGATGTTGCAGAGCATAAAAAATGACTTCAAATTCCCGGTCAGTAAACAGCTCCGACGGGTTACCGAACTGAATAGTGTCAGGCGGTCTGTTATTGATAAAGTGCTCCGGGGTATAAAAGTCTAATTTTCTAAATCTGGTAATGACTCCAAAAGATTTATCATCCTCAAATAACGGTGACGTGGTAGCCATAAAAGGCTGCACGTATTTATTTTTACCACCGTATTTTGTATTAGCAATGCTGGGAACAGTTTTTCTATTGGTTATTGCTTTATTTTCAAGCGAGTGTATCGCTTCCTGATATTCAGCGAAGATCAATGGCATTTCTCCAATTAGTCTCCCCTCAACATCATAGTCTTCTGGTAACTCATGATAATGCTTACTAATTTTGTTCATATAGGCAAATTTAAGATCATTACCTTTTATAGTCCACAGATCATCACTATGTTCAATGTGTGATATTAACTCATCAAAATTATTGGCAGTGATATTCAATCCTTCTGCTGAAAAACTCATTATTCCTTTCTCCATTTTTGATGCTCCTGTGATAATCCGTAAATGTTGCAGGTGATTAGTGCAATAATTAAATCATTACAGCACAGAGAATAATGTTGTTTTCCGTATCGGATCACACTTTATTATTTCTGATATATAAGACACCTGATTACTTTTTATGCGATAACGGGAAGGTCTTTTACCGCTGGCTAGCGGAACATATAACGGGCTTACACAGAGGGTATAAAATACTTTCCTCTGTTCACTGCTAATGCTCTTCCCCATTTAGCACAGAATGCGTATTGCAGCGTGTATTGCTTAAACGGTGGTTGAAGATTCCAGATTAGAAAAATTATATTTTACAGTAAGTTATAAAAAAGTTGCGGTATGGAGAGTTATCAGGTCAGCAGATTTCATGAGTCCCTCCCAGCCTGACCATAATTATACACACGTATATACACAACAGTCAGAGATCTGTCAGAAGTTTTACTGCACCAGAACTAATGTGTTCTGGAGAAGTTAAGGAGGAAATAACCTTATTGGACTGGGAAAAAACAATTCTCACGCAATAAAGCGCCAGCCGGAAACTGCTGAACATCATTGATACGTTTGATCAGGCCGTCAGCCTGGATGATTTCAAAGACAGATTCATCGATGAGGTGTGGGACATCACAACCTGCGGCACCTTCGGCCTGGATATGTGGGGAAAGATAGTAAATGCCTCACGCTATATCATCGCCGATATTGATAACAGTGCGTTTGGTTTTGCTGAGGATACATATCCTTTTAACGATTGCACATTTTATACCGGTAGAACACCATGAAAAAACAGACATTCCCACCCGCAAACTGGTCCCTTTTGGCGTTAATGGTCCTAGGCGTAACCTTACCGATAAGACCCCTGTCGGTAGCAATCAGGCCTCTTATGATGCCGGTTGTCCGCCGGTTACCATGACGATCAAAGCGGCAGGGGGGTTACCACCGGATGGCCGGGATATCAACCAGGCATTTAATGAGCTGTACAGCGATCTGCGCTGGCAGAACGCAGGCGCAGGCTGGCCATTTGATGCTGATTGATGCTGATTTTGCAAAAGCAACGGGCGGTTATCCGGTGGGGGCGGTGGTGCCAAACTCCGCTAATGACGGCTTCTGGCTCAATATTACTGAAGGTAACACCAGCAGCCCGGAAGTAACGGATGGTTCTGTCACAGGCTGGGTCCCGGCGGAAGCTATGGGGTTACCAGTATTACAGGCCTCAGCAAAGGTACGGTTACATTCACCAGCTTACAGGCTGCAAAAGCCGAAATCACAGTAAGCGGAACCCTTCAGGCTGATACCACACTCATTTTTTCGCCGTGGGTTAAGCGCTGGGTAGTAACAAACCACTGCGGAGGCGATTTACGCTGACCTGTAAGACCAAATCAGGAGCAGGTGTGGCAGTCAGCAGAGGGCGGAATGAAATACGCTGTGACGGCACAGCGGTTTTGTATGCCTTACCTGCCGCCTCACTTACCGCTGCCGGGGTAACCAGACTCAGCAGTGCTACCGACAGTGAAGATGAAACCATGGAGGTCCCCCAGATGCAGTTAAGGCGGCCTATGACCTGGCCAGTAAAGGAGGTGTGGACGGGTTTTATCCGGTCGGGATCGTAGTGTGATTTGCCCAGAATAAAGACCCTAACGCCCTGTTCCCCGGTACTACATGGCGCTACACCAGCGAAAACAGAACCATCCGGCTCGCCAGTGCCGACTCCAAAGACGTCATGACCACTGGCGGCTCGGATACGGTAAACCTCACTGTTGTCAATCTGCCGGGGCATAGTCATACATTCCGGGGGGATACCAGTACCGACGGTGGCCATGTGCATAACATCCCCTACACTCCCAAAGGCTGGAGCGGAACGAGTGGCGTACTGGATGGCATGAATCCTGCTCCCGGAAAAACGGTTATATTAACAGACCGGACCGGGCAGCATTCACACAAACTTAGCGGGGACACGAGTATCATAGAAGCGACGAAAGAACTGGCTACCATAAACTAGTAATTAAACTCATGGGCTGGTATAGGACAGACTGAGTTATCTACAGCAATCTGCCCAGTTTTTCCTGGAAACACCACATTTTTTTATAGTCATGGGTGGGGTGCCCATATGAAAATCGCAGCCTTTTATTTTCGGCAGCACTGATAGTGGCTGCTTCATTTAAATTTAACCACATCAGTATTGTGCCTAATGAAAAATTTTTGATACTCCTATCCGTACCAGCAGATAAATAGCTGAGTGATAAAATATCACATGAGTCAGATTTTGTTATGAGCTGAAAGGCACAAGGATTATTTTTATAGAACAGCACTTTTCCAAAAAAATTCTCTGAATTTTTTCATAAAGTTGAGGCATTGTTCTTTATTTCCAAGTGTTTCTCCCCAGCGTTTTTCAAACAACAAATAGAATATATCAATAAGTTGTTCCGGAGTGAATTCGGACTGATCTCTAATCTTGCCATCTTCAGCTGTGAATGTTCTTACTTCTCTTTTTCTGTTTTTTATTGTTTTTGTTGAGAATGAATCAAGTTATTTTGTCAGACAAATTGTTCTGCGTGCATTGAGTATTTCACTCCGGTTGGTGATGTTGTTATTAACGGAAGAAATAATTTTACTCTTAAAAGGAACAAAGATTCTTCGTTCTTTTGTTATCGGGAGAATAAGTTCATCTCTCGCTACCGGCAGCCAGGGATGCCTGATTATCTCACCAGTGATAATGTCATTTGCTAAATATTTATCAGCCCACACACAAACAGCACCATCAATTGCACCTCTGGTTTTATGTACGTAGAATTTTTCTTTACAGTCTGCATGGTTATGAAAGTAAGCTAAAACATCAGGATGCGTAGAAAAATTGCCCCCGTACTTAAGGTAGCAATCCCGGTATTCGTTAACTGAAGCCTCCTCCCATCCCAGGAGTTTTCTTATAACCACTGTGACACCATATATTGTGTAGTACTTTGAAATTTATCCATTTTCTTGCTTAAGTTGTACATATTGTTGTCTATTATCGCACTATTTTAAAATGGAACTACCACATAAACATGTAATTTTTTATATATGCGCCAGCGCTCCATCGTCTTCTGACGGCAACAGAGAGCTTCTGCCGAACAGGGGCGGGACGTTAATCCATGAGTTTTTTATCAGGCCATCGGGGTGGATGACGAGCCAGCCCCGCTTACGGAGAATGTATTTGGGGATTTGTTCAGTGCGGAAGCCAGATTCTGTTGCCTGTGCGTGCTGGTGTCAGACAGAACTTGCAAAGCCATGTAGTTTCATGGAACATGGCTCGCGGGTGCCTGAGGCTGTTTGTACTCAGGCGTATTTGCTGAGGTACAGACAGACGAAAGCCCCGTAATTAATTTCCATCAACTACGAGGCA
>CAKZHC010000012.1 GCA_936920625.1 uncultured Enterobacteriaceae bacterium
TATCTCAATGGAATTTTAGTAATGTACTAAATATAGTATCAGCCATTTACCAGATTAGCTAACGATAATATACCAAGTTTATCATAAAATTAACATTTAATCTGTGTCTGATTTTTGAGACGAGAACATTGGTTTTGTTACTAAAGACAGAAAAAATAAGATTCAGTATGAATGGTTGAGAATCATGCAGCACTTTACGTTCATCTCTCTTCCTGAAAAGGATTTGAAAAATATTCTGCCGCAAAGGTAATGAATACTGTAAGTTACACTCTGTTTATTATTGATTGGTTATATAAAAAACAGTTTTTTATATAACATTGTGGACTTTGCCATACGCTTTTAATTATGTTTATAATCTGTATGTGTAATATGTTGTGTCAATAAATAAATTCTGATATTAAGATGGCAGGTCATTTTTATTATAAATCGACATTATCTGGTAATATTGAACAGATGCGATCCTAATGAAAATTTCAAACCTAAGATGAAAAGTTGACAAAAAAGTGCAGCCAATGTGGCAAATTTTTATCAGCGTGATTAAAATTTGAATATCAGTGGAATTATTATTTTTTGGAAATTTTATCCATCAAATGTCCGCAATAAATTCCACTAAATATCATATAGTTAGTAAACGTTAAGAAGTAAATAAGCATAGCATAATTGGATAAGGCGTTGCAATTAATAAGAAATACAGGTGTAAAAAAAAGACATCTGATACAACCGGTAGAACTGGCCATAAAGCATCCTGGGTTTGAGTTAAGGAATAAAATTTTTGAGAATGAATCCAAAAGACTTGTCCCCGGAGTAGTCAGAGAAGCATTGCAACATTCTGATTGTACAGAAAAAGATATTGCAGCCATCATCTATGTTTCATGTTCCGGGTTCATGATGCCATCGCTCACGGCATGGCTGATTAATAAAATGGGGTTTAATACAGATACTGTACAAATTCCTATATGCCAGCTTGGCTGCGCAGCGGGAGGATCTGCTATAAACAGGGCTTACGATTTCACACTCGCTCATCCAGATAGCAATGTACTGATTATAAGTTGTGAATTTTGCTCGCTTAGTTACCAGCCGACAGACCATGATGTTGGCAGTTTGCTATCTGATGGGTTATTTGGAGATGCTATTACTGCTGTGGTTGTTACTAGCAACTTGTCCAGAGGATTGCACATTCAGAGAAACGCAAGTTATATCATACCTGACACTGAAGACTGGATTAGATATGATGTGAAAGACACAGGGTTCCACTTTCGTTTAGATAAACGTGTACCCCTCACCATGAAACCGCTGGCGCCCGTTATGAGAGACTTTACTGCTTCATATGGGTGGAATATTGAAATGCTGGACTACTATATTATTCATGCAGGCGGTCCTCGTATCTTGGATGATCTGTGTAAATTTCTACATGTTCCTGCTCATTTATTTAAATACAGTCGTGATACACTTGTAAATTGTGGGAATATTGCAAGCTCTGTCGTTTTCGAAACTTATCGTCGTATGTGGGAAGATGGATATATAAAAGAAAATAGTGCAAAAGGGATTATTGCTGGATTTGGTCCGGGGATTACAGCTGAACTCTGCTTAATAGAGAGCAAAGAAAATATTCTAGGGAATCTCAGGAATTTTTCTTATTTTTAATAATCTCCTGAAAAAATCATGAAGTGTTAACTTCTTATCAAACAATATTATTATCAGCGTACAGGTAAATTATCTAACGCTTTCCTACATAAATGAACTATTTTTAACAAATGAATTATTAATGGCAGCATATCAAAAATCTATAGTGTAAAAATAAAATATTAACCACATATTAAGCTATGTCACCAGGGTTAACCACAATCGAGGATGTTATATAAATATTTCTTAGATTGTATATGTGTTTGTTAATTATAATTTGGGCTCAAAGTAAGGATAAACGGGCTAATCAAAAAATATATTTTATGAACGAATGAAAAGCAATGGAGTAATCAATTTTGCAGTCAGATAATAAGGAGATTTTCATCGATATGCTATAGCTGCTAAAACCACCAGAAATAGGTGTAAAATGAATTTTTTCAAGATAATCAGATGATTATGCTAAGTAAGTCGTCTGCAAATACATATAATCTTTGCTAATGTATTAGGTGAATAAATGAACATACTCTATTGACTTACTAATTAATATTAAAGTAGTATAAATTTCTATTGAATAATAATTAATAAATACTACTAATAGATTATGTGGCAAATCTGAGGATGTTTTTATGAATAATTCAAATTTTGTTCTGCCTGACCTGCTGATAAAAACACTTGATCAATTACCTTTCCCTCTTATTATCAGAGAAAAAGAAACAACAAAATATAGTTATGCAAACCTGCCAGCAGCCACACTCTTCGGTCTTAAATCTACTAAATTGATAATCGATAAAATTGATTCTGAAATACCGTCCAGTGTTTGTGAAGATGAAACTATTACAAATATGTGGCAGGAGCAGGTGAGATATGTGTCGAATACATTTAAGCAGTTAACTGTTTTAGAAGTTCATCCAAATGAGCTGGCTTCTCCATATATAACGATAAGTTTTCTATTTTACGATGATAATAATAAGTGCATAGGTGCAGCATGTTCTGCCAAATATCTGGAGGTATTTACACCTAATGATTTTGTCAGAGGTAAGTTACCGGGTTCTTTACTTCTCACCAAACCTGATAATTTTTTTACTGAGAAAGAGTGTGAAGTCATATTTCTTAAATTGCAGAAAATGACTAGTAAAGTCATCGCCACTATTCTTAATCGTTCACATCGCACTGTAGAGAATATAATACAGCGTTTGTATGAAAAAGCGGGAGTGTCTCATTCTACGGATTTTACGGAATTCTGCGAAAGACGTGACCTCCATCGCTACCTTCCATCAAGATTCTTATCCGGTAAAATAACCGGGATTGCAGAAAAATGTTTCTAAAGTTCAGGATAAC
Source organism: uncultured Enterobacteriaceae bacterium (assembly GCA_936920625.1). GTDB lineage: Bacteria > Pseudomonadota > Gammaproteobacteria > Enterobacterales > Enterobacteriaceae > Izhakiella. The sequence goes on from CAKZHC010000012.1 coordinate 2,962, forward strand.
CTCTTCCGTCATTACCGAAAGATAATCATACCGGGGCCTCTTGTTTTTACTGATTTTGCAAATCAAAGGAGGTTATCCCGCTATGCTGCCGTCTGTCATTACCTGAGTCTGATTCTTATGATGTGCAGGTCTGTTCACGCAGGCAGTTTTTGAAGCGGACAGATCAACTAAGGAGAGCGCTTTCTCAACCACCTCAACTCCGGCATCCGGGTGATGAGCATTTTCGCTTAAATGACGACGCCACTGGCGGGCGCCCGGAATACCCTGAAACAGGCCCATCATATGACGTGTAATATGCCCCAGCCACACCCCCTGACTTAGCTGGTGCTCAATATAGGGATACATGGAGCGTACTACATGATCGGGGGTAACAGACACATTGCTGGCAGCGAATATCCGGTGATCCACCTCGGCAAGCAGGCCGGGATTCTGATAGGCCTGACGGCCGACCATCACACCATCAACGTGTTGCAGATGCTTTTCTGCTTCATCAATGCTGGTAATTCCCCCGTTAGTGATAATGGTCAAATCGGGAAAATTGCGCTTGAGCTTATAAACCCGTGAATAATTCAGCGGAGGCACCTCACGATTCTGTTTTGGGCTCAGCCCCGAGAGCCAGGCTTTGCGTGCATGAATAACGAAGGTCTGGCAGCCACCACGTTCTGACACGATGCTAATAAACTCATCCAGAAACGGATCATTGTCCTGTAAATCGATGCCAATTCGTGTCTTAACCGTGACAGGAATATCAACCGCATTGCTCATCGCTTTAATACAGCTTGCAACGAGCGGGGCTTCTGTCATCAGGCTGGCGCCAAAACGACCATTCTGAACGCGGGCTGAAGGGCAACCTACATTAAGATTGATTTGATTATAGCCACGTTGTTCCGCCAGGTGAGCGCAATGCGCTAGCGCTTTTGGATCGCAGCCTCCAAGCTGAAGAGCAACAGGTTGTTCCTGCTCGCTCCAAGCAAGATAATCGCCTTTACCGTGAATAATAGCGCCGGTGGTTACCATTTCACTATAAAGCAAGGCATGTGTTGTGAACTGCCGATGAAAAAAACGGCAATGACGGTCACTCCAGTCCAGCATCGGTGCAACCGAAAAACGGTGAGCCGGGTAATTTATTGTTGGGCCGCTGTCATCACTGGTCTGGAGAGAATTGCTGGCTTTATTATTTTCGTGCATTTTGCCTGGTTTTTCCATATTATCCGTATATTAGCACTCCCGTGAGGCCCCCCTAGAATCAGGGGTGCCGGACAGGTCAGAAGAAAGATATGGCTTACTATAACATAGTAAAACGTCAACGGGCCGATGGTACCATACGCTGGCGTTGTACTGTTGATGTGAAAAAAGGGGGGAAATACCTCTGGCGGTAAAGCAGGGCGCACCAGGCCTCATCTCCTCAACTTGGTGCCCGATTGAGATATTGCTGATAAGTTGCTTAGATAACTTTCGGTCAGTGATGTTATCAGCCATTGCCTTCAGAGGAACGCCGCAGGTGCAGGACCGGCCAACGTCAAATCACGATGTGACTTACCTTCCTCACGTATTAGCCTTTGCTAAACCAGTCTGTGGTATCGAATACACAGCTAACCCCGTGAAAGATGCAAGGCAGATTCTTCTCCAGATGAGACTTATTGGGAAATCTGCGCGCCGCAGCAGGCGTCTGGTAGATGTTGACGTTACTCGTTCCCGGCTTTGTGTCCCACGTAGCGGCTGATAAAGTGACAGGCAGAGCGAGAATCTAAAATATCGGGGCTTATTTGCCCCCGGTAGCTCTGTCAATATGTCTTCCTGCGAAACGCCGAACGAGCACCGATATTCTACAGTCGAGTTATGGGGCATATAAACCTGACGACATTCTGCCCTCATCCTCGCCAGTTCCATACACCACAAACACATCGGCAACCCTCTCTGGATAGTTTCTGCACACTAAAAACATGTCTCTCTTTATTAATCGGACCAGGCTGCTGCTGCTTCGCAACTTATTGTTAAACTCACGCTAAACTGCATCACATTGACTGTTTTATTTTTACAATAAGATTTTAGCAGGCCTGCGGACGTTGAGTATTTAGAGCGAGCTTTGCCGGCTGAAAATCTAACTTAATGATAAACAACAGGTAATTTTTTTGCAGATTCTTATAGAAATACTCATTGTGAATGCTGTAACATGTCTCGATAGTAATTTTGTGGCCAGAATAACAAAAAGCTGGCTAAATTAATTCGACCCTCTTTTACTTTCTTATTTTGCCGTCAATGTCTGTTTGTGGCAGGTCGCTCTGATTGCGAGCTCTGCCCCGGTCCCCTTTTGTGTGCTGTTACCGATAGTCTGGCTTGCTTAGAAAAATACAAAGCGTCGTATACAAGTTTTGTCAGGAGAGATGTAGTAGTGATTATAAAAAAGTTTCTGGGGTGGCATGAAGCTACAATTGATGAATATAAGAGTTGTTATCAGCAGTATGGTGGTAATTTTTCTACACATCCTGATGTTTTATCTTACTTTCATAATAATGAGGATTGTAAGGAAAAGTTCTATCTGCATGAATCTAAAGGAAAGATAAATGGTGCAGTATGTGTTTGGGCTGATAAATATCTGGCAAATGACATCACTTCTGAAAAGGTAGTTGGCGATCACGGGTTCCCGGTCGCAAAAGATGAACTTATTCTTCCGATCACAAAGGAGAGGAAGATCTATGTCCCTTTCAAAAGTAAAATAATTTCTCCGATTAATAAAAATATTGTTAATAGAAGTGAAATTATCAATGCGCGTAGAACAATTTGCCTGGCAAAACCACTGGAATCATTTTCAAAAAAAACGAGATATAACAGAAATACAGAAGTGAAAAAATTCACACAAAAAGGTGGTGAAATTAGAGATCAGTCTGAGTTCACATCCGAAGAAATTATAGAAATCTACGCTTCATTATTCAAAAAGCGTCGGGGTTCAGATGTTAAAAACAGGGAAAAGCTACAACATTTTTGCAGTACTTTTAGAGAAAATATCTTCGGTAAAGTGCTTTTTTATAAAAAACAGCCGTGTGCATTTCAGCTCATAACAAAATCTGATTCATGCGGTATTCTATCGTTTGACTTTATAAATATTGGTACTGACATTAGTATTAAAGATTTTTCTTTAGGTACAATAATAATGTGGCTAAATTTGAATGAAGCCACTAGTATAAGTAAAACACAAAATAAAAAAATAAGATTTTCATACGGCCGGCCTACATTTTCATATAAAAATATGTGGTGCTTTCAGGAAAAACTCGGCAGGTTGTTATGAATAGTCGCCAGTCAGAAATAGCGCACCCCCGTCGCTCAGAAGGAGTTTTTTAATTTCTGTTATTTGTTTATCTGTCTGGAATGTCTGGCCTGAGCTTCTGTTGCTGCATTCTGGCGCTGTGATAATCTTATGATAATTTCGAAGCAGGCTTGTGGCAGTCTGGTATTTTCAGTCTGCGTTTCAGGGCCACGAAGATAAATGGCTGATGCCTTATTTGGTCAGACTGACTTTGCTGCTTTACCGTTAAACTGCCGCCGGGCTCTGTAGTCTGGCTACTCGTGTCTGAAAACCGCCTGCATTGCGTTATTTCCCCAGACGTATTTTAATAAACTCGTGATGTTCAGTAACGTATTCATTACATCGTCAGATATAAAGACACTAATACCCAGTTTTTGAGACTGATTTCTGGAATAATTCAGATTTCAGCCATCAGGTTCCGTGAGGTCAGCGCTAAAAATGGCTTGCCCCCTGGGGCCTCATATTCAAGATGGTCGCTGTTATCGTGGATATCTGACTCATTCTACACCGTAACGTAGTAGCATCAGTCAATGTGCCGGACGCAATGGCGTTTTTAATTTTTTCGGCACACGCTTACCCGTTATATTTCCCCAGATGCTATGGGTATAACCTGTGATGACTCCCGGACAGGGTCATTCATAGTGATAGTATAATCTGTAGTTCTGCAAATCTTTCATGATTACCCATTGCCATTTTCCCGGCATAAATCTTAAAACATGATAGTTCCTCGTTTGTTAATCAGTGCAGCAGATCTTTTAATGCCATTAATGAAACTATCAATTCCATTTTAAGCGGGTACAGGTGCAGCAGTTTTCTGCATGATCCACATCCGGTTGCCAGATGTTCATAATGGGCGAAGTACAACTTATTATCAGACACAATCTTTTTACTTTCTGTTCGTTCGCGCTATTGTATCCATTACCACAACACATCGTGGTTTTTTGTTTTTGACTCGCTGCCACTCACAGAGCGCCTCCCGCCAGCAAACAGTATGCTGACAGGCCAATGAAGGGTGGAATGCGTGTCATTGTTACGGGACTAACAGGAGAACAGCATGAAACTCTATTATAAACGTGGCGCCTGCTCACTGGCCCCACATATTGCGCTGGAAGAGGTGGAAGCGGCTTATCAGCTAATTGAAGTTGACTTTAAAACTAAAAAGTGTGAAACAGGTGAAAATTACCTGGCTATAAATGGCAAAGGATACGTGCCAGCACTCGAGTGTCATGATGGTACTGTGCTGACGGAAGGCATTGCTGTCTTACTTTACATTGCCGATCTCAACCCTGCCATAGAACTGGCACCTTCGCCAAGAACGCCAGCACACTATCAGCTCATAGACTGGATGACCTTTATTGCCACTGAACTCCAAAAAAACATGGCATCAATGTATAATCCTGCACAAACCGCAGAATTGAGAGCCAATGTGGAAGCAGTTCTTAACAAACGCCTGGACTGGGTTGCTTCAGCATTAGGTAATAAGCTCTGGCTGATGGGCAATACTTACACACTGGCGGATATCTATCTGTTTAATATCCTGAGCTGGAATGCATATGTCAATTTCAGTCTGGATAACTGGCCTGCGCTGGGGGCATTCTGCGCGCGGGTGGCTGAACGTCCGGCGGTGATTCGCGCTCTTGAAAGTGAGGGATTAGTTTGATGATGGCCACGGTTAGTGGCCCTCTGTCCGGCTAGCCTGACAGAGGTCACCAGCAAAAAGGCAGTCACTTTCGGCAGTGCTAGTGCAGAGTGCTTTATCACGAATGATTCCCTTTTTTTACAGTAATTTCATATAGTTATTTTTTCACTATCGTTTTCTGCAAATGCTGGTTGAACGCTATTTTATATGCCAGTTCAAGGGGGCAGCTTGTAAGTAAAATCAAGTTGGGTACGGGCGATTTATGAGTTCAGGCCGCACTGGTGTTCAGCTATTTTGCAGATTTTACTCAGGTGGTGTTCTGGCAGAAAAAACAGAAAAGCAACAGAGTTCATTAATATGCAGTGATGCAAGGCAGACTTATCAGGACTGATATCATATTAATATCAGACCGCATTATTTTTTATTTAACTAAAGATTTTATTAACAATTTCAAATAGTGATAAAAAACTTGCTATAACACAAATCCAGCAGACCACGATCGCTGTGATGAGTTTTAGTACATTTGTCAGCATATACACTGAAAAATGTACTATGGTTTTGCTGTAGTTCCATTAAGCATCAATCGCCTGTTGTATTTTCTTCAGCCCATTTTAAGCAGAATAAAGCCAGAAATTATAATTACAGAAATTACTTTGATAATATAAATTATCTAAACAGGAAGCCTGGTGATGATTAACCATGTATCGTCATCAGGGCTATTTAACTCACTATTGCAGGGTTAAAGTTGTTTATCCTGGTGGGCTGGGTAGTGATACACGCTACGGCTTATATCAAGCAGACGGCAGCTGCGGCGTGTGCCAATATCGTAAGTTTCCTGAAGATGATTCACTGCCTGACGCTTATCGTTAGTAGTGAAGAATGTTTTCAGAACACTTTGCAGCATCTCTTTATCATCTCTGAGCATCCGCAATTCCCGTTCCATCGTATGTAATCGATCTTCCAGTTCAAGGATTTTACGGCCTTCTTCAGAGGAAAGACCGGAGAATTTCTTTTTCCAGCTGTAAAATGTCGCTTCAGAAATCTCCAGTTCGCCACAAATTTCCTTCACTTTGACGCCACATTCTGACGCTTTAATTGCGTTGATGATTTGCTCCTCTGTGAAACGTGACTTTCTCGTAAGTTTCATTACCTTTCTTAATAATATTGTAATCAGGATGATCAAAATCTGTATTACCAAATTGTTCATTTACTCCGATCAGAAATAGCAGTAGCCAAAATCTTATATATAAGGGTCGTGATAAATTTCATTAACTGTCTGTTTTTGGAGTATCTCCAATATTTCAGGTTCCATTGGTCAGATTCTGGTATAATAATGATCTGATCTAATCATTCTCTGTAGCATTGAGACACCTTTGCAGTGGATTGCAGATTTTAAGTTAAGTGATTATAGAAAAATAGCATCACAGGATTTATCCTATTTTTCTGAAAAAAAAGAGATAATGACTTTCTACACTACACAATTTGATATAAATTTACACCATAACAAATTCATTTAAAATAAATTAGATGCGATAT
>CAKZHC010000013.1 GCA_936920625.1 uncultured Enterobacteriaceae bacterium
TATGTATGCAACGTGACCAGAACACGGAATAATGATTTATATGTAAATTTTTTTTTACACCAGACTGTCCTTACACTAAGTATGCTTAGGGTAAAGATTGAACTACATCGTAATGAAACCATAATCTAACGGTTAAAAATATATGTCTGAACGCTGAAAGCCGTAATTATGACCAATGAGGCGCAGCCATGCCAGCACTTGCTGATTTAGCGCATAGAAAAAAAAATGGTGGCGTACATTTTTGTGTGAGCAGAGTTTAAGGAAATGATAAATCGCTAATTAACACCACTATCCGATGATAGTTTACGTTAAGCGATGACCGGCTGTAACAGGAAATCTGATTTCAGGTTATCACTCTACCGACTCACGCACCCAGTTAAGCAGATCATCCCACATGCCCAAAACCAGTGCCTGATCGTGTGATGAAAGTTCACCTGCATCAATCGCCTTTTGCAGGCTATTTTGTACTTCAGTTAACAGCACATCTGAGCCAGGATTTTGCAAATGAGAGATTTCCGCCACCGCCAATGTCAGGTGTCCGCGCAAATAACCACCGGCGAACAGTTCATCATCACTGGCATATTCAACCATGTCATCAATCAGGGAGAGAATACGTGCTTCAAATTCGTCAATCATGCAATTCCTCTGTTTGATTATTATATCCAGAGCATCACATATCCGGGGGATAGAGAAACTGTGAAGCTAACAACGGGGGTGTCTTGTAATATGAACGAAGTGCTTCGATAAAACGAGCAGAACGTGACAATATCCCTTTTTCCAGAAAAATCAGCACCTGCTGGTGAACTTTGCGGTGGAACGCAACAGGATCAGGCTGGAACTCCCCATTAAGATTGTCGCAACTGACGTTAAAAGGAAAATCTGCCGCCATACAGAACAGCCATTCAAGTGCCTGGGGTTTGATTTCAGCAGATTCGAACCGATTCTGAGCCACGACATCACGGCCATCAGGACAGTACCAGTAGCCAAAGTCAATCAGCTTACGTCTGGCGGGCCCCGCAATACACCAGTGAGCAATTTCATGTAGTGCGCTGGCATAAAAACCATGGGCAAATACTATCCGGTTCCAGCAAGACGTCGCATCGGCTGGAAGATAAACAGGTTCATCACCACCCCTGATGAGACAGGTCTGAAAATCAGAGGAAAAACAGTGATTAAACAGCGTAATGAGCTGCTGATAATGATGAGGTCCAGACATCTTATCTCTTTTGCCATTATTTCAGATAAGTATGGCACATCATCCTGAAAAATATCAGACTGAATGTGAATATATCAACCCGCTAGCATCAAATACCGCCTGTGTTTGCACTACGCTGGCAGGCGCTCTAGCAATGCCTTACAGGCGGGGTACAGCGGCAACGACAGCGAAAACGGAGACGCACCACTACCAGGATGAGGTGATGCTAACCAGTTATTAAGTTCAGCACCGCAGCCATCACCCAATGGTGGTGGTGGCTGGTCCAGACAATCAGGGCTTTCTGATGGACATCTGAGCCGTATATGTATGTAAACAGTATGACCATACCAAGGACGAACTTTCCATAGCCAGGAACGATCATCACCTGCATCCGCGCAAAGTTTTGCCTTGATGGCTGGCGCTACAAACAACCGCACAACATCCTCGTCTTCTGCCGCCAGTTTTATCAGTCTGGCAGTTTCTGGCCGCCAGTGGCTGTTCACCGAGTGACCGTCCGCAGAAACCATTTTCAATGGCTCGGTTTTTAACAGCATCTGTTTACTCCAGCGCTGTTTAGGTAACTCTAGCGGGATGTCAACCTCCAGCCCGGTCTGATGACTAACATGACCGTTACCTAAATTCCCACCTGCTGCCATAGACATATCCCCCACCAGAACCTGGCCCAACCCGTTTGCATGAACACGGCTGCTGAGACGCTGAATAAATTGAAGTAGTTTTGGATGACCATAATAACGGCGCAGGTCCTGGTGCAGCACCTGATAGCAAGTTGACTGAAGAGGTAGCTGTTGTGTGCCAATAATACAACCGTTAGCGAACGCTCCGATGGACTGCGGTGGCCCACTCAGTGGTTGCCGGAGCTTCTGCCAGGGTGACTCCGCCAATGAAAATCCACAAAACAGTAATCCTGCACAAGCCAGTAACAGCCTCATGACCATAGCACCGCCGCAGTAACATCTGCATTTTGCGCCCGATGGCGCATCAGGTGATCCATCAGCACAATTGCCATCATCGCTTCGGCTATAGGCACGGCACGAATACCAACACAAGGGTCATGACGCCCTTTGGTAACGATTTCAGCCTCCTCACCGCTGCGGGTCAGGGTTTTTCCTGGCACAGTAATGCTGGAGGTAGGCTTCATTGCAAGATGGGCGATAATCGGTTGCCCACTGCTAATTCCGCCCAAAATACCACCGGCGTGATTGCTTTGAAAACCACTGGAGCGGATTTCATCACGATGCTGGCTGCCTCGCTGGGTAATCACGGCAAAACCGTCACCTATTTCCACCCCCTTTACTGCATTAATGCTCATCAGGGCATGTGCCAGATCGGCATCGAGACGATCGAAAACGGGTTCGCCCAGCCCCGGCGGCACATTGTCAGCAATAACTGTTACTTTCGCGCCGATTGAGTCTCCCTCTTTTTTTAACATTCTCATTAATTGGTCAAGCGCCTCCAGCTTATCCGCATCCGGGCAGAAAAATGGATTCTGCCCAACCTGATCCCACGCTTTAAGCTCGCAAACAATATTACCCATCTGAGCCAGATAACCACGAACGCTAATACCAAACTTGGTTGCCAGATATTTTTTTGCTATAGCCCCTGCCGCCACACGCATTGCTGTTTCACGTGCTGAAGAACGCCCACCACCACGATAATCACGCCGGCCATATTTCTGTTCATAGGTGTAATCAGCATGACCCGGGCGAAACAGATCTTTAATAGCGCTATAATCATGCGAACGCTGATCACTATTTTCAATTAGCAGACCAATCGGAGTTCCGGTTGTGAATCCCTCAAAAACACCAGATAGAATTTTTACCTCATCTGCTTCCCGACGTGGTGTGGTGTAACGTGATGTTCCCGGACGCCTGCGGTCGAGATCATGCTGAAGGTCGGCAGCCATGAGCGGGATTCCGGGTGGAACACCATCTACGATACATCCTAATGCTAAACCGTGAGATTCACCAAAGGTGGTAACACGAAATAGTTCTCCCAGCGAGTTTCCAGCCATACTACCTCAAAAATTATTCTTAAGTTTACGAACGCCAGGCAACAAAATGATGCTGCGCATCGACAAGTTGATCGCGCGTTAGCATGAATACCCCTTCACCACCCTTATCGAATTTGAGCCAGGCAAAGGGCAGATCAGGATACTGCTCTGTCAAATGTATTCTGCTGTTACCTACCTCACAGATTAGTATACCTTGTGCACTTAGATAATCTGGCGCACAGGCCAGGATCCTTTTAACCAAATCTAGCCCATCACTACCTGCGGCCAGCCCAATTTCAGGTTCATGACGATACTCATCAGGCAGTGTAGCCATGTCTTGCGAGTCAACATAGGGTGGATTAGTGATAATTAAATCATACTGAACAGGGGTGAGTGAACGAAACAGATCAGACTGGATTGGCGTGACCTGATGCATCATAGCGTGCTGCTCGATATTCATTTCCGTAACCAGCAGTGCATCACAGGAAAGATCTGCCGCATCTACCTGCGCATCAGGGAAGGCCGTTGCGCAGGCAATAGCGATACAACCACTACCAGTGCACATATCAAGAATAAGATGAGGCTTTTGGGGAACAACTCCCGAAAAACGCTTTTGTATCAACTCTCCGACAGGAGAACGAGGTATTAGTACTCGCTCATCAACGTAAAATTCAAGCCCACAAAACCAGGCTTTATTGGTCAGGTAAGCAACCGGAATATGTTCATCAATACGTCGAATCACTAACTCCACTATATGCTGACGTTCACTGGTCGTCAGGCGTGCTCCGTACATCGCATCTGGATAATCGAATGGCAGACAGAGCGTTGGTAATATCAGCTGAACAGCCTCATCCCAGGCGTTGTCGGTGCCGTGGCCATACCAGAGATCGGCGGCCTGAAAACAACTGACCGCCCAGCGCAACACGTCCTGAATAGTTTGCAATTCAGCAACTGCTTCCTCGGCAACAATTTTGTCCAAATCGTTAACTCCTAACAAAACGACTTTATTTTTGAGCCTGCAAGTTTGCCATTTTGCCATTTTGCCATTTTGCCATTTTGCCATTTTGCCATTTTGCCATGAAGAAAACGCGGTTTCACCGAATCAACATCAAAAAGCGTAAGTTTAATTAGAACACACCTGACTTTTAGAGTTAAACTAACAGTCAAATGACACAGATATTGATATTATTAAACATCAAATTAACACTTTTCTAATGAAAAAATCGTCGCTAAGTGCAGATGAGTCCGCACTGTTTAATGAGCTGATGCGCGGTACGCGGAAATTAAAGCAGGATACCGTGCAGCATAACTTCAAGCATAAAGTCAGGCGTGAAGTTGCTACTCGGCGTTTAAGTGCTGAGCAGACTAATTCTAGTTACTATTTTTCTGACCAGTTTCATCCTCTTCTGCCGTCTGAAGGGCCGGTTCGCTATCTGCGTGCTGATGTTGATCATTATCAACTTAAAAAGTTACGTCGAGGTGACTTTTCGCCGGAGATCTTCTTGGACATGCATGGATTGACGCAGCGTCAGGCAAAACAGGAACTGGGAGCATTAATTGCTGCCTGCCTCCGGGATCATTTGCTGTGTGCCAGCGTGATGCATGGCTATGGCAGACACATACTTAAACATAAAACACCGCTATGGCTGGCTCAGCACCCTGATATTCTGGCATTTCATCAGGCACCTGAAATATATGGTGGTAATGCAGCCCTGCTGGTGCTGGTCGATGTCGATAGCAGGTCATTAGCTCTGCTGCGGTCATGACATAAATGCACGCAGATCATATGACTGAGCTTTCCACCACAGCAACAACGAAACAGTCGTTGCGTATCACATCACTTTAGCCAGTTTTGCAGGGCTGACCTGCCATAACAATTTACCCCATGCGCCATCAGCATCGTAATCGACACAGGCAATAGCTGAAGTGGCAAACATCGGAGGAGGTTCCTGCGGACAAAGCTCTGCAACCAGATAGCCCACCAATGGCAGATGAGAAATCAGCATCACAGACTTCACTCCCTCTGCTGCCAGAGCCTGCAAATAACGGACTATCCATTGTGGATCTCCTTCTGGTGCAAGCTCGGGTAGAGTCTCGGCCTCAGGTGGTAGTGTGAGAATTTCACTTACTATAGCGAGCGTTTGCCCGGCTCGCAGATAAGGACTAACCAACACTCGTTCAATCTCTGATGAGTAACATTCTAACCAGCCAGCCATTTGCCGAGATTGGTCACAACCGCGATGCGTAAGCGGTCTGACAGGATCACTCGCAACATCCAATGCTGCATCACCGTGACGCATAATAAAAACTTGCATAGTGTACCGCTGTTATCAAAAAAAAACTCCGGCAACGAATCAATTAATTGACTCATCATTTTACTAATGAAAAATGAACGCCGTGTTTTACCAAAACGTCTTTCATTATAGTCAATCAGTCTGGTATTAATTATAAATTCCATCACCCGCAAAAACGATGTTGAGATTTACTCTAAATTGTCTAACTAGCTGAAGCGCTGGCATTATTATCTTCGCCCACATTTTTGTAAAATTTTTCATCATTAACCTGCATTTTTACCAGCCTCTCACAGGGAGCGAAGCGTTCACCATACTGCTGCATTAATATATTTAACCTGGCAACCACTTTCGGGACCTCTCTTCTGTCCATCTCCCGAAACGGTCCGCCAAGAAATGGCGGAAATCCAACACCAAACACAGCGCCAACATCTCCATCACGGGCCTGAGTAATGACCTGCTCATCAAGCGTTCTGACCGCTTCATTGCACATCATCATCACGCATCGCTCTGCCACTTGAGAAAGCGTCTGATGTGAACATGGTTTGACCCCCAATAGCTTATAGATTTGGCCATCCGCACGCTTCCTACCCCTCTTTCTTGTCGGATAGAGATAAAATCCGCGCCCGCTTTTCCTTCCATTACGTCCATCAGCCAGCAAAGAAGGGAACTCTGCTGGCACCTGAAAACGCTCACCGAAAGATGCAGCCATAACTGGTATAATTTTGTTACCCACATCAATACCAATTTCATCTAATAACTTGAAGTGGCCCTACAGGAAAACCAAAATTTACCAGCGCCTCGTCTACATGCTCTATTGGTTCCCCCCTCAAGCACACAACGCAATGCTTCATTGATATAGAGTGCCATAATACGATTGACATAAAAACCTGTACTATCGGCTACAACAATTGGAGTTTTACCCATTCGGCGAACCAAAGATATAGCAGATGCTATAGTCGCCTGAGACGTACCTGCATGAGGGATAATTTCGACCAAGGGCATTTTATCTGCCGGACTGAGAAAATGTATCCCGATAACTTGCTGAGGACGTTCCGCTTTTGCTGCAATTTGCGCGATGGAGAGTGATGACGTATTGGAGGCGAACAGAGTATTTGTTGCTGCATGCTGTTCAATTTCTTTTACCATTTGCTGCTTCAAAGCGAGATCTTCAAAAACAGCTTCAATCACCATATCACATCGGCTAAATCCCCGGTAATCAGTGCTACCGGTAATTAGACCCATTTTCCTGTTACGTTCGGCAGGTGATATGTGACAGAGCTTAACTTCACGGGTTAATAAATCCCAGCTATATCGCAGAGCATAGCTGATGCCTTGTGACTGAATATCTTTAATTCTAACCAGCAACCCAGCTTTGCTAGCTGCAACAAATGCAATACCTCCGCCCATCAATCCTCCGCCCAGAACACCAAGCTGGTTGATCGGATAGGTTTTTACGTTACCATCCTGTTCATGTTTGATCGCAGCTGTGGCAAAAAACAAGCTACGCAATGCCGCTGATTGCGGCGTCATTGTGAGTTCACCGAACGCGCAAGCTTCAGCGGCCTGACCCGCAGTGTTGCCCTGCTCAAACCCGGCGCGTACTACCGAGATAATTGCCGGGATGGCAGGATAATTACCCCGAACTTTTGCCAATACCCGTTTTAGTACTATTTTAAAAAACAACTGCCGTACAGGCTGAGCTTTCAGCCATCTCTCACGCCATGGCCAGCGCCGGGGTTTTACTTTACCCTGCAATACCATTTCCACAGCAGTTTCCAGTAAAATACTTTGCGGTACGACATCATCCACCAGCCCCAGCTTCAGTGCCTCGCGTGGCCGTAGTGTTTTTCCGGTCAGAATCAAATTCAGTGCACGTGACGGACCAATTAACCGGGGTAACCGTTGAGTTCCCCCACAGCCTGGCAGTAATCCCAGTTGTACTTCCGGCAGCCCCAGCCGGGTGCAGTCATTCAGAGTACAAATTCGCCCTGTACAGGCTAAAGCCAGCTCCAGCCCGCCTCCCAGACAAGGGCCATGTATCGCCGCGATCACAGGAAGAGGTAAATCAGCCAACTCCTGCATCACCCGCTGACCGACAATCAGCAATCATGTTAATATCCGCACCAGCAATAAAAGAGTCAGGTTTACCGGAGAGTAGTATTATACCCACCAGCTGACTTTGACTACGTACCTGCCAGATGACCTCTCTTAATTCTCCAGCAAAGGCTGCTTTAAGCGTGTTGACCTTTTCGCCCGGCACATCAAATGTAATTACTGCCACATGATCAGGGCGGTGTGTCAGGATAAAAGCATTTGTGCTGGTCATCAGTGACTCTCCAGAACTATTGCCGCAGCACAGCTCGTCACCAGAGCTAGCCCCCCTGCAATATCAATACTGATAATACCCGCCAGTATACTCTCTGCAACGTTTACCACAGCCTGAAAACTGGTCGCGCAAACGCGATTCACGCTGTATGCGTCCGTGTAAACACTCAGCCCGCTTGCCAGCACAATTTCACGTGCAATATTGGGCGCTGCTGGCATTTGCACCACCTGACCAAATACCGGTAATTTAATGAGTTCCGATGGTAACTCACTGTGTACCATCATCTCATTAACTGTCATTCTGCCCAGTTCGAATGCCGGAATACTATGAAATGCAGGAGCGTGGCGGACAGAAGACGTACGCAACCCATGCACTATGACAATGCGTTGTCCCCGGTGGGAGAGCTGGGCTTGCTGATTCATCTGTTCACCTGTTGCGACGAAAAACACCAGACGGCGCGTTTGACCTTGTTGTCAAACCTGATCAACGCTTTTAACAATAGTTATTCTCCAGGCCAAGTAGCAGGCAACAAAAATGAGAGCGCACACGCAAGCCCGCAGGAATTCAGATCAGAATTTTGAATAAAAGGGTGAGCCTGCTTGACATAATCTGTGCCGGAAAATCGACACGTTAGTCAGGCTCACTTTAAAATTGATCATGAAAGACCGGTTCCTCTGGAGAAACTTTCTTCCGCGATGTTCCCGCAGGCCAAAAATCTATGGTGAAATTGCACGGTATTCCATGAACTGTTATACCACCCGAATGGCAATCCCGGTCCAGAAAAAATTAGATCCGATCTGAACCACTGTCTTGAGATCGCCAAAATAACGCACAAAATGGGGACAAATTACCAACAAATATGGCAGGCTTTCAGAAATGTTAAACTCAGCATAAATAATGACTGGAGATATTTATGATTTCTATAGTCAGACTGATTTTCATGATTTTTTTTATATTCCTGAGCACTTTTGTGGTACTGTTTGTCTGCCTTTCACGGCCACGTAACGTCAGGAACGTTCACTTTGCAGCCCAGCTTTACAGTAAAATTTCCTAGTTTCTTGGGGTCAGAATTACCATAACCGGCAAGGAAAATATACCGTCAGGCAGCTGTGTTTATGTGGCTAACCATCAAAGTAACTTTGATATTTTTTTCTCACCGCTGCCGTACCGCCTGATACAGTAAGTATTGGCAAAAAAAGTATTCTCTATTTTCCGTTCTTTGGCCTGATTTACTGGTTGTCTGGCAACATATTTATTGACAGAGAGAATAAGATTAAATCTGTACAGGTGCTGCATAAAGTCAAAGAAAAAATGCTGAAAAATAATATATCTGTCTGGTTATTTCCTGAGGGAACACGCAACTATGGGAAAGGATTAAAACGGTTTAAAACAGGCGCTTTCCATCTTGTCCGTAATGCTGGGTTGCCACTGGTTCCAGTTTGTGCCAGTAATTATTATCCAAATTTTAAACTTAACAGAATTAATAATGGAGAAATTATTATTAAGTTTCTGCCGCCTGTATCGAAAAAATTACGGAGGGTCGACCTACACGGGAAGTTGTTGTGTCTGTTTATGAGGTGATGAACAGGGAAATAGCAGCATTAGATAAAAAATAATCCAGGCTGCTGATGGTGTTCTAAATTCAGGTTAAAACAGCAGGACGTATGCATATATTTTATTATTATGCCGGTTGTGATCCAGGCCAGACGGCAGGCAGGCAGGCAGGCAGGCAGGCAGGCAGGCAGGCAGGCAGGCAGGCAGGCAGGC
>CAKZHC010000014.1 GCA_936920625.1 uncultured Enterobacteriaceae bacterium
TGTCAGCCCGTTGTCATCGGATGTTATTCAGGATGAAATTATTTTCTGCTTTTTTAATAATACAATCAAACTGGGCTGCATCTATAGTCGGTACATTCGCCCTACAGGTGAGCTCTATTTTAGTAATTGCAAAACCTCCGTTCATTTTATCAAGTGATACCACGGCAGTTGTTGCAATATCTTTCGCTTCAAAACCCGCTTCGTCCAGCATCAGCGAAAGCGCCATAGAAAAACAGGCAGCATGTGCAGCTCCTATCAGCTCTTCCGGGTTGGTACCTGCTGCACCCGCAAACCGGGTATTAAACCCATAAGGGTTCTGATGTAGTGCACCGCTTTCGGTAGAAACAGTTCCCCTGCCTCGTTTGAGACCACCCTGCCAGTGAGCAGACCCTTTTTTACAAATAGTCATTATTCCCTCTCTGATTTCAACCTAAAAGTATAAGTATAGACGTGAACAAGATTAAGTATCCTGCCACAGAGAGTATCACGTGGTTCCAAGGGCCACATATGGCGAGGATCATTTATCGCCACCTGTCGGATATCATAACTACCTGTATTCTAATGATGATTTTGCCAGTCTGAAACAGATATCTGTTTGATGACAATAGCCAGCACTAAAATTTTTATTTAACCTTATCACCCTTGCTATCATCCCGTAACTACCATTGCAATAGCTGGTAAGCTATACGCCCTGATTGTTAAAGTTAATAATGAATATTTTTTTTGAGAGAGTTTATTGTGCTATTAGAGAATATGCTGTCTGATAGCGTTCAGATATATAAATCATCCAGGCAGCTATTTAAAATAGCACGGATGGCATTGATATTATCAGATGTTATGGCAGGTCTTACACATCATATTGATAACTAAATATCGTTACGATTCATGTAATTATCACTGGCAACCATAATAACGTTATGTTAACAACACCACCTGCAATGCAGGATAATAACCTTTCTCTACTCTTCTCATGTCATGATATTATTGATCGTGCAGATTGTGATAGCGAATACTCTTTATTTCCGGATCCTCTTCTACAGGCCTGTCTTGATGCAGCTTCAGTAATGTACACCCCATTAACAATATAGTTACCAATGCCAGTGCTAACTGACTTTTCATCGCGTGCCCCTGGTTAGTTTTATTCTATAATAGTTCTACATGATGCATGCGCTATCAGACATAACTTAAACTGTTCTACTAATATGTTCTGGCAATCGAATCTATCAAGAAATATGACTATTCTTTCACAGAGATAACTGTCAAAATCAGCCACCTAAAATAATAATACGTTGTTTGATTAACACCAGGAATTTATGTAATTTTCAAACCCGCTATAACGCGGGTTTTTTTTGCCCCATATGTCCGCATTTATTACTGCCAAATCCAGTTTCCAGCCAATTGCAGTTTTACGACTGAAAGTACAACTGGATCTTATTATTGCGTTTCTGTAATACCATGGAAATTACTATCTGCTCTGCGCGCCTGCGATATCTGATATTCTAAAGTATCCTCTCCCAAATTTAACAATACCATATCAAATTTTAGAATATGTCTGGATGGTTTAATATCCCATTGTGCGCCAGTTACAACATCAGACTTAAACCAGCCTTTACTCTTTATACTGCACCAACAGGCTCTGATGCGCGTCAGAACAACGGCCGTCGCAAACAAGCATGCATAATACGAAGTTATTTCGTCTGGCCATCTTTATTTTAAGCGCCGCAACGAGTAAATTAAGCATAGATTCTGTGATGAGCTTTTGTGAGTAATGTGGGTAAGTGATACAAGTTTATGAATTTTTTGACCATTTAATCAAAAAGTTAGCTATACACTTAACAGAGACCGTCAGAATGAAAATTGCTTTGAGGAATGAGTTTTGAAATATGCATTGATCGGCATTTCATTGTTGCTGACTATTTGGATTGGTACATTTTTTCTGATGATTTAACCAAAATTTTTACAGAA
This sequence comes from uncultured Enterobacteriaceae bacterium, assembly GCA_936920625.1. GTDB lineage: Bacteria > Pseudomonadota > Gammaproteobacteria > Enterobacterales > Enterobacteriaceae > Izhakiella. The sequence goes on from CAKZHC010000014.1 coordinate 1,966, forward strand.
GGGTCAGATATTCCTGGCCCGCTATTATCATTTTATCGACGCCCCGAACAAGACCGATGTAAATCTGCATCACCACTGGATATCCTGACCAACAAACAGTACTGTCAGTTCGGCAATATATTAAGCTTAGTTGTGCTTATATGATAAAAAGATCTTCGCATTTTCAATCAGACAGTAGCTTATAGGTATAAGCACAAACCGCATTTCAATTCGTCAGCGTAAACGCTATTTTACATGCTACATACGAGCAGATAGCCCCTCTGCCATTCCTGGCATTTTAACTGGCTCTGAGGCAATCATCTCTCTATAAAACAAGCAGTAAGACAAAAGCCAGTCCTTTTAATTTCAGCCAGACAGAGCCAAAGTAACCCCGGCATCACACAGTATTGATCTTTGCTACGGAGAAATAGAATGCCTGATTTACTAATCGATAATATTCCTAACGCCATTCGCCGGGTGAAAGCAGAGCTACGATCAGCGCTCCCCAACTATACTGATGTTTTCCGTCAGGTTGAAACCGCCATCTTCGCAGAACTTAATAATCTTAAACATCAGTATGTTGCCGGTGAACACCCTATACCACAACTTTCCGCTGATGATATTTTTAGTCGCCGGATAACCGAGCAGCAACACAGAATTATTCGTCAGCGAGGTTGTTGCGTGGTCAGGGAAGTTTTTCCTCGTGACCGGGCAGTGGACTGGACTGGAATGAACAAATCAGTCACTATCTGCAGGATAATGCGTTTGATGTTAGCCTCAGGCGGGCCGTACCCGATAATTACTTTTCTACACTTGAATCCAGCAAACCACAAATTTATGGCGTCTACTGGTCACGTCCACAAGTACAGGCCCGTCAGGATCCCGGAATGCACAAAGTGCGACTATTCCTGAACTGCCTGTGGAATATCCGCACTGCGTCTGCCCCTCCTTTCAACCCTGAGCATACTGTCAGCTACGCTGATCGCATTCGTCGTCGTCCCCCACAATCCTCCGGTCCCGGACTGTCTGCCCATGTCGATGGAGGCTCAGTTGAGCGATGGCTTGATGCTAGCTTTCGCTACGTTTATCGGCACATTTTCGCTGGTAACTGGCAGCACTATGATCCTTTTGATGCCAGCGGACGTACCCAGGTACGGGAAATTCCCTCACCTGCCGTATGTTCTGTTTTTCGTACTTTTCAGGGTTGGACCGCCCTTACCCTGCAACGCCAACATAGCGGTACACTGCAACTCATTCCCATCAGTAATGCTATGGTCTATATACTGCTCCGTGCACTCCAAGATGATGTTGCAGATGATGATCTTTGTGGCGCGACGCCGGGACGGGCATTATCAGTGAATGAAAAATGGCATCCTCTTTTGACTCAGGCAATGTTTTCAATACCCGATATGGAGCCCGGTGATGCCGTTTTCTGGCATTGCGATGTCGTTCACTCTGTAGAAAATCAGCATCAGGGCATGTTTGACAGTAACGTCATGTACATTGCTGCTGTGCCATGGTGTGAGAAGAATGTCGCTTATCTGAAGAAACAGTGGGCGGCTTTCGTGCAGGGGCGATCTCCGGACGATTTTGCGGCTGATGACTTCGAAGTCGGCTTCACTGGACGTGCCATCCCGGCTGACTTAACCCAGCTAGGGCTCAAACAGATGACAGGCTGGGTTCCTGATACCTGAAACTACATCACCATTTCCCGCTCTTTACATTAAGCCCGGAGGTATCGGCTATCAACCGGGCTAATGAAGCCGGGCAGAATGCAAATCACCTGCTTAATCACCACTGTAGCACGCTGTGCGAAGCGGCGGCTATAGCGCCTTCCCCAGTAGCTGACGTATGTGCACGCCAGCGCCTAAGAGGCCAGGCTGATGATAAGTAATCAAAAAAACCGGTACCGACTTAAGATAGTTACGAAGCCGTCCTTTATCTTCAAAAGCTACCCTGAATCCCGAAGATTTAAAAAAATTAAGAAAACGCGGTACAATACTCCCGGCAATATAAACACCGCCGAAAGTTTCCATTGTTAAAGCCAGATTACCGCTAAAACGGCCCATGATAACGCAAAATAGTGATAATGCGCGCCGGCAATCCAGACAACTATTTTCACAAGCCCGTCGAGTCACCTCTTCGGGTTGCAGGTCTTCAGGCTGACGATTGTCAGATTTAACTATTGCATGATAGAGGTTCACCAGCCCTGTTCCGGAAAGGATACGCTCTGCTGATACATGCCCCTTTTCAGCCCGTAATATGGCGAGAATATTATCTTCCTCATCACTGTTTGCAGCAAAATCAACATGCCCTCCCTCACCCGGCAACGTTACCCAGCGCTTGTCTATTTTTATCAGATGAGCAACTCCCAGCCCTGTTCCAGCACCTAACACCACCGCAGGCTTTTTAAAATCAGGCGGATTGCCACCAAACTGCATAAGATCATTTTCTGTAAGCATTGGAATTGCCATTGAGACAGCGGTAAAATCATTGATGATTTCCAGATGGTCAAATTCTAAATTCCGTTTCATCTCACTCACAGAAAAAGCCCAGTTATGATTAGTCATTGCAATCCAATCCTCAGTGACAGGACAGGCAATAGCTATACAGGCATCCCGAATAGTGCAACGCTGATACTGGCTGAGATATGCCCGAACAACTGTTTCGAGGCTTGGGTACTCTTTCGTTGAAAAAGTCTCTACGTCAGAAATAGTCCCATTTTCAATATCACAGAGAGCCAGCCGTGTGTTCGTGCCCCCTACATCACCCACTAAGGTACAACCGTTCATGATATTTTTACTCCCTTGGTCTGAAGTCTGGACCATCCACTGGTATTAATTAGCCAGCAGGGTTTAGGCAATACCTGCCCCGAGTGGATTTAAATTTTTACCCAGATGATCCTGGACGGCTCGTTATTCATATTGATTTGATACGCCATCCTTATAATTAAGGATAATCTAAAACAGAACTTTTTGAGGTTTACAGCAGATCTTGATCTCTCCGGCCCGGTTCATTCGCCAGCAAGCTGACGCCAGATGAACAGGACAGAAGGGTAAAATAAGAAATATACGTCATCTTTAGCCAGACAACAGCCCATACACCAGCCACAAATTTAGTGCCACAACCAGCACCACAATAACCCAGCCACTGTTATGCAATAACGGCTTATTAACCATATCTCCCATCATCTGGTGATTGCCAGTGAACATCAATAGCGGAATCAACGCCAGCGCGATCCCGAAACTCAGCACAACCTGGCTCATTATTAGAATATGAGTTGGGTCCCAACCCGCTAAGACAACAATAAACGAGGGAAGCATGGTAACGAGCCTGCGCAACCAGAGCGGAATAGTAAAATGAATAAATCCCTGCATCACAACCTGTCCTGCCAGAGTGCCAACTATTGTCGATGACAAACCAGCGATAACGAGACTGAGACCAAAAACGACCGCAGCAGCATGGCCCAGTAACGGTTCGAGTGTCCGGTACGCTTCTTCAAGTTCGGATACTTTGTCGTACCCACTAAAGTGAAAGGCAGCGGCGGCCGTAGCCATAATTGCGATGTTAACAAAACCTGCAATAGTCATAGCGATAACTACATCCATTTTGGTTGCGGCATAACGTTCGCTACGACTTTCTTTACTGCCGTACTGAGTCAAAGATGAGTGTAAATAGATAACATGCGGCATAATGGTTGCCCCCATTACCCCTGCCGCTAAATAAATGGCATCCTTTGTGGGCATCGTGGGGATAACCATCCCCCTGACAAAATCAGCTATCCGCGGCTGTGAAAAAAGTAGTTCAATAATGTAAGCGGCGGCCACAAACAGCAACATGCCCGCAATGATAAATTCTAGTGGTTTAGGGCCACGGCGCTGTAACATCAGGATGACCATTGTGGCGACGCCTGTTAATGCTGTACCCTGAAGTAATGAAATACCCAGAATCAACTTGAAACCTATAGCAGCACCAATAAATTCAGCAAGATCTGTTGCCATAGCAATAATTTCTGCCTGCACCCAGTAAAACCATACTACTGGACGGGGATAGCGGTCGCGAATATGTTCGGCCAGATTTTTTCCGGTGGCAATGCCAAGTTTGGCCGATACTAACTGTACTACCATCGCCATCACATTTGCCCAGACCACGACCCATAGCAGTTTATAGCCATAGCTGGCTCCAGCCTGTATGTTAGTTGCAAAATTACCGGGGTCGATGTAGCCAATTGCTGCAATGAAGGCAGGCCCTAATAAGGCAAATTTGATTTTTCGATTCTCCGGGACAGAGTGACTCGCAGTATGACAACCAGACATAATTACCTACTTGTGATTTCAAAACACTAATGGCTGTATTGTTCCAGCATGAGTATGTATTTTCATGAAACGATTTAGCAATTATAATAGCCAATGCTAATTATTATAGCTAAAGCTATACTATCGACTGTAATTCAGCCTTTCCAGTCTCGCTCAGACTTTTTTCTCCTAATCACCAGAACTGTTAAAATAGCACTTAATGTATAATTCTATGGTGAACACCAAATCGTGTTAAACATGGCATCCTCGAGATTCTGTTTAGTCATGATTTGTTGTACTCTTCACTGCTTTTCCGTTTTCGACAAATTCATTCCATTAAAATGTACAACGAAATAGTATCTGCCGCGAATTTGGAGCACGCACGACATGTCCCACATTTTTCACTTTGCTCTGGCATTAACTGTCATTAGCATCCTGGCTTTGCTCGTTAGCCATGATCGCAAAAAAATCCGTCCGCGATTTATTATTCAGCTGCTCTCAATCGAGATTATTTTGGCCTGGCTGATGCTACACTCGCAGGCAGGGCAGGGTTTTGTTCAAGGATTTGCGCTTTTTTTTAAAAAGTTGCTGGAGTACGCTGCTGATGGGACCAATTTTGTCTTTGGTAACATGAATGCCCATGGCCTGGCGTTTTTCTGGCTAAATGTACTGTGCCCTATCATCTTTATCTCCGCTCTGATTGGTATTTTACAGCACTTTCGCGTTCTGCCAGTTATTATCAATGTGATTGGTACTATGTTGTCTAAAATTAATGGAATGGGTAAGCTTGAGTCATTTAATGCCGTAAGCTCACTTATTCTGGGCCAGTCAGAAAACTTCATTGCCTATAAAGAAGTTCTGGGGTCACTATCTGAACGCCGGATGTACACCCTGGCGGCTACAGCGATGTCTACAGTTTCGATGTCCATCGTCGGTGCTTATATGACTATCATACAGCCCAGCTATGTAGTTGCCGCTCTGGTACTGAATATGTTTAGTACTTTTATCGTACTGTCACTCATCAACCCTTACCATGTTGTGAAAGATGAAGAATTTCAGTTAAGTCAGTTGCATAAAAAACAAAGTTTCTTTGAAATGCTGGGAGAGTACATTCTTGCCGGCTTCAAAATCGCGGCCATTGTTGCTGCAATGCTGATTGGGTTTATCGCCCTCATTTCCTGTATCAACTCCCTGTTCGACATACTGTTTGGCATTACCTTTCAGGCCATACTTGGATATCTCTTTTTTCCGTTCGCGTGGCTGTCTGGGATCCCTGCCAGTGAAGCGTTACAGGCAGGCACGATTATGGCGACCAAAATGGTCGCTAACGAATTCGTCGCGATGATGGAATTGCAAAAGCTGGAAGACCACTTTTCACCGCAGACAGTGGGAATCCTCTCTGTATTTCTTGTCTCATTTGCTAATTTTTCTTCAATCGGAATTGTGGCCGGAGCAATCAAAGGACTAAACGAAGAACAGGGCAACACGGTCTCACGGTTTGGTTTAAAACTCATCTACGGTTCAACGCTGGTAAGCCTGCTTTCTGCCTCTATTACCGCACTGATCATTTAATTGTTGCGAAGTCCAGCCACCGCTCAGCAATGCAGGCTTCTGGTTACCAGCCTGCAAACTACAGGCTCAGTGAGCGAAATACGCCTGATATATGCTATCACTCTTTATTAGTTGTTCCGTGCCCAACACAGCCTCGCGCAATACGCGTAATATATGGCATGCGATATGCACAATGTGAGAGATATGTACTGATAATCAAAGGTGAAGTCAATTTTATGAATAACCGAGCAGAGTTGGCGGGCTGGAAAGACAAAAAAGTTGTAAACCGTGCCGTTACCGTGGCTGATATTGAAAATATTGACAAGCTAAATTTTGATGGTTCCAGTTAAGGTTTGCGATAAGTTGCTCAAAGATGATAGTGGCCGTTCGTAAGCTAAAAAAGCCGCAGACTCTGTGTTACCGCTCCGCAAGAGAATTTCATGAAGGGTTTCTCACCATCGCCAGTTTATTACCGTTAACAGCGTGATAACGGCAATAATAAGTGACCGTTTGCTGCTTCATAGCCTTCTTCGCCTTTTGCCATACGACATGTAAGAGGCTAAAGTATGTATTGTACATACAGGTTGCCTCATAGTTGATACGAATCAATTACGGAGCTTTCTTCCATTTGTACCCTGGCAAAACGCTCGAGTATGAACGTCCTCAGGCGCCCGCGAGTTATATCCCATGAAGCAACCAGGCTTAGCAAGTGCCATTTGACACCCGTACATGCTGTAAGTACTACCCCACCCGAGGATGTAAAAAATCAGAAAGCGGTAAAACCAATCTCGTAAACGCTGGATTTTCTGTGCCTGTCATTCAATGGAGCATGGTATGTAGCCATACCCTGACCAAGGCCGGGAGGGCAATGATGCATGTCTGCACCGTAACATTTTTATTGCAGAGCAGACAAAATACGACACAGCTAGGAAGTGCGCCCATATTTCTGTTTAGCAATTACAGGAACATGCAAACCGTATTTCTGGCGCAAATTTGGCGTACAGCCTGATATAAAATGAAAAAGCGCCTAACGTAACGGCGCCTTCTGACATAACTTAAAACATAAACAAGTTGGTGGAGCTAAGCGGGATCGAACCGCTGACCTCTTGCATGCCATGCAAGCGCTCTCCCAGCTGAGCTATAGCCCCCTACCATTACCTGTATCCATATTGTTTTAACGGCGGCGATGATATGAAACCAGCTCATCAGAGTCAACAGTAAATTGAAAAGGCGCGGCTGACTGTTGAAATAGTCGGCAACTTATGATGGCTGATATATTACTCTGCCCCATCGCATCTCAACAAAAACTGAAATTGAGGTGCCCGAGTTATGGTGTGTGTTTCAGCAACCGCCCCGACAAAAATCCCAGTGACTTATCAGGAGCACAGAATAGTTTTTAAAGCATTGCCATTTGTAAGCTGCTCTAAAAATTGCCACTAATAACCGGATAGTTTCAGCGATTATTTTTCGCTGCAAACAGTGCTAATACCGGCCATTAACTCGCTATGAATGAGCAATTTTTCGATCTCGCTCTTAATTTTAGAGTAAAACCACCAAGTTACACGCTTAATTGATTGTCCATTTTACTCTTTACGGTAATATTAAGACGGTAATATTAAGTTATGATGTTTATTCAACGTAAAGGAATGCATGATGAAAAAGGAATGGTTGACCCCTCAGGAAATTGCCCATCAGACCGGATATACACGCCAGACTATCAATGAATGGATCAACCGTGAAAAATGGGTCACTGCTGCGCGCAAGGGTGTTCAGGGAGGCAGAGGCCGAAAAGTTCTCATTGATGATCGCGTTCGGCAATTTCTGCAAACTTCTTCCCGTCAGGTCTCTGAAGATAGTGGCTCTTACAATACCAACTGGCGAACCGACCCCCTTGCTAATTTACTGATAACCTCCGTACAACAGATGACCTCTGAAGAACGCGCAAAGCTTTCAGCATTCCTGCACAGAGAAGGGTTCCTCGGAATGCTAAAGTGTCTGGGTATCGTTCAAAACTGCTCCGAGTAACTGCTATACACTAAAAAATCGTGGCAAATTCAGACATAACGTCGTATCTGGCCTTAATACGGTATGGCTGAATGGCCGCACGATCTCTGTTCTGTCAGACAGTTTGCCAAGAATAGCAAAAGTATTTGATAGGATCGAATACTTTTGCTGGTAAACAGGTGCATTTTATTTGCTGTGATTAATGCTACTGGCCACTGGCGCTGATCCACTGTAGCGCTCTGCCGATACGTTCGAGAGAGCGGGGCTGGCCAATTGCCTCTACAGTAACGTCAAGGGCTGGCGACTGTGCACCGCCGGTAACGGCCACCCGCAGCGGCATACCTACTTTGCCCATGCCAACATCCAGTACCCCTGCCGTGCTGGCAATGGCGTGATGAACATTCTCAGCGCTCCAGTCAGTAATAGCCGCCAGCTTATCCCGCACCACTGTAAGAGGTTTTAGTGCCACGGAGCGTAAATACTTTTTAGCAGCGTCTGCATTAATTTCCTTAAAATCCTCGTAAAAATAGCGACAGGAAGCAGCCATTTCTTTAAGCGTTTTACATCTTTCGCCTAACAGTGCCACCAGCCGTGCCGGTTCGGGGCCGTTACTCACATCTATCTGCTGCTGTTCGAGATGCCACAGCAGATGCGAAGCAACATATTCTGCGGGCAGACTTTTGATATAGTGATGATTCAGCCACTGTAACTTTTCAGTATTAAAGGCACTCGCGGATTTACTCACCGCATCAAGTGTAAACAGCTCCTGCATCTCTTTTAGGGTAAAAATCTCCTGATCGCCATGCGCCCAGCCAAGACGAACGAGGTAATTCAATAATGCTTCTGGCAGATAACCATCATCACGATACTGCATCACACTCACTGCTCCATGACGCTTGGAGAGCTTTTTACCATCATCGCCGAGAATCATAGAAACATGCGCATAAACCGGAACCTGAGCACCTATCGCTTTTAGAATATTAATTTGTCGTGGAGTATTGTTGATATGATCTTCCCCACGAATGACATGAGTAATTTTCATATCCCAGTCATCAACCACCACGCAGAAGTTATAGGTTGGTGAGCCATCGCTACGCCGGATAATTAGATCGTCGAGTTCCCTGTTACTAAATTCAATTGGGCCCCGTATTTGATCATTAAAGATAACCGATCCTTCCTGGGGATTACGGAATCGTATAACGTGAGGTGTGTTGCTATCATACGGTTGATTACCATCCCGACAATGTCCGTCATAACGGGGTTTTTCACCGTTTGCCATTTGCCTGTCGCGTAATTGCTCAAGACGCTCCTTCGGACAGAAGCAGCGATAGGCTGTACCTGCCTCCAGCATCTGGTCAATGACAAAATTATAACGTTTAAAGCGTTCGCTCTGATACCAGGGGCCCTCATCCCAGTTCAGGCCAAGCCAGTTCATACCGTCAATAATGGCGTCAATCGCCTGCTGCGTGGAGCGTTCAGTATCAGTATCTTCCACGCGCAACAGAAACTCTCCGCCCACGTGACGGGCATATAACCAAGAGTAAAGCGCGGTTCTCGCCCCACCTACATGTAAGTAGCCCGTCGGGCTGGGAGCAAACCGGGTTTTGATTTTCATTAACTATTGCCTTTTACATGTTAAACCGGATCGCGGCCGGTTCAGCAGTGAGAAATTATAACATGGGTAGCATTCTACCATCTGCCATCGAATCCTCAATGCCAGCCACAGCCTGACAAGGCGCTGATTATCGACGCAAACCTGGGCGCTTCCAGAATTAACTATACTCTGTTTAAATTTAAATCGAACGCACTGTTTTGAATCAAAAAGCGTTGACTCACCTTCAACTATCCCTATAATGCAGCACCACACAGCGGGTGATTAGCTCAGCTGGGAGAGCACCTCCCTTACAAGGAGGGGGTCGGCGGTTCGATCCCGTCATCACCCACCACTTCGGGTCGTTAGCTCAGTTGGTAGAGCAGTTGACTTTTAATCAATTGGTCGCAGGTTCGAATCCTGCACGACCCACCACCATGCCCCATCGCAAGTAATCCCCTGGTCCAAAACACAGCGTTCTCAGCATCGGCTTGTTAGCCTGGAAACCAGCGTAATACCCCCCTGCTCAATCAAAATCTGGAATCACAATACCAATTTATGCAGTAATTAAGAGCATCCCCGTTGCCCTATGGCTAAATTTTCTATTGATTTCTGTTGATATAGTATTGTAGTCAGGCCGTTCACTGGCGTAATGCTTTGCAGACAGACATCCCTCTTTCAATAAACCAGGTGCTAACGATGAGAATGCTTCGCCTTGATCCAATGATGGTCAAACTGATACTGACCGTGCTACTGGCCAGCATATTTCCTGCACGAGGAGCTTTTGTTCCGCTGTTTGCATGGCTGACAACAGCTGCAATAGCGCTGCTATTTTTTATGCATGGAGCTAAGCTCTCGCGGGATAAAATTATTGCCGGCAGTAGTCACTGGCGCCTGCACTTATGGATTATGCTGAGTACTTTTGTCTTATTTCCGCTTATCGGACTACTGCTGCTATGGTGGCATCCGGTCGATGTTACTATTGAAATCTATAACGGTTTTCTCTTTCTCTGTATCCTGCCCGCCACAGTTCAGTCTGCCATCGCTTTTACCTCGATCGCGGGGGGCAATGTGGCGGCTGCAATATGCAGCGCCTCAGCCTCCAGTTTACTCGGCGTGTTCATCTCTCCACTTCTGGTCAAAGTAGTTATGGATACTAACAGTAGTGGCGATAATACAGCAGGGCTGGAGCAGACTGGCAAAATCGTGCTGCAATTGCTGGTCCCTTTCATTGCCGGCCATCTGGCTCGTCCGCTGATAAGCGGATGGATTAAACATCATCGCTCTCTGGCCGGGGAAATCAATCAGACGTCTATTCTTCTGGTGGTTTACACTGCCTTTAGTGAAGCTGTCGTTAATGGTATCTGGCATCAGATCAATACTCATACGCTGCTTTGGATTGTAGCCGGCAGCCTGTTACTGCTGTTTGTGATTTTGAGTATTAACCTGGCTTTCGCCCGGTTATTCAACTTCAATCGCGCCGACGAGATAACCATTATTTTTTGCGGATCGAAAAAGAGCCTAGCAAATGGTGTGCCAATGGCAAATATTCTCTTCCCAGCCGCGACTGTCGGGATTATCCTGCTGCCGCTGATGATCTTTCACCAGATGCAGTTGATGATATGCTCATATATTGCCGGGCGTTATAAAAAACAGGGAGAACGAATGGCCGCCAGCAGGAAAACGTCATCGATTCCATCTCAAGAGTAACGTTAACTACGGCAGGAAGGCGGAAAACCAGAGAATGGTACAGACAGAAGTTATAATTGATAAGGCGTATTTAGCCGTCCAGCAGATGAATCATTTCAGCTTCATCAATAATCGCTATCCCCAGCTCTTGTGCTTTAGTCAGTTTGGAGCCCGCATTTTCCCCGGCTATTACAAGGTCAGTTTTAGCTGATACGCTGCTGCTGACTTTCGCCCCCAGCGCCTTCAGCCGCGCTTTAGCTTCGTCGCGTGACATCACATCCAGTGTCCCCGTCAAAACAATGGTTTTACCTGAGAAAAATAAATCTATTATTTCAGGTTTGATAACGTCTGGCGCCGGCCAGTGAATACCAATCTCCTCCACCAGCTGGCGAATAACATCGCAATTACTTGTTTCCTGCATAAAATGGTGCACGTGGCTGGCAACTACCTCCCCTACATCCTGTACTAACATTAACGATTCGGTTGAGGCAGACATCACTTCATCGAGCGTGCCAAAATGTGCAGCGAGATTTTGTGCTGTCGTCTCGCCAACTTCCCGAATACCGAGCGCATAGAGAAAGCGTGCAAATGTTGTCGTTCTGGCGCTTTCGAGCGCACTAATGATATTTTTTGCCGACTTCGGCCCCATACGTTCCAGACCAGTTAGCTGTTCTGGCGTCAGGCGGAAGAGATCGGCGGGGGTTTTGACGTACTCTTTTGCAACCAGCTGATCGATGATTTTGTCCCCCATGCCATCAACATCTAATGCCCGGCGCGAAACAAAATGCTTGAGCGCCTCTTTACGCTGGGCGCCACAGATAAGGCCCCCCGTACAACGAGTGACCGCTTCGCCCGCTACACGTTCAACATCTGAACCACAGACGGGACAATGAAGCGGGAAAACTATCTCCTGAGATGAGTCAGATCTCGCCGTTTCAATCACACTGGTTATCTGCGGAATCACATCACCCGCTCGGCGCACAGTTACCTGATCACCAATACGCAATTTAAGGCGCGTAATCTCATCGGCATTGTGCAAAGTCGCATTACTTACCATCACCCCTGCTACCAGTACAGGCTCCAGACGCGCTACCGGCGTGATAGCACCAGTACGCCCAACCTGAAACTCCACATCACGCACGGTAGTTATCTGCTCCTGAGCAGGAAACTTAAGCGCCATTGCCCAACGGGGGGCTCTGGCAACAAAGCCCAGCTGATCTCGTTGTGCCTGAGAGTCAACCTTAACCACCACACCGTCAATATCGAAGCCAAGCTGAAGGCGGCTGGCTTTCATCTGTTCATAAAACTCCAGCACCTGTTGATTATCATGGCATAGTTGAATGTGGTCGCTAACAGGCAACCCCCACGATTTCAGCAGGTGCAGACTCTGCCAGTGGCTGGAGGGTAACTTTCCCCCTTCCAGCAGACCAAAACCATAGCAGAAAAAGCTTAACGGACGTTTTGCAGTGATACGGGGGTCAAGCTGGCGTAATGACCCCGCCGCCGCATTACGTGGATTAGCAAAGACCTTATCACCACTGATACGTGCCTGCTGATTTAGCTTTTCGAACCCAGCCTGAGGCATAAAAACTTCACCACGCACTTCCAGCCGGGCTGGAATACCATCACCCTGCAACCGTAGTGGGATAGCACGAATGGTACGCACATTAGCAGTGATATCCTCACCCATTTTCCCATCGCCGCGAGTAGCTGCCCGAACAAAAACACCATCCTCAAAAAGCAGGCTTACTGCCAGGCCATCCAGTTTAAGCTCACAACAGAAGGTTATCGCTTCACTGCTACGCAGACGGTCCCGTATACGTTTGGTAAACGCCAGAAAACTTTCTTCATCGAACCCATTTTCCAGTGATAGCATTGGCACTTCATGTCGTATCTGGCCGAACACTTTCAACGGTGCATTGCCAACGCGCTGAGTGGGAGAATCACTGGTAATCAGCTCGGGATGCTTCGCTTCTAGCTCGCGCAGTTCTGCCATCAGCCGATCATATTCGGCATCAGGGACTTCCGGCGCATCCAGAACATGGTACTGATAGTCATAATGATTAAGCGTGGTACACAGTAGCCTGATCTTATCACTCAAAGATTGCATAATGCCTCATCAGGGGATGAAAAAAACGCAGGATGGGGATTCTGTTAATCAGAATGAGGCCCGGAGCGCTTGCCAGCAGTTTCCATCAGGCCACGAATACGTGATTTATAAGTTTCCAGTTTTTGCGGCGTCATCATCCGGCGCTCATCATCAAGGACCACCCCCCCAACATCATCGGCAATGCGCTGGGCAGATTGTAACATTAGTTTAAAATTCTGACTGGCATCCCCGTAACAGGGAATTAACATAAAGATTGATACACCGGGGGTACTAAACTCTGCCATATTATCGGGGTCGAGTGAACCCGGTTTTACCATATTTGCCAGACTGAATAGTACCGGGCCATTGCCAGCAGGATTAACATGACGGTGGAAAATATTCATTTCGCCAAACTGGAAGCCGGCCTGCAAAATGCCTTGTAACAATGTTTCACCATTTAGCCTGCCACCAACATGAGCTGCAACATGCAGCACCAGCACGACTTCCCCATCACCTGTCGTCGCCTGGAGCTCCCCGTGCGGTAGCGCTTCTTCTGGTGATCCTGATGACAAAATCGCTGATTCACTCTGCTGACTAGCCGGCAATTTTGGCGGCGATTCTGAGTATATCTGCTGATTTGTTCCCGATTTTTGCTCTGCTACATATTCTGACCGAGGGTTAACCGGCGGACCAAATGAACTCTGGCACACCTGAGAACTTTCTTCAGAATCAACCGATGACGGCATTTTATCAGAAGGCGCAGCATGACCCCCGCCACTATTCTGCCCATGTACAGATGTTGCAGAATCCGCTGGTGTCCGCCTGGAGCGCGGAGCAACGTCACCGGAACAGAATTGCTCATCGACATTAGGGTTGTTCGGTTCTATGCGTTTGTGGGGACGATCACGAAAAACAGATGAACGCTCCCCACGGCTCATCCACAAGCCGTGAAGTAGCAGTGCAACTATGGCGATCGCACCAACAACAATCAATATTAGACGCAAATCCTGCATCACTGTATTCTCTGTTGTCCCAGTATCTTGCCACCACGGCAGACTTTATCCTTTTACTGTATTTGTCTGGGTTAATAAGTGCAAGTCTGCGAACTATTTTCTAACGAATTAGTTCATCTTTACACTCGTTATAGCGATTTATGAGAGCAAGACAATGATTATACCGTAAAACATGAATGATGATACTTATCAACAAACTCATCATTCATTATAAAGGAGAAGCTGTTCTGATGTTTTATCCCGGCAATTCTGCATCAAAAAATGGCGCACACTACTTCGCTCAAGGCTGGCAGCTCATCCGGCTGCCCGGAATACGCCGGTTTGTGCTGTTACCTCTGCTCATTAACAGCATCCTGATGGGCGGTGCTTTCATCTGGCTATTCCACCAACTTCATGACTGGCTCCCGCGCCTTATGTCACACATTCCAGGCTGGTTACAATGGCTTAGCTATTTGTTATGGCCGCTAACAGTTATCTCTATCATATTAATATTTAGTTACTTTTTTTCTACAATAGCAAACTGGATTGCAGCCCCTTTTTGTGGATTATTAGCGGAACGACTAGAAGAACAATTAATCGGTTCGCCAATGCCAGAAAGTAGCTGGGGAGCCCTTATCAACGATGTACCACGAATAATGCAGCGGGAGTGGCAAAAATTAGCGCGGTACTTACCACGTGCAGTGCTACTATTTTTGCTATATTTCGTTCCTGGCATTGGCCAGAGCCTGGCGCCCGTTCTGTGGTTTCTGTTTAACGCCTGGATGTTGTCGATTCAGTACCTTGATTATCCCTTCGATAATCATAAAGTAAGCTTCTCCACTATGCGCAGATCACTATATCAGCGTAAAAGCGATACCATGCAATTCGGTGCGTTAGTGGGGCTTTTTACGATGATTCCCATTCTTAATCTGGTGATTATGCCAATAGCAGTGTGCGGTGCCACAGCAATGTGGGTAGACAACTATCGTGCTCAATTTAAATAACGGACATTTTCTCTGGCACCAGACGCTTTTTTAAGAGCCGAGGGATAAAAATCGTCTTTTGCCATAAACTCCCGGCAACAAAATCACTCACGTCGATAATGCAAATTATCGGCAGAAATAATTCCGGGATTAGCATCAGACAATCATCGAGTCAAAATAACAACTGTATCAACAAATGATCAGCTATACAGTTATTCCGGCGATACACATTTTATACCTTTTTATCACTTCCACTAGCAGCCTGAAGCAGTATGCTTAAAAGATTTTTAATTATTTGCTAAATCTAAGGGCAGCCATGAGCAAAATTTATAAAGATAATTCATTCACAATAGGTCATACACCGCTGGTCCGGCTTAATCGTATCGGTAATGGAAACATTCTGGCTAAAGTGGAATCCCGTAATCCAAGTTTTAGCGTAAAATGTCGTATTGGCACCAACATGATATGGGATGCCGAGAAACGTGGCCTCCTGAAACCTAATGTAGAACTCATTGAGCCCACCAGCGGCAATACCGGAATTGCATTGGCTTATGTTGCCGCCGCGCGCGGTTACAAGTTAACACTGACGATGCCAGAAACCATGAGTCTGGAACGGCGTAAATTGCTTAAAGCGTTAGGCGCAAATTTGGTGCTGACAGAAGGCAGTAAAGGTATGAAAGGTGCTATTGCCAAAGCAGAAGAATTACTAGCAGAAGATCCCCACAATCGTCATATACTTCAGCAATTTAGCAATCCAGCCAATCCTGAAATTCATGAAAAAACCACTGGACCTGAAATATGGAACGATACTGACGGTAATGTTGATATTTTTGTTAGCGGAGTAGGCACAGGCGGCACATTGACTGGCGTCAGCCGTTACCTGAAAAATAGTAAAGGGAAAAAGGATCTCATCACCGTCGCGGTAGAGCCAGCAGATTCACCTGTCATTACCCAGACGCTGGCCGGTGAGGAGATCAGACCGGGGCCCCATCTGATGCAGGGGCTGGGTGCTGGCTTTATTCCCGACAACCTTGATTTAAATTTGGTAGATAAAGTTATTACTGTTACTAATGAAGAGGCGATGATAGTGGCACGACGTCTGATGAAAGAAGAAGGGATTTTAGCAGGCATTTCCTCTGGTGCCGCCTTAGCAGCAGCGCTGAAGCTACAGGAAGAAAGCAGTTTTGCCAGCAAAAATATCGTTGTCATCCTCCCCTCCTCTGGTGAACGCTACCTGAGCACAGCGCTCTTTACAGAGGAACATACATAAGAAACTGCCGCCAATGGCGCAAACTACTGTGCTAATAAATCTAATGCGATTTGAGCAGAAATCCTAAACAGATCTCTACCTGTGAGAAACATCATAACAACGCCCGAACAACCAGTATGTCGTATTGCAGACTGTCCCAACCCGGCCATAGTTAAGTTAAAAAGCACACTAAAGTGTGCTTTTTAACGTTACATCGAGGTTATGCGGCCATTTATGTCGCTATATACTACCAATGCAACGTAGTTAAGCAGGTATCAATCCGGATCAATTTACTTTAGGCCTGAAAATGGTTTAGTATAAGGAATTAATATGATTTAAACGATTTAATGCCTTCGGTCTGTAAATTTTCCTGCATAATTATAAAATACTCATGACTGAAGCGTGGCGGAATGTTAAGCACGACTTAGTTGTATACCATTCTCTCAAGCCAGCAGTTGCGTTATGCTTTGCATGACAGAATGTAACAATAAGGGTAGTGCATGATTACTATGAACCTAAGCCTGCGAGACGTTATTTATAACCGCCAGCCTGATCGTAATCGATGTTGGAGATATCCATTCTGCTTGATATCTGTCTCCAGTGTCGTTCCTGCCATGACGCATAATGACAGATAAATTATCTTTTATGAATCTGGCACCGGACTTACATTACATTTTCAACACCTAACTACTTACCCGGAAAACATAATGTTCGAAAAACAAGTAACTATCACTGCTCCTAACGGTTTACATACGCGGCCAGCTGCTAAGTTCGTTCAAGAAGCAAAAACGTTTAAATCAGAAATAACCGTCACTTGTAACGGTAAACCTGTCAGTGCTAAAAGTTTGTTTAAGCTACAAACGCTCGGCCTGACGCAGGGTACTCAGATAACCCTTTGTGCAGATGGTGAAGATGAGCAGAAGGCAGTTGAACATCTGGTTAAACTGATGTCAGAGCTGGAGTAAATTTCGGCCTGGCTCAGCGGTTATCGCAAACCTGGCGGGTTAGCGCCCTGAATTTGTCACCCGCGGACTCCTTCGTCCGCGGCTTCGCTTTAGTTATACGGTTACTGATAACAATGCTTCCGGCCAGTCACACGCGGCTGTGTAGTTTAGCTTTGCTAGCTGGCATAATTAAGTGATTCTCAGGTTTATCAAAGGTAAGGTTATGGTTTCAGGAATTTTAGCATCTCCGGGTATGGCTTTTGGCAAAGCGTTACTGCTGAAAGAAGAAGAAATCATCATCAATAATAAAAAAATAACACCCATACAGGCTGAGCAAGAAATAGCACGTTTCCTGGCAGCACGTACCAGGGCCTCAGCACAACTGGAGGTTATTAAAGCCAAAGCAGCTAAAACGTTCGGTGAAGAAAAAGAGGCCATCTTTGAAGGGCACATTATGCTGCTGGAAGATGAAGAGCTGGAGCGGGATATCATTACACTTATTCGTGAGAATCTTCTCTCTGCCGATGCCGCTGTTTTTTCTGCAATAGATGATCAGGCAAAGACACTAGAATCGCTCGATGATGAATACCTGAGAGAGCGGGCTGTTGATGTGCGCGATATTGGTAAACGGCTCCTGCAAAATATCCTTGGACTACACATTGTTGATTTAAGCGCAATTCAGGATGAAGCCATCCTGATTGCCAAAGATTTAACCCCATCCGAAACCGCACAGCTTAATCTTAACAAAGTACTGGGATTTATTACGGATCTGGGAGGACGCACCTCTCATACTGCCATTATGGCTCGCTCACTAGAGCTGCCTGCCATTGTTGGTACTGGCAATATAACCAGTTGTGTAAATAATGGCGATTATCTGATTCTGGACGGGGTAAATAATCAGATCCACATCAATCCTTCCGAACAGGTCGCCAACAAACTTAGAGCGGTTCAGCGTCAGTATCAGGACAATCAAAATGAACTGGCTAAACTAAAAGATCTCCCTGCCGTCACGCTCGATGGTCATCAGGTTGAAGTCATGGCTAATATTGGCACCGTCCGTGATGCGGCCAGTGCTGACCGCAACGGCGCTGAGGGTATTGGCTTATACCGCACCGAATTTCTGTTTATGGACCGGGATGCACTGCCTGATGAAGAAGAACAATTTCAGGCCTATAAAGCAGTAGTAGAAGCGGTTGGATCTCAGTCTGTCATCGTGCGCACTATGGACATCGGTGGCGATAAAGATCTGCCCTACATGAACCTGCCGAAAGAAGAGAACCCCTTTTTGGGCTGGCGCGCAATTCGTATCGCTATGGATCGTACTGAGATTTTACATGCACAGCTGCGGGCTATTTTACGTGCCTCTGCGTTCGGAAAATTACGTATTATGTTCCCGATGGTGATCTCCGTTGAGGAAATTCGTTTTCTGAAAAATGAACTGGAATTACTTAAAGCCCAGCTACTTAATGAACGTAAAGCCTTTGACGAAAATATTGAAACTGGCATTATGATAGAAACACCTGCTTCAGCTGTAATCGCTCATCATCTGGCTAAAGAGGTTGATTTTTTTAGTATCGGTACTAATGATTTAACCCAGTATACACTGGCAGTTGATCGGGGTAACGAGATGATTTCACACCTCTACAACCCGATGTCACCTTCAGTGCTTACGTTAATTAAACAAGTGATTGACGCCTCACATAATGCAGGGATATGGACGGGCATGTGTGGCGAGCTGGCAGGGGATGAACGTGCTACGGTTGTATTACTGGGTATGGGTCTTGACGAATTTAGTATGAGTCCCATTTCTATTCCGCGCATCAAAAAAATCATTCGCAATACCACGTATGCAGACGCGAAGATTCTGGCGGATCAGGCATTATCTCAACCCACAGCGGAGGCATTAATCAATCTGGTCAATAAGTTCATTGAAGAGAAAATACGCTGCTGATACATGGACGCTGACCCAAAATTACTATTTAGGAGAAAATCATGGGTTTGTTTTCTAAATTTTTTGGCGATAAGTCGGATAATGCATCCGGAATCACTGAAATCGTGGCACCACTCTCTGGTGAGATTGTAGACATCGAAGAGGTTCCTGATGTGGTATTTGCCGAGAAAATCGTTGGAGATGGTATTGCAATCAAGCCATCAGGAGACAAAATAGTCGCACCGGTTGATGGCACCATCGGCAAAATTTTCGAAACTAACCATGCTTTTTCGATCGAATCCAACACCGGGATCGAGCTGTTTGTTCACTTTGGAGTTGATACTGTAGAACTCAAAGGCGAAGGTTTCAAACGCATTGCAGCAGAAGGCCAGAAGGTCAGTAAAGGGGATGTAATCATCCAGTTTGACCTTGCTCTGCTGGAATCTAAAGCTAAATCTACTTACACGCCGGTAGTTATTTCTAATATGGATGAGATTAAAGAGCTAATCAAGATGACCGGGACCGTCGTTCAGGGAGAAACAATCATCATCACCATCAGAAAATAGCCGCTTTTAGTGCAAAACGGCACGCGCGACATGCCGTTTTCAGGTCAGACAGCACTGCTCTCTTAGCATCATGCCTGCTTTAAAAGTGTCTGTGCCATGACACCAGTTAATAACAGTTACAGCAGTCACCGCCCCGCTTCTGGCAGACGAGCCACATACTCTATCCGGTCGAAATACAGCAGTTAAATAAGCAATACAGCAATATTTATTCTCTGGTGTTATTGTTAGGTATACCGCCAAAAAACTACCGATACCAGATTATCGCTATAGCATCACATCAGACTCTTACTACCAGCGCACGCTTATGCAACCGGATAGCGCCCTGATAAAGCCGCGCCTGTTGTAACCCGCTACATACATTGTCTCTGCTCGAACCGGTTTCCATCAAAACGATTGACTTCACCAAGAAACTCCAGCACAAAGCGGGTAGCGGGTTCACGCCATACCTCCTCAGGCGTACCAGTCTGCTCAATCTGGCCCTGACTCATAATAACCACACTGTCAGCTACTTCCAGCACCTCTTCCTGATCATGTGTCACAAAAACACTGGTAAAATTCAGCTCCTGATGTAACTGACGCAGCCATTGCCGCAGATCTTTACGCACCTGCGCGTCAAGCGCAGAAAAGGGTTCATCGAGCAGCAGAATATTCGGCTTTACTGCCAATGCACGTACCAACGCCACCCGCTGCTTTTGTCCGCCGGATAGCTGAGAGGGGTAACGTCCGGCCAGTGCTCCAAGCTGAACCATCTCCAGTAACTGCGTGACTCTCTTTTTGAGGGCAGTTGTGCCGGGACGCTTGCGCCGCGGTAACACTGTCAAACCAAATGCTACATTGTCAAACACCGTCATGTGGCGAAACAAAGCATAATGTTGAAATACAAAACCTACCTGACGATCCCGTGCGTGCAAATGGGTAACATCCCTGCCGTGAAAACGCAGCGTGCCCCGTGACCCGCTTTCCAGACCAGCAATAATACGCAGCAACGTGGTTTTTCCTGATCCCGATGGCCCAAGCAATCCCGTCATCTTTCCGGAGGCAATATTCAGAGAAATATCCTCCAGTATTTTTGTTGCACCATAAGACTTACTGATATGATCAACTTCAATGCTCATAATTCATCCCTCAGGTTATCCAGTTTCACGCTGGCGGGCCAGCCGCCACTCCAAGGCACTTTTAAGAAACAGTGTCGCAACAGCCATTAAGGTTAAAAGTGCGGCAGCAGTAAAAGCACCAACGGTGTTATAGTCCTCGTGAAGTAATTCAATCTGTAGCGGCAGAGTATAGGTTTCACCCTGTATTGAACCCGACACTACCGACGCCGCGCCAAATTCTCCAATCGCCCGTGCGCTGGTCAGCACCAGACCGTACAACAGCGCCCATCGGATATTAGGCAGAGTCACACGTCGAAACATCTGCCACCCGGACGCACCAAGTAATATCGCTGCTTCATCTTCACTACTGCCCTGACTGAGCATTACCGGCACCAGTTCACGCACCACGAAAGGACAGGTCACAAAAATTGTCACCATTACAATGCCAGGCCAGGAGAACATTAGCTGAATACCATGGTCATCGAACCAGCCGCCTGCCGGGCCATTTATCCCCCAGAACAGGAGATAAATTAACCCCGCAACAACGGGTGAAACGGCGAAGGGGATATCATAGAGTGTTAACAAAAGCTGGCGGCCAGGAAATGTAAAACGCGTAATAAGCCAGGCAAACATCGTACCAAAGAACAAATTGACAGGTGCGGTAATGAAAGCCACCAACACCGTCAGCCAGATAGCATGTAACATATCAGGATCACTGAGGTTGCTTAGGACAGGAATCAAACCACGGCTAAAAGCCTGCGCAAAAATGGTAATAAGTGGTACTGCCAATATTAGCAGAGAGAGCACCATCCCTGTTGCGATAAGGAAAATGCGCCCCGCATTTTTTTGTACAGGCGGAGCATCACCAGCTATGTAAACCATCAGCGGCCCCCTATACGACGGCCAAAGTGGCTTTGCAGGATATTAATAGCAAATAGTAACAACAGCGATACTGCCAGCATCACCGAAGCAATAGCGCTTGCAGCCTGATAATCAAACTCCTGTAAACGAATAAAAATCATTAATGAGACAACTTCGCTCTTCCAGGCAATATTCCCGGCAATAAAGATAACTGCACCAAACTCACCCAGACTGCGGGTGAACGAAAGCACCGTCCCTGCCAGCAAAGCAGGCGCTATTTCTGGCAGTATCACACGCAAAAAACGCCGCATGGGTGATGCGCCCAGAATTTCAGCAGCCTCTTCATACTCCAGCCCTGACTCCTCCAGTACTAGCTGTACAGTACGCACAACAAAGGGTAAGCCGATGAAAGCCATTGCCAGAGCAATACCCTGCCAGGTATAGGAAATTTTGAGATTGCAAAATGTGTATAACCAGTTGCCAACCCAGCCACTGGTAGAAAACAATCCGGCCAGTGTCAGGCCAGCTACTGCGGTAGGCAAAGCGAAAGGAAGATCGATTAATCCGTCCAAAAAAATACGACCGGGGAAACGGTAACGTGTCAAAATCCATGCCATCAACACACCGAAGATAGCATTGAAAACCGCCGCTACAGCGGCAGATAGCAGGGTTACTTTATAAGCGGCAATAATCTGCGGATCAGTCACCACCTGCCAGTATTGTGCCAGTGTCATCTGTGACAACTGCATTAATAATGTGCTGAGCGGCAACAACAAAATCAGACAGATGAAAAACAGGCTGCTCCCCAGGCTCAGGCCAAACCCCGGTAAAACAGATTTATTTGCAGGAAATAACATTACAGCACCACTCAGCAGCTATTTCGTCCGGATCATCCCTGCCTGCAAAACAAGTCCTCACAATGTTATCCCTGGTTCTGCTGATCATCTCAACAAAGGTGAATAACACGATGGCGGCCATGCGCAGCCCTTTCTGTGCTCTGGTGGGCAGTTCACGAACGCAACAGCAAAGACTGCCCCCATTCTCAGATATGCAGAAACAATTGTTAAGGAAGGTGAAAGTGGCAGTCAGAGTACCAAACTGGTTATCATTTTTATTATGCCCGGTGGCCAGCAACACTGACAGAATAGCATTTTCAGGCACCGGCAACTCATGATCTGACTTTGAGTATTCAATTGTGCCTGACGGTGAAACACGCGTGACGTCAGGCGAACGGTTAACAAGCAGCCTTACCCGGATCCAATTTATCAGCAGCCATCTGTTTACTGTGCTGCCAACACGTTTTTCAAAAATGACCAACCGCATCTGATGCCCTAAGATTATATCTGCCAGGCTGTCAGTGTATTTATAACTGATTAAATAGTAATAGTGGTTTTATATATTCTTTCGCGATTTAAAAGCACGGAATGCTATAAGCCAGCCTTATCTTTCGGGCTGCGCCGAAGTCAGTGCTCACCCCTACCAGATGATTTGGTTAAGCTGCCAGTTTTTCAGTGTCTCGTCATCAGGCATAAGCCCCTTAGGCCCGTGCCACTGCCCGCTAAACTGATACCAGATATGCTGGCTGCCAGGTGCCCGGCACACAACATCCGTATCCTGGTTTTCATCCGCCGTATGGCAAATACCGTAAGCTTTACTGTACAATTTGCTATACAGCGTTCCTGTTGTGATACCGCCGGGGCCTCGGGCGCTATCATCCATAACTACTACCCGGCTTACCGTTGATTGCCCAAAGATTTCCAGCTTCACCTGATTATCCTGCAACGCCTGCCAGAAAGTTACTATGCCCTTGCCATTACTCTCCTGCGCTTTACGAAGGCGGTAATTATTGTGCAGGCTGGTACTGAGGGTATCCTGCTCCATTGGCGTTAATGCAGTCAGTTCGCCAACCCCCCGATCAGTGACTAATAGTGAGTGCCCAAACCAGTTTGCGGGATTAATCTTTGACCAGCTCCAGCCTGCAAAAAGGGAGGATGAAGTCGTGGGCTCTGGTCTGGCACAACCTGCCAGTAACATGACAATAGCCATAGACGTCCATCTGAGGAATGCCATGAATACTCCTGTTATATGAAAAAACTTCTCAGTATGACACGCAGAACGGTGCCCGTGTTCACTACATTCTGAGTCATAGTACATCATTATCGTACTGCAACAGAGGGCGGGAAGGAAAAGCCTGTGATCTGGCAGAATCACTTAAGGTGATTCATATTTTTTTAATATTCGCTATCTTCGATCAGTCGCTTACCAAGCATAATGACATCCTCCACCTCATAATCCAGCTTCTCGTAAAAACCGGCCAGTACCTGATTTTCTTCTCTCACCATTAAGTGAATTTTTGAACAGCCGCGGGCGATCAGCTTTTTTTCCAGGCGATTAATGAGCGCGTTAGCAATGCCGCGGCCCCGATAATCAGGGTGAACACCGAGATACCAGGCAGATCCTCTGTGGCCATCATAACCCCCCATCAACGTACCAACAATCTCACCAGCCACCACCGCCACTAACAGCAGGTCCGGATCGTGGTTCATTTTACGTTCGATGTCCTTTTCGGGATCGTTCCGGGGGCGGAGCAGATTGCATCGCTCCCAGAGCATAATCACCTCTTCAAAATCCTCCTGACGAAAAGCGCGTATTTCCATAAATTGTGCTCTGTTTCCGATTAAACATGCTCTGATTATCACCGATTATATTCGATTCGCAAGTAAATTGTCTGGCACGAAAAACCAGCAGTTTTGACGTGAATAATCGCGCGTAAATTGTTATTATAATGCGCGCAATTGCAGCAGGAATAGTCAGTCTTTAACGCCATCTGATGCAGATACACCATTGAGCAATACATAATCGTCGTTCACTTACTTTATATAAAGCACACGCCATGAATTTACCCGAGACCGAACAAGTTAAATCGTTTCTGCTGCGATTACAGGACACTATTTGTCAGCAACTCTCCAGGGAGGATGGTACCGCCGGATTTTGTGAAAATAAGTGGGACCATCGGGATGGCGGCGGCGGTCGTAGCCGTGTATTGCGTCATGGTGCTGTCTTTGAACAGGCTGGCGTTAATTTTTCACATGTTTATGGCGAACAGCTGCCCGCCTCTGCCATCCAGCATCGTCCCGAACTGGCAGGCCGTAGTTTTGAAGCCATGGGTGTCTCTCTCGTGGTACACCCCGAAAACCCCTACATTCCCACCAGCCATGCTAACGTTCGCTTCTTTATTGCCAGCAAGCCGGGAACTGAGCCGGTATGGTGGTTTGGCGGTGGCTTTGACCTGACCCCGTTTTATGGTTTCGAAGAGGATGCCGTACACTGGCACACCACCGCCGCACAGCTCTGCCGCCCTTTCGGGGAGGATTACTATCCCCGCTTCAAACAGTGGTGTGATGACTATTTTTATCTTAAGCATCGTGATGAGCAACGCGGCATTGGCGGGTTGTTCTTTGATGAACTCAATACACCGGATTTTAACCACTGTTTTGCTTTCACCCAGGCCGTGGGCAACGGATATCTTGATGCCTATCTGCCGATTGTTACCCGACGCAAAACATTACCCTTTGGCGATCGCGAGCGGCAGTTCCAGCTCTACCGGCGGGGGCGTTATGTTGAGTTTAATCTGGTGTGGGATCGTGGTACTCATTTTGGCCTGCAAACAGGCGGACGCACTGAGTCGATAATGATGTCAATGCCGCCGCTGGTGCGCTGGGAATATGATTATCAGCCGGAATCAGATACACCTGAAGCCAGGCTGTACAGCGACTTCCTGCCAGTGCGGCACTGGGTTGAATCCTGAGAACAGGTTAGTGCCTGAACGCCACCTCACTGACAGTTTATTGCCTTTCAGGGACGATATCAGTCGCCCCTCCGGAACGCCGACTAAAGTGGTTCAGTCTGTGCCTCTGCAACCGCCAGGGCAACCATGTTGATAATCCGCCGCACTGAAACAATTGGTGTTAAAATATGCACAGGACGGGACATTCCCATCAACACGGGCCCTACTGTCATCACCTCTGGACTCGAGACTCTCAACAGGTTATAGCTGATGCGCGCTGCCTCCATATTGGGCATAATCAGTAAATTAGCGGCACCTTTCAGCGGGCTGTCTGGCATTAGCTCCTTGCGGATATGCTCAACCAGAGCAGCATCACCATGCATCTCCCCATCAATTTCAAGATGTGGTTCACGCTGTTGTATAAGTGCCAGCGCTTCACGCATCTTACGGGCAGAAGGATCATCAGCACTGCCAAAACTGGAATGTGAAAGCAGAGCAATCTTTGGCTCAAGACCAAAACGGCGAATGGCTTTGGCTGCCATTAGCGTCAGCTCCACCAGTGCATGTGCATCAGGGTTAGCATTAACATAAGTATCAGTGATAAATGTATTACCCGCAGGCAGCAACAATGCATTCATTGCACCGGCAACTTTGTTGTCCTGACGATAACCAAAGACACGTTCCACTACCCGGAAATGCTCATGATAATCGCCTATTGTACCGCAAATTAGTGCATCGGCTTCACCGCGCTGCACCATAATGGCACCAATAAGAGTGGTATTACCAATTACCTCACGACGAGCCTGTTCAACAGTAACGCCACGGCGTTTCATTATCTGGTAATACTCACCCCAGTACGCGTTAAAGCGCGGGTCTGACTCATTATTTACCACCTCAAAATCGCTGCCTGGTTTGAGTTTTAACCCCTGCTGCTTCAGCCGCATCTCAATCACCCCAGGCCGCCCGATCAAAATGGGTTTAGACAGCCCCAGACTAATTAACTCCTGAGTTGCATGTAAAACACGACTGTCTTCGCCCTCTGCCAGCACCACGCGTTTGGGATCATTACGCGCCTGAAAGAAGACGGGTTTCATAAGTAGCGTCGTTTTATAGACAAATTCGCTCAGTTTTTCTCGGTAAGACTCCATATCTGAAATGGGACGACTCGCCACACCAGAATCCATCGCCGCCTGCGCTACTGCCGGAGCAATCCTCACTATCAGCCTTGGATCAAAGGGCTTGGGTATCAGATAATCTGCACCAAAAGTCAAATTGCTATCCTGGTAAGCTAAAGCGACAACATCACTCTGCTCTGCCCGCGCCAGATCTGCAATAGCATGGACCGCAGCCAGCTTCATCTCTTCATTAATCGCTGTTGCACCAACATCCAGAGCACCACGAAAAATAAACGGGAAGCAGAGCACATTATTTACCTGATTAGGATAGTCCGAACGGCCAGTACAGATGATAGCGTCCGGACGTACTGCTTTAGCCAGAGGAGGTAATATCTCCGGCTCAGGGTTGGCCAGTGCCAGAATGAGGGGATTACGGGCCATCTGCACTACCATCTCCTGACTGAGCAGCCCAGGCCCCGAGCAGCCAAGGAAGATATCGGCGCCTTCAATTGCTTCCTGCAACGTGCGCTTGCCATTATCTTTGATGGCATAAGCAGCTTTGGTTTCTGCCATCTCCGCCTCTCGCCCCTTCCAGATAACACCACTGGAATCGCAGACGATAATGTTATCCTTTTTCATACCCAGTGCGACAAGCAGATTGAGACAGGCAATCGCCGACGCCCCCGCGCCCGACACCACCATACGCACCTGAGAAATGGATTTGTTAACAATCTCCAGACCATTAATGACCGCTGCTGAGCAGATAATTGCCGTGCCATGCTGGTCATCGTGAAACACCGGGATACGCATGCGCTCGCGCAGTTTTTTTTCGATATAAAAACACTCCGGTGCCTTAATATCTTCAAGATTTATTCCGCCAAAAGTGGGTTCCAGCGCGGCGACCACATCAATAAATTTATCAGCATCGAGCTCATCGACTTCAATATCAAAAACATCGATATCGGCAAATTTTTTGAACAGCACCCCCTTGCCCTCCATGACGGGCTTACCTGCCAGCGCGCCAATATTTCCAAGGCCCAGCACAGCGGTGCCATTAGAGATCACCGCAACCAGATTGCCACGGGCTGTATACTTATAAGCTGCCAGCGGATCGCGGGCAATTTCGAGGCAGGGTGCAGCAACGCCGGGGGAGTAAGCCAGTGCTAAATCCCGTTGAGTTGCCAGAGGTTTAGTGGCCGTGACCTGAATTTTTCCTGGATTTGGAAATTGATGAAAATCTAAAGCCTGCTGTTTCAGCTGCTCATCCATATGCCACTCCTTACTGTTATTTTCGAAACAAGCTGCCCACATAGCGCTAACCCATCGCCAGAACAGCAATAAATGCAAAAAACACACGCCAGATTACGCAATCACACTGATGATCGACTGTTGATCATAATATCAGCGTCCCAGCCATCTTAAATGGAGGGGAATTAGCATATCGCATATCAGCTCTCAGCAGCCAGCGCGATACTACCCGCCTGCTGTGCTGTGAGAGTCTGTTTTTACCTCTGATATTGTTTTACCGGGCTATGACTAAATGCCGCCAGAAGAAGAATACCAACACGCCACCCACCAGAAAGTTATATCACTGATATGGACTGTTTTTCTAGCAACTGAGACCCTGGGCGCCTACTTATTGTTGATTTCGCCCCGGCGGCCGGATGGCTTACGGCAACGTCACGATGGCACTAATACGGCTTTACCGGTAATTTGCAGCACTGAACATAATAAGAGTTACCAATAAATTGAGATAAAGCCCCAGCTGTCAAAAAGAGATCTGTTACGTGCCTGCTCAACAGGCGGCCTGTATACGACCGCGGTACAGGTTACGGTGAATACACAATTCGCCGGGCAGATGGCAAAAAGTCAGTGTTAACAGAAAGAAAATTAACATATTGCTCTATTGTTTTTTTTGTTAAGATTCGTATCAGAGACAACTCATGGAAATAATAGGCATTATAGTGAAATACAAATTTCTGAGTATTGGTTCCAAACCAGCCAATATTAGCATCTCAGCATTATCGAATTATATTAAAAATACTCATAATAGTATTTCGGAAAAAGAGATAAAAACCATCCGTGTGTATGGTTTTACAGGGAAGAGTAATGCATCGTAATAAGATAACATTAGTATTTCTTGCTTCTTTTCTAATATCGTTTGCATATGGTATTATACTCACTCTGCCCTTATACCTTACGGAAAATTTAAAATACAACCTCTCTTTTTCTGGTAAAGTTATTTCACTCGGTTTTGCAGGCGTTATTTCTTCATTTATTATTATCCATCTTATGAAGTCTAAAATAAAAAGTGAAATACTAGCAGCGCTGGGATGTTTCATTTACGCATTCTCTGTTTTTTTAATTTTGTCTGAAAATAGCACTGTTTTACTGTGTGCAGGAGTACTTTTTGGTATGGGCTGGGGAATGATCTATACGATGGGGCCGATTATCGTATCTGAATTGAGTACCGACGCCAGTCGCAGCCGCCACTTTAGCTATATCTCTGCCTTTAATATGCTCGGTTCAGGCATCGCACCAGCCATCACTAAACAGCTAATTAATTATAATATCCCGCTTACATATGCATTTTACCTTGCATGTCTGCTATCTTTAATCGCAATGTTTTTGTTTGGCTTTTACAGGCTGGGAAAGGTTAAAAAATCTGTTGTTACCACTTCATCAGTCAAAATAGCTACTGACATTACCACTATTTTGTGTCTGATGATGGTGTTCCTTGGTGCCTGCATTTTTAGCTCGATGATGAATTTTCAGACGTTAATCGCCGGGCATAAAGGGCTGGATTTTTCATTTTTCTACATCACCTATACACTCGCAGTCATCTTGTCCAGATTTACGCTAGCCAGTTTTATTTCGAGATTCGAGAGAAAATTAGTTATATGTTTCCTGTTAATAATGATGTCCGCATCTGTTTTTTTGTTCATTTATATTGAAAACAATATTGATTACATTGTGCCCTCAGCACTTTTAGGTATCTCCTATGGTCTGGTTTACCCACTCATCCAGGCAGAATCGGTGAGTTCTGCAACCACTAATGAAGAAAGAAAGCGTATCCTGACTCTGTTTAGCCTTTTTTATTTTGTGGGGATTTATTGTTTTCCTTATTTGTATTCAATCACGATTTCACGCTTTGGATTTCAGTTTTCATTTATAATTTTAAGCATATTCGCATTAACAGAGTTTTTATTCTCTACAGGACTTTTAATAACAAAAAGAAAAACGTAATGTCAGACCATTACAAAAGAAACGACAGCGGGCGAAATACGCCGGCCCGCACCGTTAATAATGTACAAGCAGCAGGCCCACTGTTAACAGCTCACCGTGGCCAGTGCATTTCCTCTGGTAGCTTTAACCGTCAATACACCTCATTACCACGCCATGGCAGGATAAACAGCACCGGCACTACAGATGACAAGCCATTACCCATACTATCGCTAGCAGTGATTTACCCCCATCCGGGGATAACAAAGCACTGTAAACGCCCATAACAGCAGGAACGGGCAGAGAATGTAAGATCTGCTACCCTTTGCAGGAGGGACACCTGCTTACCCCCGTCCGCCTGTTCACGACATTAGCTCATACGGCGGGCAAACCAGATATCCCGTGTTGTCTATTCCGGTACACCCCGCCACAACTGGCGTGGCTCATAACAGATAAGCCGGACGTAGGGCAGAAAACAGGCCAGCTCACGTGCCTGAATCACTGCCATCATATTTGCCAGAAAAGAAGATAGCCTGCCATAACGCTGTAAATCAGTATACCAAGGAGTTACGTCATGAATCAGCTTGATGCATTAAAACAGTACACTATCGTTGTGGCGGATAGTGGTGACATCGAATCTATTCGCCAATATCACCCGCAGGATTCTACTACCAATCCTTCACTGATTCTGAAGGCAGCAGGCATCCGTACATATAAACATTTGATAGATGATGCTGTTGTGCGTGCTAAAAAACAGGGAGGCAGCAAAAAAACTCAGATAATCAACGCCAGCGACCAGGTAGCAATCAATTTGGGCAGCGAAATCGTCAGGCATATTCCGGGCCGTGTTTCAACCGAAGTGGACGCCCGCCTGTCTTTTGATCGCGGCATGTGCGTGGCGAAAGCTGAAAAACTAGTTCGCATGTATGAAGAAAACGGTGTTGATCGCTCGCGAGTCCTTATCAAACTGGCCTCTACCTGGGAGGGAATTCGCGCCGCGGAGGAGCTGGAGGAGAACAAAATCAACTGTAACCTTACGCTGCTATTCTCGTTTGCACAGGCTCGTGCCTGTGCAGAAGCGGGCGTATTTCTGATCTCACCCTTCGTCGGGCGAATTTACGACTGGTATAACGACCGTCAGCCTCTCAGCCCTTATGTGGCAGATGATGATCCGGGCGTCAAATCCGTCCGTCACATTTACGACTATTACAAAAAACATCGCTACAACACCGTCATCATGGGAGCCAGCTTTCGCAAAACCGAACAGATTCTGGCGCTGGCAGGCTATGATCGTCTAACGATTTCACCCGATCTGTTAAAAGAACTACAGACTAACGCAGGGCCAGTTGAACGTATGCTTTCACCCCAAGCGTCGTACTATAACCCGCCAGCACCCCTTTCTGAGGCTGAATTTCGCTGGCAGCATAATCAGGACCCCATGGCGGTAGAAAAACTGGCGGAAGGTATTCGCTCCTTCGCCAGCGCGCAACAACAACTTGAAGATATGTTAGCAGCACGACTCTGAGCAGTCGCAGACACAGCAATGACCTTTGTTGCGCTGTCAGAACGATACCCAGCCCATCTCAACTGTCACGGAGAATATCATGCCCACACGCAGAGAACTGGCTAACGCAATTCGCGCACTCAGTATGGATGCCGTCCAGAGAGCAAAATCAGGCCATCCTGGCGCCCCCATGGGTATGGCGGATATTGCAGAAGTACTCTGGCGTGATTTTCTTAAACATAATCCTGAAAATCCCACCTGGAGTAATCGGGACCGGTTTGTACTCTCTAACGGGCACGCTGCCATGCTACTGTATTCGCTGTTACATCTTACGGGGTATGATCTGCCAATGGCAGAGCTAAAACGCCTGCGTCAGCTTCACTCGCACACACCAGGACACCCTGAGAAG
Organism: uncultured Enterobacteriaceae bacterium; assembly: GCA_936920625.1. GTDB lineage: Bacteria > Pseudomonadota > Gammaproteobacteria > Enterobacterales > Enterobacteriaceae > Izhakiella. Next base: position 33,820 of record CAKZHC010000014.1, read on the forward strand.
GAACTAACCCCAGGCGTCGAAACCACTACCGGCCCGCTGGGGCAGGGAATAGCCAATGCCGTCGGTCTGGCCATTGCTGAACGCACTCTGGCTGCACAGTTCAACCGTCCGGGGCATCAGATTGTTGATCATCATACCTGGCTATTTATGGGCGATGGCTGCCTGATGGAAGGGATCTCTCACGAGGCCTGCTCTCTGGCAGGTACACTGAAGCTCGGTAAGCTGATTGGCTTTTATGACAGCAACGGCATCTCAATTGACGGTAAGGTTAAGGGCTGGTTTACCGATGACACCCCAGGCCGATTTGAAGCTTACCACTGGCACGTTATCCGCGATATCGATGGTCACAACAGTCAGGCAGTAGCGGAGGCGATAAAAGAAGCACAACAAGTCACCGATAAACCCTCGCTACTGATTTGTCACACCACTATTGGTTTTGGCTCCCCGCATAAAGCCGGGACGGAGGAAGTACACGGCACAGCGCTTGGTGAAGAGGAGGTTGCGGCAACTCGCAAACAGTTAGGCTGGCACTATCCTCCATTTGAAATCCCCACAAACATTTACGCAGAATGGGATGCCAGATCCCGTGGGCACGAATACGAATCACGCTGGCAGAAAACCTTTTCCGCTTGTAAGAAAGCCCACCCGCGGCTGGCGGCGGAATTCATCCGGCGCCAACAGGGAGATATGCCACAGAACTGGATGAAAGCAACCGACAGGTTCATTGCACAATTGCAGGCAAAACCACAAAACATCGCCAGCCGCAAAGCTTCACAGAATACCCTGGATGTTTATGGTGAATTGCTGCCGGAACTGCTCGGGGGCTCAGCCGATCTGGCCCCCAGCAATCTGATACTATGGTCTGGTTCGAAACCATTAACTGAAGATAGTGCTGGAAATTATATCCACTATGGCGTGCGTGAATTCGGTATGACCGCTATTGCTAACGGTATCGCTCACCATGGAGGATTTATCCCCTACAGCGCCACCTTCCTGACATTTGTCGAATATGCCCGGAATGCCGTACGTATGGCCGCACTAATGAAGGCACGCCAGATCCTTGTATATACCCGCGACTCTATCGGACTGGGGGGAGATGGCCCAACGCACCAGCCGGTTGAACAGCTCGCCAGCCTGCGTATGACACCAAATCTTAGCGTCTGGCGCCCCTGTGACTAGGTTGAAACCGCTGTGGCATGGAAGGAGGCAGTCGCACGCCACCACGGCCCTACCGCGCTGATTTTGTCACGTCAGAACTTAACGCAAGCAACGCGCACACAGGCCTAGGTAAGTCACATTGAGCGCGGCGGTTATGCGCTCAAGGATTGCGATGGCACACCACAGGTGATTCTGATTGCCACAGGCTCTGAAGTAACGATAACACTGCTGGCTGCCGAAAAGCTGATAAGTGAGGGATACCGGGTGCGCGTAGTTTCTATGCCATGTACTGACCGATTTGACCATCAGGACGCGGCGTGGCGGGAATCCGTACTGCCTTCAGCAGTGACAGCGCGGGTAGCGGTAGAAGCAGGTGTGCCGGAATACTGGTATAAATATGTTGGCCTCAATGGCAAAATTGCAGGCATCAGCACCTTTGGTGAATCAGCCACCGCCGAAGACCTGTTCCCCGCCTTTGGGTTTACCGTTGAAAACGTGGTTAATCATGCTAAGACACTGCTCAATTACTGCTAATGTGCTGTACATAAATACCCTCGTTATTCGGCTGACGGGGATGAGATACATGACAGCCTGGCAGATACTACCCGCTGAGACTCCCTCCGGGCGGGCGGAGGGAGTTCGCTGTGATAACACAAGCGACGTTAATTAATGCTGTTTTTGAGAGTCAATCTCGTGCTGTTGCAGAATTTGTTTGACGCGTTTACGTACACCAAACCAGCCCCAAACCAGCAACACAATCAAAAGCGGTATAGCAGCCACGGTCCAGGTACCCTCTGGATAGTCGAAGGCCATCAGTACGACTACCGCTGCCAAAAATACCAGCGTCAGCCAGGCAGTAAAAGGTGCACCGGGCATTTTGAAACTAACATATTCAGCCTTACCCGCTTTTATCGCTTTACGTAAACGCATCTGGCAGAGAACAATAAAACCCCAGCAGGAAACGATCCCTATAGAGGCCAGGTTAAGCACGATTTCAAATACTTTGTTCGGCACAATATAGTTGAGATACACCCCGACTGCATAAACCGCAGTGGTGGCCAAAATACCCATATAGGGGACCTGGTTACCGTTCATCATTGCCAGAAATTTTGGCGCCGATCCCCCATTTGACATTGAGCGTAGTATCCGCCCTGTGGCATAAAGCCCGGAGTTAAGACTCGACAGTGCAGCTGTAAGCACAACAACATTCATGATGCTGTCAACATAGGGCACACCGAGTTTGGAGAAAAAAGTGACAAAAGGGCTCTCACCCGCCCGGTACACGTCCCAGGGCAACAATAAAACCAACAGCAACACCGAACCAACATAAAACAGTGCAATACGCCAGATAACGCTATTAATGGCTTTGGGTACAATGTTTTTAGCATCCTTACATTCACCCGCAGCAACCCCAACCATTTCAGTAGCCGCAAAAGCAAAAACAACGCCCTGCGTCAGCGCAAAGGCGGGCAGTATCCCTTTAGGAAAGATGCCACCATTATCACGAATCAGGCTGAGCCCGGTAGTATGGCCATCTAATGGATGACCGGATCCCAAAAACACGACGCCGACAATCAGAAATATAACGATGGTGAGTACTTTAATCAGGGCAAACCAAAACTCCATTTCCGCGAACCACTTAACACCAATCAGATTCATCACCGTGATAATAGCCAGCGCACCAAGCGCGAAGATCCATTGCGGAACATCGACAAAAGCACCCCAGTAGTGCATATAAAGCGAGACCGCCGTAATGTCAGCAATCCCTGTCATCGCCCAGTTCAAAAAATACATCCAGCCTGCTACATAGGATGCTTTTTCGCCCATGAATTCACGCGCATAAGAAACAAAGCTGCCACTCGAAGGCCGGTGCAATACCAGCTCGCCAAGAGCACGCACGATGAAAAAAGAGAAAATACCGCAGATTAGATAGACCAGAGCGAGTGCTGGTCCCGCAAGCTGGAGCCGTTCACCTGTTCCCAGAAAAAGGCCTGTGCCTATTGCTCCTCCAATAGCTATCATCTGAACCTGACGGTTACTCATTGCCTGCTGATAGCCGGAATCATGTGAATTTAACCACCGCCTCCGGGCGGCACGTCTTGCTATTATCAGATGTTCTTCCTGATGCATTTTCAATACCTGGTCATTTGTTTTATTTATATGCGCTCATCATTTGGGATTCACGCTTTCAATTATCACAATAAGATGAATAAGTTATATTACAGCCACCACAGTTTTACTTAACATTGCAGATACCCCTCGCGCCGGGAATCCTGCCCCACTCTGAACTGATGCTAATCCTTGCGGCAGGGATGATACATGCTGATAAAATTCAAATCGCCATATATTACACTCATATCTAATGAGCTTACTGGCAAAAACAACCTGCTAGTCTAAACTAAAATCGTTCAGGTTTGGACAAAGTTTTGTATAAGAAGCAGCCACACAGCATAAACCGAATAGCGTTTTAATTTAAAAACGAGGTTATGCAAAAAGTTAGCAGCATCCTAATCAGACAATTTATCCTCCCGCACCTGGCCCGGCCACTATGTGAGTCAGGGCTAATTTTTATGGCTGCTATGGTCATAACTTACCAGCGCGGAACTATGCTATCAGGGAATGCTAATAACCTGGGGGTAATAATTACTCTGACTAATAGAAAATAAGAGAATGCTCTCAAAAAACGAGATGAGACCCAATGCCACTTACGATCAGTTAGCCAGAAAATGCCCATGATTACCAACTGCCATCAAGCAGGATTTATTTGGCGATGATAACAATGTCATAACTGCCACTATCACTATCGATATGGGTTGTGGCATCCGGATGATCGGTCAGAACAGCTTCTACCACCCGATTAAACTGATCACAACGGCTCTCTTTAACACGTCTTATCACAATAACAGACTGATTTTCTTCGACTTTATGCACTGAAGAATTTTCCATATAATTCACTATATTACTCTCCCCAATAAAACGACCCTCTGCCATCACATCTGCTACCTTAATCCCGGCACTTCTGTAAACTAACGCATTTGCAAATCAATAATGTTGAGTATGATCCCTATTTCACGAAGGAAATCGGCAAAATGTTAAAAATGTACGGTTTGAAAAATTACGATACGGTCAAAAAAGCGCGCAGGTTCCTGCAACAACACCATGTTGAGGTACAGTTTCATGATTACCGTCTTGATGGTGTGGATGCAGCGCTGCTTCAACGTTTTATCAGTACGCTAGGTTATAAAGCGCTGCTCAACACACGAGGCACCAGCTGGCGTAAACTTGAAAGTGTCAGACGTGACAGCATCAACGATGCAGACAGTGCCCTTGCTGTGATGCTCGAACAGCCAGCGCTAATCAAGCGCCCACTACTTTGTGCCGATAACGGAGCTATGTTGTCAGGATTTGATCAACAACACTATATGCAGTTTATCGCGGAGAACAGCTGATGGTCTGTCCGGTACTCACTCTCGCACAACAGTTGATCCGCCGTCCTTCTATCAGTCCTGATGATGCTGGCTGCCAAGCCATTATCGCTGCCCGACTACAAGCTATCGGTTTTACTGTCGAACCGATGCCATTTGGCGATACGCTTAATCTGTGGGCCTGGCGGGGCCGGGGCAAAACCCTCGCTTTTGCCGGGCATACCGATGTAGTCCCTGCCGGCGATGAGGAGCACTGGAGCTCGCCCCCCTTCGATCCTGCTATCCGTGATGGTATGTTGTTTGGCCGCGGCGCCGCAGATATGAAAGGATCACTGGCCGCAATGGTAGTGGCAGCAGAGCGGTTTGTTGCAGCGAAGCCTGATCATCAGGGGCGTATTGCTTTTCTCATTACATCAGATGAAGAGGCCAGTGCCCGGAATGGTACTGTAAAAGTCGTTGAGGCGCTGACAGCACGCAAAGAAAGGCTTGATTACTGTCTGGTAGGTGAGCCATCCAGCAACGAGCACCTTGGTGATGTAGTGAAAAATGGCCGCCGGGGTTCTCTGAATGCCTCACTTACCATTCATGGCGTGCAGGGGCACGTTGCCTATCCACAACTGGCAGAGAATCCCATACATCACGCCCTGCCCTTCCTTAATCAACTCGTTACCACGTCATGGGATCAGGGTAATGCCTTTTTCCCTGCTACAACGATGCAGATAACCACAATTCATGCAGGAGATGGCACGACCAATGTCATTCCCGGCACTTTGTCGCTTCAGTTTAACTTTCGCTTCAGTAGCGAACTAACCGAACAACAGATTCGCGAACGGGTTGAAGCTATGCTGACAGCCCACCATCTTGATTATCACCTTGACTGGAAACTGTCGGGGCAGCCTTTCCTCACTCCGCAGGGCAAAATGGTAGAGGCTGTTACTGATGCTATTGAACGCTATACTCAATACAGGCCTCAGTTAAGAACAGATGGCGGCACATCAGATGGACGTTTTATAGCCCGAATGGGCTCAGAAGTGGTCGAACTGGGGCCTCTGAACGCGACAATTCACAAAGTAAATGAGTGTGTGAAAATCACCGACCTCCAGCTGCTGAGTTTAATTTATCAGAACATCCTGGAGCAACTTATTGCCTGAAACAGAGTAAAGAGCGTATGGCGTGGCTTGCTGAGTACTGGTGGCTTATCATCATCCTGCTGATGGTGGTAGTGCTAATCAATGTATATCGGGACCTGAGACGAATTGATGTGAAGAAATTTCTTAACAATAAACCTAAGCTACCGCCCCACCGTGATAATAACGCACAATGGGACGACGACGACTGGCCTAAAAAACCCTGACCAGCCAATGTTCCATTCGTCAGGCTGGAAGATTCAGCCTGACGCGTCTGGCATTGTTACTTCAGATAAGGGCCGGTGCCATTCTTGCCGTATCAGATAAACCTGCCTGCGCAGTTTGTCAGTCAGGCGAGCATCAAGCGCATACAGCCCTTGTGCCGCCTCCTCACGCCAGCGACATATCAGGGCCCGGCGACCGGCAAGCGCATGCTCGTGACAGAGCCCGGCTACAGAGCGCTGATGCAAAATCGAGCCACTTAACAACGGCAGCGGCACCTCACTATGGAGCACCAGCCGCCCCAGTGGAGCAAGCGTCGCCTCGAAAGGACGCGAAGCAAACGCAAATCCCGCCAGCTCCAGCCAGTCCTGCTCATCTGGCAGCCGTTCAGCACGACAGACTGACCCCAGTTCAGGGAGCGCTATTCTTTCCAGTAACCAGCCAAGCTCATCTGCGAATCGGCGACGGGCCTGCGCCAGTAATTGCCTGCCCGCAGGTGAAATTGCTCTGAGCACCATGGCAGCATAGCAGCCACTGCTGGCTTCGCGATGAGTGCCAATTCGCACCAGTTGAAAATCACAGGCCTGCCAGAAAGCCAGGAGAGGCGCACTAAAACCAAAGCTGACAGAGAGGTAATCACACTCTCCAGCCTCAGACACCGCGGCTGCTACCAGTTTTTTACCCCACCCCTGTCGTCGCAATGACGGTACCAGCGCAATCCGGGTAATACGCCTGGCCCGCAGTGTGGGTGCCAGCGGTAGTCCGCCATGGGCGGCCAGCGACTGAGCAACCAGATTGCCTGGGGGGCGCCGGAACCCCGCCCAAATCTGCCAGGCCAGAGATGGGAGCAGTTCACCCTCATCAACCAGCCACACGCCTCCCTGTACCTCTCCCCGGCGGCTCATCACGCTAAAATGCTGACCCGGCGCATCCATCATGCGCCGTAAATCGAGTGGCGATGTACGATAGTGTGCACTGCTCAGTAATTGGTAGAGCCTGCCAGGCTGTGAACCAGGTTGCCCCCACTCTGACTGCTCCAGGGTACGCAGTGTTACTGCACCTTCACTCGTCGCTGGCTCAGGTTCGCTAAATAGTAACGCTCGTTCAGTCCACGACTCCAGCGGATCTCGTTGCGCCCAGCGCATCGGTTCGTGCAACGTATAAAGTGTTACCTTGGGCAAATCCGCACAAAATTTCAGGACAAACCCCCGGCCCGTTCCCTCATATCCCTGAATGGTAGTAGTGAGCAGCACCCTTGGAAAGATCGCAATCAATTGCTGTAACAGAGATGAAGGAATAGCAGCGGCTTCGTCGATGAGCAGCCAGTCAACATCCGCTGGCGGCTTGCAGGCAAATCCGGCGATAAGCTGATCCGGCGCGATAAACGAAAACCGGTCACCGGCAAACTGTGCAAGCACCTCCGCCGCCGCGCGCGAAGGTGCCGTGACCCAGCAGCGCCCCGGCCAGCGCCGCGCCAGCATTCCGGCCAGTGCTGACTTCCCTCTTCCCCGCGACGCAGTGACCACATAAATACCCAGTGGTGCCGTCAGTAGCTTCTGGCAGAGTGCCTGCTGCTGACGGTTAGTAAACCGCCAGAAGGGAAAGGGCAAATTATCTGGCCACGCAATTTTGCTACCCTGCTGGCAGAGCAGCACGCCTTGGTCGCTCAGAATAGCGCGGCGCAAAAAACCAACAAAATGAGGGGTGGTAACAGGGTTGGCCAGCCCGCTCCAGCGTAATGAGTCGAGATCTGGATAATGGTGCCAGCGATCCAGCGGTGGAATCAGTAATAACAGCCAGCTACCCGATCTCAGTGTTCCGGCAAGCGCAGCGAATGCTTCCGCATGAAACCCATCAAGAGCGTCAAATATTCCATGCAGATATTCGCGGCCGAGTAGTTTTTTGATGTCAGAGGGGCCCGTGCAGCGGGGGCTATGCTTCTTGCCGGTAATCTCCGGCCAGTCACCTGGCAGAGTATGCTGCCAGCATGCAGCCTGCGCTGAACACCAGGCGGGATCGCCACTGATCACCGCCAGACGGCGCAGACCTCTGTTTGCCATCTGAGCACTAAAGCGCCTCAGCTTATTTACTGAAAAGTATTGCAACTGGCAGGGTCTCCACTGTCATAACCGCGTTTAAACCAGTAATAACGTTGTGCGGAGGTTCCATGAGTAAAACTGTCTGGCACAACACTATCCCGGTAACGTGCCTGTAGACGATCATCACCTGATGCGGCGGCAGCATCGAGAGCCTGTTGCAAGTCGCCTGGCTCCAGAATACCCCGCTGCTGCATGTAATGGCCCCAGAAACCGGCGTAACAGTCTGCCTGTAACTCATATTTTACCGACAACTGATTAGCTTTAACTACACTGACGCCATATTGCATCCGGTTAAGTTTTTGCCAATCACCAAGCAGGTTCTGCACATGATGCCCGACTTCATGAGCAATAACATAGCCCTGAGCAAACTCACCGCCTGCGCCAAGTTTATGTTGCATATCGTCATAGAATGAGAGGTCAATATAGACTTTGCTATCTGCGGGGCAGTAAAAAGGCCCCATCGCCGACTCGCTCATGCCACAGCCTGTGGTTACATAGTCACGGTACAGCACTAATTTCGCTGGCTTCCAGGTTGCTCCTGACGCTTTAAACTGAGACTGCCAGAGATCTTCAGTGAAGGCGAAAATAACAGAGCTAAACTTAGCATCCTCGGCTTCGCGAGGCGAAGAGCCCTGCTGTAACTGCCCACTGAATGGTGCTGACCCACCATCCAGGAACGTGCTGAGATCGTAACCAAAGAAACCTGCAACCACAACGATAATCAGCAGAATGAGGCTCCCTTTACCGCGGGGAATACGCGGACCGCTGCCACCAGCTGGTGCTGACAGATTACGACGATCTTCTACATTTTTACTGGTACGATGACCTTTCCAGCGCATAGACCCACCTCTGGTTATTACCTCATGATAAAAAATTCTAGCCTGGCAAATGAGGAAAACCAGCCGGTGCCGCCGAACTGACTGAATATGGCTTAGAGATGTCTTAGTCGAGGCTGATACCTAGCCTGCGTGCAACTTCCTGGTATGATTCGATCAACCCTCCCAGATTCAAGCGAAAACGGTCTTTATCCATTTTGTCCATAGTGCGCGCATCCCACAGACGTGCACCATCTAAAGAGAATTCATCACCCAGCGTCACTTCCCCCTTGAACAGGCCAAATTCCAGTTTAAAGTCCACAAGAATGAGCCCGGCATCAGCGAAAAGTAACGAAAGCAACGTATTTGCTTTGAATGTTAGCTGGCGCATACGTTCCAGATGAACTTTACTTACCCAACCAAAGGTTTCGCAGTAAGACTCATTAATCATCGGATCGTGCAAAGCGTCGTTTTTTAAAAACAGGTCGAACAACGGAGGATCAAGCACACAACCCTCCTCTACGCCCAGGCGTCTGACCAGTGAACCCGCCGCCCGGTTACGCACCACGCACTCAACCGGCACCATCTCGAGGCGTTTTACCAGCGCTTCGTTTTCAGACAGCATCGTCTCCAGTTGAGTGGGTATTCCGCCCTTTTCCAGCTTGCTCATGATGAAATGGTTAAATTTATTGTTAATTGCGCCTTTGTGATTAAACTGTTCGATGCGTGCACCATCCCCCGCTGATGTGTCATTGCGGAACTCAAGGATAAGCAGATCAGGGTTTTCAGTGCTGTAGACTGTTTTTGCTTTGCCACGATATAACTCGGCTTGCTTTTGCATTTTGCGTTAACTCCAGTAATACCAGACCCAGCCGCGCCAGATTAAGTTTCTAACCATTTTTATCCGGACAGCTGCGGACCTTGAATCAAAAACCGGAGCAGCGCTCCGGTGAACCATAGCGCAGTCTCTGCTACTCATTCAGCGCCGCCTGGAAAACAGCTACCAAGGCATCATTTTGTGACTGGCTGAGAGTTTGTCCTTTCGAATTCAAAAACTGTAGAGTGCTGCGGTTGTTAAGATCTCCCACCTGAATCTTATAATTACCCTGGGGCAGAGCAGGATCTTTAACACCAAGTTTATCCCATGTGTGAGTTCCGGGAGATTTATAACTTATACTCAGGCTCCCCTGGGAGCGATTGTTATCGCCTGGTGTCAGGCCAATCCGCTTCAACGCCTGCGGCAAACGCTGCCAGACTGTGTCAAACGAACCACGTACAATCAGCGCTGGCAAACCAGTTTCATCCGCACCACTCTGTACGTTGAGCTGCATAGTCGTGGGGCTGGTAACAGCATTATTACTGCTCTCCCCCTGTGCTAACGCGGTACTTAGTTCGTTGAACATCTGCATGGTGTAACGCTGAATTTCCAGCGCAGAGGTAATGTCTTTGCCCTTTTGCTGTAGCGCCAGCAGACGCACTGTCAGCTGCGGATGATACCCTTGCTGCTGTACATCAATTTGATAGCGCCCGCTATACTTATCATCTTCGTCAGCACGATCCCACACAATCCAGTCTGTTGTCAGTGACTGGCTAGCATTCTGCTGGCTGGCAATTGGGAAATGGCGGGCATTAATCACACTGACAACTTGTGACCAGAGACGACCAGCGCTGTCATTATCATCAAATAGCAAAGCTGCGCTATTACCTGAAAATTGAGAACGGGTTCCATCGATTAATGCCAGAGGCTGAGCAGGCGGGCGTATATCCAGCTGCTTACCCACAGGCCCGTTGCTGCCCGCAAAGGGTGGAGCATATTTATCATTCTGAATCGGCAGGATCATGCCAGAAGGGGAATGCAATGCTTCCAGCCCGGAAGCTTTCAGATACGAATCACCATCATCAGCCTGACGTATATAACTTTGATTGTAACCACACCCGGTCAGTAACATCGAGGCACAAAGCCCCAGCGTCCCAGCCAGCAGGGGCTTCTTTACTGTAAAAACCATTAATTCTCTCCAGACTTACAGCAGACCTGCCTGTTTTAACGCCTGCCAGACCACTGGTTCACCTGCCGCACTTAACGGCAGCATTGGCAGACGCAGTGTATCGGTCAGGATTAACCCCAATTTATATGCCGCCCATTTCACCGGCGTGGGGTTGGGTTCAAAGAAGAGCTGAAGGTGTAGCGGCATCAAACGCTGATTAAGACGACACGCTTCCGCGAAATTACCCTCTTTGGCTAACGCGCAAAGATTTGCCATCTCCGCCGCTGCAATGTTGGCTGTAACTGAAATAACCCCCTGACCTCCAAGCTGCATCAGATCGAGCGCTGTCGCGTCGTCACCACTAACAATGATGAAGTTATCATCCACCAGTGCCCGGATCGCAGCAACACGGGATAAATTCCCTGTGGCCTCTTTGATACCAACAATATTTTCAATCTCCGCAAGACGCCCGACAGTTTCAGGTAACATATCGCAACTGGTCCGGGACGGCACATTGTATAAAAGCTGCGGCAGCTTTGTACTTCGCGCAATCGCGCTGAAGTGCTGGTATAGCCCCTCCTGAGTAGGGCGATTGTAATAGGGTACAACGGTCAGGCAGCCCGCAACACCACTCTCTTCAAACTTTTCGGTCAGGGCGATAGCTTCCGTCGTGGCGTTAGCACCCGTACCCGCAATCACCGGAATACGTCCGTCTGCCAGCTCGAGTGTCGCTATAACTACATCAACATGTTCCTGATGACTTAGCGTGGCAGATTCGCCAGTAGTCCCAACGGAAACGATCGCAGAGGTTCCATTTTTCACATGATAATCAACTAACTTTTTTAGACTCGCCCGACAAACGTGGCCTTTATTATCCAAAGGTGTAATCAGTGCGACAATACTTCCCGTGAACATTTGCTCTCCTCTCGACAAACCTCTGCATCATGGTACGTTTGACCAGTGGAGAAAAGCAAGCGGCCATATTCCCGTGGGCCCTTGTCAGTTTTTTTTTTATGTTTACCTTATTATTATAAGTATTGCTTAACAGGAAAAATATGTTGCCATTACCACGACTCAACTTATCAGGTCATTATTGCTCTGGTCGTTGATAGTACTAACGTCATCAATATCATCATCCGCGATATCCATCATTACGGATGTAATACTGGAAACAGCGGATTTGCCATATATATGTGAAAGGTTCACTTTTATTATGTTACTTTTAGGCAGTCACAACACTATTAATCTGAACAACCCCACTCTGTCAAATATTGACACCGAATTGGGCCTGCTGATTATATCAGAGGGAACCTGGGCGTCGAAAAGCATAAACCATTGGAACACACGTTGAGATGGCAGACTCACCTCATATGATTAAACGGTTTACAGCTTTTTGCTGTTTTCACCAGATTAGTGTTGCTGAGCTGGTTTCTAAAACTAAACTAACGGAGAAAGATCAGCTACCATCTCTATATATCCAGATTGCCGCCCCCTTGTCCACACCCTGCGACGCCTCCTGGATTAAACAGGCTTTTAATAATCAATATACAGAACTAAAATGCACGGGGCACTATAAAGCGTCGTGACTTATCCACAGCATAAAAAGATAACGGAGAGCAGTGATGAATCTACTTAAAGCCGGTGATATGGCTCCGCAATTTAGCTTGCCTGACCAGGATGGCGAACAAGTAAATCTGGCAGACTTTGAAGGCGCGCGTGTTCTAATTTACTTTTACCCTAAAGCCATGACACCAGGCTGCACCGTTCAGGCCTGTGGTCTTCGTGATAACCTCGATCAGCTGAAGGATGCCGGAGTGGAAGTATTGGGTATCAGCACCGATAAACCAGAAAAACTGTCACGCTTCGTTGAAAAAGAAATGCTGAATTTCACACTACTTTCTGACGAAGATCATCAGGTCTGTGAACAATTCGGCGTGTGGGGGGAAAAGAGCTTCATGGGTAAAACCTATTTCGGCATTAATCGTATCAGCTTTTTGATTCGTGGTGATGGCAAAATTGAGAAAGTGTTTACCGAGTTCAAAACCAGCGATCACCATGACATTGTGCTAAATTACCTCCAGTCAGAGGCAGTTTAATCACAACCGTAGCGGACCCTCTGCTTTAAGAAGGTCCGTTTGTTATTTTTTAGTTAAGTGCGGTTGATTCTCATCGATGGACAACGGTATATCATCTGGCCAGGCGTGCAGTACCGTTTTTATCAGTGTTGCCAGAGGAATCGCAAAAAACACGCCCCAAAAACCCCACAATCCACCAAATACCACCACTGACATCATGATCACCAGCGGATGCAGATTAACTACTTCTGAATAGAATATCGGGACCAGAATATTGCCATCCAGGGCCTGAATAACCAGATAAATTATCAGCATAGACCAGAAATCACCGCTAAGCCCCCACTGGAACAGGCCTACTCCTATAACAGGTATCGTAACAACGACCAGTCCAATGTAGGGAATCATTACCGAAAAACCCACCAGCACCGCCAGTAGCAACGCATAATTGAGACCGGTAACGATGAAACCTATCCAGCTGGCAATACCGACAATTACCATCTCCAGTGCCTTGCCACGAATGTAGTTGGTAATTTGCTGATTCATTTCAAACCATACCTTATCAGCCAGGCCCCGGTTACTCGGCAGAAAACGCAGCACCTGTTGTCGTAATATTCCACTATCCTTTAACAGAAAAAAACCATCATTGGCACCAGAATCAGATAAATAGCCAGCGTCATTAAGCCAACCAGTGATGCCATTGAGAATCTGACCAGCTGCCCTCCCAGACTACTAAAACGATTGCGCATGTCGTCAATTAAAATATCAACAATGCCTGTGTCCATTATTTGTGGGAAACGTTCTGACAGGCCCATAGCGTAATGGTAGAAATTATTAAGCATGGTAGGCAGATCATGGCTCAGATGAGTACCCTGCTGCCAGACTACCGGGAATACCACCAGCATCATAATCAATAAGATACTGGCGAAAAGTAGTATAATTAACGACGCTGCCAGCGTGCGTGAGCAACCCAGTTGCACCAGACGGGATGTTGGCCACTCCAGCAGATAAGCAACTACCACCGCCACTAAAAGTGGGGCCAGAAGGCCACTGAAAAAGTAGACGATACAAAAAGCGCCCACCAGGATAATCAATAAAGCAATCGCCTGGGGATCGCTAAAGCGCCGACGATACCACTGCTTTAACAATGCCAGCATTTATTTCTCCCTTTTAAGAAAATATCAGCGAGTTTAACGCAATCTGTAATAATTCATTATTTTTTTACGATGCCTGAAATCATTCAACACATCTGAAATCTGCACAGCCGGTCTGACAAACGCCTGGGGCATCGTTTTTTACACCAGACTGCATATACATATACTGCGGTTAAATTTGTAACACTGATTAAAGTATTATGTTCCATAATGCAAGGTAACTATCACCACGTATGATATGACTCACCTTTTGCTATCTATGGTATGCTTAATAAACGACTATTAAGCAGGAATAAAACAGAAAAATGGTCAACATGATGGTATATAACGTGCAGCCACCCCGGTGTATTAAAGCTAATTTTGTTGTTCAGGGCAGTGTTAATGTCGCGTCTGTTGATGTATAGAATTGCCGCTTACACCTTAGCAGGGTTGTTTTGCCCCCCCTCACCGCCCGCTTATGCTGATGTCACCGATAATCTGCCTGATATAGGCATTACTGCCTCCAGCACCCTCTCGATTAATCAGGAGATGCAGATGGGGGATTTTTATATTCGTCAGCTGCGTGGCAATGCACCGCTTATTAACGACCCCCTGCTGAATGATTATCTTAATAAACTGGGTCAGCGCCTGGTGGCAAAGGCCTGGTCAGTACGCACCCCTTTCCATTTCTGGCTTATGAATAATGATGAGCTGAACGCTTTTGCGTTTTTTGGCGGTAATGTGGTGCTCTATTCGTCGCTATTTAATTATACAGATAATGAAGGTCAGGTCGCCTCGGTCCTGGCCCATGAGATCTCCCACGTTACCCAGCGCCATCTCGCACGGGCAATAGCAGATCAGAAACGTAATGCCCCCCTGACCTGGGTAGGTGCATTAGGTTCAATTTTACTGGCAATGGCTAACCCACAACTCGGAATGGCCTCCCTGACAGGCACGCTGGCCGGCACTCAACAGAGCGTAATCAGCTTTACTCAACAGAATGAGGAAGAGGCAGACCGCATTGGTATTCAGCTACTCCAGCGAGCCGGCTTTGACCCCCAGGCAATGCCCGACTTTTTACAAAAACTAGCAGACCAGACGCTTTACGGCAATAAGCCGCCGGAAATACTACTCACCCACCCACTGCCTGACAGTCGTCTTGCCGATGCCCGCAACCGTGCCAGCCAGATGAAATCAGTAGTAACAGATTCTTCACTAAATTTTTATATGGCAAAGGCACGTGTTTTAGTCATGTATTCCAGAAGGCAGGACCAGCCCGGCAGTACTTTATTTCATACCTGGGCCAGAGGTAATCGTCGCCAGCAGGCAGCGGCTCAGTATGGCAGGGCATTGATACTAATGCAGGATAAGAGCTTCGACCAGGCTAAAAAGATTATTGATACAATGCTGGCAAAAGATCCCAGTAATCTCTGGTTACTGGATGCAATAACCGACATCAGTATTGGGCTTAAACAACCCCGGATGGCCATTAAACGATTACTGTCAGCACCAGACATTAACAATCCAGTATTAACGCTTAATCTGGCGAATGCGTATCTTGAAAATCACCAGCCTGACGAAGCCGCGTCCATCCTCAATCGTTATACCTGGAGCCATAAACAAGATCTGAATGGCTGGGACCTGCTCGCACAGGCGCTGGCCGCACAGCGCAGGAAAAATGAAGAACTGGCCGCACGGGCCGAGATTTTTGCTCTCACAGGCAGGATTGATCAGGCGATTCGGGCATTGAGTAATGCCAGCGCATCGGCCCGTCTGGGCAGTCTTGAACAGGCTCGTTATGATGCCCGCATCGATCAGCTTCGCCGGTTACAGCAGATTTTTAGCCAGTATCAGCGGTCATAATCACTGGCCAGATTTACCCAGAATCATCCGGATCTCAGTTACGCCTGCCCGGTAACAACCCAAATTCACTTAATCAGGACAGTATCAACATGAACAGCGTTACTATTTATCATAATCCACTATGCAGTAAAAGCCGGGAAACTTTGGCGCTGCTACAAACACGCGACATCACGATTAAAATAGTCGATTATCTCAACACTCCTCCCGACATCACCACCCTTGCGCGCATAATAAAACAGCTCGGTTTCAATCATGCCAGGCAACTGATGCGTACTAAAGAAGCGTGCTACCAACAGCTTGGCCTTGATAATCCCGCGCTAAGTGAAGCGGCGTTGCTGGAGGCGATGGCTACATACCCCGTGCTGATTGAACGTCCGATTGTTATTAGCGGCGAGCGCGCAAAGCTCGGACGGCCGCCACAGCAGGTGCTGGAGCTGTTTCACAGCGAACCTGCCTGACTGAGAAATTCAGAGCGTCAGAGCGTCAGAGTAGCTTTGACAAAAGGAATAGTTAACTTACGCTGTGCAGTGATGGATGCCCGATCCAGTTGGTCCAGAATAATAAACAGCGTACGCATTTCACGATCAAGGCGCTTTAACAGGAAACGACCGACATCTTCAGGAAGCTCAAACCCGCGCTGCCGGGCTCGCAACTGGAGTACCTGAATCTTATCCTCATCGGAGAGTGGTTGCAGCCGGTAAATTTGCCCCCAGCCGAGACGTGATACCAGATCGGGCAATGTCAGGTTTAATTGACGTGGCGGCCGGTCACCGGTAATAATCAGCCGCGTATTACCCGCTTCGAGAATCGCATTGTAGAGATTAAATATAGCCATCTCCCAGCATGTATCCCCGGCAATACACTCAATATTATCAATGCAGACCAGTGCCAGCTGTTCCATTCCTTCCAGAACCTCCGGCACAAACCAGGCTCGCTTGTCCAGAGGAACATAGCCCACAGCCAGATGGCGGCCTGAAAGAGCACTGCAAGCAGCGTGTGACAAATGACTGCGGCCACTGCCAGCCCGCCCCCAGATATAAAAATAGCTGCCCTGATCCTGCTCTAGTGTATCCTGTAGTGCTGCCAGTAATGCACTGTTTTCCCCAGGCCAGAAACTGGCAAAGGTTTCGTCATCAGGCAGGTAGAGTGGCAGTGAAAGCTGCAACGGGGTGTCCAGGGTGACCTCAAAATCGGGTGAACAAAACGCCGCTAAGTTTAACACAACTCAACATCAGAAATGAAACGGGGGCAGCCTCTGACCAGAGCAGCTGATAATAACGTGAGTATTACAGCCCGGTTAAATCGTAGCGTGCAGAAAGCTTACAGCCGTAACAAAACCTGTAAGATAGCAGCAACGCCTGTGAAATCAGCACAAAGCTGGAACTTAGCCCGGCCGGGACTTATTTTTTCAGGCTGGCGAATCTGTCATTTAGTCCCAAAAATTTTATCGCCGGCATCGCCCAACCCCGGAACGATGTATCCCCGCTCGTCGAGTCTTTCATCGATTGCCGCCGTGTATAGCTCGACATCAGGATGTGTTCGCTCAAGCAGCGAAAGCCCCT
Organism: uncultured Enterobacteriaceae bacterium; assembly: GCA_936920625.1. Lineage (GTDB taxonomy): Bacteria > Pseudomonadota > Gammaproteobacteria > Enterobacterales > Enterobacteriaceae > Izhakiella. Next base: position 51,281 of record CAKZHC010000014.1, read on the forward strand.
CAGGGGCGGCTACCAGCACCAGTACTTTAATGCTGCTACAACCCGCTTTTTTTAACAGGTCGATTGTGGTAATCATCGAACCCCCTGTAGCCAGCATAGGATCCAATATTAACGCCATACGCTCATCAATAGCTGACGCCAGCTTTTGAAAATAGGGCACTGGCTCCAAAGTAGCCTCATCACGGTAGATACCCACTACACTGATACGAGCATTCGGCATGTTCTCCAGCACCCCATCCATCATTCCCAGACCCGCGCGGAGAATTGGCACAACAGTTATCTTTTTGCCTTTAATTTGTTCGACTACAACCGGCCCATTCCAGCCCTGAATTGTCACAGACTCAGTTTGCAGATCAGCGGTAGCTTCATAGGCCAGCAGACTCGCTACTTCTGATGCCAGTTCGCGAAAACGTTTAGTACTGATGTCACGCTCACGCATAAGACCCAGCTTATGTTTGATGAGCGGGTGTTTGACTTCCACGATCTTCATAGGTTGGCACCCCAGTGTATTACTTGCAAAAAATCGGGGGATTATACCGTGTTTTAACTACTCAGGCAGAAGTAATAACCTGATTAATCTAAAACAAATTATGCTGGACCGGTCCGGCAACGCTTCATTCAACAACACTGGGCACTGCAATCGCACTCGCAAACGTTTGCTCACACTGCTAGAATTGCCGCGCTCAAGTTATACCACCCATTGTAACCGCCTTGAGGATTTCGCAGTGACCGACAAAACCTCTCTAAGCTACAAAGATGCTGGCGTCGATATTGACGCGGGCAACGCATTAATCGGGCGTATTAAGGGCGTGGTGAAAAAAACCTATCGCCCGGAGATAATGAGCGGTCTGGGTGGGTTTGCCGCTTTATGTGAATTACCACAGAAATACCGTGAGCCAGTACTGGTATCAGGTACTGACGGCGTTGGCACCAAACTGCGGCTGGCGCTCGATTTGGGACGTCATGACACTATTGGCATCGATCTGGTAGCCATGTGTGTTAATGACCTGGTCGTGCAAGGTGCTGAACCGCTGTTTTTTCTCGATTATTTTGCAACCGGCAAATTGGATGTCGATACCGCAACCCGTGTTATTACTGGCATTGCCGAAGGCTGTCAGCTGGCCGGTTGTGCACTGGTGGGAGGCGAGACCGCCGAAATGCCGGGCATGTATCATGGCGAAGATTATGATTTGGCAGGTTTTTGTGTTGGTGTCGTTGAAAAGTCAGATATTATTGATGGCAGCCAGGTGCAGGAAGGTGATGCACTCATCGCTCTGGCTTCGAGTGGACCACATGCTAATGGCTATTCACTGATTCGTAAAATACTTGCTGTCAGCAACAGTGATCCCGCCAGCATTCAGCTTGAGGGAAAACCACTCTCCGAACATCTGCTGGCCCCTACCCGCATCTATACCAAAAATATTCTCAGCCTGGCAGGCCGGGTTGATGTACATGCTATCGCCCATCTTACGGGTGGCGGTTTTTGGGAAAACATCCCGCGAGTGCTGCCGCAGAACTGCCAGGCAGTAATTGATGAATCAAGCTGGCAGTGGCCCGCTATCTTTAACTGGCTACAGCTTAACGGCAATGTTTCCCGCCATGAAATGTACCGTACCTTTAACTGTGGTGTTGGTATGGTGATTGCTCTCAGCGCCGATCAGGCAGATACCGCAATAGCACACCTGAAAACGCTGGGAGAAAACGCGTGGAAAATCGGGGTGATAAAACCCTCCAGTGCAGAACAATCTGTGGTAGTAATTGCATGATGCGGATAGTCGTACTGGTCTCTGGCAATGGCAGCACACTTCAGGCGATTATCGATGCCTGTGCCACGGGTGCTATCTCCGGCCGGGTCGTCGCCGTTTTGAGTGACAAATCCCAAGCTTATGGCTTGGTGCGGGCACGTGAAGCAGATATAGCAGCAAAAGCGCTCGATCCCAGCGCATTCAATGATCGCGAGACATTTGACCATCATCTCATGGAACAGATTGATAGCTGGCAGCCCGATCTGCTGGTGCTGGCAGGATATATGCGTATTCTAAGCGACGCCTTTGTTCGCCATTACAAGGGGCGTATCCTCAATATACACCCCTCTTTATTGCCACTTTATCCCGGATTACATACCTACCGTCGGGCTATTGAAAATGGCGATACTGAGCATGGTACATCGGTACATTTCGTGACCGAGGCGCTGGATGGAGGACCACTAATTTTACAGGCCCGCGTACCAATTCTGCCCACCGACAACACTAGTCATCTCAGGGAGCGGACTCAGTGTAAGGAGCGCGTTATTTATCCTCTGGCAATTGGTTGGTTTTGCGCAGGGCGCCTGCAAATGCGCGATGGCCGTGCCTGGCTGGATGATAAACCAGTGCAGGCAGGTGATGGCGACAATCTGACAAAAACCGACTGAATATTGCCCCAGAACACATCGGTAATGCAGGTTTTATAAAACACATTCGTCAGAATAACCTTGGCCATATTACTTCCGGCAGTTAATCCCGTGCGCTTTTCTTCCACTTTATGATGGATGCTAATTGGCTATAACGCTTCTCTGCCTTTGTTTCACAAAACAATACTTAACTGCCGATAGACTTTGCTGTACTGATGCCGCCATAATGGTTGATTCTGTTACACTTTCCTCTTGCATACTGCCAGGGAGTAACGATGGGTCAGGAAAAACTGTATACCGAAAAAGAGTTAAGCTGGTTATCTTTTAATGAACGCGTTCTGCAGGAAGCGGCGGATAAAAGCAATCCGCTGATTGAGCGTATGCGCTTTCTTGGCATCTACTCTGATAATCTGGAGGAATTCTATAAGGTCCGGTTTGCCGAACTCAAACGTCGCATTTTAATAAGTGAAGAGCAGGGAACACCCAGTTCACTGCGCCCGCTGCTTCACAAAATTCAGACAAAGGTGATGAAGGCCGATAAAAAGTTTGACACTCTCTATAACGAACTGTTGCTGGAGATGGCGCGCAATCAAATTTTTCTTATCAACGAACGCCAGCTTTCACCGAATCAGCAAAACTGGCTGCGCGACTACTTCAGAAATGAGCTGCGTCAGCATATCATGCCAATATTGATCAACGACGACATCAATCTGAACGAATTTCTCAAAGACAATTATACTTATCTGGTGGTGGAAATTACCGGGCTCATTAACACCCGTTACGCTTTACTGGAAATTCCTTCCGATAAAGTTCCCCGCTTCATCAATCTGCCACCTGAAACGCCCCGACGTCGCAAGCCAATGATTCTGGTGGATAATATATTACGTTTCTGTCTCAATGAGATTTTCAACGGCTTTTTTGATTATCAGTCGCTCAGCGCCTATTCAATGAAAATGACCCGTGATGCGGAGTATGACCTGGCGACTGAAATGGAGTCGAGTCTGATGGAGCTGATGTCATACAGCCTTAAACAGCGCCTCACCGCAGAGCCAGTCCGGGTTGTCTACCAGCGTGATATGCCAGAGCAACTGGTAACATTGCTTAGCCAGAAGCTTGGCGTTGACCCGAATCATTCTGTAGTGCCGGGGGGACGTTACCACAATTTCAAAGATTTCATCAGCTTTCCGAATGTTGGCAAAGCGCATCTGGTCAACCGGGCATTGCCACCCTTGCGCCACCGCTACTTTAACCAGTTTCGCAATGGATTTGACGCTATTCGTCAGCGGGATGTATTGCTCTACTACCCCTACCACACCTTCGAACATGTGCTTGAACTGCTACGCCAGGCGTCTTTCGACCCCAGTGTACTGGCCATTAAAATTAACATTTACCGGGTGGCTAAAAAGTCACGCATTATGGATGCAATGATACATGCAGCATGGAACGGTAAAAAAGTAACGGTGGTGGTTGAACTTCAGGCACGTTTTGATGAAGAAGCCAATATCCTCTGGGCCAAGCGACTGCGGGAAGCGGGGGTTTACGTTATTTTTTCTGCTCCCGGCCTGAAAATTCACGCTAAGTTATTCCTGATAAGCCGCCGTGAAGGTGAAGAAGTTGTCCGTTATGCCCATATTGGCACCGGTAATTTTAACGAAAAAACTGCGCGCAGCTACACCGACTATTCCCTGATAACGGCAGATGCACGTATCACCAACGAGGTGAGAAGGGTGTTTAATTTTATTGAAAACCCTTACCGCCCGGTAGTCTTTAATTACCTGATGGTCTCGCCACAAAATTCACGCGATATACTCTATCAATTAATTGACGTGGAAATTGCCAACGCGCAGCAGAAACACCCCAGCGGGATTACACTAAAACTCAATAATCTGGTAGACGGCGGCCTGGTGGATCGTCTCTATGCCGCTTCTAGCGTGGGTATCAAAGTTAATTTACTGGTACGCGGCATGTGTTCTCTGATCCCTCAGTTACCCGGTATCAGTGACAATATCCGGGTAATCAGTATCGTTGATCGCTTTCTGGAGCATGATCGCGTCTATATTTTTGAGAATGGCGGCAACAAAAAAGTCTACATCTCTTCCGCTGACTGGATGACGCGCAACATCGATTACCGGATTGAAGTCGCCGTCCCTATTCTCGATGCCACACTCAGGCAGCGCATCATCAGTATTATCAATACGCTATTTAGCGATACGGTAAAAGCACGGGTCGTTGATGGCGAGCTAAGTAACCGCTACGTTCATCGTGGTAACCGGCGTAAAATACATGCCCAGCTTGCTATTTACAACTATCTCAAATCCCAGGAGCAATCAGACTAATCTATGACTGCTCACAGCAGAGATACCCCACCACCGCCCGAATTTGCGGCTATTGACCTGGGATCAAACAGTTTTCATATGGCCATTGCCCGTGTGGTAGGTAATGCGCTACAGATACTCGGCAAAGTTAAGCAACGCGTACGTCTGGTTGATGGGCTGGATGCAAATCAGTTTCTGACAGAAGAAGCCATGGCACGGGGGCTCAGTTGTCTGGCACTCTTTGCCGAACGGCTACAGGGGTTCACTCCCGTCAATGTAACCATTGTTGCCACCCACGCGCTGCGCGAGGCAAAAAATGCCGGAGTTTTTCTGCAACGTGCAGCAAAGATACTCCCCTATCCGATTGAGATCATTCCAGGCTACGAAGAAGCCCGCCTGATTTACATGGGAGTTGAACACACTCAGCCAGAAGGAGAGAGCAAGCTGGTCGTTGATATCGGTGGCGGGTCAACTGAGCTCATTATTGGTGAAAATTTCACGCCACAACTGCTTGAAAGCCGGCGTATGGGTTGTGTCAGTTTTGCACAGACCTTTTTCCCGCAACAAAAAATTAGCAAAGAAAATTTTTTTCGGGCACGTCTTGCCGCCGCTCAAAAAGTTGAGACGCTGACATGGGAGTTTCGGCACCATGGATGGCAAAGTGCCGTTGGTTCTTCCGGTACTATCAAGGCAGTGTATAGTGTGATTAATAGTCTTAATGCGAATGCAAAAACTATCACGCCAGAGTATCTCAACGGACTGACTGAGCACGTACTGCAATTTAAATCCTTCAATACACTAGTGCTACCGGGCCTGTCTGAAGACCGTAAAGCCGTCTTTGTGCCGGGGCTTGCAATCTTAGCGGGTATTTTCGATGCTCTGAGCATCAGTGAAATGCGCTATTCCGATGGTGCTTTAAGGGAGGGCGTACTTTACGAAATGATGGGACGTTTTCGCCATCAGGATATCCGCAGCCGCACTGCAGAGAGTATGGCCAGCCACTACAATATTGATAATCTTCAGGCACAGCGGGTACTGGATACCACCACCCGGCTTTACGAACAGTGGCGCAGACAAAACAGTGAGCAGGTCAGTCCTCAGCTGGAAGCGCTCCTCAAATGGGCAGCCCTGCTTCACGAAGTTGGCCTGACCATCAGTCATAGTAACATCCAGCGCCACTCTGCTTACATCCTTCAGCACAGTAATATGCCTGGCTTTAATCAGGATCAGCAAATGCTGATCTCAACCCTGGTACGCTTCCACCGCAAATCATTTCGGGCAGAGGAGTTACCCTCACTGCTTCTGTTTAAGAAAAGAGAGTTCCTGCCATTAATATTTATATTGCGCCTCAGCACCCTGCTGAACAATCAGCGTCAGGCTACCACCGTGCCGGCCACACTAAAACTGACTACCCAAAACGGCCACTGGACACTAACCTTCCCGCACAACTTCTTTACTAAAAATGCGCTGGTGAAACTCGATCTCGAGAAGGAACAAAACTACTGGAGCAATATTGATGGCTGGCGACTCACTATCAAGCAACAGAAACCCGGCAAACCATCGTAAATACCGGCTATAATGTCGTCCCGGTGCAGCTTACTTTTTTGCATACAACATCGCGTTGCACCAGACTTATCAAAAGCATGGCACACAATTTCAGCGGAACGATGTTTGCCTTTTGCCAGGCCCCGTTAGAGCAAGCCATTTTGCCGGGCTATGCCAGCCGCTATTTCAGGAGTCAGCGCGTGAGCCGCGCTCCCATTTCCCCCTTACGCCGCCAGCACAGCCGTTCGGTCAAAATGACCAGGATTGTGTTGCTTGTCAGTTTTTTCATCTTGCTTGGCCGACTAGTCTTCGTTATTCTTGGGGCTATTTCTGAACATCAGCAAAAGCAACATGCTGTGTCTCCTCCTGCCGCGATGGATTTACTAACGCCTGCCTCCGGCTCTTCTTTGCCCCCTCTTAGCAGTGATACGTAGTTGTTTCCGGTAATGAGACCAGCAATCAATTTTTATTTCCCCACTTTTTCAGGCTACGCTTAAGCAACCACCCACTTTAATCTGTCATACCGGAGAGAAATATGGTTGTAGCCCAACATCGTAGTCAGCAGCTTGCTGCCAGCCGCAACTACATCCTTACTCTGCTCCTTGGCCGGCTGGATCTGGTCAGAGCGCTGATAGCTCATCAGTCACAGCAAACGATACTGCCTGAAGCTTTCCGCCAGCAGGCAGCTAAGATCAAACAAAAAGCGGCTCAATTGCACGTAGCAGACCTGGCTGACCTGCTCGAATCACTGCCTGAGGAGCAGCGTCTCGCGTTCTGGAGCCTGATCGATAATACCCGGCGTGGCCAGGTGTTAATTGAAGCAAAAGAGAACGTCTGGCAGAGTCTGATCGACAATATGAGCGATACCGAAATTCTTGAAGCCATAAAACCGCTCGATGCGGACGGCCTGGCGAGACTTACCCATATTCTGCCACACGATCTGATTCGCCGGCTGCTCATCTCACTCGAGCCGCATCTCCGCCAGCGCGTAGTGGAGATGATGCACCTGGAGCGTGATCGGGTTGGCAGCATCATGGATTTCAATCTGATTACCGTTTCTGATGATCTCAATCTGGCTGCTGTGCAGCAGTTCCTGCATCAGCGCAAAAGCATTCCAGATGGAACGGATAAACTCTTTATCACCGATAAAAATAATCTGCTACAAGGTGAGCTGGCACTAGCCGATATACTCATCCACTCCCCGGAAACACCTGTCACGGAAGTGATGAACACTAACCCCATCACTTTTTCTATGGATGACAAATCAGAGAAAGCGGCTGGGGAATTTGAGCGCTATGACCTGATCTCTGCCGCAGTAATTGATGACAGTGGCCGGCTGATAGGACGGGTGACTATTGAAGATGTTGTGGATGTTGTTAATCAGGAAAGCGACAGCAACATCCGTAAAATGAGCGGAGTTAGTCCGCAGGAAGACCTCTTCGCCCCTGTCCGGAAAGCGCTGCATAAGCGCTGGTCCTGGCTTGCTATCAATCTCTGCACTGCCTTTATTGCTTCCAGGGTAGTTGGCCTTTTTGAAGCCACCATTTCCCAGCTGGTTGCCCTGGCAACGCTGATGCCCATTGTGGCTGGAATTGGTGGTAATACCGGCAACCAGACTATTACTATGATTGTCCGTGCTCTGGCGCTGCACCAGATAGAGACCGGCAATTTTTTGTTTCTCTTCAGGCGCGAGCTTTGTGTTGCAGTTATCAATGGCCTAGTCTGGGGAGGCATCATGGGCATCATAACCTGGATTTTATACGGCAATTTGAAAATGGGTGGCGTAATGATGCTGGCAATGTCGCTAAACTTACTGCTTGCCGCTTTCATGGGGGTGATGATTCCACTAATCATGACTAAATTAAAACGCGACCCAGCTGTTGGGTCCAGTGTTATTATTACTGCAATAACAGATACTGGTGGTTTTTTTATTTTCCTCGGTCTGGCAACACTATTTCTTCATCAACATTAGCAAACAAATTTATCATACATGATCCTGCTGACAGACATTTATTAAACTGCGATAATCTGTCTTATATTTAATCAAAGATGTAAGTTTTTATATCCTGCCGGGACTTCATGATAATTTATGTTATAAAAAATTAGCACTCATTGAAAGCTCCCGGCGCTATATTCTATAAATAGTAATAGTATTGCTATCTGATGCTGTTACCTGCCACTATCAAGCCAGATTTTTTTGTAAAAAAAATAATATTTTATTTCAAAAAATATATTATTAAACAACGTTAAGAAATAAATCCATTTATATTATAGAATACTGTGCAACGCCAGTAAGGGTAACTGGCCATAACAAAACGCTGATCATAAAGTGATATCAAGGAATTACCAGGTGAAAAAAACAGTATTGACGTTAGTTGTATTAAATTCCATTCTGGCAAGCTCAGCGGTACTGGCAGACAATCAAACTATCTCGCTGGGATATACTCAGGGCAAATTGCAGGGCTTAAAAAAAGATATGGAGGGAATTAATCTTCAGTACAGATATGAGTGGGACTCTCCTGTAAGCATAATAAGTTCATTAACTTACATGGATGGCAGACAATCAACAATTTTTTATGAGAAATCGGAGTTCGGAACTTCAGATAGTTATCAAAGAAAAGATTCCAAATATTATTCACTCCTCGCTGGCCCTGCATACCGGCTCAATAATTATTTCAGCATCTATGGCATTGCAGGCATTGCCCAGACGAGAAGTAGCTTAAAGAAAAAGAGTGAGTTTGAAGGTCTGATTTTAGGTACCAACGCGCATTATTATAAATCAACTTCATTTGCCTATGGTGCAGGTATTCTGATTAATCCACTCAAAAATCTGTCAATTAATATCGGCTATGAGGGGACCAGCGCCAGACTGGATAACCACGCTCATTCTGTCGATGGATTCAGCGTGGGTGCAGGCTACCGCTTTTAACTAAGACCAGACGGCGGTACTAAAAACTTTGTACCGCCATTAGCAAATGTGCTCTGTTGAATCACTATCCATACATCTGTTATTCAGCGCTTAAACTGATTGTGAGTTGAGAGTGTAGTTATAAGTCTTGTGGCTGTTTCTGAACTTTGAATGTGCACTCAGCAGACAAATATCAGCCGGTTCACAAGTCTTTTTACCTGCTCCCTATCCGGGGCCCCAGGCTACACTGGTTTCAGGGTCAGGGTCAGGATAAGCAAAAACCTCAGTCTTTATCATTCAGTTACAAAACTGTAAAACATTTCACCCGGCTTCCATTTTCGCTCCGGAAATTACCTGCTGCGGTTTACTTTTGACTCTGGTTTTTTGAACAGTAACATTTACAGACAGACAGAAGCGCTGTGCTTTAGCTGTTTCGCCGCTATAACCGGTGGGCAACAACTGACTCAATGAAAATACTTATAACAAAATCTCTTCAGCTTTTGAGCGGGGGCTATACGAGATTCCTGCTAATATGAACCGGATGTAGTAGCACGGCGCCCTTAGACACTCCAGTAAAAACATTAAACTGATATTGCCATACAGATATGCTGGTTTTACCAGAGTTTTATTACTATATAACGATTATATTTCTTAAGGTATAAAATTACTGCTTCGGTGCAGCTTTTTTACCAATCGTTATGTCAGAAATTCCAATGATTTCTTCATCTTTTCCGGTTGTGTTATAACAAACCGGCAGTTTAGACATATATGCCTTTTCAGCTATCAATACTTCATTCTGACTCAGGAGCGCGTACCAGGGAGAGTTGTCGATACTTACCAGGACAATATTTTCTTCATTTGCTGATATACTATCTATAATTCCACATTGTATACTCATTGCCGGCGCTGACAGCATAAGAGCAGAGATGGCAAATATAACTGATGTTTTCATGTAAATATTCCTATATGTAGATATATAAATACAATTTACCTTTAACGTGACAAATAAATCAGCTCCGGAAAACCTAATCATAAAAAGCTATATTACCTATTCCTGAGGGTAAACAGGTCAGAAAAAAATTTTCATCAGTACTTTGAATGTTTTTCAGCCTTACACTGATTTTTCTCCATTACAATTAGCACACCTCATCAGTCATAACGGGCTGCCGGCCGGCCCCCTTGACCTGCTCATCCTCTGTATTAATGTGTAAACATAACCTGTAATCCAAATCTTAGTGTAAGCGACCCAGCCAGCCCATCTCTAAAATGTGTTCATGCTGAAAGTAATGTAATGTATTGACTCCTGCAAACATAATCATCAGAAATATAAACTAAATATAGTACCTGGATTAGTGGGATTCAGTGGCACTACGCCCTTATATAGCGCTGTAAAAATTTGTCAGCAAAGTGCCTTCCATCTCAGCCCGGTCCTGGTACTCTTCTTCACTCAGCATCTGTAACCCCCTCTATCGGAATTTGATCTCTACACTGTCAACATTTTTGCCGATAGCCTTAGTTATAGATTTATTATCAATAATATCAATGGTCCAGCGTGCTCCGGTCGCCTCCTGACCTTTTGAGAAATTACGCAGATTGGTTTTCACGCCATCAGCTCTGGCAACAGAAACAGATTCTGACCTTTGCAGGAGGCCAGCGGCCGGGCCTGCCTGCGAAGGATAAAACGGCGGTTTTGGGTTCAGCCCCCTGCACAAACATCAGGGGGCTGATGCGGTGGAACGCGGGGCGTCAGGTCCAGTCGAGATAGCCGTTTTCATGGATCCAGACGATGCCGCCGGGGCAGTCATCATCATAAAACCAGATCTCTTCATTTTTCGCTTTCCACTCCTCTTTGGTTTTGGGGAAAGCTGCCCGGTATCGTGCTATCTGCTCATCGACAGAGCCTTCCAGAAATTTTCCGTGATCGGCCAGTTTTGCTTTGCCCTCCTCCATCAGGCGCTGAAGAATAGCAAAAAAGTACTTTTTCTTTTCTTCAAACGGAAAAGAATCATTCCAAATTTCTTCATTTGGGCAACTGACTCCCCACAGTGCACCAATAGACATACCTTCTAAGTCTTTAGCGCGTTCTCTGTATAAATCATCATCAATTATCATGAGTCACTACCTGAATTTGATCTCTATACTGTCAACATTTTTGCCGATAGTCTTAGTTATAGATTTATTATCAATAATATCAATGGTCCAGCGGGCACCCGTCTTATCTACACTCTTTGATACATTGCGCAGATTAATTTTCATTCCGGTTTTTTCATCCAGCACCGCTGTCCACACCTGTCCGCGCCGGACCTCTGCCAGCGGCTTACCCCCCGCCAGTGACTGGGCATAGCTGAATATCTCCCGGTCAGTCATCTTTTCAGTAGCAAATATCTTGGTGCTTCCAGACTTGTTACTCCCCCCCAGACCTGTTACCTGTTCGAACTGTTTGCCGAACACATTCAGTTGAGTATCGGCCTGTTGCCGGTCAAAAACCTTAATCAGCTGGTCGTTATTCGCTTTCTGAATATCGCGCAGGTAATCAGCCGTCTTCGCCGACAGGGGGGCACCGGCTGCGGCTTCACCGCGGATGAACTGCTCTACCGGCTGAACATTGAACGCTTTGTTTTTAAACGTCGTGTCGGCCGTTTCTGCCAGCTTCTGCGCCAGCTGCTTTGCGCTCTCTGCCGTTTTGCCCACAATCAGGGTGCCGCCCGCCATCAGCGCTCCGGTACCCATCGCTGCTTCCGGCGCGGCTATGTCGGCGGCAAAAATGCCCGCCTGATTGAGGCACAGCACCGGGCTGGCCCGGCAGCCCTCAACCGCCAGCCGGGCGGCCAGTACCAGCTCCGGCGCCGCCCCCGCCAGCACAAGACTGCCGGCGGTAAGCACCAGCCCGCCGGATCCGGCTATAAGCGCCATACCCATCGCTTCACGACGCGCAGCAACCCGTCCGGCGGCAGCTTCATCGCCTCTGTCCGCTGCCAGCATATCCTTCTGATTCTTCAGGGCATACTGAGTCAGCATACGTTCAGTCATATTATAACGCCAGACCGCCTGAGCGCTGTCGGCGGCGCTGTATGCGCCCTCTGGCGTGTGGGTTAACCAAAGCACCAGCCAGGGCACCTATAACCCGGGCAGTTTGCTCCTGCGCCTCGCTGCCATTTAAGGCTTGCTGAAGGCGCAGCAGCTGACGCTCGCGCTCATTGAGGTTTGCGGGTTCAAACAGCGAATCCCGGAGGATTATCCCGGCCAGTTCAGCGGCCAGCGCGCCGGCGCCGGCGCCTCTGCCATCGCTACCGCCAATCTCTGCCGCTACCCCGGCCACTACGGCATGGCTGAGTGACTTGCCGGCCACGCCGAGCACGTCACCGTTATCACCAATCAGGTTTGCGCCTTCCGCGCCGAGCTGACTGCCAATATTGCCGAGCAGCGCGTTAGTCAGATTATCTCTGAAGCTGCCGCCGTTGATGGTGGTATTCAGGCCCGAGCTGATAACCGACTGTCCGGCCACGCGCTGGGCAATTCTGCTCCAGCCTTCGTCTTTGATCAGGGCGGGCAGGCGTGCCTTGTCTGCCGGTACGTCAATACCGAGCATCTGGTCAAAACCGGCCAGTGCACCGCCCGTTGCCATTGCCGTTACCGTGGCTTTTACGGTGGCACTGCTGCCGAGCCTGTTCAGTGCCTGTGACAGATTGCCGCGGCTTTCCGCCAGCGCGACGGCGGCCTGCGCGGTCAGGGATGTCATTCCCGCATAAGCTGAACCATAGACCACCGGCGCTGCACTGCCGGCTGCCCCCGTTACGGCGATGGCACTATTACCTGCGGCGGCGGCCAGCCCGGTGCCTGCTGTTGCGGCGGCAGCGGCAATGGCAAGTAACGCGCCCAGCACCGGATTGAGGCTATAACGCTTATTATCCCAGTGGTTATAAGCCTCTTTAACCACACTCCACTGAACATCATCGCGAGCACTGAGGTCTTTCAGCCAGGTGGTGCCGGGCTGATTCCCCAGCGCCGTTAACACGTTTTCAAGCGTCTGCCCTCTTTTTGCCACCACGTCAGCGCTGATGCCCTCTGCGGCATCGACCGTCAGTTTGCCACCCGTGTAAATAGTCGGCAGTTGCCATGTATTGTTGTCATACCCCCGATTGGACTGTTTGACATAGACCCCTTTAGAGATAGTCACTGTCTGTTCAAAGGTGCGGTTTTTCACTGCACGAAAGTTGACCTTTCCGTGAGTGCTGGTCAGCCGGGCGTTTTCCCCCGCCGCGATCTTACTGGCTTCATAGGTACTGTCATCATGGCTCAGCAGATTGATATCCCCATCCGCTGTGAACTCCGTCACCTTGTTGGCTGCTTCATGGTGAGTGCTCCAGGTGGTTTTTTTCCTGCCCCACCAGTTTTTCTTGACTGTTTTCTGCTGTGAGTAACTGGTCTCTTCCATCGCTTTGGCATAGAGATAACCGCCCTGGGCCGCGATATCCAGTACCTTTCCGGCAACAATTCTGGTGGCCTGGAACAGAATACTGCCATCAGCGATGATGGTCATCAGGCCCGCGGCTTTGAGCGTGCTGCCCTGCTGAGTGATGGTTTCGGAGTAGTTATCACCGCCGCCGCGATAGATACGGTTCTGGACCGCGCCAAACCGAATATCGCCGCCGGCAGTGAGTGTCAGATTATCGTCGGATGTGAGCGAAGCGCCGGAGGCGGTAATGGCACCATTAGATGTCAGGGTCAGCCCTTTGACACCATGGAGAGAAGCAGTGATATGCCGGTCATCTTTAGTATTGCTATTTTTGCCATCCGCTGCCGAATAGATTCTGTCACTCAGCGAAATCTGCCGGCCGCCCAGCAGCGTTGCTGCTCCGTCTGCCCGCAGGTTTATGCCTTCGAGTTCGATATCACGCGCTGCATTAATCAGCAGATTGCCGCCGGCATTGAGCTGACTGCGCAGCTCGGACTCGCGGCTTTCCGGAAAATATCCGCGTAACTCTTTATCAATAGTGCGCATGCTGAGATCGATATCGCGGCCAGAGAACAGGCTGATATCTTCACCTGCACTGAGGGTGATGCCCTTCAGTGAAAGCCCTGCGGTGGCGCTGTTTAGCAGTATCGAACCGGAAGCATTTACCTGACTGGCCGCTGACATAGCATCGAATTGCTGCTGGGGCCTGGCTGCCCGGCTGGAACTTATCTGTTGTGCCAGCTGCCGGGCGGTAATGTTTTTCTGAATGGCAATTTCACCGCCCGCGATCATAGCAATATGACGACTGCGGGCTGGCAGTAAGGTATTATTGAGGGTGATGCTGTTGCCGGCTTCAAGCGTCAGGTCGCGGGATGCTTCAAGGCTGCCCGGCCAGTAGGCGTCATCTGCGGGGTAAAAAACTGGCCCGTCACCACTGTACGAGTTGATTGCACCGTTGCGGCTGATGAGAGTGATGTCCTGCCCTTTAAGCTTGCTCTGCCACAGATCGAGATTGTTTACTGCCGTCAGCGTAGTTTCGCTGCCTGCCACCAGTGATGCGCCGGAGAGTGCAGCGCTGTCATCTGCCAGCAGCGTAATTTTTTCTGAGGCCCTTAGCCCGTCTGCCAGCGTGGCATTTTTGGTATGGAGCAGGATGTTTTTAGCGCTGATGGTTTCAAAAGGCGTGGTGGACGTGACAGTAATCCCGCTTTTACTGGCGTCATAAGGTGACGGCTGGCCGATAGTCAGCGACTGGCTGAAATCTGCTACGAAATCACCGCCAGCCATTAGCCGGGCTGGCTGCGTGCGATAGAAATAAGCACCATTATCGGTCATTCCCTGCTCGCGGTTTTCGGTGAAAAGGGTGTCGCCGGTTAGAATGGCGTTTTGCTGAGCCGTCAGGACTGCCAGCCTGCTGGACAGTGAGGTGGCGTTGATATAGAGATTTTTGCCGGATGTAATGAGTGACGTGTTACCGCCGTTAGCAAAGCTGATTCCTCCGTTATATATCTTTCTTCCTTTTGCGTCCTCCGGTGGTTTGATAGCCGGGGCATCATCCGGCAGTTCCTTGCTTGTGTTATCCAGCTTTGCTGTCCTGATGACCAGATCGCCGCTGCGGGTCTGAATAAGTGCCGAACGGTTGTCAACCCGTTGTGATTTGTTCCCCTGAGCATCTTTCTGGACCCACAGATTATTGCCACTTTGCAGGAAGCCGGTGTTATCGAGTGTGTCAGCAAAAATCCGCATATCCTGCTTTGCGTTAATCTTACCGCCGTTGGTTATGGTATCTGCGGCCAGGGTGATGCTGTTTTCGCTGCGGACGTTGACGCCGGGATTGAGGTGAATTTCTCTGGCGCTGGCGTTAAGATCGCTTTTAGCACTGGCATTACCCAGCTCAATCCTGCCTGCTACACTCAGGGTGATATCGTGCTGCGAGCTGTTGATGTTGTTAAGGTTAACGCCGACACCGTCCTCATTTGCCACCAGACGGATCCGGTTGGCATACATACCGCCAAGTGCTTTAGTGTCTACAGCAAGCCGCGGTTTTGCACCTTCACCTGTTATCGGGCTGATGGTGCCGTCTGTGAGGCTTATTTTATTCGCACCCTGAGTCAGCGACAGACTGCGGGCGTTGATCCTGCCGTTTAGTTCAGTGGCACGGCTGATGATGTCGACATAATCCTGAGCGCTGCCATCCAGCCCCTTACTGCCGACTGTGATTGTCCCTCTTTTTACCTCCAGCGCGCCGTCTCTGTCAAATTGTGGTTTACCTGTCGTCAGGGTCACCCCCGGCGTGTTAATGAAGCCACAGCCATCACAGCTGATGCCATCAGGGTTGGCAATGATTACCCCCGCCCTGCTGCCAAACACCTCAAGCTGGCCATTAAGCTCAGAGCGACTGCCTCCGGTCACTTCATTAATAATCAGTTCCGCCGCGCCTCCGCGCAGGTTAGGATTGCTTTCGACCTCTGTGCCAAGCTGTGCTCTGCCGCCCTGCGTGGCGTTGTTCAGCACGGCACCGGGAACGCCGACATTGAACTCCTTAAAGGTATTATGGGAAATACCGGCGCCATTGGGTGTTGCGATATTGACTATCGGTACATTGCCTGGCCCGGTGATGACCTGAGTCTGGCTGCCCGCCGCACTGATCCCGGCGGCGATGGCCGGATGCAGTGGCTGGAGTGCTGTCAGGTAAATCAGCAAATAACTGGCACCACGGGCCAGAGGATGATTGAGTCTGTTCATTTTTCAGTCCTTTGATAAGGATAGGTTTTTTGATGCCTGTCAGCCCCCGGACATGTACAGGCGTTATAAGGTAAAGGTGGCCTGCCAGTAAGCCACCCAGTGATCTGGCTGGATACTGTCAGACCAGGCCAGCGGTTTGCCGGCCGTTATAGTCTGGCTGAACCAGCGGTTGCTGAACGAAATACCGAACGCGGCACCTGTGACACTGCCGCCGTCGCTGTTTCCGGCACGCTTTTGTGTCCACCCGGTGTCCAGCGCCCCCGTCAGCCCGATGCTGCCTACTCCAGGCATGGTGATTAATTGCCAGTTCAGTTCATTGCGCCAGTACGCGCCCTGGTTTCCAGTCAGATAGTGCTCTTTGAAACCGCGCACCGAATACTGCCCGCCTGTGAAAATACGTTCACTGGGGTACAGATTGTCTGGTGATGTCTGGCCATAGATCGAGGTCAGGTAATAGAGAGAAGCGGTAACCGGATAAAAATAACTGGCACTCAGACTGAACTTACGGAACCCGCTGCGCGGCACACCGGGGAACTGTGGATCGTCCGGGGTCGCGCCCATAATGTGAAGCCCCCGGCTCACTGCCGGGCTCAGCGTCAGATAACCGCCACCCAGTGTGCGGCTGTAGTTCAGCGCGATATTCAGGCTGGTCAGTGTCGGGCTGCTAATCATCAGACGTTGTTGTGCCAGCCGGGTTTGCGCGCGCCGGTGCGACAGCGCCGTATTCAGTGCCAGCTTCTGCTGGCCGTCGCGCAGCAGGGTGCGGTTGACATCAATGCGCTGTGTCAGCGTACTGCCCTGATAACGGTAAGACGTTCCCTGAAAAGGGACATCCTGATAAAAGTCGTTCCAGAATGTCTGGTAACTGAACAGCCAGTAGCCATAAGGTATCGTGACGCTACCGGACAGACTACGGCTGCGATGGCAGTGACAGAATTGATCATCACGGGCGGCGGATATCATCCACTGGTCGGCCAGATACAGAGGATTATCCACCACCAGTGAGGTATTCATCTGTCCTGTGCCACTGCTTTTCTGACCACTGTTATCGGCGCCAAGGGTCACGGTGAACGGCAACCGACTGCTGCCAGGCCGCAGAACCACCCGGGAATACCCCGGGCGGCTGTCCGGTCTGATATCAATGGTGAACTGACGGGAAGATAAGCGATTGAGCTGGTCGAGCCCCTGTTCCAGGTCACGCAGATTCAGTATGCTGCCAGCCAACCCCGGGAAGGCCATTTTCAGCGCCAGGGGTTCCTGCCCGTCGATACTGATGGCGGCGATGCGTCCTTCGCTGGCAGCCACAGTCAGCACCCCACCGGAAATATCCTGCTGTGGCAGCCACGCTCGTGAGGTGATGTAGCCCTGCTTCAGATACGCAGCGGTAGTTTCACGCACCAGCTGGTTAATGTCTCTCAGGGTCAGGCAGTGCCCCAAACGGGGTCCGGTCAGTTTCCTTTTCACTGATGATGAGAGATGTTCCGCGCCCTGAAACACGATTTGCGATATTTTCTGGCAGGTTCCGGCGGAGGTGCCCGGAGCAGGCTCGGGGGAAGACGGCAGAGAGAGACTATTTTGTAATGATTCGCGCTGTTGCTGTGCCTGCTCCAGCAGCATTTTCTGCTGGCGGTTAATGGCGTCCTGGTCAGCAGGGCTGATAGCCACCTCAGCCTGTAGTCCGCTGGCAAAACACAGCAAGATGCTCATAAAGCAACACTCCCTGTTAATACGCAACTGTCCGTTACTCACAAAATTTACAATAAGTCATGAAATATAACTATTTTAAATAAAAGTCCAGTATTTATTTTTTATTCCGTGGATGCCCGTCGTCTGTCATTTGATCTCAATTCTCACATTTTATCCTTCGCGCACAATTACATTTTAACAACAAAAAACGCTCATCATCGTGCAAAATACGGGCAAATTCCCCCCTGCCGCTAAGCTGGAATTTTTGGAATATGTCGTTATGTGGACGGGTGAAAAGCACAACCAGCGATTGCGGGCCCTTCTCAACGAGAAAATCAGGGTGACAGGCCTTAACCGTTTTCAGCTGCTCATATGCATAAACAGCCAGCTTCATGCAGCTGGCAGCAGTTTCTGCCTGCATAGATGGGGTAACGGTGGTGATGGCATACCACAAAAGCAGGACAGACATGCCATTCCGGCTGCCACACAAGGTCGTGTCCGGGGAATCTATGTATTGGCAGGGTGGCAGGACGCATGCGGTACTTCTCCCTGCTCATATAAATGCCCGATGCAAATGGAGCTCCGTACCATTTGTGTGAACTCATCACGATAGGACTTACCCAAGGAAAACGGAAGTCAAAGCCTGGCCCCTTTTCGCAGGTCATCCCCTGCTTAAAGGCCATTTCAAGGTAGGGCAGATAAGCAGCACCAAGAGCTCCGTCAATATGAATCCAGAAATCCTGGCGACGATCACTGCCTGTCTGAAAACATAAACCGTGCTGTTTAGGAATGCGGGATAAGTTTTTCCAGGCAGCCTGCGGGTCATCAAATGCCCCCTGAAACGTTGTTCCCGCACTGAGCACTATAATTGGCGGGTGCCCGTTTGCAACGCCAGTTCAGACAGCAGTTCAGGGATGACCGCTCCATACCTATCCACAGGCACTCCTTCCGGCCAGTACCCGTCGGATGTAATCGGACACTGGCCGGGGTAACACTGGTTACCCGCTTCCTGAAAAGTAGCAATACCTAATATTTTTGCCGATTTTTCAACTGAATAATGCGATTCCTGCGAATAATAGAGTACCGGATGTCGGTTTTTTTCCCGGTTTGCGTTGGCGGAAACCGGTCTGCTCCGGAAATATTCACGGGCACTCCAGAGCGCATACATATTGCCTTCGGTTGCTCCCATACCCAACACGTAGCCCCAGAATGATTCTGGTGTCGGTGGAGTACGGGGGCTGGCATTCCAGAGTCTGGCAAAATATTCCAGGACTTCCTGTTCCAGGTCTCGCGTATTCAGCAGCGTCGAACTGGCTGCGTAAGGGTCGCCAGCATTATTCAGGTGCAGATTTAAAAAAGGGGCAATTGCGGTATAGTCGAATTTCTGGTTAACCGGATAGCCCAGAGATAGTTCCTGCCGGCCTTGAGCGCTTATATATATTTCCTCAAGCCTGGACCGAATGCCATCTTTTATTTCATATTCAACTGTCGCAGATTTTTTTCTTTCAGTGGGGGGACAGTCGCCTCATCGCACTGTTTTGTTGTGCTGGCTGTATCGCCGCCTGTATTAAATATATTTTCCAAAATAATACTCTCCATCAATAGCTGATAAAGGTGACTGCTTACCGCCATATAAAGGAGGCAGACAGAAACCGATAGCAAAGTTCACCCCAGATCGGACAAAATTCATGAAAGACTCAATATACAGGAAGACTGGAATCAGAAAATCCTATTTATATGTTAGATTAAATCTTGTACACCCGGCCTGGCATAATAAGTTATCTGTGTATGTATAATATTCGGTTCACTGAGTAAATTGTCCTTCACGCTTCTTCCGCCACATCGCCTGGACCATGTGGCTGATTATCAACTATTAAAATTTGATATATATTAGTGATAATGTGGTTACATTATCAAGATAATTATGCCATCAGTGTTTTTCTTATTTATTACAGTTACAGTATAGCCGTATTTTATCATATACATCTAACGGGAATCAGTTCCGTTACTTTATAAGTCTTAAAAAATCATCTTAATAAGTCCACTTGTTTTTATATATGATGTTTATTTTTCTATTGAAAAACATAGCACTGTTACAAAAAGCTGTTAGCTGGTGTGATTTGCTGATAAGTTTAGTCAAAAAATACTCCTGCGTAGAAATTACTTATTAAAATTTTTACCGAAAAAAAGAACAAGATACTATATTCAGATGATTCTCATGTATAGCGGTTTTTTCAAGAGAATTTTTCTGATCTTTCAGGAACTGTATTGGCTGTTCATCTTCATTCAAGAGCATTCCTTTCTTTAATTCATGATATTTTTCCTGAGGAGCCTGCATGATTCCTGAGTCAGAAAGATTTTATCTTGGCCTGCCTGACAGGCAGGCAAATACCCTGAATCTGCGCCTGCTACAACAAACAGATCAGAATAACAGTGGAAGGTACGGCCAGTGTTTCAATAATCTGTCTGAACATTTTTTTCATTACATTACCCTGTGAAAGTGGTGCTCAAAAGTGCAATTTGAAGATACAAAACTGAATTTCCCAATATTTGATCATAGTTACCCATAAAAACTCAATTAGCCACATAATAATATTTTACTAATATTTAATTAGCATTTAATTTTCCACACAAAATAACCATTTCGCCATTTAGTAATATTTTTATTCCATAAAAATACAGGTTTTTTACTCTAAAAAATAAATAATTATTACTTTTTTAAAATAAAAATCTCCTTATCGAAATATATTACATGAAAACAAATATCTCTTCTGATCATTCATATCAAAACAATGGGAAACACATCATTAATTAATTAAATTATTCAAAAACTTTCAGGGTTTAGCTTAATAAACAGACCAAGAAATCAACTGACCTATTAATTTTACTGCTACGGATTTAAGTTCAATCATATTTTAATTGCATGGAATATTAATCTGCGACTGCTCATACCAGTACAAATATGTCTCTGTAAAAACGGTGTGAATAACACTATCTGGTTTTTCGACTTCAAAACGTCGGGCTTACTTTTCATATAAACGAACCGCAGGCTTCATTCTGAGTTTTTCAGAGGGATTATTCATACGATACCGGACCGGTAGTCACAAAGCAGTCGACGGATGTACACGAAACATTCATGCTGTGCGGGTTGCGGTTTTCTGCCCCTATGTTGACGGGAGACTCTGTCTTTTCGCTGCTGGTGAGTTAATTTGGGCCGCCGTCCGCCAGGAGTGTCTATCATTATGGGCTGCAGCCAGCTCTGTCTGGTGCATTCACAAAGTATTACACGTTCAAATTCAGTAAATGAATCTGCGTTCTGTATCATCACCCTTTTTGCCGAACTGGATATTTCTGGTAATGCTCCAAAGATCAATACAAGTGCTTACAATTTTGTGTTAGTAAAATAGATCACTTCAGTGAGCGAAAAAAGCAATCCGGGTTCCACACAACGACCCGATCCCCTTTACGTAACTTTCGTCATGACCGCCGGGTTTATTGCCGATACCGCCAGTCTGCTACTTATCGTTTCAAATCTGGTTAATATCGTTTCCGCTGACTTTTTTAGCTTCGGCTTTACACAATACGCCTCCGTTATGGTCCCGGCAGATATTGCAGCTATCGCCACCACGCTGGCTATGCTGCATTTATTTTCCGCAGGGATATTCCGGCTACCTATGACGCTGCATTACTTAAGACTCTGCCCAGCGTCATTAAAAACCCCGCCACGTTCAGAGCTGGCTGGATTGTACTTGTCGCTCTGCTTGCCGGATTTTTTGTCCCGGAGCCGTTGGAGACCCCGATCAGTGCGATTGCGGCCGCAGGCGCCACTATCCTGTCTGCTGTGACAAATATAGCTGCCTCCTTACGGGATTGAACTCCGGCAGAATAATGCTATCAAATAATAATTAGAAAGTGACGTATCTGCCTGTTATATATAGAAATGTGAGCGTCATCTGATAAGCAGAATTTAAGATTTTTCGATACGGCAAAAACCTACCGACTAATTAGGAGCCTAAACCAATGGATCTAAACCAGCTCAGGACATTTGTGACAGTTGCGGAAACCTCAAGTCTTACCCGTGCAGCCAGTTTACTTTTTCTGAGCCAGCCGGCCGTAAGTGCTCATATCAAGTCACTCGAAACTGAGTTCAATGTGAAACTTTTCAGGCGCACGCCACGTGGAATGGAGCTCACTGCTTCCGGTATCATTATGCGGGACGAAGCGCGTCTTGCACTCAATGCCGCAAAAAAATTTGTGAGCAAGGCGCAGGCACTCAATATTGCCGGAACCTGTGCACTGGGCACTATTTCCGTGCCAATAATCCTAAACCTGCCAGCGGTTCTTTCACAGCTACGCCAGCGCCATCAGAATGTCGGCCTGACGATCCGGCAAAATATCTCCGGTCACATCATCGAAGGAATTCTCGACGGCGAGCTTGACGCAGGTTTTGTTATTGGAAAAGTAAACGAGCCGCGACTGGGGGTTATCGCTGTTTCTCCTGTTACTCTGTGTATAGTAGGCCCCTGGGCCTGGAAAGCGCAGCTTGAAAAAGCCGGATGGAGTCAGCTTCAGACACTGCCCTGGATTTCTACTCCGGAAAAATGCTCTTTTACTGTTATTTCGCGGGCTTTCTTTGAAAAACACAACGTCAGCGTACAGACTTCAATCGTAGCTGATCAGGAGAAAACATTGTCAGAGCTGGTTGTTATGGAAGCTGGCATCGCTCTTATGAGAGAGGATATTGCCCTTGTGCTTCAGGATAGTAAGGAAATTTATATCTGGCCCAAGGAGAAAACGGTGAGCCAGCTCTGCTTTATTTGGGACCGTGAGAAAGAGAATACCCCGGTTGTTCAGGCACTGATTGAAACTGTGCGTGATATCTGGCAGATTTCCGCCTGAACCTCTGCTGCGTCCTTGCCAAAGGGAGAGGACGCAGTGAGCTTTCACTTATTGGCGGTTGGCAGATGGTTTTAGTGTAACGGCCTCAGCGGGTGGCTGGGATTTAGCCAGCTTCCGCTGGTTCAGGTTGTTAAGAACAAGCGCTGTTGCTGTGATGACTGCTCCAGTAATCTGTACGTTTGTCGGCACAACGCCATTCAGGGCTGAAACAACAAAGGCAGTGACCGGAACCACGTCCATAAAGAGTACGCCGTTTGTAGCGGTGATGATCCGGTTACCAACGTTCCAGCACAGTACAGCAATCAGACCTGCAACCAGCGCCATGTACAACAGATCGGGAATAACCATCGTTACAGAAGCTATACCAGGAACAGAGATGACACCTGTTGCAGTCAGGAGCAGATCTATAATTAATACACTTATCATCCCGAGCAGTGTAGTCAGAGTGGTGTAACGCACCGGGCTCCACGCCGGGAAGTAACTTCCACCAATGGTATACAGTACCCAACACAGCGCCCCGGCAATAAGTAGCAGGTTAGCCGTCAGGTTTACGGGCGAATGCAGTACAGCAGCAACATTACCATTGGTGATAACCAGCACAACGCCACTGAAAGAGAGCAGGATAAATGCGAACGTGCTGCCGCGAGGGCGGACTTTCTTCAGTGCCCATATGGCCAGAAGTCCCAGCATCGGCATTGTCGCCATCATGATAGATGCGGTTAATGCACCTCCCGGACCTGCCAGATGCTGCCCGAGGAATACCAGAAAACCAAATCCGGCAAACCCCAGTGTGCCAAGCAGCCAGGCGAGCCCCCAGCGCTCTCCCTTCAATCGGAATGCACTATGCCCCTCACGGAACCACAATAGCAACGCAAAAGCTATGCCAGCAATGCCATAGCGGAGGGTTGTAAAATTGAACGGATCGAGGTAATTCAGTGCGTGTGTCATGACGGGAAACATGCCGCCCCATGATAATGTTGCCAGCAGGCAGCAAATCAGCCCTTTAATATATGCATTCATAATGTCACCTTTATATATGAGAATATTCGCTACCTTTGTATAATTATATTTACACATGGACAGCAGGATAACTATTCGTGAGTTTTTATATTGATATCAGTAATATTGATATCGGAATATTTATGCTGCATCCGGAATACGAATAATTTCACTAAAACGGACTTTTCCACTCGGGCTATATGGTATTTTCTCAACCCTGAACGCTGTAAAATTAATTATTCCATTTCGAATGGCCTGTTCATTTATTTTTTTGATAAGACATGTAAATTTATTTACTCTATTCTGGTTAGTACTGAAAATACACCTGATGTGGCTCTCACCTCGTAGCGGAACAGCTACAAGGGCAACGTCCTTAACACAAGGCAAAGATCTGATATGTTCCTCAGTGCGATGAACGTCATAAACGCAGTGGTTTTCTCCATTTCGATTCATTAAAAACAACCTTCCGCCGTCATCGAGATAACCATAATCCGCCATAAGGAAATATCGCTCACCATCGATCAAGGTGAAAGGCTTGCTGCCGTCACCATATTCATCCATAAGCATATAGCTGGCTATGGCTACCCTTCCATTCTTATTTGCACCAAGCGGAATATTATCTTCGTCAAGAATCATTACTCGATTACCGTTAAAAGCCCTCCCGACACTCTCCGGACACTCAGACATATCTGCTGGGTCAGACAGGATATTTACTCCGGTTTCAGTACATCCATAATATTCGCAAAAAATATTTCCAAATGCAGCGCGAGCACATTGCTTACTTTTTACTGGGAAATAACTACCGCCAACCAGAACCCAGCGCAGATTGTGTTGTAGTCGCCCAGTGCCAGCGAGGTTCAACATCCGGGCTACTAAATTTGGTGTCATCACAGAGGCCTTTACTGCGCTGACACTGAGAACATATGCGAGAGCTGGCTCGTCGTCCTGGTCGACCAGATACAACGGTGCCCCCAGCCCCATAAACATCCTGGCCCAGCCATTACCTGCGGCATGGCAAAGAGGAAGAATAAGCATGAAGCCATCACGATGAGTAAAGTTGAAGCGTTCAGTAAACCAGGTGAATCGGCGTGAATCAAAAGAGCGATATCGCAGAACGATTTTGGGCACAGAACTGGTTCCGGAAGTTAAAGAGACTGCGCGGAATGGAGGATAAATGTGAGTAGAAAGCAGACTATTCAGCTCTGAATGATGGAGCTCACCGACGCTACTAACGACAGAATCAATCGGTGCATCAATTGCCAGCATACTTATTCCATTCGCATTAAAAGCGTTAATCTCATCAGGTGTATAAAGACTGAAAGATATGATCAGCAAACCTGGATTGACCCGATTGATGAGTGTGCTAAGAGTTTTGACTGGCAGGGAGTAATCCAGCCCGTTTACCGGAATCCCTAGCGTAGCAAATGCAGCAAGCCAGCAAATAAGCTCGGTGCTGTTTTTTGACAAATAGCAGGCAGAGCGAAGCTGTTCCGCATTGAAGGATCGGAGCAGAAAAACCATACGGGATTCTGTCAACCGAATGATATCATACCACGTATATTTTTCTTTACCGTCCGAGATGCAAATTTCATTGCCACGTACAGTAGCAATCTCATTAAGTCTTTTAAGAGTAATCATTGGAAGTTTCCTGAGGTTATTAATTTTTTAGATTAAGCAGCTATAATAAGAAAGCCCTTTTTTCTGTAATCATGGATCTTATTTTTCATTTTCTCATTAATCACTTCTCCCGGAAAAACAAGCGGGACACCGGGTGGATAAGGAATAATAAATTTATCTGAGGTATTATTTTTAGTGTTATTTCTTATATTTTTGCTCCTGATTGTTTTATCCAGAAATGAAAGGAGGCAGGAAACAGCTTGGTTATTTATTCCAATATGAAAATTTAAAAGTAGAGAGTCATTAATGAATCTTTTAACATATATATTATTATCAGCCAGTCGCTTTTGCATTTCCGCACCAGAACCAAGGGAAGAAACATTGAGCAGAACTTTTGTTGGATCGTAATGGATATGCCAGTGAGAATCAAAAACTCTCCTGCTTATTGCACTATTCCCCAAACTTTTCAGGGTGCAAACACCAATGGTAAATCTTTTTACCAGCAAACGACAGTGAGCTGCCAGGACTTTTCCATACTTCGCCATCATTGCCTGAGATGCGTCAAGAGATGCCAAAATGGGATAGCTGGGTGAGGTTGTGTGGATTCTGTATTTAGCTATCTCTATTTTTTCAGGCAACGCTTTGGTACCGCGGCAGTGGATAACTGAAGCCTGGCGCAGACAGTAAAGAGATTTATGTGCCGAGTGCGTACAGACGACTTGCATATCAGGATAACGACCCAAAAGCGGCCCAATATTCATAGCTGTCAGATACTGTGTATCTTCACTGAAATAATTCAAGCTACCCCAGGCCTCATCAATAAAGAACTGGCGGGTTTTGATCCCAGCTACCATAAGCCGCTCCAGAATCTTTGGAATATCGTAAATAACTCCCTCATACGACTGGGCGGTAAGAATAACCATATCGCAGGCTCTTCCGCTCCGTTGCATAGATAAAAGAGTATTTTCAAGGTGGTCATATGACCAGGCTGTTATTTCATCGTCTTCTGTCCGCAAGTCCGGATAGAGATATACCACCTCTGCGCCAATAGACTGAGTATGGAAATGCACAGACTGATGGCAGTTTTTGTCAATCAGAATACGCATTCCTTTTTCATAAAGAGCCGTGATGGCTATCTGGTTGGCTGTACTTGTGCCACTAGTAATATAAAATGAAGCATCTGAATTATAAAGCTGTGAAGTGAGCTTCTGTGATTCATAAATTACTCCCTGTGAGAAAAAAAAGTTGTCAAAAAGTTCACCGGTCGCTGAACCTTCCAGACATTCTGACATGATGCTACGGGTATCTCCAACAATGTCACTTTTACCATGACTGGAGATTGGGAGGGCGTGAAATGAATAGATATTCTTATAGCAGAGATTTTTTAGTCCAGTAAGAACGGGGGTTTTCTCAATCATTTTAATAATCCTAGTGGTTATTTTTTATTCACTATGCTTTATTCTTTTTTTAAGGGCTTGTGAATGAAAATATGCCTTCTTAATACTCAAATGAATATTTGTATTTTTTGATTAAGGTATCAGGGAAAATGATAATCCTATGAACAGTCAGACTTATTGGTTCTGTTATAATAAGCCGTAGTTAGTTATTTTCTTTATTTCTCACGTTACTGCCAGTGTCCCTGACCAGAAAAGCATTCAGACGTCTGCATTACCCTGTCGATATCATTGCTAAGTGTGTTTGCTGGTACCAGGCTTATGCTCTGGCCTGCGTAATTTGGAGGAGATGATGGCAGAACGGGGTATAATGATTGATCATTCCACCGTGTATCGCTGGGGTATCAGATTAGCGCCGTTTGAATAAGACTTTCCGTCAGTATAAACGTCCGGTGAGGTGATGCTGGCGGATAGATGAGACTTACATCAGAGTTAAATGTTAGTGGAAATGCCTGTATCGGGCTGTTGACTGGTCAGGTCAAACTATTAACTTTTTTGCTGACAGCCAGCCGCAACACAACCGCTGCACTGCGTTTCTTTCACAAAACCTTTCGTCGGATTGGTGCTCCTGAGGTGGTAACCATTGATAACAGCACTGCCAGCAGAGTAGCTCCGACTGTGCTCAGCAACGACAAAAACGACAAAGCAGAAGAAGAAACCCTCACTATCAGGCAGAGCAACTACCTGAATAATCTTATGGAACAGGATAACCAGTAAGTTTTAACGGGGCCGAACCGTAATTTTTACATTGTAATTAGCAGGCATCATCCCCAACCTGAAACGAACCCGAAAATGAAAGACGTTTCGGACTGATAAAACAATGGGGCAGATAACGATGCAGATTACGTTTTTCGCAGAATTCGGCAAAATCCACGGCATTGTTAACACCTGTTTTATCGTATAACTCCTGTATGATATTTTCTATCGTGCGGGGAAAACGATAAAGTGTGCGGGCAATTGCTCTACTAGTCATTCCCTGTAGTTTCAGAAAAATAATCTCGCACTCTTTCTCTGTAAAAAAATCATCCGGCTTATGCAACAACAGAGAACCTGGAAGCTTTCCTTTGATAAAATCATTCGGACGGAAGAGTTCTAAATATTTTATATGGAGAAGTACACCAATAAATTTTTTTTCTTTACTATAAAAAGCAGTTTTCCGGACAGTATAAGGATTGTCTGCTGACTCAGGATGCACTTCAAGCATCATGAGTTCTTTGAGTGGGTTAGCAGCAATCTGTTTATCCTGTTCTCTCCAGTCGCTAACTGTTTTCTCATTCTCACAAAGAGGTGAATGAATCTCCTCATAATATTTTTCATTTAGATCATCAGGTGTTTTGACACGAGCAAGTTTTGCCAGTGCCATATTTGCATACAGAACCTTTGAATTTGAATCTGCACTTGTTATGCAAATCGGATCAGAAAAATCGTCAAAAACACAACTCAGCGTTTCGATAATCTGTTTGTCTGTGTGAACAATTTCTTTCATAATTGCTGCCTCATTTCAATACACTGAATCATTAGAGCCACACCTTATCTGAACATAAAATACCTTTTTTTATTTAAAAAACCGAGTATTTTATACTTTACTTAATGAAGTAAATATTAATTTATCTTAATATTCAGTTAACCATCGTTTGACCACAATAATTATGGCGGATACCTCATTATCTCTGCCCACTGCACGTATATTTTCTGGTCTCCCGACGCGTCTGATGTCATAAACCGGAATACCCCGAGGCGGTATTCTCCGGGTGGTACAGATCAACAGTTTTCAGCAGAAATGTAAAAAGTACAGTGCCAATATCTGGTACTTATAACAGCAGGGTGACACCTATATTATCTTCAGATACGGTCTTTCAGCCGGGCAGCATACGGCTGGCAATCCTGTTCTGCGTATTTCTTTTAATTCAAGGGGGGAGCAGGCCATGTTTGTGTTTCCCTGAATTGCTGACTGTAAAAAACGGCAGCGTAACTCTTCACAGCCCCGGGCTGTTAATGCAACAGAACCGTTTTTCTTTGGGTTTGAGGTTTTTAAATTTAGTATCTGGCAGCATAATCAACGGCACCAGAAACAAGTAAAATGAGGCATCACAGAGTGCCTTATTTATAAGGCACTCAATAATACCGCCAGAAAAAATGAAGCATGTAAGAATTGATATGAGCCAACATGGCAAATATACTTATTTAAACAAAACAATTAATAGTAAAAATAATCTAATATGAACCTCTAACAACAGCCTGTTGATTATTCCCATTCAATAGTTGCTGGCGGTTTGCCACTAATGTCATAAACCACCCTCGATACTCCACTAATTTCATTAATAATTCTGTTAGAGACCCGCCCCAGAAATTCATACGGCAGATGCGCCCAGTTCGCCGTCATAAAATCGATAGTTTCTACCGCACGTAGCGCTATTACCCAGTCATACTTACGTCCATCGCCCATTACGCCAACCGAACGCACCGGCAGAAAGACTGCAAATGCCTGGCTGACTTTATTATAGAGGTCGGCTTTATGCAGCTCTTCAATGAAAATAGCATCCGCATGGCGCAACAGATCACAGTACGCTTTTTTTACCTCGCCTAACACTCGCACTCCCAGCCCTGGTCCAGGAAAAGGATGGCGGTAAAGCATGTCGTGAGGCAGCCCCAGTTCCAGTCCGATTTTGCGTACTTCATCTTTAAACAGCTCTTTAAGTGGCTCTACCAGACCAAGCTTCATCTCGTTAGGCAGGCCCCCAACATTATGGTGCGACTTAATAACATGCGCTTTCCCTGTGGCTGAAGCCGCAGATTCAATGACATCTGGATAGATAGTGCCCTGTGCCAGCCATTTAACTTCAGCCAGCTTTGCTGCCTCGGAGTCAAATACCTCAACAAACACCCGGCCAATCGTTTTACGTTTCTCTTCCGGGTCCTCTATACCTGCCAAGGCATCGAGAAAACGTGCTTCTGCTGAGACGGAGACAATATTCAGGCCAAAGTGTGAACCAAACATCTTCAGGACCTGCTCTGCCTCATTATGTCGCAGCAGACCGTTATCGACAAAAACACAAGTCAGGCGATCACCAATCGCACGATGCAGCAGCATCGCCGTGACAGATGAATCGACCCCTCCGGAAAGCCCGAGGATAACTTTGTCATTACCAATCTGGCTGCGCAGGCGCTCTATAGCATCTTCGATAATTTTTGCTGGAGTCCAGAGCGCATCACATCCACATATTTCACGAACAAAACGCTCCAGCATGCGACCGCCCTGCCGGGTGTGAGTAACTTCCGGATGGAACTGTATGCCATAAAGATGCCTGGATTCATCTGCCATTATGGCAAACGGGCAGCTCTCTGTACTGGCAATGGTGATAAAGCCGGGTGGCATCGCTGTAACCTTGTCGCCATGGCTCATCCAGACATGCAATAGTGACTGACCACTAGCGCTAACGGAGTCCTCAATGCCGTTAAGCAGCCTGCTCTGATTTTGCACTTCCACCTGTGCATAACCAAACTCCCGCTTACTGCTGCCTGCTACTGCTCCGCCCAGTTGCAGTGCCATAGCCTGCATACCATAGCAGATTCCGAGTACGGGCAGGCTGGCATTAAAAACATACTCCGGCACCCGCGGGCTATTTAGTGCCGTGGCACTTTCCGGACCACCTGAAAGAATAATCCCGTTTGGGTGGAATTCGCGGATCTGCGCTTCGCTGACATCCCACGGCCAAAGCTCGCAATATACTCCAAGCTCACGTACCCGCCGGGCCACTAACTGGGTGTATTGGGATCCAAAATCAAGAATCAGAATGCGGTGCTTTTGAATATTTTCCGTCGTCATTAAATCCATTCCAGAATGTTTCTCAAAACATAAATAACCGCAATTCCCGGCCAGAACCGGGAACATACAGCGTTAACACACTAAGAGCCCAGACGATAATTTGGCGTTTCTTTAGTAATAGTCACATCGTGGACATGGCTCTCAGAGATTCCGGCACTGCTGATGCGGATAAACTCAGCTTTAGTGCGCAGCTGATCAATACCAGCACAGCCCGTAAGCCCCATGCAGGAACGCAGGCCACCCATCTGCTGATACACAATCTCCTTCAGGCGCCCTTTATAGGCTACACGCCCTTCAATCCCTTCAGGCACCAGCTTATCTGCGGCATTATCAGTCTGAAAGTAGCGGTCAGAAGAGCCTCTGGACATAGCACCCAGTGAGCCCATACCACGATAAGATTTGTAAGCACGACCCTGATAAAGTTCGATTTCACCGGGGGATTCATCAGTACCTGCTAGCATAGATCCTACCATCACTGCCGAAGCACCTGCGACAATCGCTTTAGCGATATCCCCGGAGAAGCGAATGCCGCCATCAGCAATAACCGGAATTCCCATGCACTCAAGCGCAGCAGCGGCGTCTGCAATGGCGGTAATTTGTGGTACTCCTACGCCCGTTATGATGCGAGTGGTACAGATGGAGCCGGGGCCAATACCCACTTTTACCGCATTAACGCCTGCTTCAACCAGCGCCAGTGCTCCCGCACCAGTGGCAACATTGCCGCCGATGATCTCGAGGTCAGGATATTTAACACGGGTAGCACGGATTCGCTGTAATACTCCTTCGGAGTGCCCGTGTGAAGAATCAATCAGCAGCACATCAATACCAGCTGCAACCAGGGCATCAATCCGCGCTTCATTACCCTCTCCGGCACCCACAGCGGCACCCACACGCAAACGGCCCAGCTCATCTTTACAGGCGTTGGGTTTGCGCTCAGCTTTCTGAAAATCTTTAACCGTGATAAGACCCAGCAGATGAAAATCAGCATCGACTACCAGCGCCTTTTCAACACGGCTTTCATGCATTTTTTGCAATACAACATCGCGCCGCTCCCCCTCTCTGACCGTCACCAGACGCTCTTTAGGGGTCATAACCGCCGAAACTGGTTTTTCAAGGTCGGTTTCAAAACGCACATCACGTCCGGTAATGATGCCTGCAAGCTGGTTATCAGCATTGACAACCGGATAACCTGCGAAGCCATTACGTTCTGTTAGTTGTTTCACCTCGCGCAGAGTAGTCGCTGGCAGCACTGTCTGTGGATCGGTAACAATCCCGCTTTCATGTTTTTTCACTCTGCGAACTTCTTCTGCCTGACGTTCGATCGTCATGTTTTTATGAATAAAGCCCAGCCCTCCCTCTTGTGCCAGTGCAATAGCCAGCTTTGATTCAGTGACGGTATCCATAGCCGCGGAGAGCAGTGGAATATTAAGACTGATGTTTTGAGTCAGCCCGGTAGTAAGGTCGGCTGTATTGGGTAACACAGTGGAATGGGCAGGAAGCAGCAGTACATCATCAAATGTGAGGGCTTCTTTAGCGATTCGTAACATAGGCAATATCTCAACCTGGTAATTGAAATGAGAACAGATAAAATATTGCCGAGGCATTATACAGAGCGTCATCAATTGCCTCCAGCTATTTTTTTAAAATCTCTTGACCCCTTGCTATGGATAGGTAATATCAATCGTCTAACTCTTGCAGACACAATTCGATCGCCATCACATGCCATCAGCCTCGATAGATGCCGTTTATACTGTAAGCAAGCTCAACAATATTGCCCGGACGCTTCTGGAAACCGGGCTGGGTGAAGTGTGGCTCAGTGCAGAAATTTCCAACTTTTCACAACCGGCTTCCGGACACTGGTATTTTACCCTTAAAGATGACAAGGCCCAGGTACGGTGCGCCATGTTTCGCAACTGTAACCGTTTTGTCAAACTGCGTCCTGGTAATGGGCAGCAAGTGCTGGTGCGTGCCACTGTTACGCTCTATGAGCCTCGGGGGGACTTCCAGCTCATTATCGAGTCAATTCAATCGGCCGGTGAAGGCGCACTGCAACAGCAGTTTGAGCAACTTAAAGTCCGCTTGCAGGCTGAAGGCTTATTTGCATCAGAATATAAAAAACCGCTACCAATGCCGGCACAGACTATCGGCATCATTACCTCCGCGACAGGCGCCGCTCTGCACGATATTCTGCATGTGCTGCAACGTCGGGACCCGTCTCTGCCGGTAATTATCTATCCCGCACAGGTGCAAGGTACTGACGCACCTGCGGCCATTGTCCGCGCTATTGAACTGGCTAATCAGCGTGCCGAATGCAGCCTGCTGATCGTGGCAAGGGGCGGTGGTTCGCTGGAAGACCTCAGCTGCTTTAATAATGAGCAAGTCGCTCGGGCGATTTTTGCCAGTGTTTTGCCTGTCGTGAGTGCAGTGGGCCATGAAACCGATGTGACAATTGCCGATTTTGTGGCTGACCTGCGCGCACCAACGCCCTCAGCCGCTGCTGAACTGGTCAGTCGTGATCGAATCGTGTTACAGCGCCAGTTACAATCCCAGCAACAGCAGCTGGGAATGGCGATGGATTATTATCTGGCGAACCAGAATCGTTATCATGCACAGCTCGGGCATCGTCTGTTGCAGCAACATCCCCAGCTACGCCTGGCACGGCAGCAAAATGTGCTGTTACAGCTACAGCGCAAACTCACAGCCTCGATTCAGCACCATTTGCATCGGGCAGGCCAGCAGCAGCAAATAATGCAGCAACGCCTAAATCTTCAGCAGCCAGAGCGGCGTATTGCGCATCTGCAACAGCAGTGGCAGCAGTATTATTATCGTCTGCAAAAGGCTACCAACTGTTTGATAAGTATTCATCAGCAGCGTTTTGCCACACTGGCGGCTCAGCTGGAAGGTGTCAGCCCGCTGGCAACACTGGCGCGTGGTTACACTGTAACCACTACCGCAGATGATAAAGTGATTAAAACGACAGCCGGTTTAAAAACCGGCAGCATGCTAAAAACCCGGCTGACCGACGGTTATGTTGAAAGCCGGATTACTCACATTGTGCCAGCTGAAAAAAAACACTGATAATCACCAGATTCAAACATTGTACCTCATAGAAAGTCTCTCTTAATTTCCTGACTACGTGCTTCATCCGTCTTTTATTCGGCAGTGCTCTAAAAAGCACGTTATCTGAACCCATTTTGAGGTCAGAATAAAGGCGGCGTATTAAGCGATAACTATACAATCTTATTTATTACTAAAATACAATTGCTGACATCTGCAATACAAAGCCTCATCTCATAACTTAACATCAGAAGACTAAATTATAATTATTAACGATGAAACCGGGAAACTTACAATACAGTGGGGAATAATATAATAATTAACACCGCATTCTTATACCATATGGCGGCATTAATATATACATCATAAAAAACATTACTGAGCCTGCTGACAGTCCCTGGATAAAATAATGCTATTCTTGCCGAAATATGATTAAAAAATATGCTTAATGTGCATTGCTTTCTGTTTACTAAACCCGGCTCTGTTATTATATTCTGCCAGCCCGCAGGTAAATAACCACGTCCATTCTAAATGGTGGCATGATGAGTGGAGAATGGTGTTATTACTTAAAAAATACAGGGGAAAATTATAACCTGAGAGGTTTAATTTTAATAAAAATGTAAAGGCATATCTTAATTATGAACTTTATGCACAGAATTATGCGTATTAATAAAGGTGAAAACATGTTGAATAAAAAGTTATTTTTGTCTTTTCTGCTTATACTGACGGGATGCAGTGCCAATAGCATCAAACATGGGGCAGAAACAGTTAAAGTAACAAATATCGAACCGGATAAAGAATGTATTCGTCTGGGCGATATAACAGGTAGTCAGGGGAATTTTTTTACTGGCGAATGGACATCAAATCGTAACCTCGAAACCGGAGCCAGAAATGATTTAAAAAACAGGGCCTATGACATGGGTGGCAATGTTGTTGTCATTCTCACGCAAAGGCCTGGTATGACGGGGGGAGGAACCAGCATCTTCGGATCTTTACAACAAACAAATGTAACGATTAGCGGTACAGTTTATAAATGCCCATAACAGCCCTGTGAATAATACCGTGGGAGTAGCACAAAATAGAGTTACTCCTGCTGTTCACAGTTTTGCATCATCACTTTTTTATGTATTCTTTCAACGCTCCTAACACAGATAAACCATTGCAGAGTTGCGGTAATTAACAGGGCATTCGGCCATATTTTTATTCTATGAATATGTGTATTCCGCTAATTGCTAATACAGTCTGCCGCAACTGCCAAAAGCAGGCGGTCTGTTCTGCTCACTTCTGTATAAAAATAAACGCGTTACCATATTGTGCGACATCCTCCACATAACAGCAGACCGCCCCTTGCTGCTGCCGATTAAATTAGTGATATTTAAGATTCAATGCGGGGAGACATTCCCCGTTAAACGACAAGGAGGTCTGAACATGGTACTAAAACCCGAGCCCACTCCAGTTGAAATAACATTTACACTGCTTAATGACGTCGCACTGCATTACAGAAGCAATACCCGCAAAGACAATACTCAGCGTGTTCAGATGATGCTGCTGGCCTCAACAATGAATCACTGGCTGCCGCAATATGATATTAATACCAGACTGCGTGTTGCTCATTTTCTGGCACAAACCTGCCATGAAACCGCTCACTTTTTATCGCTGACTGAAAAACCAGCAAGAGGCGGTCTGGAATATGAACCAACAACAAGAGCGGGACGTAACCTGGGTAACGAAAAAACTGGCGATGGGCCCAAATATATCGGCAGAGGGTTACTTCATCTGACCGGCCGGGAAAATTATAAAAAATATGGCAGACAGCTCACCGAAAATCTGGTCGATTACCCGGAAACCGTGGCTCTGCCTTTTTCGGATAATGAAGCGTTTAAGCTGGCAGTCAGAACGGCCTGCTTATTTTGGAAAAACAACGACATAAATATTCCTGCCGACAATGATGATTTAATGGAGGTCACTCACAGGGTTAACGGCGGCTATAACGGGCTGGAGGCACGCCGCAGAGCGCTGGATAGAGCAAAACGCAGTTTGGGAATAGGGATATAGCGTAAAGGGGCACAGCCCCTGTTTTTTACCGTGTCTTGAAGTCTGCCGTGTGGCCGTCCAGTGCCTCTGAGATAATGTACACATGCTCCAGGTCAGCGGCACAGGTTTCTGCTTCAGGATCACCCACAGGCCAGTCTCCCGGGTTATAAGCTGAATAGAACTCACCTATCGCTTTAAAGCCTTTGTTGCTCTCTATCAGATAATATTGCCTGTACAGGTCCGTTTTCAAATACTGCACACCAAGCCCGCTTTCTCTTAAGTCAGCCTCATTATAATTATTCATTTTAGCGCGTCGCAACATCAGCCGCTTCGCTTCATCTTTACTGATTTTCTCCGACGAAAGCCGCGTTATCTTTCGGGTAACATCTTTGCCGTAGAGCTGGTCAGCGTATTTTTCCCTTAATTCTTTTGGTAACGGATGTACACTGATGTCTAGTCCCGTGGTTATTCGTGCCTGCCTGTAAGGGTCTGTCGTGCAGTCCGGGCCTGTATAGCGTTTTTGTGCAGCATTGCTGAGTCCAGACAGCAGCAGTAACAATAATATAAGCGTTCCCTTTTTCATCGTTTTTCATTCCTTTAAACATCATGATTTGTGGCAGGCAGCTTACCATCCCTGCGTGCCCTTTTCTGGCTAGCCAGCTCGTCGCAGCAATTTTTAACATCTTACTTATGCCCACGTTGCATTGCATTCCTGCAACATTGTTATACCATCCCGTGTCATAAAAAAAGCCTGTAATAACAGGCTGTTTTTAGCTTACGTATTGGGTGTACTACCCGATGTTCAAGGCCAGCTACAGATTAATAGCCCCGCAGTTCATCGCTTGTTCTTTTTTGCGCGAACTATCATGCGCTTACGTTTACGCTGCTGTACTGGCGTAAGCTTATTGCGTTTACCCTCATAAGGGTTTTCTCCTTCACGAAACTCAATACGCACAGGTGTACCCATCATGTTAAGTGTCCGGCGAAAGTAGTTCATCAGATAACGTTTGTAAGAATCAGGCAACGCTTTTACCTGATTGCCGTGAATAACTACGATGGGTGGGTTGTAGCCGCCGGCATGAGCATATTTTAGTTTCACACGGCGGCCACGAACCAAGGGTGGCTGGTGTTCATTTACCGCCATATTCATAATTCGTGTCACCATTGACGTAGTGATTCGGCGGACAGAGCAATCAAATGCTTCCGTGACTGACTCAAAAAGATTACCGACCCCACTGCCATGGAGCGCCGAAATAAAATGGATACGGGCAAAATCTACAAAGTCCAGCCGGTAATCCAGGCTTTTCTTGATATCCTCTTTAACTTCCGGCAAAATTCCGTCCCACTTATTAACGACAATGACCAGCGCTCGCCCACTATTAATGATGAATCCCAGAAGGGACAGGTCTCTGTCAGAAATTCCCTCCC
Organism: uncultured Enterobacteriaceae bacterium; assembly: GCA_936920625.1. Classification (GTDB taxonomy): domain Bacteria; phylum Pseudomonadota; class Gammaproteobacteria; order Enterobacterales; family Enterobacteriaceae; genus Izhakiella. The sequence goes on from CAKZHC010000014.1 coordinate 88,642, forward strand.
GAGCATCAATAACCAGCATCACTACATTGGCATCTTCAATCGCCCGGAGCGTCTTAATAACGGAAAACTTCTCGACAGTATCCGTCACTTTCGCCCGCTTACGCACACCAGCAGTATCGATCAGAATATAGTCACGCTCCTCACGTTTCATCGGTATGTAGATACTATCACGCGTGGTGCCTGGCTGATCGTAAACCACCACCCGTTCCTCGCCCAGAATACGGTTAGTGAGTGTTGATTTTCCAACGTTAGGACGACCGACGATAGCAAGCTTAATCGGCGTATTTTGAGGTGAATGCTGATGTTCCTCTTCATCCTCCCCCGCGCACTCTTCAGCATTTTCCTCCAGAGCTGCCCAAAAGGCGGCATTCTCCTCCTCCTCGGTTAAAAATTGCGGCTCATCTGCTTTAATCCAGGGTTTCAGTGCTGTTTCTATCAGACTTATGACCCCCCGCCCATGAGACGCAGCAATTGGGTGGATTTCACCTAACCCAAGCGAGTAAAAATCAACAGTAGCTGTGTCCGGATTAAGACCGTCAGTTTTGTTCGCCACCAGCAGTGTGAGTTTCTGACGCGAACGCAGATGTTTGGCAATAGTTTCATCCGCTGGCATCAGTCCGGCCCGTGCATCAACCATAAACAGCACAACATCGGCTTCTTCAATGGCCAGCAGAGACTGTTCTGCCATGAGGCCCTCAACCCCTTTTTCGTTGTTATCGATACCACCTGTATCGATGCAGATAAACTCACAGCCCCCAGCATTAGCCCGGCCATACTTGCGATCACGAGTAAGGCCAGGAAAATCAGCTACTAACGCATCCCGTGTACGTGTCAGGCGATTAAAAAGGGTGGATTTACCAACATTGGGGCGCCCCACCAGCGCTACCACAGGTATCATAAATTGAGCCTCATCTTAAATCACGGTCCTATTTTGTGCGTCTGGTTCGGTGGTAGATCTCTGAATACCTTAGTTTTGCCCGCGGCCGGAATATTCACTGCGAAATTAAACGGCTCCTGATTACTCAGGAGCCGTTACATGGGTATCAGACACCAGGTGATCAGCGTTTGAGGGCGTACACCTCTCCGTTTTTTGCCTGAATAAGCAGTTTGTCACTGGCTACCACTGGCTCAGCCTGTAGACCTGAACTGTCAATTTTTTGCTGAGAAACAAAACGCCCGTCATCAGTATTTATCCAGTGCAGGTAGCCCTCGCTATCACCAACCACAAGATAACCGTCATGAAGTACTGGAGAAGTGAGGTTGCGGTGTAGCAGTTCGCTTTGGCGCCACAGTGTTACCCCTCCCTCTTTGCTGAGAGCGATAACGCGGTCATTCTGATCTGCCAGCAGGATACGGTTACCATCGATGATTATGTTATGTACGCCACCAATTTCGCGTTTCCAGATGATCTGGCCAGAGCGCAGGTCCAGCGCCGCAATATCACCGTTGTAAGCCAGCACATAAACTACACCGTTTTCCACTACCGGCGTCATATCAACATCAGCAAGACGTGCGATCTCTGTTGCACCACCTGGCTGAGAAATGCGCTGCTGCCAGATTATCTGTCCCTGATCAAGCAAAACCGCACTAACTTGTCCGTTATCCCCGCCCACTATTGCCGCACCAAACGCTATAGCAGGGGATGATTCTCCCCGTAGCGAGAGTGTAGGTACACCCAGATTAACTGACCATTTTACCACACCACTCATCGCGTCGAGCGCTTGTAGTATACCGTTACTGGTATGAATAAGCAGCAGGCCATCACTCACAGCCGGACGTGAAACTACTTCACCGGCAGCATTTGTTTTCCAGGCGATAGTGCCGTCGCTGGTATTTAACGCATAAATCAGACCACGTTCACTACCGATATACAGTAATGCGCCTGACAGAGTTATACCGCCCGATAACATTGCTGATGGATTGTTTGAGAAAAAACCCGTTTTTCCGGACAAATCAGCCCGCCACTGCTCACTACCATTCTGCACAGTAAATGCCTTAACAAGGCCAGAACGATCCGCTGCATAGACTTTGTCTCCCTCCCAGGCAGGAATAAGACTGGAGTAGAAATCTCCAGTGCCGTTTCCAACCGACTGACTCCATACCTTTTTTACAGTAAACTGATTTGTTACTTTAGGAAGGGGGGACATCTCCACCACATCCTCTTCACCACCAAACCACGAGCATCCACTAAGCAACGCTATTGCTATCAAACCCGGCAGAACTATTTTACGCAATCCCATGAAATTCCTCGTGTATCCGTTCAGGCTATTTCTGTATTTACCTGCCAGACCTAACGTGGCAGATCATTTATTCTCATCAGCAACCGCTTCCGCAGGGCGGAAGAATTGTTAGCATCAATGGCTTGCTGCCATGCCGCGCGGGCACCTTTAGTGTCACCCTTGCTTTTTAGCGCCTCACCCCTTACTTCAGCTACCATCGGTGACCAGGATTCGTCTTTAATCTCATCAAGCGTTTTTAATGCATCATCTGTTTTTTTCTGTTCTAACTGGATACGCGCCAGACGTAGTCGAATCAGGGAACGCAATAAATCATCCCGCGTGTTCTTCAAACCCATCTGCAACTGGGCAGCAGCTTTCCCCAGCTTTCCAAGGTCAGCATAATGTTTAGCCAGGTTGAGCGATGCCATCACACCGTAAGTATTGTGATTATCAAAAGCATATCTGGCAACGGCGTCCAGTGTGTCAGGCTGGTCGTCATTAAGTGCGCTAATAACCTGCTGGTAAGCAGCCGATCTCTCTTGCTCACTGTTACTTTGATCCTGCTGCCAGTAATACCAGCCAGCCAGTACACCAGCGGCAAGGATTGCTGTAGTCAACAGTATTTTGCCATAATTTAAGAAAAACCGACGCAGGGCATCAATCTGCTCTTTCTCATTGCTGTAAATTTCCACGCGCACTTCCCCCAATGTAATCGGTCAGCCCGGCTTTATGTTGTTAACAGCGCATTGATCATAGTCATCGCCTGATGTTGCGCCAGCATTTTCTGCTCTCCAGTGGCTAAATCTTTGATGACTACCTGATCTGCCGCAACTTCATCCTCACCCAGTACTAGGGCGATCCGTGCACCAGACTTATCAGCTCTGATAAACTGCTTTTTGAAGCTCCCGCCACCAAAGTGCATCATCACTTTCAGCCGAGGGTTCTCATCACGTAGTTTTTCAGCAAATGCCATCGCCACCGGCTGAACACCCTGCCCTGAGGCGATAAGATAGACATCGACAGCCCGCAGCGGTTCAAACTGGGGATTGATGGTTTGAACCATTAACACCAGGCGTTCCAGCCCCATGGCAAAACCTACAGCAGAGGTGGCAGCACCACCCAGCTGTTCCACCAGACCATCATAGCGCCCGCCACCACATACCGTGCCCTGAGCGCCCAGACTATCCGTAACCCATTCAAAAACCGTCCGATTGTAATAGTCAAGCCCTCTCACCAAGCGGTGGTTTATGCGATAATCGATGCCTGCTGCCTTCAGCATTGCACAAAGTCCGGTAAAATGATCGCGGGAGTCCTGGTCCAGATAATCAAACAGCACCGGGGCATGATCGAGTAGCTGCTGGATTGCCGGATTTTTACTGTCCAGCACGCGCAAGGGATTCTGGTACATCCGGCGCTGGCAGTCTTCATCCAGCTTTTCTTTACGAAGCTCAAGAAAACCCACCAGTGCATGACGATAGCGGGTACGCGCTTCAGATGAACCGATTGAATTGAGTTCAAGCGTAAGATGAGAGGCAATCCCAAGGGCTTTCCAGCAGCGACGAGTCATCATTATGAGTTCAGCGTCAATATCAGGTCCTTCATGGCCAAACACTTCAACACCGAGCTGATAAAATTGACGATAGCGCCCCTTTTGAGGACGTTCATAGCGAAACATTGGCCCCAGATACCATAGTCTTGGTTGCTGATGGTAGAACAGACCATGTTCGATACAACCCCGGACACTGCCCGCTGTTGCCTCTGGGCGGAGGGTTAGCTGCTCGCCGCCGCGATCCAAAAAAGTATACATCTCTTTTTCAACCACATCAGTGGCCTCACCTATCGCACGGCTGAAAAGGGGGGTGTGTTCCACCACGGGTGTACGAATTTCACTGTAGCCGTAACTGTCCAGTATCTGTTTGAGTTTCTCTTCAATCCTCCGCCACAGAGCGGTATCTGCCGGAAGATAGTCTTTCATGCCACGAATGGCCTGAATATTTTTTGCCACTTGATCTGTCTCTTTAAGCCAATACGGGGCTGAAATAGTTAGCCCCGCTTTTACTTGCATCGTAGTGGTGATGAGAAATCCAGCCACTACGGTTTAGTTATTTTTATACTCTGCATTTTCTGAATCTTCTACGAGTTGTATGGCAATACGTTGCTGTTTTTCCAGCTGCGACGCTTTTGCACGAATACGAGCTTCCAGCTGATTGATCATATCAGCGTTATCCAGCCGCTCATGCTGCCGTGATCCCTGCTCATAAAAACCACTTTTCTTATTGCCACCTGTAACACCCAGAGTAGAAACCAGGGCTTCACCCGGACCATTAACCACACAACCAATTATTGAGACATCCATCGGCGTCGTGATGTCTTCCAGACGCTGTTCCAGTGCATTAACGGTGCCAATAACGTCAAACTCCTGACGTGAGCAGGTGGGACAGGCAATAAAATTGATACCACGGGAACGGATGCGTAATGATTTCAGAATATCATAACCTACTTTTACCTCTTCTACCGGGTCTGCGGCCAGCGAAACACGCAGAGTGTCACCAATACCCTCCGACAGCAGCAGCCCCAGACCGATAGCCGATTTGACCGCACCCGCACGGACGCCACCTGCCTCAGTTATTCCAAGATGCAATGGCTTATCTATCTGTTTTGCCAGCAACCTGTATGCCTCGACAGCCAGAAATACATCAGAGGCTTTTACACTCACCTTAAACTGATCGAAGTTGAGACGGTCGAGATGATCAACATGCCGTAATGCAGACTCCAGCAATGCCTGTGGTGTTGGTTCACCATATTTTTCCTGAAGATCTTTCTCCAGTGAACCAGCATTCACCCCAATTCGAATAGGGATGCTTTTATTTCTGGCGCAAGCTACCACCTGGCGAACACGCTGATCATTACCGATATTACCCGGATTAATACGCAGGCAATCGGCACCATACTCCGCTACTTTCAGCGCAATACGGTAGTCAAAATGGATATCGGCCACCAGCGGCAGCGCTACCTGTTGTTTTATTGCCCGAAAAGCGTCGGCAGCGTCCATAGTTGGTACTGAGATGCGAACAATATCAACGCCTGCGCGTTCGAGAGATTTAATCTGACTGACAGTCGCATCAATATCCGTTGTGCGAGTGTTGGTCATCGACTGAACAGTGATGGGGGCGCCGTCACCTACAGGCACCTTACCAACATAAATACGGGTTGATTTGCGACGAACAAGGGTATCTTTATTCTGCATAAATATTCTCCAACATTACCCACAGCGATTAAGCTGTCAGTGCGCTCCCAGTGTCAGGTGGGCAACCCGGTTGTTGCGGATAAAACTACTTAAATCAACAACCTCGCCTTGAAACTTAACCTGAACAGCAGCAGGGGCACCAATGCTCAGCTGATATGGAGCACGGCCGGAGAACATCAATTTACCACCATTACTGTGCATCCCGCTAAACAGCTTCTTCCCTGTCGCGTCAGACACTTCCAGCCAGCACCTGTTATTAAAATCAAGGACCAATATAGCAGAATCCGCTGCTGTATTTGCAGCTGTTTCTGTCGCTGATGGCAATGGTTTAAGCGCTGGAACTTCCGTATTATTTGTAGTGTTTTTCGCCATTGGCGTAGGTGGAGTGTTTGTAATAACCTCTTTTTGAACGCCTGAAACATTCGAGGCAGTGGCTGGCGGCACGTCAGGCTTCGGGGCAGCTTCTGCTTTAGCACTGATATTGCTTTGATCGTTTACCATTTGATGATCAATATTAACAGGGGCTACAGAAGCTGGTGGAGCCGGGACGGGAGCTTTCTGCTCATCAACATTAGGAATTCGGGCAGAACGACTTATTTCAGCATCGGCTACGCTGTCTTGATCTTGCTGTACTGGCGTCGTCAGAGCGGTATGAACGGCTTTATGGTTTTGCCACCACCATAACCCTGTTAGTCCGGTTACAATAAATACGATAAGCCAGGTAAACAACATCAGCCAGCTATCCTGTTTTTTGCGGCCTTTGTTGAAGTTAAAACCCGGCACGGGGCTCAATACCGTACTGGCCCCTGACGTCTGTTCGTCAGGCGCGAAGAGAAGATCGTCTTCCGCCAAATGCACCAGACGCGCATAAGAACGTACGTAACCACGCAGAAAAGCCGGTGACACATCGCATGGCTTATCCTCCTCGATATTGTGTATCATCGCGAGTTTAAGACACAAGCGTTCAGCAACACTTTGCTGAGTCAGGCCCAACTGTTCACGCGCTTCACGCAACCGTGAGCCCGTAGATTGTGGTGCAGTGTTATCATTAATGGTTTCAGTATTCATTGGCTAAAAATTGCTGGTACTGTAACGATTGTGGAAAATTTCGCGCTAGTCTGTGTAGCATAACTTTTCAGGTCATCACTACGGCCTTCTAACGCAGCGAAGCGAATTTCTAACCATAGACTCTCAGCAGTTAGAGGTACACATAGTTCATAAACATCCAACAACAAACGCGCCTGAGCATACTTCCCCTGTTGAATTCGCTGACTAGCTTCCAACAGCATTGGAGGTCCTTTTCCCACATCTTCTGTTACTGCCTGGATCAAAGCCTTACGAGCTTCTGCCATCTTTTGAGCCTTAAGATAACAGTAGCCTGAATTATCGAAACTATCCGCTTTAGCACCCGGTTCAGAGCTTCTTCCGGCGGCGCGAAACTGCCGCTGTGCCGCTTCATATTGCCCTAATTCGCAGAGGAAAGCACCATAATTATTAAAGCAGATAGCCATTTTTTTGGGATTTTTTTAATGCTTTCTGATAAAAAGTCCTTGCTTTTTCCTGGTTTTTTAGCAACTGCTGATAACGTGCCTGAGCCAGCAATACCCGATAATCGTCTGGAGCCAGACGTTCGGCTTCTGCCAGGTTATGTTGTGCTGCTGGCAGTCGGTCACGTTGCATTAGTGCCAGTCCTAACTGTAATCTGGTTTCTGCAAGCCTTTTCCTGTCGGCAGAGTACTGACAGCCTACCATCAATAAGCCACTTAATACTACACTAAGAATCCCTCTGACCATATCTCCCTCCACGGCATATATCCTGCGATTTAAGCTATCGCACTGCGATGCAGGGATACATCAAAGCAGACTCAAGCGCTTCACTAATATTTATTATTTCAGAGTATTCTCACAGATTTGCCTTCCGACACCCACTTTTTACTAAGCGTGCGTTTGGTCCTGTCAATGACGTCTCCTGCAAGCTGGCCACAGGCAGCATCAATATCCATACCGCGTGTCTTGCGCACGATAGTGGTATATCCATGCGCCATCAGCACCTTAGCAAAACGGTCTATCCGGCTGTTAGAACTACGATTATAGGGCGCGCCGGGGAAGGGGTTCCAGGGTATAAGGTTAATCTTGCAGGGTGTTTCTTTTAACAGACTGGCCAGCTGATGGGCCTCATCAGTACCATCATTGACGTTATCCAGCATGACATACTCCACTGTGACACGCCCCTGATTTGCATTGGACTTTTTCAGATAACGGCGCACACTGGCAAGAAAAGCGTCTATATTATACTTTCTGTTGAGTGGAACAATTTCATTGCGAATGTCATCATTTGGCGCATGAAGCGATATGGCCAGCGCAACATCAATCATATCGCCAAGTTTATCCAGCGCAGGGACAACACCTGATGTTGATAGTGTCACACGGCGCTTAGAGAGGCCAAAACCATAATCATCTAACATTATTTCCATCGCCGGTACAACATTTGAAAGATTCAATAATGGCTCGCCCATTCCCATCATGACAATGTTGGTTATTGGCCGCTTTCCTGTAACACCTGCCGCACCAATAATTTTTGCGGCACGCCATACCTGGCCAATAATTTCTGCTACGCGCAGGTTACGGTTGAACCCCTGTTGCGCTGTGGAGCAAAATTTGCATTCCAGCGCACATCCCACCTGCGAGGAAACGCATAAAGTAGCGCGGTCATCTTCGGGAATATAGACTGTTTCAACCTGTTGTTCGCCCACCCATAACGCCCATTTTATCGTGCCGTCAGCAGAACACTGCTCAGCAGCAACTTGCGGTGCCTGAATATATGCCAGCGTTTTTAGTCTGCTTCGAAGCTCTTTATTAATATCGGTCATTTGGTCAAAATCATCGCAACAGTGGTGATAAATCCACTTCATCACCTGTTCAGCGCGATACGGTTTTTCCCCGAGCGACACAAAAAATTCGCGCATTCGGGAGCGATTTAAATCCAGTAAGTTGATTCTGGTCTGAGTGGATGACACCTGCGGGACGGGTGACGATGATGTCACGATAAGTTCTGACATATTACTCTTATTGGCCTCGTTATTACACATTGTGGCGCTAAACAAAAATTAAAAACAGCCCCCGCAGCATCGTAGTGACACTGCGGGGAACGCTTAATTGTACAAATTTGACGCCTTAGTTGAAAGATGCCGGATTAACTAAATTGTAAGTATTATTACCGGCAGATTTCACCCTCACCAAAAAAATAGCTTATTTCACGCGCAGCGGAGTCAGCAGAATCAGAGCCATGCGTCGCATTTTCGGTAAAACCGTCGGCATAATCTGCACGCAAAGTACCTGCCAGCGCATTAGCCGGATTGGTTGCTCCCATCAAATCACGATGACGCGCAATAGCGTTCTCCCCTTCCAGTACAGACACCACTATCGGGCCAGAGGTCATAAACTCAACTAATCCCGCAAAAAACGGACGTCCATTATGCTCAGCGTAGAACCCTTCTGCCTGTTCTCTGGTTAGTTGTAACATTTTGGTGCCCACTATTTTAAAACCAGCAGACTCAAAGCGATTAAAAATAGCACCAATTTTGTTTTTGGCGACTACATTGGGTTTGATAATGGAAAGGGTGAGTTCTGTTGTCATATTAACCTCTGTTATAACATCCTGATAAAACCGGGCACCTCATGTCCCAGTAAGCAGGTGCATAATACAGTATCCCCCCTATAATCTGATACAAGCTTGGCCAATTGACCAGAGAATAATCAACAATTACCCTACAATGTTCACTTTTACTCAGGCCATGAGATGTTGACTGATGCCAGCTGTCCTGCCTCATCCATCACGACTATCTGATAACTGCCAGGGTGCACTAATGTCAGTGTAACCGGACCACTGTAGCTCTGCCTTTCGAGCATGGTTCCATTCAGAAACCACCAGCGCTGTGCTCCCTGCCCTCCCTGCGAACTGACCTGAAAAGATAACGTATGGCTCCCCGGCAACGGTTGTAAAAGCTGACCTTCAATCGCCCCTGTTATTATAAGCGGAAGCAGCCCTTCACGGTCGAGCGGGGGGCAGCTGACGTCAGCAGCAGGCAGGCGCGCCTCACGCCGCTCTTTTAATGGTAGCCACGGCTCCAGTGGCAGTGGCCAGAACAGTTTCTCATCAGCAACCGCGCCGGGACAATCCGCTGCCACGCGAAGTCCGCTTCCATTCCTCCAGTAACGTAACCGCAAACCCAGCTGGCTCTCCTGCCCGTGTGACCATAGCGTAGGAGGCTGGATCTGGTTCAGTAGCCAGGCTGACTTGCGTTGACGACAGTTATCATCACCCAATGGCAGTGATTGTCCGCCCGGCCAGCATATGGTCTCCACACTAACCGATGAAGGACGGGGATCTGCTGGCACGCCGTTAACGGGTAAAAGTGCCATCAGCAGGCTGTTGACCTGATTCAATACTGGTACTGCCGACGCCACACCAAACTGCCCGGCAACCGGAGAGACATCAGGACGTCCTACCCAAATTCCTATCAGATACTGTGGATTCATCCCTACAGCCCAGGCATCGCGATAGCCATAACTGGTGCCCGTTTTCAAGGCCAGCGGCACTACACCAGAAACCCGGCCATTGGCTAAGGGTTGCTGCCCAGCCAGAATACGACGGATTATCCAAGCCGCGCCGGGTGAAAACAACTGACGCTGGCGTAAGGGCTGATCACTCAGCCAGCGCAGAGAGGCGGCATTACCCTGGCGTACAAACGCGCTGTAGCCAGTAAGTATTTCATCCATCCGGATGCCAGTGCCGCCCAGGGCCAGCGAAAGATTAGGTTCCCCTGCCACCGGGAAGCGCAGATTTACTCCGGCATTGCGTAACCGTGACGCCACCTTTTTGGGTCCAAGCACCTCGAGTAGCTGTACCGCCGGAAGATTGAGCGAGCGAACCAGCGCTTCACTGGCACTCACAGGCCCACTGAAGTTGGCATCAAAGTTACCCGGCCGGTAATCGCTGAAGCGACGTGGCACATCCTGGAGCAGTGACTGGCTATGAATCAACCCCTCATCGAGCGCCATTGCGTAAATGAATGGTTTCAATAGTGAACCCGGAGAGCGCACGCTCTTAATCATATCTACATGGCCAAAACGATTTGGATCATTAATATCAACTGACCCGACATAGCCCCGTACCTTCATTGTCGTGTGATCTACCACCAGCATTGCCAGTGATGTCCGTGGTGGCAACTGATGTTTCAGGTTGAGAGCAATATCTTCCAGATCACGTTGCAATGTGGGGTTAATAGTGGAGACAATCCTCGCCTGTGCAGACGCCGCCGCCAGACGGCGTGCGAGCAATGGAGCCATCTGTGGCATCCGGGGCGGCGGAAGCCAGACCGGCTCCTGACGTATTTCTGCCACCTGACTGGCAGACCAGACATGATATGCCGCCAGACGATCAAGAACTTTATCGCGGGCGGCTTGTGCACGCTGCGGCCAGCGATCAGGACGCAAACGACTGGGTGACTGAGGCAGAGCCGCCAGCAATGCCGCCTCGCCTCTGGTCAGTTGTGAAGGCGCTTTACCAAGCCACATCCAGCTGGCCGCGCCAATGCCCTCTACTGTGCCTCCAAAAGGAGCATGATTGAGATAAAGTGTCAGAATATCACGCTTAGTCAAACGCCACTCAAGCTGGACCGCACGCCAGATTTGAATAAGCTTGCCCGTGAATGTCCTTGGCCTCGGATCAATCAGACGGGCTACCTGCATTGTCAGGGTACTACCCCCTGAGATAATTTTACCCTGAACAATATCCTGCCAGGCGGCACGAACCAGCGCTACAGGATTGATGCCTGGGTGCTGCCAGAACCAGCGGTCTTCAAAAGTCAGCAGCGCCTGAATATAGGCCGGAGATACCTCATCAAGCGTAACGGGATAGCGCCAGATGCCCCGACTATCAGCGAACCGCCATAACGGCGTACCATCCTCAGCAACTACTATTCGCGCCGCGTTATCCTTGGGTAGCGGTAAGGGAAACAGCATATTTAGCCCCCAAGGTATCATCACTAGCAGTAGCAGCGGCCAGTGACGGCGCACAGAAAAACTGGCGGTCACAGATAAACCGCCTTATTCACGTACGTTGAGCAATGCCTGTGTTTCTCCTGTTGCTCGCCACTCCGGCGCATACATAGACTCAACCTGAGGGGGCGGCAGATAGTAGCTTCCCGGTGTGACAGCCCGTGCCAGATAGAGCAATGTAGCTGGCCGGTAAGGACCGACGCCTGTCGCTGCCACGAAACGATCATCACGAAATTCGGTATGCCCAATGTTAGCCTGCTGCATCTCGGTAAAGCTCTCTTTCAAAGATGGGACATCGTCAATGAAATTGAGGCTGGCACTCGTATTACTGAGGTTTTGATTTTCCAGCTCAAGCCCCGCGGGAAGCATATCGACAACCAGAGCATCATTAACACGCTTAGTTGCGCTTATTTTCAACCGAACGATCAACAAATCTCCGCGCTTAATCTTACCGGGATCTGCCTTTGCACCGTCGAGTGTAAAATAGTCACGGCTGATGCTAAGTACGTTACTGAATGGTGCTGGCCGATTCTGCGGATAGCCAGCTACAACCAGATTAGCGTAGAGGGGGTTATGACGCTGACTGGTGAGGGTCGTGCCTGCCAGTAATCTTTCAGCGTTAAGGACCGTGTTGAGTGTAGTGCTTCCCATGAATGGTTCGGATACTCCCTCGAGGCTAACCTTCCAGGGCGTGTTGTCACTCTGCTGAATAGTGCGTGCAGCCATGACAAGTGCACTGTTCTCCTGAGTCGAAAACCACTGTTTGCCGTTTGCTTCTTTTACCAGCGATATAAGTAACTGATTCTGCTCTTCGGGCAGCATTTTTTGCTGTGATAACAGTGCAATTATCATTGCCCGGTCGCGTACTACACTGCCGTAATCACCAAACCACAAATCATCCGGCCTGTCGAAGGCAGCCCCCTGCATTATCACATGCTGTGCGCGCTGCTCATCTCCCATCAGTTTTAATGCCACACCAAGCTGTACCAGCGCCAGACCGGATTTTGCATCATTGCGCTTGTCGTACAAAGCCCGTAGTACGCCCAGAGGAGCCAGCTGCTGGCGGGCAAGTACCATCCCGGCATAAGCACGAACACTGAAGCGCAGTGCGTCTTCATTATCCTTGCTAAAAACTGGGATCTGCTCGGGATTTTGTAGATAACGTAGCAGACGCTCGTTCGCACGCCTGATAACCCCCTCCGGTATGACGTAGCCCGCCTCTGTGGCATTTAACAAAAAGTCGGTAACATAAGCACTTAGCCAAGGCTCGTCATTGCTGTTTTTGCTCCATAAACCAAAGCTGCCATTATAACGCTGCATGCCAGCCAGATGGGCAATTCCCACATTGACTGATTCACGGCGTGCCTGATCGTTGCTGCTTTTAATGCCCATCGCTGCCAGTTGTGCCTGATTGGTGAATATTGATGGCCAGAGAGTACTGGCGGTCTGCTCCAGACAGCCATAGGGATAGGCATATAGTGATCTGATATAATTTGCGATATTCAGTGCAGGGCGATTGCTCAGGGTAAGTTTGCCCTCGAGCGTTCCCCCCTCCAGCGATTTAAAAGCTGATGGCATAATCTGCCAGGGCCGCCCCTGATTAAGCACCGTATTAAACTCAAGCGTCTGTGCGGGGTAAGCCGGACGAACCCCTATCTGCCAGCGCCGGTGAACTGGCCCAATCGTCTCACCGGGTAGTTTTGAGCCAGAGATGTTAAGCGTTATTTCTGCGTCACCAAACCCCTTTAACGCCCTTACCGGCAGTTTTAACGTTGCATGCTCGTCGCGCCCGAGACTGACCTGCTCAGGGATGTCCCCATTAACAGCGATTAATCCGTTAACCGCAAAATCCAGTTTCAGCTTTTGTGGCAGTCCGGTGAGATTGGTCAGATTAAGGGCTAACGTTGCCTGATCACCTCCGGCGAGAAAACGCGGCGTTTGCAACTCTGAAATGAGTGGTGCCGCTACAGTCATTTTGCGTTCGGCTGAGCCGAACATTTCCGCACTCCAGGCCTGCACCATCAGGCTGATTTGACCGTCAAACTCAGGCAACGTGAGTTTCAGCACTCCCTCACCCTCTTTGTTGAGCGTTACGGGCTGCAGTTGTTGAGCCACAATATTGACGTGGGTTATTGGTTTTTTGCCACCGCGCATTGCCATACTGGATTCACCGTCACCACCAAAGCGCAGCGTTGCCAGACGACCTTCTCCCTCTATCAGCTGATCAAAAACATCATACTGATCTGCGTTATATCGCTTGCGCCCGAGGAATCCCTTCCAGGGGTCGGGAGTGTGGTAATTGGTAATATTCAGCACTCCTTTGTCCACAGCCGATAACAGAACATGAATCTGCTCCGGTAATTGCCCTCCATGGCTGCTGGCTTTAGCTTTGACTTTTACCTCAATCACTTGTTCCGGCCTGACTTTGTCCGGTGCCTCTAAGGCAAGTGTAAGACGGCGTCCTTCACTGGCCAAAGGCAAATGCAACAGACCCACTGCCCGTTTAGGTGTCTGTGCCTTTATGCTCTCTCCATGCCTGACGACAATGGCACTCAGGTAGAGATCATGACGATTCCATTGGCTGTCGATAGGAACCTCAAGGGTAGTGCCTCCTGCGGGGATTGTGACGGGTTGCCACCATAACGGCTTGTCAGATGATTCTACCATCAGATAACCCTTACCGGCTGCAGGCGCTTCTATACGGACCCGAGCTGTTTCTCCTGGCTGGTAACTGGCTTTATCCAGCTTGAGTTTTACCTGATCGGGGCGCAATGCTCCGCTTCCATTGGTATTATCCTGCCAGCTGTAACCTGCCAGAAAGCGGATACTGCTGATAAGACCAGCGGGCGTTTCTATTTCCAGACGGTAATAACCCGATTCCACCGGGAAACTCACTTTATGATTGCCTCCTTTCGGAATAGCTATCTGCTGCTGTTCTTCGATTAGATCTTGTTGGTTATAACGTGACTGCCAGCCCTCACTTTCTGAAAAACTCCAGTAATCGTCATGATTTTCTCGCACCAGCCGCACAGTTAAATTATCGGCGGCTAATTTCTCCCCTTCGCTATTGGCATAAACAATGTCAAAACTGGCAATACTGCCCTTGTCTGTCATGTATTGATCCCGATAACTGTTACTACGCCAGTCATACATCGCTTTGCTTGCAAACTCCGGGCGGATGCCGGGCAGCGCTGGGGCAGGCCAGATAGCCTGATTCACTCGGCGGGTTACCGGGCGTCCGCCTATTTCGTATAAACTGGCCTGAACAATCAGGTTTAAGGGAGAATGAATGCCTGCCCACTCGCTTGCTATATTGAGCTGTGCCTTGCCGTCAGGGCCCAGCTTGAGGTCGGTCTCTTTGAGTTCGGGCGAATATTTTAATTCCTGTTCACGAATATTACCAAACTGATAACCGGGCAGTGTGGCTACGGCTTCCCGCACCGGGCGCAGCCAGAGTTGTGTCTGAAGACGGTTACCGGCTGCGGGTGCACCATACAGATAGCGTCCTTCGATATTGAACTGCACGTTTTCATTCGGCCTGACAGGTTTGTTATTGCCTGTGAGTGTTAATGCCATGCGTTCTGGCATGAAATCTTCTACCTGAAAATGCCAGAGTTGCGGCTGATTGTCGCCGCTATTCAAACGCAGTGCCCAGTTGCCACTCATTGCTCCTGCGGGCAGAACGAAACGCCGCTGGTAGAGTCCATCCTGCGGTTGCCAGACAAAAGCAGAGATAACATCGCCATCCGGCTGAACCACTTCTGCCCTGACAGGCTGTGCCGGCAACGGCTTACCATCAACATCACGCATTAGTGCGTTGACTATCACCGTCTCCCCCGGACGGTAGATATCGCGGGGACCAAAGACAAATAATTGCTTGTTGCTGCTTTGTTCTCCCGTTATTGCGAACTCAGTCAGGTCCAGCGCCGGGCGCTGTAAATCCAGTAGTGATGTCTGTTCGCCCCTGGTAGCCAGCAGTAACTTGCCTGCCTCTTTCATTTCCAGGTTGAGATGCCCATCTTTATCACTATACCCCTTCTCCAGCAAAGCGCCCTTCTCATCAAGCAGTTGCAGCATGACTCCTTTTTGAGGATCGCCACTCTTAACACTTTGTACAAAAAGATCTAACCGGGTTGGAAAACGATGTAGCGATATGCTGAGATCACTTCGGGTAAAAATGGTAGCAGGCTGACTGTAATTAAAACTGCCGGCTTGTTTCATTATTGCCAGATAAACACCGGGCTGTTTCAGAGCTTTGATGCCTGAAAGTGGTAATTGCCGTTTTTCACGTGTGTTACGTGCAGGATTAAGGTCAAAACGACCACTGTAAACCAAATCAGTTTTAGGGAGTAACTCCTCAGAATCCCAGTAATCCATGCTATTTCTGTATTTCCATTTCGCCAGAAAATGTGCGAGAGAGGCTTGCCTGATTCGGAAAAAGTCAACATCGACACTGTTGACATTGAGTGTTAGTACGGGCAAGCCCTGTGCAAGCTCTGTTGGTAATAGTGATCCGCGACTGGCGAAACCAATTACTGGTTTCATATCACTGGTCTTGAGGGTTTTAATGAATTCTTTGGCCAGAACGGAGCCATTGGCAGCACGTAATCCGGCAGCGACGCTGACAGTCAGTTTGCGCGCGGGTTCCGGGTGACGGAAGCGAAGCATCTTATTATTAGCAGAAAGCTCCCATCCACCATCAACATTGCCATGCTCTGCATCGCTTAGCTTTACATAACGGCTGAAATCCTGACTCTCATCCAGCGGAATGCTAAAAGCTAATGTTAGCGCCGCTGCTCCGTCCAGCTGTTGTTCAGAAAGGCCGAGAATAGTGAGGGGTTCTATTACGGAAGAGGCAGGAACCAGCGGCTTATTCTCTGTAGAGTGGGCAGAAAACGTTAGCCCGGCATATAAAACCCCGGTCAGGATTAATAGCCATGGTAGCGAGCAATTTTTCGAATTCATTATATTTTCCCGGCCTAAACTGTTGTTTACAATTCAGCGCAAAGCTATTCATTTTCTTTAGATTTAATAGTATTCTGACTTGCATTGTAATTGTCTTATCTTGTCAAATACTTCACATGCCCGGTACTAATATACTCCCGAAGTTAAAAAAGAGATCACCATGACATCACCTCTATTTGTATCAGTTGAGTGGTTAAATGCGTGTTACACCCAAAGTCAGGTGCAGGTGCTTGATGCCCGTCTGCATCCCCCAGGCCTGCATAGCAAATCTGATTCGAGTGAACGCGCTTATCTGGCAGGACATTTACCGCAGGCTCCTTTTTTTAACCTCGATGTGCTCTGTGATACACACTCTCCTTTCGCGCATATGATGCCCCGCGCGGGCAGATTCGCCGTGGCTATGCGTGAACTTGGAGTCCACAGCGACAGACATCTGGTGGTTTACGATGAGGGCAACCTGTTTTCCGCCCCTCACGCCTAGTGGATGTTACGTCAGTTTGGCGTGGAACAGGTATCAATCCTGGCAGGTGGTCTCGCCTCCTGGCGGGCGGCTGGGCTGCCTTTGCAAAGTGGGGCTGTAGCACTGAATCAGAGTGAATTTGAGGCCAGTGAACCACAAAAAGACGTAATTAAAAGCCTGACAGAAATGCTGCTGATTAGTCACGATGGTAGCTGTCAGATTATAGATGCCCGTCCAGCTAACCGCTTCCGGGCAGAGGCAGACGAGCCACGTGAAGGTGTGAGACGCGGCCACATACCCGGCGCATTGAATGTGCCCTGGAGCGAGCTGGCAGAAAACGGTGCACTTAAACCTGATTCGCAGTTGCGGGAGATCTTTATTCGCCGGGGCGTGGACCTGAAACAACCGATAGTTGCCAGCTGTGGGTCAGGGGTTACAGCGGCAGTAGTACTGCTGGCGCTGACTCAGCTGGGTGTCACTCAGCTCAGCCTTTATGATGGCTCCTGGTGTGAATGGGGCAGTCGTGATGATCTCCCCGGCGTGATTGTGCCCCACTAATTATCAAACACACCGCCTGAATATTTTTCAGAAGAGTACGGCGTTATGATTGCTCTTGTCTGTCATCAGAGCAACCCGGCTTCACGCCGGGAATGGCTGCGGTTTTGAGCGTACCAGGCTCTATATCACGCAAAAAACTACCCCAGCGGCGCTGATAGAAAGGCGTGATATGAGCAGTGAAGAAGTGGCTAACCCCTTCGTGCCCGGCAGTCACTTCACAAAAATCAACAAACTGATCCTCCTCCAGCATCCCGCTTATCAGCTGCCCGGCAACACTGATAACCCTGTCAGTATTACCGTCCGCCTCAATACCAATCAGCCAGTTTGGCGGAGCGTCTGGCAAATCGCGTTCCTGTGCCAGAAACGCACGCCGGACCAGTTTTTGTCCGGCAAATAACTGTTTTAGTGCATTGATCAGCGGCGCTGGTGGTTCAGTGACTTCAGAGAGCAACAACGCGTCACCTCCGTCGACTATTCGTTGTTCAGCACTGACACTGTGAGGAATGCCCAGCAACCCGGCAACCTCTCCGGGCAGAAAAAGTTTGCCCGCTGGCTGCCCGGGATTAAGAAATAATGTCGCACCTGGAGTCATCTCAAATAGCGTGCGCACCGGCATAACCAGTGATGGGAACTGATTGCCTGCCACATCAGACAATGATGATTCAGAGCTAAAGAAGGGAATAAATTCTCCCCCCTGTGGCAATTGCCAGTGTTGCAGTTCGATAGCTGAACCGTCCACTGCCGACTCTTCACGCGTGCCGGGCACCAGCACACTGGCTGACAACAACAGGTCAAGCAGTTCCGCACTATGAACTGGCTCGCTTATTGCCAGCTTAAGCAGTTCCTCTAAACGCTGATTATTTAACTTCATGGTCATCGCCCATTAGTCGTGCTAACACCAGAGAGTCAGCAAAGCATAAAATTACTTCAGCAATAGATTCGCCAGAGTGCGAACCCCCAGACCAGTAGCACCAGCAGCCCACTGATTAACGGCCGTCTTGCGCCAGGTTGCCGAACAGTCAATATGCAGCCAGCCTTTTTGATAATGCTGGACGAAGTGTGACAGAAAAGCCGCAGCGGTACTGGCGCCTGCCAGATGAGCACCGCTGGCTATGTTGCTCAGGTCTGCAAAATCTGATGGCGTCTGAGTACGATGGAACTCTGCCAGCGGCAGCCGCCAGAACAGTTCATTCTCAATGGCTGCACTCTCTAGCAACTTCTGTGCCAGTGCATCGTCAAAAGTGAACAGGGCATGATAATCATTACCCAGCGCAACCTTGGCAGCGCCTGTGAGGGTTGCTGCATCGATGAGTAGTTCTGGCTGCAGCAGGCTGGCATCAATGAGCCCGTCAGCCAGCACCAAACGCCCTTCAGCATCTGTATTCATTATCTCAACAGTTTTATTGTTACGATAATTAATTATATCGCTCGGGCGCATGGCGTTGCCACTCACCATATTGTCTGCACAACAGAGTAACAGCTTTACCCGTTTTTGCAGGCCACGGTAAATCGCCAGTGCCAGAGCACCACTTACCATGGCAGCACCACCCATATCAGATCTCATTGAATCCATAGTACTGCCGGGTTTGAGGTTATAGCCTCCAGTATCAAAGGTGATACCTTTACCCACCAGACAGGCGAATACCGGCTCATCCTCCCTCCCCGTTGGATTATAGTCGAGTGTTAGCAGCACCGGAGGACGGCTAGAGCCACGGCCCACAGTGTGAATCCCCTTGTAACCCCATTCACGTAGATCGTCACCTTTAATGATCTTCCAGGTCACCGCATCTGCTGCCACTTCACTTAGTAAATCGACTACCTGACATACCAGCTGTTCAGGGCCAAGATTTTCTGCCGGCTCATTAATAGTATGCCGAACCCAGCACATTACCTTGTGGCGACTTTCCAGCTCCTGACGTTCCTGCTTGCTTAATTCCGGCCAGCGGATTTGTGATACATTCTTCGGGTCATAGTAACCCTGCATGAATGCCCAGCTGCGCTCAAGATCCCACCCCTTACCGCCGAGCGCTATATCCGCAAAACGCTGCTCAGCAATTTTGCGTGCCGCACGCGCAATGATAGTGAGTGGATCACTATCTGACAGATGAATAATCACACCCTTATCATTGATGCTGATGATAGCTTGCTCTCCCCAGCGAGGGTCTGCGGGGGATGTGGAAAGAGTAATATTCATAGTTTGACTACTCATCACCGAATTCCTTAAATGAAAATCGAACTACCGTTATGACTTATATGCGAAGATCAGCGTTCACGCGCATGGTTGATAGAGTAGCGTGGAATTTCGACCACTATATCTTCATCAGCAATACGCGCCTGACAGCTAAGGCGACTTTCAGGCTCCAGCCCCCATGCTTTATCCAGCATATCGTCTTCCTGCTCAGTACTTTCGGAAAGTGAACTGAATCCCCCGCGCACAATACAATGGCAGGTGGTACAGGCACAGGATTTTTCACAGGCATGTTCAATATCGACGCCATTACGCAACGCGACGTCAAGAATAGTCTCACCACTACTGGCATCAAAAACTCCCCCATCAGGCAGTAGCTGCTGATGAGGTAAAAAAGTTATCCTGGGCATCAATTAAACCTTATCCACCAGTTTCCCGGTCAGTGCGCTCCGCATGGCATTATCCATACGACGTGCGGCGAACGGCCGGGTGACTTTATCAAGTTGTTTTATCGCGGCGTCAATCTCGGTGGCAGAAGTGCCGTTGAGGGATTGCTGTAACTGTTGTTGCGCCAAATCTATAGTTTCCCTCTCACTATCAGAGAGCTGACTGCCGTCTTTCCGGAGCGCTCCCTCCAGACTCTCAAGCAGACACTCACCATCAATCTTACGCTCTGCCAGCTTTCGGGTCTCAACATCATCACGGGCGTATGTCATTGAGTCTGTCACCATGGCAGCAATTTCACTCTCCGTCAGGCCATAAGAGGGCTTAACCTGAACAGCGGCCGACACACCTGTAGATTTCTCCCGTGCTGTTACGCTTAGCAAACCATCCGCATCTACCTGAAAAGTGACACGAACATGTGCTCCTCCCGCTGGCATTGATGGGATATCACGTAGTACAAAGCGCGCTAATGAGCGACAATCTTTTACCATCTCGCGTTCGCCCTGTAACAAGTGAATGCTCATGGCAGTCTGACCATCTTTGAAAGTAGTAAATTCCTGAGCACGGGCAACCGGAATAGTGGTATTGCGCGCAATCACCTTTTCCACCATTCCACCCATGGTCTCAAGCCCCAGCGATAGTGGAATGACGTCCAGTAACAGCATTTCACTTTCCGGTTTGTTACCTGCCAGAATGTCCGCCTGAATTGCAGCACCAAGCGCAACAACTCTGTCTGGATCAATATGCGTTAGCGGCTGACGTCCAAAAAATTGTGAAACTCTTTCACGTACCAGTGGTACACGTGTTGAACCGCCTACCATGACTACATCGATCACTTCGTCCGCACTAACGCCAGCATCTTTCAGGGCGCGATGGCATACACGAAGCGTGCGTTTCACCAGCACTTCAATAAGATCATTAAACTCTTCACGCGTTACGCTACCCTGCCAGTCTGCAACCGATACCTTAGCCTGCTTATCTTTACTAAGCGCAATTTTGGTCCGTGCTGCCGTTTCTAATAATCTGCGCTGAAGCACGTGATCTTGCCGATCACCAATACCCGCTTTTTCACTTAAATAAGCCGCCAGCAGGTGATCAAAATCATCACCGCCGAGCGCGGAATCTCCTCCAGTTGCCAGAACTTCAAACACACCACGGCTTAGACGAAGGATGGAAATATCAAAAGTACCACCACCAAGATCATAGATAGCAATTATCCCCTCCTGTCCAGAGTCCAGTCCATAGGCTATTGCGGCGGCGGTAGGTTCATTTAACAAACGCAACACAGTCAATCCCGCCAGTTGCGCGGCTTCTTTAGTACCCTGGCGCTGAGCGTCATCAAAGTAAGCAGGAACAGTAATTACTACTCCATCCAGTTCACCGGAGAGCGACCGGCAGGCACGTTCAGTGAGCGCGGTAAGAATATCGGCGGAAACACTGACAGGATTAACAACACCTCCTGCTGTATTGAGCAGTGGCAATCCGTTTTCACTCGCCTGAAGTTGATAAGGTAATTTAGGATAACGTTGCTGAACATCATGCAGATTGCGCCCCATCAGGCGCTTAACTGAGCTGATGGTATTGACGGGATCCTCCGCTGCCTGTTTTAATGCTTCCCAGCCCGTGCGTTTACCGTCAGGCCGGTACTGTACTATAGAAGGCAACAAATGGCGCCCCTGTGCATCAGGCAGTGTTTGCGCTTTGCCATCACGCACCGTGGCTATCAGGGAGTTTGTCGTACCCAGATCAATGCCTGCCGCTAGCCGTCGCTGATGAACGGCTTTACTTTGGCCCGGCTCAGAAATCTGTAATAACGCCATGTATACCTTCCATCAAAAATCGGAAAAACGTTCATCAAGCTCTTCAGCCTGGCTGCTGAGTTTGACGAGGAAACGCAACTTACGTGCCATATCTGCCGCCCGAGGCCAGCATTCAGCATTCAGCTGATCATTCATCTGGCTTTGCAGCGTAGCCAGCATATTGGCAATACGTTCTGTCAATAGCCTCAATTGCTTCTCATCCTGCTGATGTTCAGTCGCCTCCAGTGCTTCACGCAACGCCATTTGCTCCATAAGAAATTCAGCATCCTGTAAGGTGTGCTGTTCATTACAGATGTCATAGCCATGCAGGCCGAGCAAATACTCTGCCCGCAACAGAGGCTGGCGCAGCGTCTGATACCCCCGATTAATTGTCGCCGACTGTTGTACCGCCTGCAGGCGTTCATTTTCCGGACAAGAAGCGAAGCGGTCAGGATGAAACTGACGCTGTAGCGCCTGGTAACGGGAAATGAGTTGCTTTTCATCAAGATTATACGATGGTGGCAGACCGAACAGTGAAAAGTAATTCATAGTAAACTCAAAATGGCGTTTCTGGATAACGGTCATCCAATGCATCTGACCTTGGCTAAGGGATATCAGACGTTAAAGCTTTCACCGCATCCGCACTGGTCCCGGACATTAGGATTATTGAACCTGAAGCCTTCGTTTACCCCTTCTCTGACAAAATCGAGTTCAGTACCCGCAAGATAGACAAGACTTTTACCATCAATAATTATCTTAACACCTTTTTGTTCGAAAATCTGGTCTTCTTGGTTAATTTCGTCAACAAACTCAATAACATAAGCCATACCAGAGCAGCCTGACGTTCGTACGCCAAGACGCAGCCCAATTCCTCTTCCGCGCTTTGCAAGAAACGTACTGACGCGTTGCGCCGCCGCGTCACTTAAAGTTATTGACACTCGTTAGCCTCCTGCCTGTTTACTGCCTTTTTTACTCCTGTAATCGGCAACGGCAGCTTTGATTGCGTCTTCGGCCAGAATAGAACAGTGAATTTTTACCGGCGGCAGCTCCAGCTCCTGCGCGATAGCCATATTGGTAATGCTCTGTGCTTCATCCAGTGATTTTCCTTTCACCCATTCAGTAATCAGTGAACTGGAAGCAATGGCCGAACCACAGCCGTAGGTCTTAAACCGTGCATCTTCAATAACGCCAACATTATTCACTTTAATCTGCAGCTTCATCACATCGCCACAGGCTGGTGCGCCAACCATACCGCTACCAATAGTTGGGTCGCTATTATCAAAAGAGCCCACATTACGTGGATTTTCATAGTGATCGATTACTTTTTTACTGTAAGCCATTATCTCGCCTCCCAGGTCTTCAGTTAGTGATGTGCCCACGCTATGCTGTCGAGATCCACCCCCGCTTTGAACATCTCCCATAGGGGGGAGAGATCACGAAGACGATTAATAGACTTATGCACAAGGTCAATAGCATAGTCGATCTCCTCTTCGGTGGTGAAACGTCCCAGTGAAAAACGGATCGAGCTGTGAGCCAGCTCATCATTCATCCCCAGGGCACGCAGTACATAGGATGGCTCGAGACTGGCTGAAGTACAGGCTGAACCGGATGAAACAGCCAGATCTTTTAGTGCCATGATCAGAGATTCACCTTCAACATAATTGAAGCTGACGTTGAGAATGCCCGGCGCACCCCGTTCAAGATCACCGTTGAGATAGACCTCCTCAATGTCTTTAATACCATTCCATAGGCGATTACGCAGCACTCGCAGGCGGACCATTTCGGCTGCCATCTCCTCTTTTGCAATACGACATGCTTCACCCATGCCCACTATCTGATGCACGGGTAATGTGCCGGATCGCATACCGCGTTCATGCCCGCCACCATGAATCTGGGCTTCCAGCCGGATGCGTGGTTTGCGACACACATAGAGCCCCCCAATACCCTTCGGGCCATAGAGTTTATGGGCGGAGAATGACATTAGATCGACTTTGAGCTCCGACAGATTTATCGGCAACTTGCCAACACTTTGCGTCGCATCGACATGAAAAATAATACCCCGAGCCCGGCATAGTTCGCCTATTGCTCCGATATCCTGGATCACACCAATCTCATTGTTAACATGCATGACAGAAACCAGCACTGTGTCATCACGCATAGCTGCCTCCAGTACTTTCAGATCCAGCAGCCCATTATGCTGCGGTGCCAGCCAGGTAACCTCGAATCCTTCGCGTTCCAGCTGCCGACAGGCGTCAAGCACAGCTTTGTGTTCAGTTTTACTGGTAATAATGTGCCGGCCTTTCTTCTGGTAAAATGTGGCAGCTCCCTTGATAGCAAGGTTGTCAGATTCGGTCGCTCCGGAAGTGAAGACAATCTCACGCGCGTCAGCACCAATCAGAGTAGCTATCTGGTTACGCGCAATGTCTGTTGCTTCTTCGGCCTCCCAGCCAAAACGGTGAGAGCGGGAGGCCGGATTACCGAAAGTACCGTCCAAGGTAAGAAACTGTAGCATTTTCTCAGCAACACGCCTGTCAACCGGCGTGGTGGCAGAGTAATCCAGATAAATCGGTAAATTCATTGCTGTTAAACTCCATATATCACTTCAAGTACAACTTTTATTAATAGACCTGGTATCAGGAATACAGATTATTTATGACGATAATGTCCTGCGGATGACTACTGGCACCGGCACGAGCGACTTCACAGTCCTGACGATCAGCGACATTTTTAATCTCCTGATTTCTCAGCAGCTCTGCAAGCGTAATATTGTTGAGGAAATCGTTAATGCGCTCACTGAGATCACTCCAGAGCACATGGGTCAGGCAGCGTTCACCACCCTGGCAGCCTTCCTTACCATGACATCTGGTCGCATCCAGTGATGACTCATCTACTGCGCTGATAATCGCCCCCACGGCAATGTCGGCAGGGTCGCGCGTAGGCAGATAACCACCGCCGGGGCCACGCACACTGGCTACCAGACTATTTTTTCTCAGGCGTGAGAAAAGCTGTTCAAGATAAAAAAGCGAAATCGCCTGACGTTCAGAAATATCAGCTAACGACACGGGACCGGCGTGAGCATGCAACGCAACATCAAGCATAGCGGTAACTGCATAGCGTCCTTTAGAAGTCAATCTCATGATCTATATCGCACTCCCGGTAATTCCCATCCAGACTCAAAGTCACAGCCAAACATGGCCGGACTGATTTGCTTTCTTAAACGCCAGACGAGGCGAGCTTAACAGCCTCACATTCACATATAGCAACAATCGATTGCGATTTGGTAATTCTGCTCGCAACCAAAGCTGCGGCGCCAACAAATACGCAGTCGCCGGACAAAATAATTTTACGCTAGTAGTCTGACATTCCCGAGTGTTTTGGTCAACTATTCACTGCACGTGTTTGAGGTGCCGTCTGGCAAAGCTCAATAAACCCTGCGGCACATCATAAATGGGGGACTTTTAACAATCATTCTGCTATGATGCGCGCCGGTTTGATTCATATATCAATATATTGTACTAATTTTTATTTTTAGTTTTTAGCTGGCGTAGCCGTGCTCAGCAAACAGCGCCACTGGTTCTTTAACATTCAGAGAGTGACAAAACTTATGCATCCCATGCTCAATATTGCTATACGCGCCGCACGTAAAGCCGGGAATGTTATTGCCAGAAACTATGAGACACCTGATATTGTTGAGGTGGACCAGAAAAGTAGTAACGACTTCGTCACCAATGTTGATCGTGATGCAGAACGCCAGATTATTGAGATAATTCGTAAATCCTACCCTAAACATTCCATCCTCACTGAGGAAAGCGGTGAACTGGCAGCAGAAGATCAAGATGTTCAATGGGTAATAGATCCTCTGGATGGTACAACCAACTTCATAAAACGCCTGCCCCATTTTTCTGTCTCAATCGCAATGCGCATCAAAGGGCGAACCGAAATTGCCGTCGTTTATGATCCCATGCGTAATGAACTGTTCACAGCAGTGCGCGGCCAGGGCGCTCAGCTCAATGGCTATCGTCTGCGTTGTAGCACCGCCCGTGATGTAAATGGCACACTGCTGGCAACCGGATTTCCCTTCAAGCAGAAACAACATACCAATAGCTACCTGGGGGTCGTAGGCAAACTGTTTACTCAATGTGCCGATTTTCGCCGTACTGGGTCAGCTGCACTCGATCTGGCATATGTTGCTGCCGGACGGGTTGATGGTTTCTTCGAAATTGGGCTTAAGCCCTGGGACCTGGCCGCTGGAGAATTGCTGGTGCGTGAAGCGGGGGGCCTGGTAACTGACTTTTCAGGTAATCACCACTATATAACATCAGGTAATCTGGTAGCCGGTAACCCCCGCGTGGTAAAAGCAATGCTGGCAATGATGCGCGACGAACTGAGTGAACCGTTAAAAAGCCAGACTGATTAAAGAGATAAACTGGCATCTTACAGCTGATAACCGGGCATACAGGATGTCAGGCAGTATAAGATTGACAATTAATGACTGGCCAAACATGAATTCAGCATTCTACCGAATCCAAGCCGACGGCCATAGTACGGCTGCCCGTGGTTTTTTCCTGCATAATATTTCACAGCACTAATACTACTCTACTGCCAGCCCGCCTATCTGTGGCTTTACTCTGCCAGTTGTTAAACTTCGCTTCTGCCATATGGCGTATCAGCTCTGATTCAGGATACAGTGCTGTTATTATCATCTGTGCATAAAATCACTCGGATTGAGAATCTGTTTATAGCAGTTATTGCTTAATTGAAACAGTGTGTCACAATCAGTAGTTTATGAGTAATATTAAGGTCTCATTGTGACCGGAACTCAATGCCAGCACAGCAGTAACGAAGTTAATCAGGCGTTCCGCCTGCAACCAGCTATTGTTATAAACCCATGTCAATTGCTGGAAAATTGCGATGAGCTCTTTTACTACTGACCCTCCGCCATTCACCAGCCTGCAACGTTGGTGTCACACAGTCTTGCTTTTCTGTCTTCCCGGTTTACGTGTAACAACAGATTTACTCAGCGAGCTCAACTCAGTCAGCCAGCAGTGTGTGCGTAGTGATATCAGTTGTCTGGCAGAAGAAATAGCATATTACTATCAACTTAAATTTACCGAAGACCGCACTGGTATTTGGCGACTGGAAGGCAAGGAACTTAACAGACGATTATGCTTACTACAATGGCTGCGCCGCTCGCTGCATTCGTCTCCTGACTTTGTGCAATACTATTTTGAACCTGCACTGCGACAAAAACTGAGTGAACAAGATTGTGAGAAAGCGCTTTATGATCAGCACAACCTGAAGACGTTGATCCACTATTGTGGACAGCAATTTTATCGTCAGTTTTCTCACCATGATGTACAGCTCCTGCAACTCTGCCTGCAATATTGCCTCTGTAACACTCGTCAGGTTCGATTTACTCGCTGTCAATTATCCTGGCTTAAGAACAAGCGTGAATGGTTAATAGCAGATCAAATCTGGCACTACTGGCAAAAATACCATCACTTCTCTGCCACACGCAACGAGAAGCCTTTCCTCGCACTGTTGTTCAGCCTTATCCACTCCCCGACGATTGAACAAATAACTCACGACAACGAACGCAGGCTTTACAGTGCTGTTAAGTCACTTACCCGTCACTATCAGCGCGTGTCAGATATATCTCTCAATAATGCAGAGCGGCTACAGGAACAGCTTTATACTCATCTGGCACAGGCACTGGACCGCGTGCTGTTTGCTATTAAGATTGATGACAGCCTGACGGCAGAAATGACAACCCTCTATCCACGCCTGCTGCGTACCACGCGTGAAGTGCTCGCACCATTCGAGGCAGACTTTACTATTTGCTTTCCTGAAGAGGAAATAGGTTTAATTGCGATAATATTCGGTGCCTGGCTTTTGCATGAGAACGCAATGCAGGAGAAACAGGTACTTCTACTGACTGGTGATAACAGCTCCGCGGAAAAAGAATTGGAACAGCAGATCCGTGAACTGACGTTATTACCACTTAATATCAAATACCTCGACGTGTACGCCTGGCAGCGTGACGGCACTCCAAAAGAGATCTCGCTGGTAATATCGCCCTATGCAACCGCACTACCACTTTACTCCCCGCCTTTTATTCATGCGGAATTACCGCTGACAGAACAACAAAAACAGGCCATTAAAACCCTGCTGGAAAGCTAAATAGCATATTGCAAGACTGAACCCGCATTTTTTCCAGTAAGAGCTAATTTCCGGACTCCGGTAATTAATATGCTCCCAGCCCCATGGTATTCTCGTGACTTTCATCACATATCACATTGACGGCTGTTTGTCGTCATTTGGGGGGAACGTTTGACTGCACCTGTTTTGACTGCCCCCTCACCATGCCAGAGAACACACCGTCACGATGAATCCATGCATGTGTCAGTGCAGCCGCCAGATGGCCCAGTATCAGAGCAAACATCAGCCAGGCCAGACTGGCGTGGCTGTCCCGCAGCCAAGCGTAGAGCACAGGATTGACAGGCATAACAGGTGGCAAATTGAATCCCCTGATTAATGTAATGGGGTACCCCCCAGCCGAAAGCATAGACCAGCCAATAAGGGGTAACATCAGCATCAGGACGTACAACAGCACATGCGAGGCGCTGGCAATTCGGGCCTGCCAGCGCGGCACAGAGGCAGGCAGAGCTGACACCGGACAAAGCAAAAGCAGACAGTTGAATAAACGCAGTATTGCCAGCAATAGAATTGCAATACCAAGCGGCCGGTGCAGGCTGATGAGCCAGAGCCGGTGATTGACCGAACCCATCATCCCCACACCTAATGAACAGCATGGCAAGAATCATCAGTGCCATCAGCCAGTGCAGAATTCTCGCAGTAGTGTTAAAACGGCTTGGCAGTTCAGTCCGGACTGGATGCATCGTTAGTACCCTCCCTTTTTATCTTGCCCACGGCTGCGGCAGTCCTGCCGTAGCCTGTCTCACGCATACGCTGGTTAAACGAGTGCGAATAGACTCCCGAACGGGCATTCAAAACCAGATCGCCTGAAACTCTGATGCCCAACGGGATGATGCTGGGGTCGTAGTTAATATCACGGCAGGCGCCATCACTCTGCTCAAAAACGCGCGTAACTTCCACTGTACCAGCAACAATACGCTGTCTGTCTTCCGGCCAGGGCTCAGAGGGGTCCTGATACGGATCACCAGGCTTTGCCAGTTGCAGAACCATATCCCAGTTAAGCGGTCCCTGCCCAATACGCTGCCGTAAGTCATCAAAAAGGAAGTCAGGACTGAGTTGTTTTCGCTCATCACGGCTAATCGCCATGAATGGCAGATGTGATCGAAAGGACCAGCGCACCGGCTGTTCACGACCGTCAGGCCCGACAAATAAGAAGGCATGGACACCGAAGTACTCAACTCCGGCAAAACTCCGCGTGAGTGGAGCCTTATCGGTCCATTCACTGAATTTGCGCGCCTCTGGATATTCCTCATAAAAAGCGGCGATACGAGCCGGATCGGGCTGACCGGAGTCAGGATTGGGTCGGAACGCGATTCGCTGCGCGAGGAATCCTTCCGGATTATGCGTTGGGAAAAAGGGTTGGGTATTCATGGCAATACGCCATTGCTGCCCATCGTCAGTAGTCAGCATAAGGGCCATGCTAACAGTATCCGTGGAGCTGTCCGCTGCGTAAGGGTTGTTGCTGGCAATTGAGAATCGCCCAACGACCGGTACTTTGTGCTGAGTAAAGACGCGCGCCACAGAAATTGATGCTGCCTCATGGCCGGGGCCAGGCCGAAAAGTACCGGCATAGCAGATACCTTTACTATGAGCACGTCGAAAGCCCGGTACGCCAGTCTTGAGTGCATCGCCAAGGAATGTCCGGGTGGTCACCCTATCTCCTGTCCACCCCGCGGTCCATGCAAATGCTAGGGCCAGTGAACCGGTAATCAGGATAATCCCCAGCAGCGGCTTCCAATGCCTCAAAATCGACCTCCATGATCAATCTGCAACATCATCTGTAACATATCATCCTGCGGGAGGTCTATACGAAGCGCGTATTTTGCGCGGATATAGAGCACACAGAGTCCAGATATAGTCATTCATGGCTTATCGCCATACACGACCTCGTGG
Source organism: uncultured Enterobacteriaceae bacterium (assembly GCA_936920625.1). Lineage (GTDB taxonomy): Bacteria > Pseudomonadota > Gammaproteobacteria > Enterobacterales > Enterobacteriaceae > Izhakiella. The sequence goes on from CAKZHC010000014.1 coordinate 118,691, forward strand.
TTTCTTACCGCTGTCATGTGGGCCGGGAAAGGTAGTTAACAACCTGAGATGATTATGTTCTGACAGCACAAAGGCTGTTCGCAGATAAAGGCCAGTGATGTCGCCCTGCTAAGTCGGCAGATTATCACACTATTTTCTGAATTCTGACTGATGTTGCATCAACAATACAATAGCAAAAAAGCCGACAAAACACGGCTAACAAACACAGATTTTATACAAATAAAACTGGCACTGTTAACCACCCTGTCAGCCATTACAGCACTAGCAATTCATCCTCTAGCCATAAACGGGGAATCGCGCACAGATCTCCAGTACTTTCCGCTTAATACGCTCGATGGTGGCCTCATCGCTGATATTATCCAGCACATCACAGATCCAATTCGCCAGTTCTCGCACTTCAGCTTCTTTAAAGCCCCTGCGGGTCACTGCGGGTGTGCCGAGACGAATACCGGAAGTAACAAATGGGCTCTTAGGATCATCAGGAACACTATTTTTATTTACCGTGATATTCGCGCGTCCCAGTGCAGCATCAGCTTCTTTGCCTGTCAGATTTTTGCTCACCAGATTCAGCAGGAACAGATGATTATGTGTTGCACCCGATACCACGTTGTAACCACGCTCAAGAAATATCTCGACCATTGCCTTAGCATTTTTTACCACCTGATGCTGATAGAGTTTGAATTCAGGCTCCATCGCTTCCTTAAATGCCACTGCTTTACCTGCAATCACATGCATGAGAGGCCCCCCCTGACCACCGGGGAATACAGACGAATTAAGTTTCCTGTAAAACTCTTCATCCATACCTTTCGCCAAAATCAGTCCGCCACGGGGACCGGCGAGTGTTTTGTGAGTAGTAGATGTGACAACATGGGCATGCGGTAACGGGTTAGCATACACTCCGGCTGCAATCAACCCTGCTATATGAGCCATATCAACAAATAAGTAAGCACCGATGCTGTCGGCAATATCGCGCATTTTGGCCCAGTCACACAAGCCAGAATAGGCAGAAAAACCACCAATGATCATGCGCGGTTTATGTTTCTGAGCCAGTTCTGCCAGGGCGTCATAATCAATCCTACCTTTAGCATCAATGCCGTAGGGAATGATGTTGTAGAGCTGACCTGAGAAGTTGACAGGCGAACCGTGGGTCAGGTGGCCGCCGTGGGCCAGATTCATGCCCATAACCGTATCACCCGGCTTAAGCAGCGCCGTATATACGGTAAAATTAGCCTGAGAGCCAGAATGGGGCTGAACGTTGGCAAAATCAGCACCAAAAAGCGCCTTTGCACGCTCAATAGCCAGCTGCTCAACAACATCCACATATTCACAACCACCGTAGTAACGCTTACCTGGGTAACCCTCCGCATATTTATTGGTTAGTTGTGAACCTTGCGCCTGCATCACACGTGGGCTGGTGTAGTTTTCTGAAGCAATCAATTCGATGTGCTCCTCCTGCCGTTCTTTCTCCTGCTCCATTGCCTGCCATAATTTAGTATCATAATCGGCAATGTTCATCTCACGCTTTAACATCCGCATCTCCTGGCTCAAATAGCACAAATTATCGCAAAGATTGCCCCATGGGGTGAAGGTTATATAGTGTAAACGGTTTGCTGTGAGATGGACAGCTCCCTCCTGTCTCTCAGGCAAATGATGTTTCGTACCCGCGCCGTATCCAGAAGCAGGCACGCTACACCGATCACCGCTTATCAAACATATCCCTTATCCATCCTGCTACCCCCGCTTCATCATTTTGCGGCTGCAACTGTTGACAAAGTGCATTGGGATCAGCTGTCCAGACAGGCAGCTTACGCCAGGGAGTACTGCCGGAACTACAGACAAAGTTACCGGCAGAATCAATGTCCATAAACGCAATTTCTTCCGGGGGCGTCAGTATCAGTGGCAGCGGGGCCTGATTATCCAGATAGTTACGATAGATCTGCATCGCACCGCTGGCTCCATAAAGCTTCGTTGGCTGGTTGTTGTCACGCCCCACCCAGGTAATTGCAACCTCTTTGCCGTCAACACCCGCAAACCAGCTGTCTATCTGATTATTGGTGGTGCCTGTTTTAGCCGCCAGAGAAGCCTGTGGAAAACGGCTACCCAGCGATCGGGCCGTACCGCTCTGAGCGACCTGTTGTAATGTGTACAGTGTCAGATACGCTGCCTGTCGGGGCACCGCACGTTCCGCGCGTGGATAACTCTGATAAATTACTGTGCCATCTGCGGCAATAACGGAACGCAGCGCTGACAGCGGGGCAAGATTGCCACCGCTGGCAATCGTCTGGAAAGCTTGTGCAACTTCAATAGGGGTAAGATTGAGTGCACCCAGCAACATCGCCGGTACTGCACTAATTTGATTTTGCGGCACGCCGAGTTTATTCCAGGTCTCCACAACGGAGGATAGCCCCAGCGTCATGCCCAGATTGACTGTGGGCACATTCATCGAACGGGTTAATGCATCCACCAGCATCACCTGACCACTGAAATTCCGGCTATCATTTTGCGGGCTCCACACCTGACCACCGGGGAGTTTAATGTCGATTGGCTGATCACCAAGCCATGTGTTCAGACGATATTTATCTGGCTGACTGAGTGCAGTCAGATAAGTGGCTGGTTTAGCCAGCGAACCAATTGACCGGCGGGCCTGTAGCGCCCGGTTGTAGCCTGCGAACTGAGGTTCTGAACCTCCCACCATAGCGCGTACTTCGCCACTGAAACGGTCAACGATGACCATTGCCGTCTCAAGATCGTCCAATTTTCGAAGCTTTCTTAGTTGCCCGATACCATCAACTACAGCCTTTTCCGCCGCATCCTGAGAGACAGAGTCCAGAGTAGTGAAAATCTTCACCCCCGAGAGATCCTTGACTTTCTCACCCAGTCTGGCGTGCAATTCATTTCGCACCATTTGCATAAAAGCAGGCTGGGGTGCAATAACTCCCCCTTTTTTTTGCACGCCCAGAGGACGCTCTGATAGCTGGTCGTAGAGATCCTGGTCGATGATTTGTTGCTGCTGTAACAAATGCAGCACCAGATTGCGGCGTTCCAGTGCCAGACGCGGATTACGCCAGGGGTTATAATAAGATGCGCCCTTCACCATCCCTACCAGCAATGCCTGCTGATCGAGACTTAGCTCATTAACGGGCCTGCCAAAGTAGAAAAGACTGGCCAGGGGAAAACCCCGAATCTGTTCACCACCAGACTGACCAAGATAGACCTCATTAAGATAGAGCTCCAGAATGCGGTCCTTGCTGTAGCGCGCATCCATAATCAACGCCATATAAGCTTCATTGATCTTGCGCCATAGCGAGCGTTCGTTAGTTAAAAACAGGTTTTTTACTAGTTGCTGGGTCAGGGTACTGCCACCCTGCACAGCCCGTCCTGCGGAGAGATTGGCCAGAACAGCCCGTCCTATAGAAAAAAAGCTTATGCCATCATGCTCATAAAAATGGCGATCTTCAGTCGCAATCAACGTATCCACCAGCAAATCCGGGAATCCACTGCGAGCAACAAACAGACGCTGTTCACCATTTGGTGACTGAAGCATAGTAATCAGACGCGGGTCAAGACGGAAGAAACCAAAATCGCGCCCGTTATCAATATTTTTGATTCCCTCAAGTGTTCCATCATTGAAACTGAGCCGGGCATATATCTGGTCCTCTTTACCGTCCGGGAATTCGAATGGCCGGCGAAGTAACTCGATAGTATTACCGACCACCCTGAACTCTCCCGGACGGGTAATGCGTGATACCTGACGATATTGTGTTCCATTGAGCAACGCTATCATCTCTTTTTGGCTGTAAGACATACCCGGCTCAAGACTCACTACCCGGCCATAAACAGCGGCAGGTAATTGCCAGACCTTGCCATCAATCCGGTTACGAATTTCCGCGTCAAGCCAGACACCATAAGCGGCAAATACCACGATGGCTGCCAGAAAAAATTTTATTGATATACTTAGCCAGCGGCGCTGATTACCCGCTGGTCTGCCTTTACGTTTACGTGGCACTAATGTAACTCCTCTCGCTCATCACTCTGATGTGCTTGTTGCTTTTAGCATCCTCGCCCGCACCTTTGTCGAGGCGACTTTTGGCAGGTCTCTTTGCACCCGCCTGGCCCATAATTATCAGCAGACACCCTACTTACTTTGTTCTTACAGAGAAGAATTTTAACCCTACATGGATGGTTGCCCAAAACTAAATATAAGAGGCACGCTCAGATTGAAGGGTTTACTACCATTAACCGGGCCACATAATTATGCTCATTCCTGATGCCATACAGCTGACGGCACAGGTACACAATCATCCGATTCAGTAGCACTTCAGGTGATGTTTCCTGAATGGTCTTCACACTTCAGAATACGCCTTAGTGCCAATATGCGACTAAACTATGATTAATTCACTTAAACCACGGCCCAAACAAAAAACTACAGCAGATAAGAATAATGAAACCCTCCCCCACAGAGATACAAAAAATTCCCCCCTTGCCCGACTGAATAGCGGTTGTACAGAAACACTGGCGGTTTCACTTATTACCCGTCAGCTATTTGCATTCCTGTTAGCAGAATGTACTGCGCTGGCAACGTGTTACTGGGCCATTAGCACCGTAATCATGATAACAGCCGCCACAGCATCCGACGAGACCGGCTTACAACAGGCTCCCAGCATCATTGAGTTATCTGTTTTTGTTCCCCAAAACGATCAGCGGCTGATCTGCTGAGTAACCTCACGCGGCCAGTCCAAAATCATTTTTAACAACCCGCGATTAAAAAATACCTAATTATGGTCTTTCAGCACCATCATTTATTCAGAATATTGCTAAAAATCAATTAACCTGTACTGAGTTTCTTATTTGTACAATTGCTTTCAAACTGCCGGGCATTGTAACATTAGCTGCGGTAATCTGCTGCGGCGGTTAATATTAACAAAATTAATTAACCCGGATTTATTTATAAATTTCTGGTGCTACCCATGTTTCCCTATCACATATTGCCGGGTACGTGTGTTAGACCACAGATAATTTCTGTGAGTTTGTTATTTTTAATCCGCTATCAGAGTGATACAGGTAACGATGCCAGGGTTATGATCCGATTGATATACGTTATTGGTAATACAATACCTATGGCATTCATCAGACTGGCACAGGGTATCTTACTCAAATCAGATACTTTTATTTTAACTGCCTGTCTCATTCAGGCCTGCACTCAGGATCGCTTAATGGAGTTCAACCCCCCACTGCAACCTGCGACACTTGTCGCCCGTTATAAACGTTTTCTGGCTGACGTTATTACTGCTGAAGGCGAAGAAATAACACTTCACTGTGCTAATACCGGTGCAATGACAGGCTGTGCCATTCCCGGTGATCAGGTCTGGTATATGACCAGCCGTAGTTTATCACGCAAATATCCCCACAGCTGGGAACTGACACTAACCCAAAATGGTGACTGGATTAGTGTGAATACTCTGCGTGCAAACTACGTAGTCAGAGAGGCTATCAGAGAGGACCTCATTCCAGAATTTTCTGGTTACAGCACACTGAAAAGCGAGGTTAAGTACGGTATTGAACGCAGTCGCATTGACCTTCTGTTACAGGCAGACGACCGCATAGACTGCTATATTGAGGTAAAATCCGTGACGCTTTCGGAACTCGGTAAAGGGTATTTCCCGGATGCAGTAACCCAGCGTGGCCAAAAGCATTTGCGTGAGCTGATAGATGTTGCAGCACGGGGATATCGGTCAGTTCTTTTTTTTGCAGTCATGCATTCAGGAATTGATGAAGTATTTCCTGCCCGGCATATCGATAAGAAATATGCAGAACTACTCCTACAGGCTAAGCAGCGGGGCGTTGAAATAATGGCATATAGTACTATGATCTCTCCAGACGGTATCTGGATTAAATCTCCCGTCGCGGTTAAATTATGATAATTGATATTCATCCCCTGCATGCTGAGGAAGTACTATAATTTAATGGGCTATGTCTGGTGAATTTATTGGGGCGGGTTCAACTATTATTGTCAACGACTGCCGCTTCTGATATTTATAACGGCCTGTTTTTTCCCCTCTGGGGATCGCTAACGCGTGTTATTTAGGAGAGACAGCATGCAAGAAGAGCAAAGCCGCAAAACATCGTCCCTGAGTATCCTCGCCATCGCTGGAGTGGATCCATATCAGGAAAAACCGGGCGAAGAGTATATGAATCCAGCTCAGTTAGCCCACTTCAGAAAAATTCTTGAGGCCTGGCGCGATCAGCTACGTGATAAGGTCGATCATACTGTTTCCCATATGCAGGATGAAGCGGCAAATTTTCCGGACCCGGTCGATCGTGCTGCACAGGAGGAGGAGTTTAGTCTTGAACTTCGTAACCGTGATCGTGAACGCAAGCTCATCAAAAAAATAGAGAAGACACTGAAAAAAATGGAAGATGAAGATTTCGGCTACTGTGAATCATGCGGTGTAGAAATCAGCATTCGTCGTCTTGAAGCTCGTCCTACAGCCGATCTTTGCATTGACTGTAAAAAGCTGACCGAAATTCGTGAAAAACAGATGACTGGCTAATGATTTCAGGTGCACCATAACTTTAAGCCATGCGGAAGCGCGCTAATGGGTTCATCTTTCTTGACAACAGCATCTCATATCGGGCGCTTTGCTCGCTTGCCTTCTCGTGAGCTGCATTTTGGTTCACTTGTTACAGCAACAAGCAGCTATCTGCGTGCAAAGGCATCTGGCAGGCAGTGATTACTGCGTATTGACGATATTGATCCGCCCCGCCAGTCATTCGGTTCGGCAGATAATATTGCGACAGCCCGAACACTATGGGTTGCACTGGGATGGTAGTCTCAGCGTCGACGAGCTTACCGGAAAATTCTCGGTTTACATAAGACACCGCAAGATGAGCTACTTCTGTACCTGTACTCGCCGCCTCATCAGGCAGTGCGAAAATGTTCATAGCGGACGCTGCCATCATCTCAATCACGGTCGCAGGGATGCAGCAAAGGTCTGAAAATCAATAACCTGGTTTTGCGATTTCATGATAAGCGGCGTGGTTTTATCACTTCATCGCCAGAACAGGCTCAGGAAGAGTTTATGATTCACCGCCAGGATGGGCTATTTGCTTATAATCTGACAACGGTGGCAGATGACCATTATTAGAGAGTCACTGAGGTTACGGTGAACCGGTTTTATCCTGTTAACGATACATCAGTTAAACCTCTTTGCACAACCCGACTGGGTGCCACGCTGGCTGCATATCCCTCTTGCGCTGAATGGTAAATCACATAAGCTCTCCGAACAGCATTGTGCACCAGTATTGCTTAGGAAATCGCCAGAGCATTGTCCGGCGCTCGATTTTGTGGGCCGGTGCCTGCCGGAACAAAGCTCAAAAGATGACACCATGGCAACTGCTGACAGCAGCTGTCGCCCAATGCGATATTAGGAAAAATTCCACTTTGTAACAGTAAGGCTCCAGAAAGAACAAATGGCATTCTCAAATGATAAACACTGAGCTATGATGGGCGGCTGTTTACGAACATAAAATTATTTAATTACTAATTTAGAGGTGCCCTATTTTTACTCGAGTCGCCAGCTTGTGCCGTAAGGTGTTGAGATGCGATGATGCTGTTAATAACAAATCTCAGAATATCACCGCCATGACGGTTATCCAGCGTGACTGTCACAATATTTCGCGCAAAAATATCAGTGAAAATGCTTTAAAGGTATTATACCGCTTACACAGATCAGGTTTTGAAGCTTATCTGGTAGGCGGTGGTGTTCGTGATCTTCTGCTTGGAAAAAAGCCTAAAGATTTCGATGTGGCAACCAATGCAACACCGGAGCAGATGCGCAAATTATTTAGCAACTGCCGTCTGGTAGGGCGTCGTTTTCGCCTGGCACACGTGATGTTTGGCCCTGACATTATTGAAGTGGCTACCTTTCGTGGCCACCATCAAATTGAACTGTGTGATCGCCACAACTCACGCCAGGCTGAAAACGGCATGCTGCTGCGTGATAATATCTTTGGAACAATAGAAGCAGACGCACAACGCCGCGATTTAACCATTAACAGCCTGTACTACAATATTGCCGATTTTACTCTGCGTGATTATGTAGGTGGTCTGCCCGACCTCCAGGAAGGTGTCATTCGTATGATTGGTGATCCTGAGATCCGCTATCGTGAAGACCCGGTGCGGATGTTACGGGTAGTTCGTTTCGCAAATAAACTGGGTATGACTATCGCCACAGAGAGCGCCGCACCTATACCCCGGCTTGCCATGCTACTTAACGATGTCCCCCCCGCACGATTATTCGAAGAGATATTAAAGTTACTACTAACGGGGCATGGCTATAGTTCATATCTGCATCTGCGGGAACATCAGCTATTTCAGCCACTATTTCCCACCATTGATCGCCTGTTTAGCGAAAAAGGAGATTCACTGACAGAGCAGATGCTGATGCAGGTGCTACAGAGCAGCGATGAACATTTTAGCAATGGGGAACACACTCATCCAGCTTCTCTGTTTGCTGCTATGTTGTGGTATCCACAGATCGAAACAGCACGGCGTATCTCACAGGAGAGTGGACTCGCCTGGAACGATGCCTTCCTGCTGGCAGCTAATGATGTGCTGGATGAAACCTGTCGTTCGCTGGCTATACCTAAGCGTCTGACCATAATTATCCGTGATATCTGGCAACTCCAGCTACGTTTGTCACGTCGCAACATTAAACGCGCCCGGAAACTGACAGAGCATCCTGAATTTTGCGCAGCGTGTGATCTGCTCACGCTGCGCGCCAGAACAGAAAACAATCAGGAAATCACATACCTTGCCAGCTGGTGGGGGGAATTTAAGACGGCTGCGCTGCCACGCCAGAAAAATATGCTTCATAAGCTTGGTAATCGTGCTCCATCACACCGCCGCACCCGCAGACGTATGACTCAGCGGAACCCCAGTGCATGACTCGTGTCTATCTCGCACTCGGCAGTAATCTGGCCCTGCCACTACATCAGGCAAAAAAGGCACTGGCAGCACTGGATAACATTCCTGATACACTGCGTGTGGCCACGTCCAGCTTCTGGCGCACACCACCCTACGGCCCGTCACAACAGCCCGATTATCTCAATGCGGTAGTAGCACTTGAGACAACACTGTCTGCGTTGGAGCTGCTAGACCACACGCAGCGCATTGAGCAGGAACAGGGGCGCGTACGGCACGCGGAACGTTTTGGGCCACGTACACTAGATCTTGATATCCTGTTATTTGGTGACACCACGCTCAACAGCTCCCGGCTTACCGTGCCACATTACGATATGCATAATCGTGCGTTCATGCTGCTGCCACTTATTGAGATTGCGCCTGATATCACGCTTCCTGATGGAACGCGGGTTGCGGATTTGCTGGCAGGAGTAAGCCGTGATGCAATCAGCCTCTGGTAGCAGCAACCGACACCGCAGCGCCTGTTGTTACTTCGGTCTGCTACACAGTCTTGCCTAGCTCCGCAATCCACGCCCCTGCTCAATCAGGCGCCACACCAGCAGATAAAATACCGCACTCAAGAATACCTGTACTGACAGTGTTAACCATAAAGGCAGATCATTCACGCCAAGAAAACCATAGCGAAAACCGCTTATCATATAAACTATCGGATTGAGTTTCGACACCCCCTGCCAGAACTCTGGCAGTAACGTCAGCGAATAAAATATCCCTCCCAGATAAGTCAGGGGAGTCAGTATAAAGGTAGGAATCAGGCTGATATCATCGAAACTACGTGCAAAAATAGCATTCAGCATACCCGCCAGCGAGAACAGAATGGTAGTCAATAACAGTGTGATAACCACCACCAGCCAGTTATGTATCTGAAGGGGGACAAAGAACATTGAAACCGCCATTACCAGCAGACCAACGCAGACACCGCGAGCCATACCACCAGCCGCATAACCCCAGATGATGATATGACCTGGAACCGGCGCTACCAGCAGCTCCTCGATACTATGGGAATATTTAGCACTGAAAAATGAGGCCGAAACATTGGCATAAGAATTAGTGATTACCGTCATCATGATGAGTCCGGGAATAATAAACTTTATGTAGGAAAAACCATGCATATCACCAATTCTGGAACCAATCAGATGACCAAAAATGATAAAATAGAGTGCCGCAGTAATAACCGGTGGCACCAGCGTCTGAATCCAGATACGGCTAAATCGGTGGATCTCCTTACTGCAAATCGTCTTAAAAGCAACCCAGTAGATTTTGTTCACGCTGTCTCTCCCTTACGCTCCCGAACCAAACCGACAAATAGTTCTTCGAGCCTGTTAGCTTTGTTACGCATACTGAGCACCTGAATTCCCTGAGCATTTAACTGGGTGAATAGCGCATTCATGCCCTGCTCACGCAATACTTCGACTTCCAGTGTTGATGTATCAACCAGCCGGTACTGATAACCATCGAGCCGGGGCAGCGGACTTCTGACAGCTAAATCGAGAATGAAGATTTCTGACTTCAGTTTTTTTAGCAGATTTTTCATAGAAGTATTTTCCACCAGCACCCCATGATGAATAATGCCAATATTACGACACAGCATTTCAGCTTCTTCCAGATAGTGAGTAGTGAGGATAATAGTGGTGCCTTTGGCATTGAGTTCCTGCAGGAAACCCCACATAGAACGGCGCAACTCAATGTCTACCCCAGCTGTTGGCTCATCGAGGATTAATACCCTGGGCTCATGCATCAGAGCTCGAACGATCATCAGACGGCGCTTCATTCCTCCAGATAGCATACGTGCAGCCACTTTGCGCTTATCCCACAAATCAAGTTGCCCCAGGTACTTCTCGGCACGCTGGTATGCCTCTTTTTTTTCAACGCCGTAATAACCAGCCTGATTGACCACAATCTGGTGGACCGTCTCGAAGGGATTAAAATTGAACTCCTGCGGAACCAGCCCAAGTTGTTGTCTGGCCCGCATAGTCTCCCGTTCAAGACTATAACCAAAGATTTTGATGTTACCGCTGCTGCGATTAACAAGCGAAGTGATGATGCCAATTGTCGTCGATTTTCCGGCACCATTTGGCCCGAGCAAGGCATAGAAATCACCAGCCTCTACCTTGAGATCAAGCTCCTTTAACGCCTGAATACCGCCAGCATAAGTTTTGGAGAGTTTTTCCAGCTCAAGAGCGTAAGTCATAAATTATTAAAACCTGTGGGTTGGGTAATCTGGCCGGGAACATAACAATGGCACCTCCATGATTAACAAGAGGCACAAACAGGTTCGTGGTGAGCACAATTAACCGCCTGAATAATAACGCAGGACACTGGTACTAACCTTATTCGAATGTGCTGTGTTTTTGCTAAAGTTGCTCCACCTTGCCAATATAGGGCAAATGGCGGTAGCGTTGTGCATAATCAATACCATAACCCACCACAAATTCATCTGGAATCGAAAAACCAACGTAGTCTGTCTTAATTTCAACCTCACGCCGCGAAGGCTTATCCAGTAAGGTACAGATTGCCAGCGATTTCGGCTCACGTAGCCTCAGAATTTCCCGCACTTTACTTAAGGTATTACCTGAATCAATAATATCTTCAACTATCAAAACATCTTTTCCCCGAATGTCTTCATCCAGATCTTTAAGAATTTTGACATCCCGGCTGGAGGACATAGCACTGCCGTAACTGGAGGCGGTCATGAAATCCACCTCATGCGGGCACGCAATAGCACGGCAAAGGTCTGCCATGAATATAAATGAGCCACGAAGCAGACCGACCAGTACCATTTGACTGCTGCTGCCCCTGTAATCGGCGGTAATCTGCTGGCCCAGCTCTGCAACACGGGCGGCTATAGTACGCTCAGCAATCATAACAGAAGGAGGTTGTTTCATCACAACAGGTTACTTTGATAAAGAAAATAGGAAGTACAGTAGTTTATCATAATTCAGTCATTATCTGGCAGATGATTCCATAATCCCGTGATCAGGCTGTTAACATTAGCTGACCGTAAAACCCAGCATCATACCGGTGTCTTCATGCTCAAGCAGATGGCAGTGAGCCATGTAAGGCGTCCCGATTGTAGCGGTGTGTTTGAAGTACACCAGCACTTCACTGCTGCCGGCATTAACATCAACAATATCCTTCCACCCCTGACGATGCGCTGCTGGCGGTCTACCATTTTCTGAAAGAATACGGAACTGCGTCCCATGAATATGAAAAGGATGGCGCATCATATCGCCCTCTCCGGAAATGGTCCATTTTTCATAAACGCCGCGCTTAACTGCGAACGCCGGTTTACTGATATCAAAAGCAACCCCATTAATTTTATTGCCCATATGAAAGTCCCAGGCCCCATCATTTTGCTCATGTGTCATCCTACTATGCTGGCCCTGCATCTGTGCCATCGCGTGATGCTGAGTATGCCCTTTCATCATAGAATCATGCTGGTTATGCCTCTCTGCCATACCATTCATGGCCTGTTCTCCATAGCGTGCCATCAGTGCCGCCATACCCTGATTATCCAGGCGAGGGTCCATTGATAACTGCAACCTGCGACGGTTAAATGACGACACGGCAGTTACAGAAGGCAGCGATGCCAGTGTATCAGGCAGTGTCCCACTGGACAGAATTTGTAGCGGCTGAATCGTTACCAGCGGCAGCGGGGCATCATAAGGAGGTAATGTCATCCCCAGCTGCGCTACTGGCAGTGTCTGGATATCAAACGTTTTGCCATCGTGCGCATCAATTAATACTTCAAAACGCTCACCCGGCAGCAGCTCAAGCGTATCAACGGCCACCGGTTCAGTGAGTAACCCGCCATCGCTGGCAATGACATAAAGCGGCCTTTTATCTGACACACAGAGATTAAGAGTACGTGCGTTACTGCCATTTAACAGACGAAAACGCAGTCAGCCACGCGGCACTGCATGTTGTGGATAAACAGCACCATTAGTCAGCGGCAAATCACCAAACCAACCAACCGCCGCTGACATCACATCCAGCTCATAATCAATTCGTCTGCCATCGGCTGTCAGGCGCTTATCCTGGAAAATTAACGGGATATCATCGATTCCCCACTGCTGAGGCAGAGATGATATTTCATGCTGACTGTCATTAATTATCACCATCCCCACCAGACCCCGGGCGACCTGATACCCAGTCTGACTATGAAGATGCGGGTGAAACCAGCAGGTAGCAGCAGGCTGGTCTGGGGTAAAAGTGATGGTCACCTGACGTCCCGGCTCAACAGGCGCATGGGGGCCCCCATCCACATCTCCCGGAATTATGAGCCCATGCCAGTGGACTGTTGTCGCAACAGGAAGCCGGTTATAAAAGGAAACATTCACAGGCATACCGCGTTCGAGCACAATAGCGGGGCCGGGCAGATTTCCATTATAGCCCCAGACAGGCACCCTGTTACCCCGCCACACCCTGCTACCCGTCCGGGCTGTTAATGTCAGATTGCCTTGCGCATCTGGTTTTAGTTGTTCAGGTAACGTCAGGAAAGGACGAACAGCCGGCGTGGCAAGTGCAAGCTTGCCCCCAGGTAAGAGGGTACTAGCCCCTATCATGAAGCTGTGACGAAGAAAATCGCGGCGGCGCATGAATAAATCTCCTGATGATGTAGAGGAACGGTCAGTCACAGCGTAAACCTGCACCCTGCTGGAAGGTCAATATCCTGCAACATACTAAAATAAATCGGAATAAAATCATCTGGTAATCTGGTAAATTGTGTTAACGTCTGCATAAAGTCTATCTGACAGGAGTAGTGATGAAACGATCTATTCTGACAGTGGCACTACTAATATCTGTAGCGTATTCTCCTGGCACTCTGGCGCTGGACGCCTATGAGGCAGAAGAGCTGGCCGATCTGACAGCAGTATTTGTTTATCTGAAAAACGATTGTGGCTATCAGGAGTTGCCGGATGTCGAAATCCGTCGCGCATTAGTGCTTTTTGCTCAGCAAAACCGTTGGGATTTGAGTAATTATGGTGCTTACAATATGAGAGCATTGGGGGAGGAGAGTTATAACGATCTGAGTGGTATTGCCATTCCAGGCCAAACCAAGTGCAACAAACTTGCAAACAGCTCTCTTGGACTGCTTGCTTACGTAAAGTAACAGTGTAAATAGATATGTATCGCTGGATATTAATTCTTTAATGTGGACTGACTTTCAGCGCGCAGAAGAAATCTCCTCATTAATCCGGGCAGTTAAACCGTACCACTGTGTTTAGCTGCTAATATCTTTCCTGTATATTGTGACCGGAAAGCCAAAATAACGTTTTCTCAACATCACCCCGGATAAAGAGTGATTGTCTCCCTGCACAAATACTACCCACGAAAGCTGGCCTGTAGCCACAATAACAAAGAGCAGCACCATGCCAGCAATTCGTTCTGATATAATTAGTAAGTATCTGTTGCGATAGCTGGCTGCCCCCCACAATTCATGGCATAGCACCACGCCCTGAATGACAACTTATCTGTATTTTATTTTACATTTCTCCGCAGTCATATAATTTTAATCTTTAGCGTAACAAAAAAAGACCATAAGATATCCATGTAAGTAATCAATGTAATTGTGATTACAATTCGACCGTGCAAGCGGGACCAAACCTGGCTATCATAGCGCCCCTTTTAGGTAATAACTGTAAGTCAGGAGAATGCAGTCATGGCTCAGAATGAGATTTGGCATGAAACATTGCATAAAGGTTTTGGACAATATTTCAGCGTGGACAAGATACTCTATCGTCAGCAGACCGCTCACCAGGATTTAACTATCTTTGAAAATGCCGTGATGGGGAGGGTAATGTCACTCGATGGCGTGGTTCAGACCACTGAACGCGACGAGTTTATCTACCACGAAATGCTGTCTCATGTGCCATTACTGGCACACGGCAACGCCAGGCGAGTATTGATCATCGGTGGTGGGGACGGGGGCATGCTACGTGAAGTTTGCCGCCACCAGAGCGTTGAACAGATAACTATGGTAGAAATTGATCAGAGTGTAATCAGTTTCTGTCAACAGTACCTGCCCGGCCACAGTGCGGGGGCATGGCAGGACCCACGCCTGACACTGATAATCAGTGATGGTGTCGACTATGTTCGCAGCTGTCAGGATAAATTTGATGTCATCATCTCAGACTGCACCGATCCTATCGGACCGGGCGAAAGTCTGTTTAAATCTGAATTTTATCAGGGCTGCCATGACTGCCTGGATGTAAATGGTATTTTTGTTGCTCAGAATGGTGTCTGCTTCCTGCAACAGGATGAGGCCGTCTCCAGCCATCGCAAACTGAGTCAATATTTTAAAGATGTCAGTTTTTATCAGGCGGCCATACCCACCTATCAGGGTGGTATCATGACCTTTGCTTGGGCAAGCGATAATCCGACATTACGTCAAAACGATATAGCCACATTACAAATACGTTTTAACGCGGCAAATATACCCTGTCGTTACTACACACCGGCAATCCACGCTGGCAGCTTTGCTCTGCCACAGTATCTGTTAAATGCTCTGGCTGATTAGACAGCCATTTGAGGGGGTTGAGGAAATTGCAAAAGCTGAAACTACATGGTTTCAATAACCTGACTAAAAGCCTGGGTTTCTGTATTTACGATATCTGCTATGCAGGTACAGAAGCCGAACGCGACGGCTATATTGCCTACATTGATGAGCAATATAACGCTAACCGTCTGACCGAAATTCTGAGTGAAACATGCTCAATTATTGGTGCGAATATTCTAAATATTGCCCGTCAGGATTATGAGCCACAAGGTGCCAGCGTTACTATTCTGATAAGCGAAGAGCCAGTTGACCCGCGCAATATCGATACCTCCGCGAATCCTGGCCCATTGCCCGGTTCGATTGTGACCCACCTCGACAAAAGCCACATCTGCGTTCACACTTATCCTGAAAGCCATCCTGAAGGAAAACTCTGTACTTTCCGTGCCGATATTGAAGTATCGACCTGTGGCGTTATATCACCACTGAAAGCGCTTAATTACCTCATCCATCAGCTTGAATCAGATATTGTCACTCTCGATTACCGCGTACGTGGCTTCACCCGTGATATTAATGGCGTCAAACATTTTATCGATCATAAAATCAATTCAATCCAGAACTTTATGTCAGAGGATATGAAAGCGATGTATGACATGGTCGACGTTAACGTCTATCAGGAAAACATTTTTCATACCAAAATGCTGCTAAAAGAGCTTGACCTCAAACATTACCTGTTCAATACCAAACCAGAAGATCTGCCTCCCCAGGAGCACAAAAGAATTACTGATTTGTTATGGAAAGAGATGCGAGAAATTTACTATGGCTGCAATATTCCGGTATTAGGCACCTGATTCTTTCGGACTGATTTTGTATTGAGGAGATCGCATCAGCAATACAACTGGGAGCGGCTGAAATAACCGCCCCGCTTCATATATGGCTTTACTCGTTAACGGGCAACTGTTGCAGGCGATCTTTTATCAGATACTGTCGCAAAATACCCTCCTTAGCCATCACAATAAAAATTCCCAGACAGACAAGCATTTCAGCAATCACCATTGACCACGCGGCACCAGTAACCCCATAGCGCCATACCAGTAAACAACACACAGGGAGATTCAGTAACCCCACCCCCAGCATAATGAACATTCGCTGCCGGGCCAGACCATGAGGAATTAAAATCTGAAGCCCGGCAGGATAAGCCACATTACCAAAAAGAAAACATAGCACCAATACCCGCAAAACAGCAGCCCCGGGCAAAAAGGCAGAACCCAGTACTACGCTGACAATCGTATCAGCAAAGAAATAAGTAAAAACGACAATCACCAGGCTCAGAGAAAATGAGAGTAAAAGACTTCTGCGTGTCGCCTGAATAGCCGCCGCTCTATCCCGTGCAAGCAGGTAACTCACGCGGGGGAAAAATGCATTATTAATCTGTTCGGGTATCGAGTTGGCCGCTTTACGTAACCTTTCAGCGCCATTATAAATACCTGTCGCATAATGCGAGCTAAAAGCAGCAATAATCAGCACGTTGATACTGTTAAATAAATTAGAGCCCGCAATAGTAATAAACAGATCTGCGCTCTCTTTAAGCCTGCATCTTATTTCTGCAACCTCAAACCGGTAGCGACCTGTTACCCTCATCTCTACCACAAATTTTAACGTTATTATCGCGCTAATTATTGACGTCAGCCCCGGAATAAGTGCCGCAAGCCAGATATCATCAGCACTCTCAACCAGCAGAAAGGTCAACGGAATAGCACAGCCATTCCCTAAAGTGGTGATAATGGCCATTCTACTCAACTTCTCATACCCCTGCATCAGCCAGCCAAAGGAGAAAAGCGATCCAATGAGCGTGGTGGCATTGGCCAGAATAATCCAGAACAGATAGTGCCAGCGGACATTAAGCCAGGTGACGGTTAACAATATAGTCATGGTAACTGTAATTAAGAGTAATTTGGCGTTAAACGTTGACCAAAAAAGCTGGGATACCCTCGCTTTATCATCACGATGATGCGCAATATCCTTAGTAATACGCAGGTTAAACCCCCAGTCAGCGATAATGCTGCAATAAAATACACAGGTGGTTGCCACTGCCAGCACTCCCATTCCACTCACGCC
Source organism: uncultured Enterobacteriaceae bacterium (assembly GCA_936920625.1). GTDB lineage: Bacteria > Pseudomonadota > Gammaproteobacteria > Enterobacterales > Enterobacteriaceae > Izhakiella. The sequence continues at coordinate 136,285 of CAKZHC010000014.1, forward strand.
AAGTGTACGTGCCAGATAGGGCAGTGTTAACAGAGGGAAAAGGAAAGATGTCCCCCGGTATGCCAGTAACGAGATAATATTAATCAGTAATGACTTATCCTGCGATTTCAAGACAGATACTTCCCCCAACAAAATTCGAGCCAATAATAGCGAGTACAAGAATGGTCAGAATATAAATACTCCCTGACAATTGAATATATACACCACCCGCTTAACTCAGGTTTTAATCTGCCAGTATTTTTTCGATTTTTTCTGTCCTGAGTTTCTGAAGCGCAATAAATAGTGACGTGTGATTTATCAACAACCACCCCTTCAAATTCTCAGGACGAATACTGCAACATAAATCCTGTAATCCGTTGCGCACATAACCAGGTACATCGCTTTTATTGTAAATTGAAAGATATATCATCAGGCGAAAAGATTGCAGTAAATAAAAACGGCGTATTCTGCCAGAAATCCAGCTGGTGTCTGTTAGGTTGATAACTAAATCATTGGAACGAATAAATGCGTTATAACGTGCTTCGAAAAATGCGTCTGTTTTATCACTATTGGTCAATGAGCCTTTTCTTATTCTCTGTCGGTAATAGCTATCACGACTAACCCATGCCTGACCGGAGTGCAGATAGACACCCACTGTGAAACAGTGATCTTCATGTACGCGATCATAAAACTGTAGATTATGTTTAACCACGACCGCTCTGCTCACGATATAATTCCATACTGCTGCGGTATAGTTGCCATTTTCAAGTAACGACAGAAGCACTTCTCGTGCGGGGTGCAACCCAAATTTACTATGGCGAACTTTGGTCTGAACTCTGTCACTATGGCCGTCAGTAAACATTAATGAATTAAAACAGAACATATCTATAGCAGGATAATTAATAATGGTATTGCTAAATTCTTTGAATAATCCCGGCATGATAATATCATCTGGATCACAAAAAAAGAGATAACGCCCTCTGGCCAGTGCAATACCGATATCGCGCGCAACCCCCGTGCCACCATTGCTAATTGATATTATGCGAATTTGAGAAGAATCCAGATAATGCTGCTCTAATAACAGTAGTGTATTATCAGTTGAACCATCATTTACTATTATTATTTCATTAGGATGAGGGATCTCTGAAACTATTGAATCAATGCATTCAATAATATATTTCTCCACATTATAAGCTGGGACGATAACTGATAGCATGACTGATTGCATAATATTTTCCTGGAATAAATAATTTATTATTTGTTCATACAGCTTTGATCATGTCATTAATGAAAATAATATATATTCATTTTTCCGCCTACGCTCTCTGCAATATTGAATTATCTACTCCGTATTTGTAAATTTGATTTATTCTATTAATGAAGGTCTCAGGATTATGATCGTGAATAATCCTCATCAGCGCATTATCACTCTTACTTTTCAATTCATCTCTGTTATTGTAAATGTTTTTTATATAATATTTTAATCTCTCTATTATAAACATACGTACAGCCATCTTTTGCTCTTCTGAAGTTATTTCTATTTCATTGTCTTCGTTAACAGAACACACTATGTTCCAGCCTGCACTGTCAGGATTAATTTCAGATAATGCCCGAATATTGGTTGTGATTACCGGGCAACCACATGCCTGCATCTCCAGCACAGAATACCCATAAGTTTCCTGCCAGGTGGGTAACAGGCCCAGATCACTTTTAAGAAAATGATCAATAATATGTGCATGATGAACATGTGTATAGTGGATGAAATGAGAATGAGATGATATATCTTCCTCAATTCTGTTATACATACTTTCTTCATCCTGGAATCTGCCGTGAGCAATATTATTTCTTTTAGTTAAATCACCTATCAGAATGACTTCAAGGCTATCATCATTTAATTCACCCTCTTCAATCAGCTCATTTATTGCCAGGACGACTTCCGCTCCGCCTTTGCGATAGAACTCATTGCCTACGAAAGTCAGTCTTAACCTTCCATTATTTACCTCTTTTTTCTGACTTAAAACGGTCTGGGGCGGATGTAAAACAGTCAGCTTTCTAATAAGTTTATTCTCTGGTGGAAGCAGTTTTCTAATCAATTTTAACTCTATATTCTTAGCAGCTTCAGACATAGCAATAATGCCTTTACAGTTATCTTTCTCCAACAGATGCAGCATGTTGATAAGTTCATGATTAGCATATTTTTCAATAGATTTTACGGGCAAAACTCGTGGGATCTCAGTTTCATATGTCACAATCCAGTTTTTGTCTGTAACAGCCACTTCATTAAAAATGATGTAATATATCTATACTATTAAGATTAACGAAAGGAAAAGTACGAAATAGAAAAATCTTATTTTTCCTTAGCAAACAAGTCCTCACTTTATTTATGTAGGTGTAAATGTTTTTTGTTTTTAAATTTGTAAAAGAATGCAATGCATTTACTTTGATATTCCTCTTTTCTGGATAATCACTCCCGCCTATACCAACATTCATGCCATCATCTCCCTGCATTTAAAAATGAATCCGGAGAAAAATCTCTACTAGTCTCAGGTTGTAATACGCTATACCTCTTCAAATATCCAGCTCAACAGTATTCAGTCATCATTTTTAATGATTTTTCTCTTAAATATAATGACAAACAATAGAAAAAGAAAAATAAACTCTCTAAGAGAGGCCCAATATAAATTTGGCAAAACTAGCTGATGTGTACCACTCATAAGATCCAGTCTCATGATTTGGATCTTATTTTTATCAAAATTTTATTTGAAGATTAACTACATAGGAGAGAATATCATTCACCATCCGGGCATGTGAGTATCAGTCTATAGTTACTAACCAGCAGAAATTTAATCAAGTTTAGCACCAAAAAAAGATCAATCGTGTAGCAGACTCTTCCTTAATATGGAAGAACAGTTGTCAGTGTTATATTATTCAACAGAGTAATACCGTAATTAAGATAAGTCCCAAGACTAAATCCACTGGCATTGGCCGGTATGTTCAGCTATGATAAGTTATTTGATTATATCAATTATATATTTTACAGATAAATATAAACTAAAAATTACTAAAAAAACACTGTAAGAAGCAACTCATTAATATTAAAGCAAAGTCTGGCTTTCGGTGTTATTTATGAGAAAATTGACTATTCTTAGGAGTAGAAATGAAGAATGCATTCTCCTTTATCTGGTTTGCCAGTAATACCAGATTATCATCCCGCCAGATATTTTTATTTTACCTCATTGCATTATTCCTGTTTTGTTATCCGATTATAATTAATAATTACTACTTCTATGATGATAACCTGAGAACATTACACGCCAGTACGACGTGGTATAAAGAAGGCCGTGTTATCGCAGATTATATTTATAATATAGTATCAGTGACGTCCGGGCAGCCCAATATTTTCCCTCTGTCAATGTTTATTGCAATTTTGGTGATGTCAATAGCACTAACACGATTGGCCTGCCACTGGTTCATTACACCTGTCCTGTCGCAGTGCCTGATATTACTCCCTTTGTGGTATAATCCCTTTTCTCTTCAGTTACTCTCATATCAATATGATTGTCTGACAGCAACTATCAGTTTTGCGATTGTTATCTCAACTATAACTTTAAACCATAAGATATCGATAAGTCAGATAATATCTACCGCTGTCATGATTTTTGTTTCTCTGGGTATCTACCAGCTGTCGTTACAGATTTATGCAGGCCTTGCTGCACTGGATATCTTATATCGCCAGTCCCAGTTAGTGAAATGCAATCAATTAATGAGAAGAATAATTATTTATGTGCTTTCATTAATAATAGGATACTTAATATATCACCTGACCATATATACAATGGTGACAGATCACAGAGGCGGGGTTATTATACCAAATGCATCTGAAATTTTACAAAGAATAGATTTTATCAGCAGAAAAATCATACTGTTCATTACACCCGCAAATGTTATCATTTTTAGCGGGCTATTAATATTCTCACTAGCGGGACTATTTTTTGCTATTTTTTGCTATTTTTTGCTATTTTTTGCTATTTTTTGCTATTTTTTGGCAGGAAATAAAACCAGCCCGGACGATGCTAATCCACAGAATATTGATTTGCATCATCACATTGACTATTACTATTATTAGTATCCTAGGAATACTGCTATTCACAAAAAACTTTATACTGAATTCGTCAGCACGTATGCTTATCGGTACGGGTACCCTGCTGACTATGATGCTGCTTTACAGTTATCTTTTTTTGAATAAAATTAATACACGATGCACATTATTAAATACTGTACCATTGTTTGTTATGTTATCCTTTTCATACAGTTATGGCAATTTTATGCATCAAAAGAAAATTAATGAAAACCGCCTAATACAATTATTTTTCTCCGATATAAACAACAATAAAATCCTTGCTGATGCTAAAACCATATATCTTGTCCAGCAAAGTAACAAATATAAAAATATATTTCCTGTTAATTGCACCGCACAAAAATCACCTGCATTAGAATATATTTTTGTATCCCATTATTTCTTTCTACCTAATCAACTGATGCTTAATGGCATTACCAATATAAAATATTTTAAGGGTGCCCCTCCAGATAATCTGAAGCCTCAGTTCCAAAACAAATTCTGGCGCGTATACAGCGATGGTGAAAACGCTTACATTATTTTCAAAAAAATTGATAGCCCCGCTATGATTTGCCACCAGACAGAATAGCTATCTAACACAACCGTATTATAATGCTGGCCGTGAACACTATTCCTGCCATCAGCAGCTCGCTATTCTTACTTTTCAGAAGTAAGATTGTGCGTTGCGTCATTCACCACCTGTATATTATGCAGACACAGCACATGTTTGTTAAATTAATATAGCGTTTACCGCCGCTGCCTGGGTGACCTGACCATTCACTTTTCATGAAGAGTACGCATTTAAAACCATACTCTGGCAGAGCACGTCAGGCAGAGACACAATAATTACACTGCGGTCTGAAAAATCACCTCGTCTGCCTTAGCAGTATATTGAAGTGACTGATCAAAATTAAGGTAACGGTAAATATCCTCTGCACTGGTATTCACCTGACTGATAAAATGATGATACTCCTCCGGCGTTGGTAATCTGCCCAACAGCGCCGCTATCGCTGCCAATTCTGCGGAAGCAAGATAGACGTTCGCGCCGGTTCCCAGTCGGTTTGGAAAGTTACGGGTGGAGGTAGACACCACAGTCGCACCATCTGCTACCCGTGCCTGATTCCCCATGCAAAGTGAACAACCTGGGATCTCTATGCGTGCGCCACTGTTACCAAACACACTATAATAACCCTCTTCCGTTAGCTGCGCAGCATCCATCCTTGTCGGCGGAGCTACCCACAGACGAACAGGCAACTGGCCTTTATGGCTGTTCAATAATTTCCCCGCAGCGCGGAAATGACCAATATTAGTCATACAGGAGCCAATAAACACCTCATCAATCTTACCTCCCTGAACTTCAGAAAGCAGACGTGCATCATCAGGATCGTTCGGCGCACACAAAATGGGCTGGCTAATCTCGTTAAGATTGATCTCAATGACCGCGGCATATTGGGCATCAGCATCAGCCTCAAGCAACTGTGGGTCCCTTAGCCATTTCTCCATTTCCAAAATTCGCAGCTCGAGCGTGCGGCGATCGCCATAACCTTCCGCTATCATCCATTTCAGCAGCACAACATTTGAGTTGAGATATTCAATGACTGGCGCTTTATCCAGCTTGATAGTGCAGCCGGCAGCAGATCGCTCTGCTGATGCATCAGTGAGTTCGAATGCCTGCTCTACTTTAAGGTTCGGTAATCCTTCAATCTCGAGGATACGCCCTGAGAAGATGTTCTTCTTGCCCTTTTTATCAACGGTCAGCAGACCCTGTCTAATGGCATAGAGTGGAATAGCATGAACCAAATCGCGCAAAGTGATACCAGGCTGCATCTCTCCACTAAAGCGCACCAGAACCGACTCCGGCATGTCCAGAGGCATAACTCCCGTAGCAGCAGCAAAGGCTACCAGCCCCGAACCTGCCGGGAATGAAATTCCAACGGGGAAACGGGTGTGAGAATCACCACCCGTACCAACGGTGTCGGGTAGTAACATACGATTCAGCCAGCTATGAATAACACCATCCCCTGGGCGAAGCGAAACACCACCCCGATTAATGATGAAATCGGGTAATGTATGCTGGGTAACAACATCGACTGGCTTGGGATAGGCAGCGGTGTGACAGAATGACTGCATCACCAGGTCAGCTGAGAAGCCGAGACAGGCAAGGTCCTTCAGTTCATCACGAGTCATTGGCCCGGTAGTGTCCTGGGAGCCTACAGAGGTCATTTTGGGCTCACAGTAAGTACCTGGGCGAACACCTTCTGTGCCACAGGCCCGGCCCACCATTTTCTGAGCCAAAGTGTAGCCATGATTACTGCTGGCAACTTCTTTTGCTCTGCAGAATACATCGCTATCCGCGAGACCCAGCGACTGACGCGCACGGGCAGTCAATCCACGGCCAATAATCAACGGTATTCGTCCACCAGCACGCACTTCATCAGGCAGGACATCCGTTTTCAGTTCAAAAGTTGCAAGCAATTCACCCGTCTGATTATTACGTATTTCGCCTTTATAAGGGAATATGTCAATAGTATCGCCCATACTGAGTTTACTGACATCAACTTCAATCGGCAGGGCTCCTGCGTCCTCCATGGTATTAAAGAAAATGGGCGCAATTTTTCCGCCGAGAACCACACCTCCCCCTCTTTTGTTGGGAACGTTCGGGATATTTTCGCCCATAAACCACAGTACCGAGTTAGTCGCAGATTTGCGAGACGAACCCGTTCCTACCACATCACCAACGTAGGCCAAAGGCAATCCGCGCGCCTGTAGCGCTTTTATCTGTTCGATAGGGCCAACAACACCCGGCTGATCTGGTTCGATACCATCGCGGGAATTTTTTAGCATCGCCAGCGCATGAAGCGGAATATCCGGGCGTGACCATGCATCAGGGGCTGGGGAAAGGTCATCAGTATTAGTTTCACCTGTGACTTTAAATACCGTAACGCTTATTTTGTCTGCCAGTGGCGGGCGGCTCAGATACCATTCTGCCTCTGCCCAGCTGCGCATTACCTTTTGCGCGTGAAGATTTCCGGCTTTAGCTTTCTCTTCTACATCATAAAAGCTGTCAAACATTAGCAAGGTATGAGAGAGAGCGCTGGCGGCAACAGGAGCCAGCTTTTCATTATCAAGTGCTTCAATCAGTGGTTGGATATTATAGCCACCCTGCATAGTGCCCAGCAATTCAACGGCCTTTTCTGCTGTAATCAGTGGCGAGGTGGTTTCACCTCTGGCAATAGCAGCCAGGAAACCTGCTTTAACAAAAGCGGCTTCATCAGCACCGGGGGGAACGCGATGCGTCAGCAGATCAGTCAGGTACTGCTCCTGGCCAGCCGGTGGAGTTTTTAACAATTCAACTAATTCGGCCACGGTTGCCGCATCAAGGGGCTTGGGAACAACACCCAAAGCAGCACGCTCAAGGACATGCTTACGATAATCTTCTAACACGATGTTTTCCTCGTTTTCGTTGTAGTGGATCCATCGGACACAATCGATAGCCGCCACTTTTCTCAAGTAGCAGCGTAAATCACAACTTACACGTGGTTGGTGAGACCAGAACCTGTCCTGCTTTAAGACGGCGGATAAAACCTTGCTGGCGGGTGAACGCTAAGCTCGCGATATCGCGCCTCCTCCGAGGCGGGGAGGGGAGGTACCCGGTCACGCGTAAGCCCAGCATAACAGATTCTTTGATTGCTGTTAACCTGCCAGGAATAACGCAACACATCCCAAAGTACGTGCTGATGCATCATGATATACCGGTCGGCTGGCAGCATGTTATCCGCCCTGTTTGTAGCGGTATCACTGCGGCCCCGCTGTATAAATTGGGTTATTCAGGTCAGGCAGTTGGATGTGACGATATGAAATTCGCTAATCGTGCGCGAGGGAAAACAGCAAAGCTACACTCTGGACAGCAGGGCAGTTACCAGAAAAGCCATACCGGTCAAAAAATGGCCGGTATGGCGCGATCAGAATCGTTTTACTGCCCGCGGTACGCCTGACGCTTTACTTCTTTTTTGCTTTGGGATTGGGCAAATCAGTAATGCTGCCATGGAAAATTTCAGCGGCCATACCGATAGATTCGTATAGTGTTGGGTGAGCGTGGATGGTCAGCGCAATATCCTCAGCATCGCAGCCCATTTCAATAGCCAGACCGATTTCGCCCAGAAGCTCGCCGCCATTAGTACCCACTACGGCGCCTCCGATTACCCGATGGTTCTCTTTATCGAAGATAAGCTTAGTGATACCGTCTGCGCAATCAGAAGCGATAGCGCGTCCGGAAGCAGCCCAAGGGAATATAGCCGTCTCAACACTAATACCCTGCGCTTTTGCTTCTTTTTCAGTCAGCCCCACCCATGCTACTTCAGGCTCTGTATAAGCAATAGAGGGGATTACTTTTGGATCAAAATAGTGTTTCATACCCGCGATAACTTCCGCGGCTACATGCCCCTCGTGCACACCTTTATGCGCCAGCATCGGTTGCCCGACAATATCACCAATAGCATAGATGTGGGACACATTAGTGCGCATCTGCTTATCAACGGTAATAAGGCCCCGATCATCAACTTCCACACCTGCATTACCTGCATCAAGTAATTTGCCGTTCGGTACACGTCCTATCGCCACCAGTACGGCATCATAACGCTGCGGTGATTCTGGCGCTTTTCCTCCCTCCATTGAGACGTAGATACCATCTTCTTTGGCCTCAACAGCAGTAACTTTAGTTTCCAGTATCAGGTTAAATTGCTTGCTGATACGTTTGGTAAACGCTTTTACCACATCTTTGTCCGCCGCCGGGATCACCTGATCTAACATCTCAACAACATCGATCTGCGAACCCAAAGCACGATAGACTGTCCCCATCTCCAGGCCGATAATCCCTCCGCCCATTATCAGCAGGCGTTCAGGTACTTCTTTTAATTTAAGCGCATCGGTCGAGTCCCATATACGTGGGTCTTCGTGGGGAATAAATGGCAGCTGTATGGGCCGCGAACCGGCGGCGATAATTGCGTTTTCGAAAGTGATAGTTGTGGTACCCTCCTCGCCTTCCACTTGCAGAGTGTGATCATCAGTGAATTTGCCAACACCCCCGACAACTTTCACTTTTCGCCCCTTCGCCATTCCAGCCAAACCTGACGTTAGCTGGTTTATCACTTTCTCTTTCCACATACCAATCTTTTTGATATCGGTTGAGGGCTTACCAAACACAATACCGTGGGCTTCCAGTGCCTTCGCTTCTTCAATAACTTTTGCAACGTGTAGTAGTGCTTTGGATGGAATGCAACCCACATTCAGACAGACACCCCCGAGCGTGCTGTATCGCTCTACCAGTACGGTTTCCAGACCTAAATCCGCGCAGCGAAAAGCCGCCGAATAACCAGCCGGACCTGCGCCAAGTACCACGACCTGGGCTGTGATTTCTGTACTCATCATGACCTCTTTTTTTATTGTCGGCGGGTCAGACACAGAACCTGTTAATCAGTGCCATTTCCCCTGCCGTTCCCAAAAGCTTTATCTGTTTATTGCTCACAGAGATCCCGAAAGTTCCAGACAAAACTGATACGCGCTGGCACCTGATGAGACGGGGACGTAACGTCCTCTGCCAGCCGTAAAATTATCACCACCAGAGTTTACAGAATGAAGGATAAACTGCAAACGCTCCCTGAATCCTCAATTGACGGCCGGCAGAGTGAGCGGCCGTCAGGATACTACATTACCAGACGGCGGATGTCGGATAACAAAGTGCTAATAGTAGTCATAAAACGCGCACCATCAGCACCATCTATAACACGATGATCGAAGGAAAGTGACAGAGGTAACATCAGTCGTGGCACAAATTCTTTACCACTCCAGAGCGGTTCCATGCTGGATCGGGACACGCCGAGGATCGCTACTTCTGGCGCATTGATGATCGGTGTAAAAGAGGTAGTGCCCAATCCACCAAGGCTGGAAATGGTAAAACATCCCCCCTGCATGTCTCCTGAGGTCAGCTTTCCTGCCCGCGCTTTTTTGGAAACATCCATCAGCTCGCGTGACAACTGGATGATGCCCTTATTGTGAACATCTCTGAAAACCGGCACTAATAAGCCATTAGGCGTATCCACAGCAACGCCGATATTAATATATTTTTTCAGCGTGAGTTTATGACCATCCTGCGAAAGGGAGCTATTGAAACGCGGCATCTGCAAAAGCGCGAACGCCACCGCTTTCATGATGAAAACCACCGGAGTAATCTTCACCTCCAGCCTGCGCTTTTCCGCTTCCAGATTCTGCTGTTTACGAAACGCTTCCAGTTCGGTGATATCCGCCTTGTCAAAATGGGTAACATGGGGAATCATCGTCCAGTTCCGGCTCAGATTGGCGCCAGAAATTTTCTGAATGCGGGTCAGTTCAACTTCTTCTATTTCACCAAAAGTGCTGAAATCAATTTGCGGCCACGGCAGCATGCCCGGCAAACCACCCGCTGAAGAGGCTGGCTGAGATTCCGCGCGTTTAACAGCCTCTTTGACATAAGCCTGAAGATCTTCTTTCAGAATACGGCCTTTACGTCCTGACCCGGCGATCTTTTCCAGATTAACACCAAACTCACGTGCCAGACGGCGAATGACTGGGGTGGCATGAACATAAGCATCATTTTCAGTAAACGCTTCCTTGTGAGCTGGCGGCACGGATGCCGCTGCTACGGAAGGCTGCTTTTCAGTCGCAGTGGCTGTTACAGATGATTTTTCTGCTCCAGCGGAACTGGCCGCCGCCGCGCCGGTAACCTCAAATATCATGATCAGCGAGCCGGTGGTTACTTTATCACCTGTGCTGATTTTGATCTCCCGAACTCTGCCCGCAAACGGTGAGGGAACTTCCATGGAAGCTTTGTCGCCCTCCACCGTGATCAGCAACTGTTCAGCCTCAACATTATCACCCGGCTTCACCATTATCTCGGTCACTTCAACCTGATCATCACCAATATCAGGTACATTTACCTGTTTTTGTTCTGCCGCCGCCGGCTGCCCACCAGCGGTGGCTGCTGCCTGCTCAGGTTTCTCCTTTTCCGGCTGCGTCTTCGCCGGAGCCTGGGCTCCTTTCTCTTCGAACATCATGATAAGTGTGCCTGTTTTCACTTTATCACCCACAGACACTTTAAGCGCAGCAACCACCCCGGCCGTAGGAGAGGGCACTTCCATAGAGGCTTTATCCCCTTCTACCGTGATGAGTGATTGCTCTGCATCAACACTATCGCCAACTTTCACCAGCACTTCGGTGACTTCAACCTGGTCTGCACCGATATCCGGTACCTTGATTTCAATTGCCATATCGCGCTTACCTCTTATGCCAGACGCGGGTTGACTTTATCAGTATCGATATCCAATTTAGTGATGGCCGCAGCAACCACTTTGTTATCAATTGCACCACATTTTGCCAGTTCTGACAGCGCCGCTATCACCACATAAGAAGCATCGACTTCGAAGTGATGACGCAGATTCTCACGGCTATCGGAACGACCAAATCCGTCAGTACCTAACACACGATAACTTTTGGCCGGAATATAATGACGAACCTGTTCAGCAAACAGTTTCATGTAGTCGGTTGCCGCGATGGCGGGTGAGTCGTTCATGACTTGGGCAATGTAGGATACACGCGGCTCGTCCAGAGGATGCAGCATGTTCCAGCGGTCACAATCCTGACCATTACGGGCCAGCTCGGTAAATGAGGTAACACTGTACACATCTGCGCCAATACCGTACTCTTTTGCCAGGATCTGCGCCGCCTGCCGTACATGACGCAGTATCGCGCCTGAACCCAGTAGCTGTACTTTACCTTTACTGCCTTCGGTACTCTCCAACAGATAGATTCCTCTGCGGATCCCCTCCTCTGCACCCTCAGGCATGGCAGGCATGTGATAATTTTCGTTCAGCGTGGTGATATAGTAGAACACATTCTCCTGTGCTTCACCGTACATACGCACCAGACCATCATGCATAATGACAGCAACCTCATATGCATAGGCCGGATCATATGAGAGGCAGTTTGGGATAGTGAGCGACTGAATGTGGCTATGCCCGTCTTCATGCTGTAGCCCTTCACCATTAAGCGTTGTCCGGCCAGAAGTACCACCAATCAGGAAACCACGCGCCTGCTGGTCCCCCGCTGCCCAAAGAAGATCACCGATACGCTGGAAGCCAAACATCGAGTAATAAATATAGAATGGGATCATCGGCAGGTTGTTGGTGCTGTAAGACGTTGCGGCAGCAAGCCATGATGCCCCGGCACCTGGTTCGTTGATACCTTCCTGAAGAATCTGCCCTTTTTCATCTTCTTTATAATAGGCAACCTGCTCACGATCCTGCGGGGTGTATTGCTGGCCATTCGGGCTATAAATACCAATCTGGCGAAACAAACCTTCCATCCCAAAAGTGCGGGCTTCATCTGCCAGTATTGGCACCAGACGGTCTTTTATTGACGTATTCTTTAACATCACATTCAACGCACGCACGAATGCGATGGTGGTCGAGATTTCTTTATTTTGTTCTTCGAGCAGCGCTTTGAAGTCCTCCAACCCTGGCATGGTCAGTTTGTCCGTGAATTTAGCCTGACGAACCGGCAGATAACCACCCAGCTTTTTACGCTGGCCGTGAAGATAATTGTACTCTTCAGACCCTTTTTCAAAAGTGATGTATGGCAAAGACTCAATGTTGTCATCTGTCACTGGCAGATTGAAACGGTTACGGATGTGGCGCAGGCCGTCAAGGTTCATTTTTTTGACCTGATGCGCAATATTTTTCCCTTCAGCGGTATCCCCCATACCATATCCTTTAATGGTATGAGCCAGAATGACCACTGGCCTGCCTTTAGTATCCTGAGCTTTCTTAAAGGCTGCATAGATTTTTTTCGGATCGTGCCCGCCCCGGTTAAGCGCCCATATTTGATCGTCGGACCACGCTTTTACCAGTTCAGCCGTTTCCGGATATCTTCCAAAAAAGTGCTCTCGTACATAAGCGCCATCTTTAGATTTGTAGGTCTGGTAGTCACCATCAACCGTTTCATTCATCAACTGGACAAGTTTACCACTAGTATCATTACGCAACAGCTCATCCCAGCGTGATCCCCAGACAACTTTAATCACTTCCCATCCAGCACCCGCAAAAATTCCCGCCAGCTCGTCGATAATCTTACCGTTTCCTGTTACCGGGCCGTCGAGACGCTGCAAATTACAGTTGATGATAAAAACCAGATTATCGAGCTTTTCACGCGCGGGAATAGTGATAGCACCTTTAGATTCTGGCTCGTCCATTTCACCATCACCCAGGAAAGCATACACTGTCTGAGCCGAGGTCTCCTTCAGGCCCCGGTGTTCAAGATATTTTAAAAACTTAGCCTGGTAGATTGCTGCAAGTGGCCCCAGCCCCATGGAAACCGTCGGAAACTGCCAGAAATCCGGCATTAGTTTTGGGTGAGGATAGGAGGATAGGCCTTTACCGTGAAGTTCCTGACGAAAGTTATTCATCTGCTCTTCTGTCAGACGTCCCTCGACAAAAGCACGGGCGTAAATGCCCGGAGAGATATGCCCCTGGAAATAGACCAAATCACCGCCATCTTTATCATTAGGGGCGCGGAAAAAGTGGTTAAAACACACCTCATAAATAGTGGCAGAAGACTGAAAAGAGGAGAGATGCCCCCCTAAATCCAGATCTTTTTTCGACGCGCGCAGCACTGCCATGATGGCATTCCAGCGAATGGCTGCGCGGATTCGGCGTTCCAGAGACGTATCGCCCGGATAATCTGGCTCGTCTTCAACGGCAATAGTGTTGATATAGTTGCCAGCAACTGAACCTGATACAACATCAACACCCCTTCTGCGGGCCTGATTTAAAATCTGATCAATCAGGAATTGCGCGCGCACAGCGCCTTCTTCACGGATAACCGATTCGATCGCTTGTAGCCAGTCGCGAGTTTCGATCGGATCCACGTCATTGTTAATATGTTCTGACATGGGAAGCTTTTCCTTTATCTGGATCTAATATTTGGGTAGTCCGGGCCTCTCAAATCCCGCATTCACTATCCTTACTATCGCAACTCTCCCCGCAGGAAGGCTGACGCCGATGGCATACTGCAACAGGTTTCCCTTGCTCTGTGTGGCTGAGCTTCCTGCTGCAATATGGCATCATCTGGATAGCAAAACGGATAATACCGGCCGAAATTTGGTTACTACATCTAATATTGTTATAACGTCAGGGGCTGGCTTGATATTCGGTCATCACAAACCCGCCGCCTGCACACACTTTTCACTCATCAGAAGGTAAAGCAGCAAACTGATGAGGATCAATCAGCGACACATCGCTCTCCATTACCTAAAATAGTCCATTTCCCAGAACAGCAATCTCGCAAGTACAGGTTGCTGCCAGAAGCAGTCAGGCTCGCTTTTGGGCAAGTCTGGTTCCTGATTACTGTTGCACACATTACTCCTTGCGTTGTTGCAGTCGTCTTAACGAACGCTCTCTCCTCGTCTGTTCTCTGTCTCTCTCCAGCATAATTTCCTCAATAAACGCTAAATGCTGGTGTGATGCATCCCTGGCACGCTCTGGCTCACGGGCAATTATCGCCGCAAAAATAGCGGCCCGATGTTCGCTCACTCGTACCAGCATTTCCCGCTGAGAATAAAGTAACTCGAAATTCTGGCGCACATTCTCCTCCAGCACAGGCCGCATACTATGGAGTAAATGTAACAGCACCACATTGTGAGCGGCTTCTGTCACTGCAATCTGGTACTGCATCACTGCACCGGCTTCAGCATCGAGGTCACCACTTAGCTGGGCGTTTTCGATCTGAATATGACAATCGCGAATGCGCTGCAAATCTTCTGTCGTGCCGCGCAAAGCAGCATAATAAGCCGCTATACCCTCCAGAGCATGGCGGGTTTCAAGCAAGTCGAACTGTGACTCTGGCTGACTCGCCAGCAATTCGGTTAATGGATCACTGACACTTTTCCATAGTCGTTGTTGCACATAAGTGCCACCCCCTTGCCGGCGGCGCAACAGGCCTCTGGCTTCCAGACGCAAAATTGCTTCCCGTAACGAGGGACGGGAGACATCAAATTGTCTGGCCAGCTCACGTTCTGGAGGAAGCTTTTCACCCGGTTTGAGTGTTCCTTCCATAATCAGCACTTCCAGTTGCTCCTCAATAGCGTCCGAGAGTTTGCCCTGGTGGATTTTATTATAAGTCATGATCGCCGCTAAGCTAACAGTCCGAAGTAAATTGGTAATACCAATTTACTCAATAAAGCCTTAACCTAACAAAGTCTTTACCTGATGTCTATATGGAATTTCATGGCAAAAACCACTCAACTTTTATTCGTCGTTTCCCATAACCTGATTATCCCACACCAGTTGCCACTTACATTACACACTAACATTCTCAATCCGTTGCACGATCTGGCAATGATGCCGGTAACCATTCACTCATTACAGAAGCCATGGCTGAGACAGGTGGTTATGACAGATGAATGTGTGAATGACAGCCCGTGACAGAGCAGAGAGATAACAGCGAGGGAATTCACTGTCAGATAACAGGAAATGCTGTAAGCAGGCCTGTATGGACCTCAATTAAAATAAGCTTGTATTACCCACTTGCAGGCAACAAAGTCACATTTCAGGCAACCCTCTTCTCCTGATATTTCCTAAAAAACAGATGTTGATGTTATATACTCTCTGGCAGATTTTCGCCATGATTCAGGCAGTCTTGCAGCATTAATCCAGGCAGCCATTAATGCATTTTGATTTTTTTCTTCATATCAAATGCAAAAGACCGTGCAAAGCGTAACGCTTATCACTATTCTTGTCGCGATATTTGGTAGCGTCCTGCCGTTGACGAATCATAACTGGCAATAATAAAAAAGTATTTAATTTAAAAATAGTGTTGATAAATTAATAGGTTATGTACAACATAACCCGAAATTATCAATGCCATTCCAGACTTAACCGACACATGAAGGATTCCCAATGGATGAACAGACTCAGCGCGAAACATTAAAGCGGGGGTTACAGAACAGACACATCCAGCTCATCGCTCTGGGTGGGGCGGTAGGCACTGGCCTGTTTTTAGGTAGCGCGTCAGTCATTGAATCAGCCGGGCCTTCCGTATTGCTTGGCTATGCTGTCGCAGGTTTAATCGCTTTTCTGATTATGCGCCAGCTAGGCGAAATGGTGGTTGAAGAGCCGGTAGCAGGAAGTTTTAGCCACTTTGCCTATAAATACTGGGGAAACTTTGCTGGATTTGCATCCGGCTGGAACTACTGGGTACTTTATGTACTGGTCGCTATGACCGAGCTGACAGCCGTAGGCCGGTATATTAATGTCTGGTGGCCAGAAATACCGGGGTGGATAACTGCTGCCGTTTTTTTCACCATTATCACGGCGATCAATCTTACTCATGTCAAAATCTATGGTGAAATGGAGTTCTGGTTTGCCATTGTAAAAGTAATTGCCATTATCAGCATGATCCTCTTTGGTGGCTGGCTGCTACTAAGTGATAAAGGCGGTCCTCAGGCCAGCGTTACCAATCTCTGGGCACTCGGTGGTTTTTTCCCTAATGGTGCCGGAGGTCTCATTATGATGATGGCCATCATCATGTTCTCTTTCGGGGGGCTTGAACTGGTGGGGATCACCGCAGCAGAGGCCGAAAAGCCAGAGACAACCATCGTAAAAGCAACTAATCAGATTATCTGGCGAATTCTAATTTTTTATATTGGCTCGCTCACTATCCTGCTATCACTGCAACCGTGGACCCAGGTTGATCCTAAAATTAGCCCCTTCTACCTGATTTTTCATAATCTGGGTGACTCACTGGTAGCCAACGCCCTCAATGTGGTGATCCTGACAGCGGCGTTATCGGTTTATAACAGCTGTGTTTATTGTAACAGCCGTATGCTGTTTGGTCTTGCAGAGCAAAACAATGCGCCAAAGGCACTGCTGAAAACAGACAAACGTGGGGTACCCTTTATTGCTATCCTTACCTCGTCACTGGCAACCGCCTTCTGTGTGCTGATTAACTACCTAATGCCCGCCAAAGCACTCGAAGTGCTGATGTCTCTTGTCGTCTCTACCCTGGTCATTAACTGGGCGATGATTAGCCTCTCACATATGAAATTTCGCAGAAAAAAGACGCAGCAGGGCATCGAACCCCGGTTTAAAGCGCTGCTGTTTCCTTTTGGAAACTGGCTTTGCCTGATTTTCCTTGCGGGCATTATGGTCATTATGGTCCTCACGCCCGGCATGGCAGTATCGGTCTGGCTTATCCCAGTCTGGCTTGGTTTTTTGTTAGTGGGATACGCGATTAAAAATCTGATGAGTGGCACACGCAAATAATATTTCATGCCTAAAACTGCCCGCTTTTTCTGGGGCAGAGGCAGCACAATCAGATCTGACCATTAATGCCACTTGCAACACCTGGTAAGACAATACTGATTGTTCAGTTAAAACCGGCGGCCATTTCTCACATGTCAGACTAATGCACCATAGATAATCAGCAGCGCCACAGTAACAATGATCGCTATCGATACGCGTTTTGCCATTGAGACAGCCAGCCGAGGAGTTTCAACCTTATCAGCAGCTGATGATGACAGCGAAAACTGCGCCAGCTGCGTCAGGATTTGATACTGGGATGTATGGATATCACTTAGCGATTTCAGCCAGACTGGCAGCGCACGCTCACCACTTCCCAGAAGTACATAAGCAATACCCACCAGACGCACCGGAATCCAGTCCACCCAGTGCAAAATCCTATCAACACCAGACTGCTTACGCTCATCAGGCGTCTTATGACGGGCAAACCAGCTCTGCGAAGCGCGCAAAAATGCATAACTCACCAGTAACACAGGCCCCCATCTTCCGCCGGCTACCAGGCACAGCATCGGAGCCAGATAAAAACGGTAGTTAACCCATAGCAGAGCGTTTTGTAATTCGCGCAGGAAAGTCTCTTCATCTGACTGATTAGGAGCACCATGAATCAGCGTAATTTCTCCTGCCATCGCCAGATGTGCAGCGGTATCGTCCCGGCCTGCAAGCTCAAGCCATGAGTGATAATGCTCACGAATGCGACCGGCGCCAATACAAAGCGTCGCCAGCAGAATCCACAATATCCAGTAGACTAACCCAAAAAACAAGCCCGCCGACAGCTGAGTTACCAGCACCGTAATTAACAGGACCAGCAGTAATAACAGTAAAGTATTCACCAGTGAATAGCGGCGCTGATAAAGAAATAGTGGCTCTATACGGCTGTCGAACTGCCAGTAATCCGTTAATTTAAACAGCCTCTCCCATCCTAAAACCAGTAATAAGCTAAATAGTGTCATATGGATGGCTCCTCAGATATCGCATCAGCTAACGCCTGACAATAACGCCAGCACCTCAAGGTGGTACAGGAACAGTTTTGCGGGTCTGCTTCGGAATTTTTTTTTGCCGTCTGCCTTTATCAAAGGCTGATGCGCGCTCGCATCCACATTGTAATGATCTGGCTGGAAATCTTCTAACACTTTGTCAGGATGGACGCTTTGAAACAGATAAGGAGCGCCTATGCCCGGCCAGCACGGATTCACACTAATCGAACTCATGATAGTTATTGCCATTATCGCCATTCTCAGTGCTATTGGCCTTCCTGCTTATCAAAGCTATCTGCAAAAGGCTGCTCTGACAGATATGCTGCAAACCATTATGCCACTAAAGACTGCAGTAGAAATCTGCGCAATTGAACAGGGTGATACAGCAAATTGCTCCGCAGGAAACGCCGGAATTACCGAGGCCACTTCATCGCGATACATCAGTAACACTTCTATTCAAGCAGGCACTATCACACTTAATGGCCGGGAAATGTTGCAGGGTTTAACCATTAGTTTAGCTGCCAGCTGGGACAACGAGAAAGCAATATTGCGCTGGAAGCGTCGCTGCGATACCAGTCAAAACAGCCTTAAAAGTGCCTGTGAATCTGTTTTTCTGTTTGATGATGGAGACGCACTCTGATGGCTGATATCCCCTCCGCAATAAAAGATATTTGTCTGCGTTATCAGGCCGTTTTACTCGCACAAAATAGCACCATGCTGAAAGTTGCAGTCACTGGAGAACCGGCAAAAGCACTGACCGATGCACTCCATTTCGCCTTTAGCGGGCAAGTGGAGTTTATCTCCTGGAACGAGGATAAAATGGCTCTCTGGCAAGAAAAATATGCTGATGCAACGCAAACCCAATGCAGCAACCTGCCCACTCCAGCAGAGAAACTTAATCAGATTTTGGCACTGGGGCTCAAGCGTCGTGCTTCAGATATTCATATTGAGCCGCAGTCAGAATCAATACGCATTCGTCTGCGTATTGATGGTGTTCTGCAAGTTGCCGGCCAGTTAACTCCTGAACACGGACTTGCCATTGTGACGCGACTTAAAGTGCTTTCCCGGCTGGACATTGCCGAGCGTCGCCTGCCACAGGATGGTCAGTTTACCCATGTAACACAAACGGGAGAACACGTCTCTTTTCGTCTCTCTACACTGCCGACACAATATGGCGAAAAAGTGGTATTACGCCTGCTAAATAACGTCCACCAGACGCCTCAGCTGGAAACTCTCGGTATGCCTGCGCGCGCGCTTAAAGAATTCCGTGCCGCACTCTCACAACCTCAGGGACTGATTCTGGTTACCGGGCCAACTGGTAGCGGCAAAACAATAACGCTCTATAGCGGACTAAACTGGCTTAATCAACCCGGGCGCAATATTTCAAGCATTGAGGATCCTGTCGAGATCCCACTGGCTGGTGTTATTCAGACACAGATAAATCATAAAACTGGCTATGATTTTCAGCAGGTGCTCAAAGCATTGCTACGTCAGGACCCCGATGTGATCATGCTAGGCGAAATTCGCGACCCAGAGACAGCATTAATAACTATTAACGCCGCGCAGACAGGTCATCTGGTTCTCTCTACACTTCACACAAACTCAACACTGGAGACTCTGACCAGGCTTAAACAGATGGGGTTGCCGGGTTATCAGCTGGGGCCGGCACTGAGGATGATTATCGCCCAGCGCCTGCTCCGGCGTCTTTGTCCACACTGCCGCCAGCCTGGCAAAGCTACTGGTCATTTCCCCAGCACTATCTGGCCAGGTACCGCTCAGAACTGGCTGGCAACAGGTTGTCCGCACTGTTTCTCTGGCTTTTACGGCAGACTGGCGCTATTTGAAGTGCTACCTGTAACATCGCGTCTGCAAAATGCCATAGTTAACGAAGCGCCACTTGAGGCGCTGGCAGATATTGCCAGTAAGCAGGGTCTGAGCCAGTTGTTTACAGAGGGGTTACATGCGGTAAATAGAGGGGATACTACGCTGGAAGAGCTGTTGCGAGTCACAGGTTACGGTGAAAACTGATCTGCTGCTTTTCCACTGGCAGGCAATTGACGAAAGCGGTGGCTGGCAGCAGGGTAACCTGCTCGCCAAAAATCGTCAGCAGGCTGCACTGATGCTAGACAACAGGCAACTGACCCCGCTACGTCTGCGCCCTAAACGACGTTATCGCATCAGTGACTGGGATGAAGATCAGAGAATCGCTTTGATGCGGCAGCTTGCCACTCTGCTCAAAGCAGGGCTGACACTCACTGCATGCCTCACTATGTTGAGCGAAGGCAACGCACATCCCGGCTGGTGTGCACTGCTCTCTCAACTTGAATCTGATATCGCTCAGGGAAACGCTTTCACCAAAGCGTTAGGCAACTGGCCAGCGGTATTTCCTCCCCTCTACATCGCACTGATTGGGATTGGTGAGTCAACCGGGCAACTTGACAATAGTTGCCTGAAACTGGCAGAGCTACAGGAACGCCGGCAGAAATTACAAAAAAAAGTGACTAAAACGCTTCGTTATCCACTGTTTATTTTGCTTATTGCTACTGCGGTTTGTTGCTGCATGTTGTTGTTTGTTCTGCCTGAATTCGCAGCCATATACGCTAATTTTGATACGCCTCTCCCGGCCTTTACTTCGGCTGTCATGAAATTTGCTTCATTTTTGCAAATAGGCGGCCCCTGGCTGCTGCTGGCACTGATAATTGCAGCTATATTCTGGAGCTTTCAGCGACGCCAGTCAGTAAAATACCGCATTTACGAACAACGCGTATTACTGAAACTGCCACTGATTTCCGTGCTCTATCGGGGAAGCATGCTTAGCCAGATATTTACCTCACTAAGCCTGACACAACGTGCTGGTCTGCCCCTGACAGAGAGCCTGAAAGCTACGAAAATAACCTTACCACCGGGACTCTGGCAACAGGCTTTAGTCGCTATGCAACACGGCATTGAAGCGGGTGGATCACTGTACCAGACCGTAGCAGGATCAAGGCTTTTCACCCCTCTCTGTTATCATCTGGTCAGAACAGGTGAGGAATCTGGCGCTATGGACGATATGCTCAGTCGTCTGGCACACTGGCACGAGACGCAAACCCATGATCGGGCAGACGCACTGGTCTCGTTGCTAGAGCCAGTAATGATAGTGATTATCGGAGGAATCATTGGGATTTTAGTGGTAGCAATGTACTTACCGGTATTCAACCTAGGCACTGCACTGGGATGAACGTAACACACCCTCTTGCTTTTGCTGGCACTATGAACAACGTCTTTTTCATAGGTGTAAATAAATCAACAGCGCGATATATCCTGTCTTATCTCTGGCAACGCCCTGTGATGACAGGAAATAATGAGCACGTTTGTTACGTCGGAATCAGTGAAAAAGTATATCGTTGTATGTGTGCTGATAGGTACGGTATTCATCACAACACAGCCCTGTGCACCCAAACTTTTCCAGGGAATAACACCTGCCAGAATGTTTACAAAAATTTCTTTGCTGGTTTGAAACAGAAAGATAAAAAGCTATATTCCAATGTATTTCTTCTTAACAAGATTATTTTCTCCCCAAGGTATCTGGCATTTTAATTAATGCCAGCATATCTCGAATCCTATATCTTCATTAAGATATTCATCCGGATGATACATGTTTTAAATACTCTTGCAGTGAATCGTTGAAGACAGTTTGGGGAATATATTTATCGAACAGAGAGGGAGATATTAGTTCTTTTATCCTGGGGTCAGAATAAGGCGTTCCAAAAATATTATCACCTGAAATAATTTTATCATCAGCTTTATATCTTCCATGTGCAAAATCGCTTATAAACTTCTCGCGCAGCTCAGGCGCAGATTTAATAACATCAAGATCTTTATGGAGAACATTCATCGTATCAGAAGCATGAGCAGCAGATGTTAACTCTCGCCATCTGGCCGCGTTCTCTAAAACACCAGCAGATTTAACAGAAGCAGACGTGGCATCTGTCACCATTTTTGTTGTTTGATTTCCAGCAAATGTTCCACTTTCATATAACAACTCAGGGCTGGTAACTGAATGCAGGGCTGCTTTGCCGGTATCTTCGGCTGATTTTGCCAGACTAGCAGACGCTTCCGCTGTTAGTTTCGTGGCGGCATCAGTAGTAGCTAATCCGGCTCGTGCAGCTTTTACAGCAGTTTCCCCTCCTCGAATTGCTGTTGCTGCTGCTTTGAGAGGAGCACCAACTATCGGTACCAACGTGAGCACATCTGTGATAATCCCGAATATCCCCCATCCTATGTTACCTTTTTGAAATTCCCGAACCGTCCCATAGATAGGGATAGCACTTAGGGCAGCTTCTTCAGCAATGTCGACGACAGAGGCTCCACCCGAAGGAACATTTTCAATTTCTTTTTTGTTAACAGAATGTTGCGTGGCCGCTGACTGCTCAGTGATGCTTCCCTGCTTCATTTCTGATACTGAGTGGACAACAGAGTCAGATTGGCTGCCAGCAGAGAATAATGTATCGCTGTTGTTCTCAATGGTTTGTTTTAGCGCTTCACTACTATTTTTCGACACTGGTTCAGCATATTTTTTTGTATCTGTTACTGCCATTAAGTTTTGATCACGGCTTACAAAATTATTGATTGTTGGAATCTGCATTATGTTTCACCTTATTTTCCTAATATCCAACGTGTACAGGCCCATGCACACTATCTTTATCTTCAGACCCCTTGACCATAACATATTTAGTTAGGTATTACTGGCAATAAATATAACCAGACGTTAAATAAATATAAAAATAAGCCTGTTGTTATCCTAATGTTTATATACTGGCAACCAGCAGTACTGTCTTGTGCTAATTTATATCGTGATATTTTCTGTACGATATATGCATAAAGTGCGAATTCCTCAAGGCATGATAAATAATAATAGTATTACTCTGTTGGTTTTTTTACCTGCTAGTTATTAATAATAATATGTATTATTAAAAAATAGGTTAAATATCCGCACTACTCTATCGGAGTGATATTAATTCTGCGGCATAGAACCCAAGCGCATATTACATAAATAAACGGCAGAACCTTGTACAAGATCAACCTGTCAGTCACGCAAAAATTTTTTACATTTGCACCGCTTAAGGATTCATACTTAGCACTTTGTGCAGTGCTGCATTTTTCAATGATGTAAAAGGGCCAGGACACAACAGATGCCACACCTAATCTGCACCAGTAATCGCCTGCCCCCCCTGAACGATTGGTAAAACAGCAGCAGAGGTTTTATGCTGCTTATGATACTTAAGTCTGACGCCACCATCTGCAACGGTGACGCCAGAGCTCAACTATAGCAGGCAGTACTGATACGCCAATAATTACCACAATCAGGTAATGAAGATTCTGCTGGACAGCCGGGATATTGCCAAAAAAGTAACCTGCAAAAGAGAACAGTACCACCCAGACAATGCCGCCAGCAACATTATAAACGGTAAAGTAAAATCGTGACATACTGCCCATGCCTGCAACAAAAGGCGCAAAAGTGCGAATTATCGGTATAAACCGCGCCAGAACGATGGTTTTACCACCATACCGCTCATAAAACTGATGGGTTTTATTCAGATAGCTGCGCCGGAAAATTTTTGAGTCGGGATTGCTAAACAGTTTATCGCCAAACATGTGACCGATAGTGTAGTTCACAGCATCTCCACTGATAGCCGCTATACAGAGCAGTAGCACCAGCAGATAGATATTCAGCGCACTGCCCGGCACAGCCGCTAACGCCCCGGCGACAAATAGCAATGAATCCCCTGGCAGTAACGGTGCCACCACCAGCCCGGTTTCACAAAATAGAATTAAAAACAGAATAGCATAGATCCATAAGCCATATTCTGAAACCAGCTCCCCGAGATGTACATCGATGTGTAAGATAAAATTAATGACTGAAATGACTGAATAGATCAGTTCCATACGAGATTCCTTCTGACCCTGCCGATTAATCCTCAAGAAACAAGGGCCCCATTGGGGCATGAGGTAGAGCAAAATGACTCGGGTAGTCAACCGCCACCAGATACAATCCCCCCGCGCGGGCAGTGGCCGCGCCCTTCGTCCGATCTCTGGCCACTAGTAACTCTGCCATCCACTCCGGATGACGATTACCGCAACCAATTTCCATCAGGTTACCAACGATATTGCGCACCATGTGATGCACAAAGGCGTTAGCCTTGATATCAATAACTACATAAACACCATGGCGGGACACTATCAGATGGCTAACATTACGCCAGGGCGTTCGTGACTGGCACTGCACAGCCCTGAAAGAGGTGAAGTCATTTTCTCCTAGCAGGCATTGCCCTGCCTGATGCATTTTATCGGTATCCAGCGGCTGGCAAAAATGTGTTACGCCTTGCCCCATGATTGCAGGGCGCAACCGGTGATTATATATCACATAACGGTAACGACGTGCTGTTGCACTGAAGCGGGCGTGAAATGCCTCTGGCACCTCTTTGACCCAGCGCACGGCAATATCCGACGGCAGGCTGGCGTTAATACCTAAAGTCCAGGCGGATAGCGGACGTCCGGACGTCGTTTCGAAGTGGATAACCTGCCCGGTGCTGTGCACTCCGGCATCGGTACGTCCGGCACAAAAAAGCGTGACCGGATGGTTAGCAACCTTTGAAAATGCCTCTTCCAGACGCTGCTGCACGCTTAACACTTCCCGCTGACGCTGCCAGCCAGAATAACGGCTGCCATCGTATTCAATACCCAGTGCAAACTTACTGGGTGAATCAATACGCTGGTGACAAACCATCAGCAGAGATACTCCGCTATCAGCTTTTCTGCGGTTTTTAATGCCATCAGCGCACCACCAAAATGGATGTTGTCTGCAACTGTCCAGAGATTAAGAATTTCAGAGATACCGTAGTCATGGCGAGGATGGCCAACTTTCAGATACACATCAGCCTCTCCTGCTGGGGTGGGAAAATCATCACCCGCTGGCAGTTTAATGATCTGCTGGTGTGAGAGTATGTTGCCGGCCTCTTCAGGTGAGAGTGGACGCAAACTTTCCAGATTTACAATCTGAGTATTGCCATAAAATACTGGCGACTGAACAATGCTGACGGTTAACGGCAGGGCATCATCCTGCAATACCTTGCGCACCTGATCTACCAGCGTGCGTTCCAGAGAAACACTTCCCTGGTGATCAGGTTGCAAAGGCAATATATTGAAGGCCAGCTGGCGACCAAAAAAGGGAGCATCGGGCGTCACACCGTTTAGTAATCTGGCGCTCTCACCTGCCAGTGACTCGATTGCTGCCCGCCCGTACACCGAAGCAGAAAGTAGAGTAGTTACCTGGAGACGAGACAAACCCGCTTCATCGATGAGTGGCTTTATCACCGCCAATAGCTGGCATGTCAGGCTATCTGCCACACTGATGATATTGCGGTTTCTGTAGGATGACAGTACATGTGAATTGACATCTGGCACGTGCAGAGGAACATCAGGTTCCAGAGCGAAAAGGCCGCTGTTATCAATCACCAGACAGCCCGCATCAGCCGCCTTCTCAGCATAACGAACTGAGACCTCCATTCCCGCGACAAAGAAGGCAAGCTGTGCCTGTGAAAAATTGAAATCTTCAATATTGTTCACCCGTAGTGAGCGCCCGCTGAAGCGGAGGGTCTGGCCGACGCTCTCTGCACTGGCCAGCGGCCAGATTTTACCAACAGGTAACTGACTCTCTGCCAGCTGTTTGAGTAATGCTTCCCCTACTGCTCCGGTTGCGCCAACGAGCGCAATATTCCAACCGTCAGGCTCAGACATAGTGATACTCCAGATAATGCCATCTTAACGAAAGACGGTGCTACTACCGCCTGAGAAAATCAGATACCGCCCGCTGGGGTCCATCAGCGGACAACAGCTTTAAAACCGAGCCTTCTCACCAGATTTGCGATCTCCTGGTTATCGCAGGTTACCCGCAATGATGACCACTCCCGACGTTGCCAGTAGGTTTTACGCAGACGATCGAACTCACCAGCAGTGCCTGCTACTTTGCGTAACATGACGTCATCGCGACGCACATCATACACCATATGAGCCAGACTTTTCAGTGCGGGAGGATCTAACGGCCCATGCAGATCAACAGATGACAATCTGGGTGCAGGCAGCAATGTTTCCAGCGGGACATCCTCACTGTGGCCCAGAAAGCGATTCCATGCTTGCCAGATTTGGATTGTGCCCCGCGCTTTACCCTCAAGGGTGTAACCTGCGATATGCGCCGTGGCAATATCCACTTGATTTAGCAGTTCAACTGCCAGGTTGGGTTCTGGCTCCCAAACATCCAGCACAACAGAAAGATCGTGGCGTCGGTGCAAAACTCGTTGCAGGGCGGCATTGTCAACAACCGCACCACGGCACGTGTTAATCAGAATGGTATTTGGCCTTAGCGCCCGCAGTCGGGCTTCATCGATTAGGTGCCAGCTTTGATAAGGCCCCTGATGATTGAGGGGGGTGTGCAAGGTCAGCACATCAGCCTGAGCTATTAATGCATCAATATCATAATAGTCCTGTTTATTATCACTCAGCTGCATAAGGGGAGGATCGCAAATCAGGGTACGCACGCCTAATGCTGACAGCCGTTGTTGCAAACGTCCGCCAACATTGCCCGCCCCTACGATACCAACAACCCGATCGCTTAAGTTAAACCCATCGCGTTCAGCCAGCATCAGTAACGCAGAAAAAACATATTCCACTACAGCAATAGCATTACAACCAGGCGCTGATGCAAAAGTAATGCCTTCCGCTGCAAGCCAGTCTGTGTCTATGTGATCCGTTCCCGCTGTGGCGCTACCTACAAATTTAATCCTGGAGTCCCCAAGCAACGCTTCATTAATTCTGGTAACAGAACGCACCATCAGAGCATCAATATCACCCAGAAGAGCGGCCGTGACCGAACGCCCTGCTACTGCCATGACTTCGCCAGAGCGGTTAAACAGCTCAATGGCATAAGGCATATTTTCATCAACCACAATCTTCATGCGCGAGCTCCTGCCAGGCAAAATTGATATTAATATCCGCCATAAAACACCATTCAAACGTAATCCTGAGCAAAGCATACCGCGATTTGTCTCTCACACGTGCCATCACTCTGCATCCACGTGCACTACAACCAGAATATTCTCACCTTAGATTACAGTGAATTCTGGTGCGCACGGGCTGGCTATACAGCCTGATAGTTTTTTATATTTTTCCGGCGTTGTTATTTTTGATTATGGCCTTATTTTAAGACGGGTTACAATCTGGCATAGAAGCCTTTTGCGAGCAGAATATGAATTTCTTTTTCCCTTTGTTAGCGGTGTTTATCTGGTCGATTAACGCCATTGTCAATAAATTATCGGCAAGTGTTATAGATCCTGCCGCCATCTCTTTTTATCGCTGGTTCCTGGCGCTGATAGTGCTTACCCCTTTTGTTTTGCCCGGCCTCTGGCGCCATCGTCATAATATTGGCAAAGCCTAGTGGAAGCTTTTGATCCTCGGGCTGCTGGGCATGATGCTCTATCAGAGTCTGGCTTACTACGCTGCCCATACAGTAAGCGCATTAATGATGGGTATCATCACGGCATTAATCCCGCTGCTTACCGTATTACTTAGTATTGTATTGCTACGGCTGCCTCCGACCCGTGGCATTTTAGCTGGCAGTATTATTTCCTTTGCTGGTCTGGTGTGGCTTGTAAGTGGCGGCAATTTACCGTTACTAATGCACCAGGGGCTGGGCAGAGGAGAACTGATGATGCTGGTTGCTTCTGCATCCTATGCACTCTATGGCGTACTCACCCGGCGTTGGGCGCTGCCAATACCTAACTGGCAGTGTCTGTATATGCAGATTCTGTTTGCCGTGCTGTTTTTGCTCCCCGGCTTTCTGCATGCACCAGACGTGAGGCTTAATATGCAAAACATTCCGCTAGTGCTATTTGCCGGAATTGCTGCTTCACTGATAGCACCTTTTTTGTGGATTTTAGGGGTATACCGTCTGGGTGCCAGTAATACCGCGTTATTTATGAATCTGATGCCAATTATAACGGCAATTATTGCTGTTGTGTTTCTGCACGAACACTTGCACCACTATCACCTTATTGGCGGAGGTATGGCGCTAATTGGTGTCTGGCTGGCCCAGAGTATAAGAACGCCATTAGGAAAATCTGCTGCGGGAGTACAATCTACTCTAAAAAAGGAATAATAACACCGACTCTTTATCCTTGCTGCTAACGTGTCGTTTTCTTAGGACAGACTGACTATCTTTGGATTATTAATTGTTTACCAGCAGAGTTATTATGCCAGGCGCATCCGTTCCGGCATATACCACATACTGTTAAGCCTTTTAAACAAAGGATCCTGACATGCAACCCCTAAGCGTTTCTGGTACCTCTTTAACCGATAATTTCCCAAAATCAAACAATCAGCCAGGAACCTGGCGCGCAGACAGTCTGGGTGAAGCACCTATGAGTCAGACGCAGCGCGCTACTTTGTCACATTTGGTGCAAACATTGCTCTTGGTCAGCTCTTTGAAGCCAGAAGAAATCTGGGCGGCTATTTATCATCAGGCTGGCGTGAAAAATGAGGGGGAATTATTGTCACGACATTTTCTGGCAGCAGAGCAGTTGCTCAATCAGCACATTGAACAGGCTGAAATCAGCCACACCTGCCGCCAGCTGCTTCAGCAGATAACATCGTGGTTTTCAGTCAATAACCATCGTCAGGCTGTGGAGAGTTTTATCCAACAACAATTTGGTCATTCTGCCTTGAGTGCCCTGACCCCTGATCAGTTACGTCAGGTTCTGCTTAAGTTGCAAAACGGGCAACTATCTGTGCCAGCACCTGCCCTTCATGACCCTATGGAAGAATCTTTATCACCTGAGCAGCATCAGACCATTACTCAGCAAATTGCCAGGCTGGCGCTGGCCACAGGAGAATCTGCTGCTAAAATTTGGCTGTCCATGCTGGACGTCGTGAATCTTGAGCAAGGTGCGCCCCTTCCTTCACGGCTGTTCCCTCTGTTAGCTGATTATCTGCAAACTCGCCTGAGGCTGAGCCAGCATAAAGCATTGACGCTGGCGCTACTATTCGCCTCACTCAGGCAACCGCCTTCCCCCAGCGAACAGCAGAGACTGGAGAGCGCAGCGCAGCTACAGTTTCAGGCGCAATCACATACACTTTTGACCCTGGCTCAGGGAGAAATTCTACTCTATTTGCTTTTCAACCAGCGGGCTCGCTGGTTAAAGGAATCGCGCCCGATTGACAGTGATGAGATCATACCATACCCAACAGTTATCCCCATGTGGACCTGGCTAAATTCCATAGTACGGCCGTCGATTACACATCCTTTATTTGCTATTGTTACTACTTTCCTGATGATATTCATGGTGTTGTGGATAATTTTTTAATGTGGCATTAGCCTGCCCGTGTCCGGATGGCAGGCTGTGTTAAGCGTGTTTTAATAAAATGTATGCTCTTATCGATCCGTTACCGTAAGCTATGAAAAGAATAGTTTAACTAACCGCTGTAATAACGTATCAGCCAGACATAGCCGCTACACAGGCCCCCGAACTATCCTTCGTAATCGCTCCCCGGTTGAGGCGTTCTGTTATTTGTCAGCGCCTTATGAAACAGGCTCGATGTCAGTATAGCGCCAAGCGCTGTACAGAGAGCACAAGCCAGGTAGGCAGAACTATAGCCATGGCGGGAAATCAGTAGTCCAGTCAATGGGCCACTGACACCATAGGCCAGATCCTGAAAAGCAGAAAAAACACCCAGTGCAGTCGCCCGCATTTGCGGTGAAACACTTTTCACCACCACACTACCCAGAGCTGGAAACACCAGTGAACAGCCACAGCCCGTCAGCCCTGCACCGATAAGCGCCATCCAGCCACTACTGGCAAACCCCAGAATCGCTAGCCCTGCGGTCTCAGTTAGTAGCGAAATGAGTGTTACCCGATAGCCTCCTGCTTTATCTGGCAGGCTGCCAAATAGTAGTCGTATCATAACAAACGCGACGCCAAAGGCGGTCAGTGCGAAACCAGCGTTCCCCCAGTCTTTGGCAGAAAAATAGAGTGAGGTGAAGGTCCCCACAACAGCAAAACCTGTTCCCTGTAAAGCCAGCACAATACCCGGTCTGGTAACCTCGCCAGTCACCTGCCAGAACGGCAATCTCTCACCACCCTGGGGGGCTACCGCTGGCACTCTTTTATTGAACAAGAGTGTTAATGGCGGAAGCAGTAAGCACACCAGACTCAACGTTATAAATCCGCCTTTAGCATACAACCATAGCCCTAGTGGTGCGCCCAGAGCGAGCGCCCCATAAAGTGCCATACCGTTCCAGGAGATTACCCGCGCAGAGTGTTTCGGGCCCATTAGTCCCATGCCCCACGCCAGATTACCAGTCAGTAACAGGCTCTCACCAAAACCCAGTAACAGCCGCCCTGCCAGCAGCAAAACAAACTGCCCCCGAACTGGCATTGGTACTATCGCCACCAGGATGAAACTGAATATTCCCTGCATAACTGCCCGCCGGCCCCCCTGCCTGTCGGCAATACGGCCTGCTAAGCCACGAGTTGCGAGCGTTGCTAAAAATTGTCCTCCTACCGCTAAACCCACCATGACATTATTTAAGCCAAGCTGCTGTTGAACAAAAAGTGGGATTACCGGTAAGACTAGTCCGGCAGTCAGATAATTAACAAAAACTGAAAATGAGATAACAGCAAGCTGCCCGGCTGGGCGCCGCTCACGATTTTTATTTGACGGTGGTACAGAGTGACGGATTAACATGAAAGTTCAGGCAATACAGGCCTTGAAAACTGTTGTTTCATGGCTGGAAGTATTGGCCTGAACATTTCATTACGTCAACAACAGGACACGAAAATTGGGAAAATGATAGTAATCGGCGGGTCATGTTAATACATCAGGAAGGCGCTGTAACAGTCCCAGCTGCAATCCTGGATGTTACAGGTGTTATTATTAACAAATACCAGAAGCTGGCAGGACACAACCCTCAGTCACCACTATATTTACGCATTACCAGAGTTGCATTGGTGCCGCCGAATCCAAAGCCATTAGACATGACAGTAGTAAGCTGCCGCTCTGTGGCTGTAGTGATTATGTTCATGCCTTCGGCCTCTTCATCCAATTGCTCGATGTTGATACTTGGTGCAATAAAGCCATGTTCCAGCATCAGCAATGTGTAGATTACCTCCTGAACCCCGGCCGCCCCCAGAGAGTGGCCCGTCATTGCTTTAGTCGCTGAGAGTGCAGGCGAATTACCACCAAAAACGGTGCGAATAGCAGCCAGTTCTATTGTATCTCCAACCGGAGTAGACGTGCCGTGGGTATTGATATAATCAACGGGCGTATCGACTCCCTGTAACGCCATCTTCATACAACGCACCGCACCCTCGCCCGAAGGGGCAACCATGTCGGCACCATCTGATGTCGCACCATAACCTATTACTTCAGCATAAATGCGCGCACCGCGTGCCAGTGCATGCTCCAGGTCTTCGACAACAACCATGCCTCCACCTGCGGCGCTAACAAAGCCGTCACGATTTATGTCATAGGTACGGGAGGCTTTTTCCGGTGTGTCATTAAATCTGGTTGAAAGTGCACGCATCGCATCAAATTCGCTCGCCATCTCCCAGCTTAGCTCTTCACCACCGCCAGCAAAGACGATATCCTGTTTGCCTAATTGAATTTGTTCTACCGCGTTACCGATGCAGTGGGCTGAAGTGGCACACGCCGAGCTGATAGAGTAACTCAGGCCATGGATCCTGAAAAATGTCGCAAGGCAACCTGAAACACCGGAAGCCATGGCTTTGGTCACAACATAGGGGCCAACGGCTTTCAGTCCGCGGGAGCTACGCATAGCATCGGCGCCCAGTACCTGATGATGAGTTGAGCTGCCACCAGAGCCAGCAATCAGCCCCACCCGTGGATTTTTTTGATACGACCCATCACTCAGACCAGCATCTTTAATCGCCTCTGCCATCGAGAGATAGGCATAGATTGTGGCATCATTCATAAAACGTACAGATTTACGCTCTATCAGCCCGTCAGTGTTGAGTTTAACGTTGCCCCATACATGACTGCGCATTCCCGCATCTTTAAATTCTTGTGAAAAAGTGATACCAGAACGCCCTTCACGCAGAGAAGCCAATACTTCCTGCTGATTATTACCAATACTGGAAACAATACCCATACCAGTAATTACTGCACGTCTCATTAAATACCTCATTAACTTCACTATTAGAATCCTATGTCGCACTTTAGCGTACAGTTGTAAGCCGAACAAGTCCGATCTCATTACTTCATGTAAATTTGCGCGTCAGGGTATGCGTAGATAAAATCGTGCCACATACCAGAAACAGAGCTAATTTTGTGAATAACAACGTAATTAAACACGCTTCTCTTAACTGGAATGAACAGGGTACACCTGTTTCTCAGATATTTGACGATGTCTATTTCTCCAGCCAAAATGGACTGGAAGAAACACGCTATGTTTTCCTGGCCGGTAATCAACTTCCGGCACGTTTTTTGAATCATCCGCGTGATCTATTCGTGGTGGCCGAGACTGGTTTCGGAACCGGGCTTAATTTTTTGGCGCTCTGGCAGGCGTTTGACCTTTGCCATCAGCAGCATCCCTTTAATACCGTTAACCGTTTGCATTTCATCAGCTGCGAAAAGTTTCCAGTAACGACTAGAGAAATGGCGCTGGCTCATGCTCACTGGCCCGAACTGGCTCACTTAAGTCGCGAGCTGCTCAGAGCATGGCCGCTGGTACTACCGGGCTGTCAGCGTTTACTACTTAATAACGGACGGGTGATTTTAGATCTCTGGTTTGGTGATGTCAGTGAACTTGCAGACGCGTGCAATAACACGTTACAGCATCAGGTTGATGCCTGGTTTCTGGACGGTTTTGCCCCCGCTAAAAATCCAGAAATGTGGAGTTCCAGCCTGTTTAGCAGCATGGCAAAATCGTGCCGCAGAGGAGCTACCCTGGCTACGTTCACCTCAGCAGGCATAGTGCGGCGCGGATTGCAACAGGCCGGTTTTAGTATGCAAAAACGCAAAGGATTTAGCCATAAACGCGAAATGTTAACGGGTGAGCTGGCGCAATCCTCCTTTCTCTGGCAGCCGGACCTTTCCTGCCCATCTGCAACAGCGGAGATAGCCATAATTGGTGGTGGCATAGCCGGCGCACTGTTAGCGCTTGCATTACAACGCCGTTACCGGCAGATAACTATCTACAGCGATGCCTCCGCCCCTGCTCAGGGCGCTTCCGGTAATCGTCAGGGTGTGCTCTATCCATTACTTAATGCTCAGAATGCGGGATTGCGCCACTTTTTTCCCGGTGCGTTTACCTTCGCCCGCCGTTACTACGATTCCCTTAGTTTCCACTTTGAGCATGAATGGTGTGGTGTATTGCAATTAAGCTGGGACGAGAAGAGTCGCCAGAAAATTACCGCTATGATGGCAATGCAGCTGCCCCTATCGCTAGCAACAGCGGTTACACCTGAGGAGGTAACCGGGCTTGCCGGCGTCACTATCGACTGCAACGCACTATATTATCCAGATGGCGGCTGGCTTGCGCCAGCAGCATTGACCGCAGGGCTGATGCGCGAGGCTGCCGAAAAAGGCGGCAAAATAATATGGCAGCATAAACTACATGCGCTGGAATATACCGGCAATGGCTGGCTGATGCAGTTCGCTAACGGCAAAACAGCGCTGCATCAAAATGTGGTGTTAGCAAACGGTGCTGGATTAAATCTGCTCAGCCAGAGCAAAATGCTGCCGGTTTCCCCCGTAGCAGGTCAGGTGAGCCATATACCCGCTACCTCAGAACTGGCAGCGCTGAAGAAAGTGCTTTGCTATAACGGCTATCTGACACCAATGAGTGCTCACTGGCAACAACTCTCCCTTGGTGCGAGTTATCATCGGGGTAGCCGTGATACTCGTTTTCACCTCCAGGATCAACTCGCCAATCTGGAACGCCTGCAACACTGTCTGCCGCAGGCGAACTGGGTTAATGCAATAGATATAACGGGTGCACAAGCGCGCTGTAGTGTACGTTGCGCAACACGCGATCATCTGCCGATGATTGGTGCGCTGCCAGATTATCAGCTTGTCCTGAAGAACAGTGCCATCATCTCAGCTTCGCAGCAGAAGACTTTCTCTTACCATCCCGGGTTGTATGTACTGGGCGCGCTGGGGTCGCGAGGATTATGCAGTGGCCCGTTGGCAGCAGAGATTCTGGCCGCACAGCTCTGTGCAGAGCCTGTCCCCCTCGACGCAGCGACCCTGGAAGCCGTAAACCCCATCCGTTTCTTAAAACGCAGACTGCTAAAAGGCAGGCCCGTCATTTGAATAGCTTTACCAGGCTCCACCGGCAGTGCCGGCTTACTGGCTTTCACAAAACCTGTCTGGACCCGCCCTAAAACAAATCAGTAATAAAGGGCAAACCATGCCTGCTGCAGATGATATATCAGGCGTTGTATGTCTGTGGGCACCCGTATGACTTAGTAATAATCTTCTATTAATAAAAAACATATCTGATCAAAAAGCTGATGTGAAAGAAAAGCTGGCATAAAAAACGTTATGGTCTGCTGTAAGCACTGGTGTTTATTAAAAAATGCGGAGATCAAAAACAGCGCTTAACATTCGCTGTATTAAAATTTAGCATACTTACACTTTCTGAAAAGAAATCAGTGGCTATGTCAGGAAACTTCTATCTTTTCTATCATCGGATGATGAAGATGTGCCCTATGCTGAAGAATAAACCCGCAATAATTAACAATAGACAAATTGACAGCGCGTTTTCCCCTGTTTTTTCTGACCCAATTCAGCATAACGATACAACCTATGGCTGGGTGACTTTACAACAGATTTCCAAAAACACCGGGCACTTATACTTCAGACTGGATGTTAAACAATGATAGGAGGTCGGTATGAAATATCGGGGACAATATCTCTCTTTAGCCAGTGCGCTGCTTTTACTGTCTGGCGGTATCGGTTTGCTATTAAGCCTGCCTTCCCACACTTCTCACTGGACAGGCAGACAAGACTCCAGCAAATTCAGGTCTGACCGAGTATCCGCTGCCCTAAGTAACATCACCTCCTGCCACGTACTGCTCAGGGGTGCTGACGGGCTGCCGATAACACACTCCTTTAATGTTGTGCAGGACTCCGGCATAACTCCTGATATAACAACAATCAGCATCTGGTCTTATAAGCTATTTACGATTGCCATGCAGCCGACTATTAGTCAGACAGATACATTTTTTCACCCCGTTTTTCCCTCCTGTGCGCCAGCTAACTCTCGCATCCACAAGCCGGACTATACTTATTTATCCCAGCTGACTTCGTCTTCGGTGCGTAATCAATCAGTCATAATGCTGCGTTTTCCACTGGTCCTTCGTGGAGGGATGATGTTGCAGAGCCCGCCATTTTTACTATTCAGTTCGCAGCCAAAAGATAAACAATCAGATAAATTTGTCAGTCAACAGACTCTATTAACTGAAAATTCAGATCATTACCATTCCTGTCACCCTTCAAAAACTGAAATATCAGATAAAAAAATGACCGTATCTGCGGTGAGTGATCCGCAGCCCGCCACAAAGCTCTATTTTCCCCTCATTCTTCGCGAAGGAATGGCGCTGTGGAGTTCTCCGTTTTTACCAAGCCGGAACCTGAATGATAATCAAAAAAGCGAGGTTGCCAGTTAACAGTTAAATTGGCTGGAAAGGGTATCATTACACAAAAACTAATGCTAAAACCGATAGCACGATGCGCCAGCAACAGACACGACTATTTGTCAAACATAACATGTCAGGTATTCAATTTAATCTTAATTTATCGGGCTTAAACTCCACCAGAAGAGGGTTGTGATCAGAAGCATGCGTTATTAGCACCTCGGCATTTACCACGGTCATGCCCCGATAGAAAACAAAATCCAGTGGCCGTCCGAAAGCTCTGCGGCGATGATCATCCTTAAACCGAACCTCACGAAGCCCCATCGCACGGGCAAAACGGTATAGCGCATTCATGCGCTGCCGGCTCCAGGCATTGAAATCGCCTGCCAGAATCACCGGGCCATCGTGATATGCCACCTGTTCACTTATCGTGCTCAATTGTTTGCTATAAACATCAACGCCCAGACTGAAGTTGATCGCATGGATATTCACCACTATCAGTGTCAGTTCATCCGGCAGAGGATAAGCAGTAATCAATGCTGATTTAGCCACTGGTAACAGCGGTTCCCGTTTCCGCAAAGGACAGCAATAAATGGGATTAGCGGCTGCCATTGTCATGACACCGGAGGGATGAAACGGCAACATAAATGCAGGGACCTGATCAGCTGCCAGATAATTTGTTGTGGCAAATTGCACCAGTTCCGGCGTGGTCTGCGCTTCCTGTAGCAGAACCAGGTGGGCATCGCGCCCGAACGTTTGCAGCACCGATTGCCACTCCGCCCTCTGTTGCTTAAAAATATTCCATACCACTACCCGTAACCCCCCCTGCACAGGTAGTGGCTCTCCGGAAGTTAAAATCTTCCCTACGTTCAGCCGTACTGCGGGGGGAAATATCTGTTCCGCTGGCTGACCGGCAGTGTAACGCATAGCATAGGTCTTTTTGTTCACCTTCCTGAGATTCCTTGTGGCTTGAATCATCTTCTCACGTTAAGAGTTTTATTTTAAGGTTGCAATCTAATAGTTCAGTTTTTGAACAAATTATATACTGCTATGTACATTCTGCCTTAAGTCTCAAACAAGATAATTGATATACGCGACCTGATTACCCATGCTTTAATAGGATCAGAACAATAAATTTCAGTATGTTAACCACAGGAACATCGATGCGTGCAACCTCAGATGATCTTTTACTGTTCATTACTGTCGTAGAGCGCGGCAGTTTTACCCATGCTGCCAGACAACTTGGTGTTGCAACCTCTGTTATTAGCCGGACGGTTAAAAAGCTCGAGACTAAACTTGGCGTATCATTGTTAACACGCACCACTCGTCAGCTCAGCCTGACCCCGGAGGGGGAACGCTATTTTCAACGCGTAAAAAAGGTATTGCAAGAGATGAGCGCGGCAGAAGAAGAGTTGCAGCATCACTACCAGCTCCCACAGGGATAACTCAAAATCGATGCCTCCACGCCCGTAGTCCTCCACCTTCTGACGCCAATGATCAAACCCTTTCGTGCCCGATATCCGGGGCTCAGACTCTCACTAGTCTCTTCTGAAAATTTTATTAATTTGATTGATCGTAAAGTCGATATCGCCATACGCGCTGGTAAACTGGATAATTCCAGTTTACGTGCAAGACATCTCTTTACCAGCTATCGCCGCCTTGTCGCCTCACCTGCTTATATTGCTGAACGAGGTATGCCTCGAAGTGTAGCAGATCTTAGTCTGCACGAGTGTCTTGGCTTTCTGGAATTTCCACGCCTTAACCGCTGGCCACTAAAATCTGTCAAAAATCAGTCGTTGACTATCCGTCAGAATCTATTAGCAAATAGCGGAGAAACACTTAAACAGCTTTGTCTTAATGGTTGTGGTGTTGCCTGCCTTTCTGAATTTTCAGTCGCCAGGGAGATCGCAGAAGGCAGGCTGATTCAGCTACTGGTAAATCAAACAATCGCTGAAGCAATGCCGTTTAATGCTGTCTATTATAGTGATCTTATCGTCAGCCACCGGATACGGGTTTTTATTGATTTTCTTACTGAATATATCGAAAACCAACCCTGGTAGAGCCAGATTACATGCCAGTCATCAATGATTTCTAACGCTGTTATTTATGATTGCAGTATCGAGGATTGAAGTTGCCGGATAAACATTAATTATGGTTTCAGACGTATCTTTAATATTAACATTAAAGGCCTGAATTAGAATTGAGCAGATATCATCTCTTTGCCAATAACTAAAAACTTGTGATGGTAAATTTTAAAATGACTCAGTTTAAACTCATTCTTCAGTTTTGCTTACCAGGAAATATTAAACACAAAAAAGCCATATGCTTTTAACGGCAATTATGGCTTCTATTCATTCCGGAAGTTTACAAATACACGACCAGATAATATATGAATGGCGGAACGGACGGGGCTCGAACCCGCGACCCCCTGCGTGACAGGCAGGTATTCTGACCAACTGAACTACCGCTCCAACCGGATAACACACTAAGTCACTATACTGACTTAATATACTGTTTTGCCCGTGACAGCACATGCACGGGCAAGGGGATATAGTGCCTGGCGGTGCCCTGCTCTCGCATGGGGAGACCCCACACTACCTCAGGCGCAGCGGCGTTTCACTTCTGAGTTCGGCATGGGTTCAGGTGGGACCACCGCGCTCGTGCCGCCAG
Organism: uncultured Enterobacteriaceae bacterium; assembly: GCA_936920625.1. GTDB lineage: Bacteria > Pseudomonadota > Gammaproteobacteria > Enterobacterales > Enterobacteriaceae > Izhakiella. Next base: position 175,100 of record CAKZHC010000014.1, read on the forward strand.
GCATGTTCTTTTAGCTCTCTGCAGTTCAGACTGAAAATCTCTCTCACACAGAACGCCTCCGGCGTTGTAAGGTTAAGCCTCACGGGTCATTAGTACCGGTCAGCTCACCGCATCGCTGCGATTACACACCCGGCCTATCAGCGTCGTCGTCTTCAACGTCCCTTCAGGACCCTCTAAGGGTCAGGGAGAACTCATCTCGGGGAGGGTTTCGTGCTTAGATGCTTTCAGCACTTATCCTTTCCGCACTTAGCTACCGGGCTGTGCCACTGGCGTGACAACCCGAACACCAGCGGTGCGTTCACTCCGGTCCTCTCGTACTGGGAGCAAACCCCCTCAGTTCTCCAGCGCCCGCGGCAGATAGGGACCGAACTGTCTCACGACGTTCTAAACCCAGCTCGCGTACCACTTTA
>CAKZHC010000015.1 GCA_936920625.1 uncultured Enterobacteriaceae bacterium
CTGAATAAATTAGCTGATTTATCTAATAATATTCAAATCAAATTTGCTACTACATCTGATGAATTTATTCAGGCGATGCATATTATTGAGCAAGTATATATCAGAAGAGGGTATGTTAAACAGAGCAAACGTAAGTCATTCTTTTCTCCTTATATTATTTTACCCAATAATCGTCTGATCTCTGATCATAGTGTTAAAAGGTGAAGAGGTTATTGGTGCGCTGTCTTTCATCGAAGACTCCCCAATTGGTATACCAATAGATTTTGCTTTTCCAGATCAAACAGCGCTTCTGCGCCAGCTAAAAGTCAAGTTTGCTGAGGCAGGAACTTTTGCCATAACACCAGAATATCAGCATTACGGAATAGTAATGCTACTTTTTAAGGCTGTTTTTCTCTACAGTTATTTGTATCGAAACATTGAATCTTTATTAATAACAGTCAATCCCAGATCAGTGAGATTTTATAAAAAACTATTTGATTTTGTACAAGTTGGTGATGCAAAAGTAAACCCTCGTCTGAATAATGAAAAGTCATTACTTCTGAAAGTCAATGCTGCTGAGGCTGTAAAATCTATCAATAATAATGATATTTTCAACGCTATCGATAAAAATCTGAAAATTGATTACCGATTATCATGGCGTAATAACACAAATGCCATGCCGGGCTCAGAATCTTTTGACGATATTAATTATCTGCCAGTCTGGCGTGATTCACACATACAGAAATATTTTGAAGAGTGCCGTATGACATTAAATCATCTTCCTCAGAATCAACGGGAGATGATTAGCTGGTTATATCCGACGTTAACGTAAAAGATAAACAGCTCAAAAAGTAAACGAGGATAAACTTTCCATCATCGGGTGTAGTATATTTTCCTGATAGTGACGCGAGATATTTTTGTGTCAGCAAACAGGCGAGATACTTCTCATCGCGATAGTAAAATTAAGGCGATAATTGAGGAGGTAGCCGGAAAATAGCTAAACATCCTCCTGTTAGTACTTTTGGTGTCCTGACTATATTTTATTATTATAAATCATAATATTATTTAAAAAAATCGCTGGTGCCTGGTCATTCACCAACAAGCCGAATGGGTGAGTCTGCGGTGCCAGATTTGACCGAAATTAAAAAGTATGTTCCGTCATTAAATGCCTTTTTCAGCCTTTGTTACTGCTCCCGGCAGAAAGAGCGTTCAGCTTTTGTAAATGGTCCCGGAATGTAGCCGCTTTCATAAAGCCATTAATGCGCGATCCGGGTATTTCTTGTGACTGTTGATCAAAGAAAAGGACAGTGGGCAGCCCTAGGACTTGCAGATGCTTGAGCAAAGCAATATTTTCCGGGCTGTTGCTGGTAACGTCGATCTGCAAGAGCCGGAGATGTCTCAAACTATTTTGCACCAGCTTGTCGCGGAAAGTGTATTTTTCAAACTCTTTACAGGCAACACACCAGTTGGCGAAAAGATCAAGCATTGTGATGCTGTCTTGATGTTGTTGCAGAGCATGATTTAATTCATCAATATTGTTGATGCGAGTGAAGGACAGCGGCGGGGTTTTGCTGGCTGCACTGTCCATGGGGCCAAATGCCCAATCCTGAAGTGGCCGGACAGCCACTAATGCGGTACCAAACAGTAGCACTTGTAGTATTCGCGCCCAGCCACGGGGTGATTTGAGCGTTATGACAAATGCCCAGGTACTAAAAGCTACGGCCAGCAGACTCCACAGACGTATTCCCCAGTTCTCACCGATGACTCGCTCCAGCAAAAAGACTGGCAACGCGAGTATAATAAACCCAAAACCTTCTTTTACAGTTTGCATCCAGGGGCCGTTTGCTGGTAGCAGCTGTTTGCCACACAGGGTGACTAGAATCAGTGGTAATCCCATGCCTATTGCATAAAGATAGAGCGTTCCGGCGCCCGCAAAAATATTACCACTTTGGGCGATATAGAGCAGAATGGCACTTAGTGGCGCGGTAGTACAAGGCGAACATATTAGCCCCGCCAGTGCTCCCATGATCAATACTCCGATCAGCGAGCCGCTCTTTTGGCGGTTACTCCATTTAGAAATTTGGGTTTGAATGCTGGAGGGAAGCTGCAAGGTAAAAAGGCCAAACATAGATAATGCCAGTATGATAAACAGTACTGACAGCATAATCAGTACCCAGGGTTGCTGTAGTGTAGCCTGGAAACGCAGGCCCGCGGCGGCAACAATGACGCCAAGCAGTGTATAGGTGAGCGCCATTCCCTGTACATAGGCAAATGACAGCGAAAAAAGTCTCCCCGATGAGAATTGACGGCCACCCCCCAAAATGATACTAGAAATTAAGGGATACATAGGCAGTACACAGGGGGTAAAAGCCATGCCAATGCCGATTAAAAGTGCCCAGAAAGGTGAAAATGGTGGAGTTTTACTGTATTCATACGTGATTTTCGTAGCAGCAGCCGGGGCTTCATTAGCAGAGGATTGTGCTGGAGTTTTAAGAGCGGCTACCGCCATCAGTGGCACCAGGCGTTTTTCTGGTGGAAAACAGAAACCTGTGGCAGCACATCCCTGGTATACTACGAGCAGGGAACTATTTTGACTGGCCTGAGTTAGCGTTAAAGGCAGGGTCAGATCATCTGGATAGATTTCGGTTTTACCGTAAAATTCATCTTCGTGAGATTTACCTTCTGGCAGTTTGAATGGCGCCAGGCTGGCATTTTCTGGCCGGATTTCAATTTTCTGACGGTAGAGATAGCTCCCAAGTCTTACTTTCCAATGGAGCGTCAGCTTGTTTTGCTGCTGACTGAAATCGAATATAAATGCTTGCTCAACGTTAATAACTTCAGGTTGCAGGATAGAGCTTTCTAATGGTGAAGACTGACCTTTACTGATGCTGAAAAAAACCAGCAATATTAGTATAATAATGCGGTAAGGCATGTCAGATAACTACTCTCTTGATGTTGATCGGGGAATGCCGGTGATTTTTGTTTGCAAAAAACACTAATCTTCGGGTGGTGCTATAAATACCGGGTGGGTTTCATATTATTTCCGAATATTGCCAGTCACTTTCCTGTTTACGTCACAAACTGGAACGGTAACAGAATAGCAATAAATAGTCATCTTTTTGAAAACATCATTAAACATGCTGTTGTGCTACTTTTCCATCTAATTATGCGCATTTTATCCTGGTGTCTGAGCAGGAAATGGGGCCCTTTTGATGGCAACATCCAGACTGTAACGTGCCCGATTACTACAATATCACTCGTTAGGGTGGCAGGGAACCAGGGATACAATCAGTCACAGGCAGCAGAGCAGCGATTGCTGCTATATCAGACAATACCCGCTATGTGTTGAGTACCGATCTGTTCGCCTCCTCTGCCATACGCGCCAGGAAGTGAGCAGCGTCGTGCATCTGATTATGTAAGATGTGCCGGCTCGCTCTTGCCGGCGATACGGCTTAGAGGTCTGGATTATTATTTGACTTATCAGGAACAATCAACATATCTGTGCAGCCAGGAAAAAATAAGGGCATACCTTACGTATACCCTTTTTTTACGGATGTAGGTTTATAGGATGACGTTAGTTTTCATCAGTATAAAGTTTGGCTTTATAAACAGGATGCATCAAATTCCGTACTGAGAAAATGTCATCCAGCTCAGTTTCGGAAAGCAGCCCCCGCTCCAGTACGACTTCCCTTACACTCTTCCCGGTTTCGGCACAAATTTTACCAACAATGTCGCCATTATGATGACCGATATACGGATTAAGATAGGTGACGATACCAATCGAATTGAATACATAAGATTCACATACAGATTTGTTTGCCGTAATACCATTCACACACTTTTCCAGAAGGTTATAGCAGGCGTTAGTGAGAATCTGGATTGATTCAAATAACGCCTGACCAATAACCGGCTCCATTACGTTTAGCTGAAGCTGACCGGCCTCGGAGGCCATGGTGACAGTGGTATCGTTACCAATAACTTTATAGCACACCTGGTTCACCACTTCTGGTACCACCGGATTGACTTTAGCTGGCATGATAGACGAGCCAGCCTGGAGTTCTGGCAGGTTGATTTCATTCAGCCCGGCACGCGGGCCCGAGGAGAGCAGACGCAGATCATTACAAATTTTTGACAGTTTTACTGCCAGGCGTTTCAAAGCACTGTGTACCATGACATAAGCGCCACAATCGGATGTCGCTTCAATCAGATCTTCAGCGGGTACGCAGGGCAAATTACTCACTTCGGCAAGTTTTTGTACTGCCAGTTGCTGGTAGCCTTGAGGGGTATTAAGACGTGTGCCTATTGCTGTTGCACCCAGATTGACTTCGAGTAGCAGCTCGGCAGTACGACGAATGTTTTTAATCTCTTCATTTAATAAAACACTAAAGGCATTAAACTCCTGGCCCAAGGTCATTGGCACCGCATCCTGTAATTGCGTACGCCCCATTTTAAGAATGGTTTCAAATTCCAGTGCCTTACGCTGGAAACCTGCTCCTAACTCATTGATAGCATCCAGTAGTTTCAGAATAGAAGTATATACTGCAATGCGGAAACCGGTCGGATAGGCATCGTTAGTGGACTGGCACCGGTTTACGTGGTCGTTAGGGTTAAGGAATTGATATTCCCCTCGCTGATGGCCCATCAGCTCCAGCCCAATATTTGCCAGTACTTCATTCGTGTTCATATTGACCGAAGTTCCGGCACCGCCCTGAAAAACATCAACAGGGAATTGATCCATGCATTTCCCGTTGTTGAGAAGCTCATCGCAGGCCTGAATGATTGCATTCGCAACGTTACGCGGGATGGTTTGCAGCTCTTTATTTGCCAGAGCGGCAGCTTTCTTTACCAGAACCATTCCACGAACAAACTCGGGAATATCGCTAATGGTGTTGTCACTAATGTGAAAATTTTCAATCGCACGCAGAGTGTGAATGCCGTAGTACGCATCTGCAGGCACTTCACGTATCCCCAGCAGGTCTTCTTCAATACGAATATCATTAACCATGGAAACCTTCTAATTTAGTTTTTTTGTGGTCTTACTTTCATGCGCCAGAGAATTATCTTGTCGCGTATCACCGCTGTAGGGATGCTATCTCCTGGCAGCAGACGAAGACAATTTTATTATCTTATTGTAAAAAAATTGGCATATTGATCACTTTTATCCATCTTTAGATGAGTGCTTCAATAAAATAAAATGTGATTTATACCACAAAATAGGTTAAAAGCTCCATTTTGGAGAGCAATAGTTGAAAAAAGGAAATGTGATAACTATCTCTATGTTCAGAATTAGAACTGTAGTAATGGTTATTCGGGCGCCCCGGCGGCTGGTTCTTGACATTTATTAAGGAGACTATAGTGCGCTGGTTACCACTATATAGTGCTATTTATTCTCGCCTGGATCGAAATGACCCTGTTTATTGAGGTTGCCCATGCATTGGGCGTGATAATGACATTGATTCTGGTGATTATTACTTCCTGCGTTGGAATCTCAATGATACGCAATGAAGGAATGAAAAATTTTTTGATAATGCAACAGAAACTGGCAAAGGGTGAAAACCCGGCGGCGGAGATGGTTAAAAGTGTATCGCTTATTATCGCTGGCTTTTTATTACTGCTGCCCGGATTTTTTACTGATTTTCTTGGCCTGCTACTGCTATTGCCAGTCATACAAAAGCATCTGACAGTGAAACTCATGCCCTGGCTGCGAGTCTGGCCCAGCTCCGGGGCCGGGTCAGACGGAGGTTACACTATAGATGGGGAGTTTGAGCGTAAAGAACGTGAGCAACTCAGGCAGGATGATCATGATAAACACCATTAACTATATTTGATGATTTTTTGGGGTTATTACAATTTTTATATATTAAAATCAAAATGTTAAATTGGATAAGGCTCCAGAGAGTATCAGTACGTTATTTTTGAGGAAAAAAAATATTTTCTAACCCTTGAAAAGGTATTGTCTTGGCCCTATCTCTCTATGCACGAGGCTTCATGCCTTTAACCCCTAAAAACTACCGATTGGACTTCTATTAAAGGAGAGCTATCAGATGAATATTCGTCCATTACACGATCGTGTAATTGTCAAACGCAAAGAAGTTGAATCCAAATCCGCTGGCGGCATTGTTCTGACTGGTTCAGCAGCAGGTAAATCAACACGTGGTGAAATTCTTGCTGTGGGTAAAGGCCGTATTCTCGAGAGTGGTGAGGTGAAACCGCTAGACGTAAAAGTGGGCGACACCGTGATTTTCAACGATAGCTATGGCGTTAAAACTGAGAAGATCGATCATGAAGAAGTGCTGATCATGTCTGAAAGCGATATTCTGGCAATTGTTGAAGCGTAATTTCACTTAATTCATTGAAAAATTGATTCTAAGGGATATACCAAAATGGCAGCTAAAGACATAAAGTTCGGTAATGATGCTCGTGTAAAATTATTACGTGGCGTTAATATACTGGCAGATGCAGTGAAAGTAACTTTGGGACCTAAAGGTCGTAATGTAGTACTGGATAAATCCTTCGGTGCACCTAGTATTACTAAAGATGGTGTTTCTGTGGCTCGTGAAATCGAACTGGATGATAAGTTTGAAAACATGGGTGCACAAATGGTGAAAGAGGTTGCCTCGAAAGCTAACGATGTAGCGGGAGATGGCACAACAACTGCTACTATACTGGCTCAGGCTATCGTTAATGAAGGCCTGAAAGCTGTTGCAGCTGGCATGAATCCAATGGATTTAAAACGTGGTATTGATAAGGCCGTCGACGAAGCTGTTAAAGAGCTGAAAAATCTTTCTGTAACCTGCAACGATTCTAAAGCTATTGCTCAGGTAGGTACTATCTCTGCCAATGCTGATGAGAATGTTGGCGCTCTGATCGCTCGTGCGATGAACGAAGTGGGTAAAGATGGTGTGATCACTGTCGAAGAAGGCACTGGCCTGGAAGATGAGCTGGATGTCGTTGAAGGAATGCAGTTTGACAGAGGTTATCTCTCTCCATATTTCATCAACAAACCAGAAGTTGGCGCTGTAGAACTGGACAACCCATATATTCTGCTGGTAGACAAAAAAGTTTCCAATATTCGTGAACTACTGCCGGTACTTGAAGCGGTTGCTAAATCAAGCAAACCACTGCTGCTTGTAGCTGAAGACGTTGAAGGTGAAGCCTTGGCTACTTTAGTAGTAAACACAATGCGTGGCATCGTTAAAGTTGCAGCAGTAAAAGCACCAGGTTTTGGTGATCGTCGCAAAGCTATGCTACAGGACATCGCTACACTGACTAACGGTACTGTTATCTCCGAAGAAATTGGTCTGGAGCTGGAAAAAGCTACCCTCGAAGAGCTGGGACAGGCGAAACGCGTTGTTATCAATAAAGACAACACTACTATCATCGATGGCAAAGGTGATAATCGTGCTATTGAAGGCCGTATCGCCCAGATTAATCAGCAGATCGAAGAAGCAACCTCTGACTACGACAAAGAAAAACTCCAGGAGCGCGTTGCGAAACTTTCCGGGGGTGTTGCTGTACTGAAAGTAGGAGCAGCAACTGAAGTTGCGATGAAAGAGAAGAAAGCCCGCGTTGAAGATGCTCTGCACGCGACACGTGCTGCAGTAGCAGAGGGTGTAGTCGCTGGTGGTGGTGTGGCGCTGCTACGCGTTGCCGAGAAAATTTCCCATCTGACGGGTGTTAACGAAGATCAGAACGTCGGTATTAAAGTAGCACTACGTGCTATGGAATCACCGTTGCGTCAGATTGTTGCCAATGCCGGAGAAGAACCATCTGTTGTGGCCAACAAGGTAAAAAGTGGTGAAGGTAACTACGGTTATAACGCACAGACTGAAGAGTATGGCGATATGATCGATTTTGGTATCCTTGATCCAACTAAGGTTACCCGTTCCGCGTTGCAGTACGCTGCTTCCGTTGCCGGCCTGATGATCACCACCGAGTGTATGGTCACTGACCTGCCGAAAGATGATAAGGCTGATTTAGGTGCCGCTGGTGGTATGGGCGGCATGGGTGGCATGGGCGGAATGATGTAGTGTGGTGAGATCCCCGCACAGTCTGACCTGACGAACTACGCCTCAGTGGGTACTGTCCCCAACAGGAAGTACTCACTTTTACCTTCCCTTGAGTTGCAAAACAAGCTAACTGCCCGGTATTTCTGGATCTAATTTTCCGCAGAATATCAGTCTCCTTCAATATATAATATACACGACAGAATCGATGATTTACTTAATTTCCGGGTAAATTAATAATGACCTCTCCAGGTGAGTATCAAATATATTTGAAAATGTGCTGCATATGATGAAGTAATGTATTCGTCAGCTGGCATGTTTTTTAATATCGCAGGTCGTGTTTTATGCAGGACAATGCTCAGACAGATGAACAGATTATCGAAATACGGAGCCGTTTTTTTAACCGTTATTATGATCCATCTGGCATTATATGGCACGGATCCAAATATAGTGGCTCATGAATTAGGCTGGTTATGAGATGATTGCCTGGTCCGACCTTTACTATTAATTACTGGTTGTTCATTAAAATCTCGTAAGCCAGTTGCAACATCTAGTCACTTCGTCACCTGGAGGATATTTTAATATGGCAGGGGGAATCACTTCTGACCATAAAATTTTAGTACAGCAGGAGAAGTATAATGGATTTAAAGATGTTACTGGGAATTTCTTTGGCAATGCTGGTGCTGGCAAATTGTAGCGGGCCAAATAAAAATAAACTGACTCCTAGAGGAGCAGGGGTCACTTTTGTTGATGAAAAACCGTCAAATGCATGCCAGTTATTGGGAACACTGACAGGTTCCCAAAGCAATTTTTTTAGTGGTGTTGGTGGCGAAAACAACAATTTACGGGGTGCAGCTAACGATCTGCGCAATCGCGCTGCTGAAATGGGCGGTAATGTTATTTTTGGTGCCAGCAGCCCTACACAGCATATCTTGGCGAACTTTTTACCATTGGATAGTGAAATGCGTGGCTAGGTTTACAAGTGTCCCTGACTTTATGCCATTGATATCGTAATTCAAAAAATTTGCGAGCTGAAAGGTCATGATGAATATGAGTTTAGTATTCATAGCCTTTCAACCGGCAAATAACATCACGTTCTATCAGGCTGCCATCATTAGCAAAGAGAAGATTAATGTTTGTTACATCCGGCCTGACCGAATCATTAAGCGTTTCCAGATGTTGTCACCTGTAAAACGGATGCTGCTGTCATGTCTGATGCAGCTGCAAGTCAAGCAGTGTTTTGCTTGGCTGTCCGCCGATCTCCCGAGCTAGTTTTGGCACCAGATAACCAGAAACCAGCGTCAGTAGCTCACGCATAATTGTCCGTGCATGGTCATCATCAACATGGAAGTGAGCGGCTCCTTGCACTCTATCTAGAACGTGCAGGTAGTAGGGGAGGATGCCAGAGTCAAATAGCGCATTGCTTAGTGCCGCCAGCGTCTGAGCGTTATCATTTATCCCTCGTAATAATACGCTCTGATTTAACAGTGTAACACCTGCCTGGTGTAAATCGACCAGACGTTCACGCACCTCAGCATCAATCTCCTGAGCATGATTGATATGAGTGACTACAATCACTTTAAGTGGGGTTTGGTGCAGGCGCCTGCAAAGCGACTCAGTGATGCGTGCTGGAATAACAACAGGCAGACGGCTGTGAATACGCAGCCGCTTAATATGAATGATTTTTTCCAGCTCACTAATCAACCAGTCGAGTTCGTCGTCTCGGGCCATAAGCGGATCGCCACCGGAAAGTATAATTTCATCCAGTGCCGGTTGTGAACGGATATAGTCCAGAGCAACCCGCCAGTTCCGCTTGTGGCCCTGGTGATCCTGATAAGGGAAGTGGCGACGAAAACAGTAGCGACAATTGACCGCACATCCGTTTTTAGTCAGTAACAACGCACGATTACGGTACTTATGGAGCAGGCCAGGCACTATCGCACTGCTCTGTTCATTAAGCGGGTCATCACTGTAACCAGGCGTACGGATGAATTCCTTCTGCGATGTCAGCACTTGCAACAGCAAAGGATCATCAGGATTACCCTTCTGCATTCTGGCGATGAATGTACGCGGCACACGAAGTGTGAACAGGCGGCGTGCATCGCGCCCTGCCGCCAGTTCAGGATGATCACTTAGTTCGAGTAACTGTAGTAATTCATCAGGATCAGTAACAACGTTGGCGAGTTGGGCCAGCCATGCTTCTCGTAAACAACAAGATGGGGTTACAATATGCATCATTTTTTTGGCTGAGTATTAGTAATTAAACAGAGGGCCAGTATGGCAGCATATTCTAGCAACGATTTTCGTAATGGTCTTAAAATTATGTTTGAAGGTGAGCCCTATTCCATCGAATCCAGTGAGTTTGTTAAGCCGGGTAAAGGCCAGGCATTCGCGCGGGTAAAGATGCGACGTTTGCTGACCGGTTCCCGTGTTGAGAAAACGTTCAAGTCCACTGACACTGCTGAGGGCGCGGATGTTATGGACCTTACGCTTAATTATTCTTATACCGATGGTGACTTCTATTATTTCATGCACCCGGAAACGTTTGAACAGTACCAGGTTGAGGCAAAGATACTTACCGATATTATCAAGTGGCTGCAAGATAATGCTGAATGCATTGTTACTTTGTGGAATGGCCGCGCTATTGCCGTGATGCCACCGAATTTTATTGAAGCAGAAATTACCGATACTGACCCGGGCCTGAAAGGCGATACGGCTGGAACAGGTGGAAAACCCGCTACCCTGACAACTGGCGCGGTAGTCAAAGTACCGTTATTTGTTCAAATTGGCGAAACGATTCGTGTCGATACCCGATCCGGCGAGTACGTTTCACGGGTGAAGTAATATGTCCGTGCAGGATTCCTGTGATTAGAATTTAGATTACCTCTGACTCATGAGGGCAACTAATTTTACCTGCGTAAATTTGTCTATCACAGTAAGTGAGGGTAGACTTCCTGCCCTTGCTAAATTGAGGAAGTAATAGTCATGGTTGAAATGGCGAACTGGCGGCCTGGCGCTTCAATTGAAAATTTGTTAAAACGTGCCGCTATTATGAAAGAAATACGGCGCTTTTTCTCCGATCGTGGAGTGCTGGAAGTAGAGACACCTGCCATGAGTCAGGCTACGGTTACCGATCCAAACCTGGTACCGTTCAAAACCCATTATACAGGACCCGGAGCAACTGCGGGATTAGATCTCTGGCTAATGACCAGTCCGGAGTTTCATATGAAGCGTTTGCTTGCGGCGGGCAGTGGGCCAATTTTCCAGTTGTGCCGCAGTTTTCGTAACGAAGAGTCAGGCCGATATCATAACCCTGAGTTCACTATGCTTGAGTGGTATCGTCCAAGCTACGATATGTATCGGTTAATAAACGAGGTGGATGATCTATTACAGCTGGTGCTGGAATGTGAACCAGCCGTTAAACTCTCCTATCAGCAGGCGTTTATTCGCCATCTTAAAATTGATCCCTTATCAGCGGATAAAACCGAGCTGCTTGCCGCTATGGAGCGGCTGGGAGCGGGCAACCTCGCGGCTGGCGAAGAGCATGAAGGCTTACTGCAATTGCTTTTTATGCTGGGCGTGGAACCAGAAATCGGCAAAGAGAGGCCAGTGGTTATCTACCATTATCCGGCATCACAGGCATTACTGGCGGAGATCAGCACTGAGGATCGCCGCGTCGCCGGGCGTTTTGAGGTTTATTATAAAGGGATTGAGCTGGCCAATGGTTTTCGCGAGCTGACCGATGCAGGCGAACAACGCCAGCGCTTTATCCAGGACAACCGCAAACGTGTGTCTAACGGGTTGCCAGAGCATCCTGTGGATGAATATCTTATGGCGGCGCTAGAGCACGGATTACCAGACTGTTCGGGTGTCGCGCTGGGAGTGGATCGCTTAATCATGCTGGCACTCAACGCCAGCCAGATTGGTGAGGTCATGGCGTTTACTACAGAGCATAGCTGATGGAGTTGGCTGTGCATCTTCCTGTAGTGGTTGCCAGAAATTGCTGCCCTGGATACGGCTTAACTGGCTGCTGTCAGAAATTATCAGCATAAACAATGATAAAATCTATACCGCGCCAGTATCAAAGACTTTTTTGCGGCCTGTTGACTTCAGCTGTGCTGAAGTATTGATTGTGTCGACCCGTACCTGGAAAGGTGGGAACGGCATTTCAAGTCCATGCAGGCGGTATCCTTCGAGTATCAGAGAGTGTAACTGATGGCGCATCGGCATACGATGTGACATTTCTGCGGCGTGGATACGGAGTTCGAATAACTGAATTCCCTGATGCAGGTCAACCAGATAAGCTTCAGGGGCGGGCAAATTTAGCACATAACTGCAATGTGCAGCGGCAGTCAGCAGTATATTTGTAATCTCTTCAGTATTGGCTTCAGCGGGTGCAGGAATAGTCAGCACTGTACGCGTTATCGTATCCGACAGCGACCAGTTAACCAGCTGTTCAGTAATGAATGCTTTGTTAGGTACGACAATCTCTTTGCGATCCCAGTCAACAATGGTTGTCGCCCGGGTATTGATGCGTGTAACTGTGCCGGTCAGGTCACGAATGGTTACTGTGTCTCCAATGCGGATAGGCTTTTCGAACAAAATGATCAGCCCGGAAACGAAGTTGGCAAAAATCTCCTGTAGACCAATACCCAGCCCCACACCGAGTGCTGCTACCAGCAACTGTAACTTCGTCCAGTCAATACCGATGACTGAGAAGCCCGCCAGACCGCCAATCAAAATAAGCAGATATTTTGTTAATGTCGTGATGGCGTATCCCGTTCCGGGCGTTAAACTCAGATGCTGAAGCACTGCCAGTTCAAGCAGGGCTGGCATATTACGCACCAGCTGAGCGGTAATAGTGAAAACCAGAATAGCAATTAACACCGAACCCAGAGTAATAGGTCGTGTACTTTCCACTCCCTGCACAGTAGTGCTGGTGTTCCATAAATCTATTTTTACCAGAAAACTGAAAGCAGAATGAATTTCTGACCAAAGCACTATCATCGATACCAGCGCAATTAATGTCAGCAGTGAGCGTACCAGACGCAGCGACTGTGCGCTGATAGCGTCCAGATTGATGACGGGTTCTTCTATTTCAATTTCAGTGGGCAGTGTCGCCGCTTCCTCATCACGAGCTCGCTGGGCCAGAATCTCTGAACGGCGCTGACGAGCACGATCAAAAGCAATACGGCGTCGCTGAATGAGCATCCAGCGACGAATAATGTGATAGACGACCAGTAGAATAAACCAGATCGCCACTGACGTCTCCAGCCTTGTTAGCAGTGCCTGAGCGGTTTCCAGATAACCGAGGCAGGCGGCAAAAGCGGCGACCAGTGGCATGGCAATTAACAGGTTCCACAACACAGTGTTGAACAGGTTTTTGCCGTTGCCCTCTTTATCGAGATAGAGCGGAATACCAGCCCGCTTCAAAGTAATTGTCACAATGCTCAACGCTCCGCAGATAAAGATGAAACAGAGGCGACCGAGACTGACATAAAATTTATGATCCAAAAAAGTATCAAGGGCTATCAGCAGCATAGTTTGAGGCACAATAACGCCAATAGCTAACGAGTAATACCTCATTGCTCGCGCCACCTGTTTTGGTGGCCAGCGGAAATGCACGACAAATAACCCCTGTGGCCGGGCAAAGGCAGCACTAATCATAAACCCCCAGAGCAGGGGTAGTGTGGCGGTAACACCCGCACCAATTGCTACTGCGCCTGGATACTGCCAGGCATGTTGTAGCCCGTAACCTAAAGCGGCCCATAAGATGGGAATAGGTAGTGCGACGAGAACTGACCAGATCACGGTTCTGATGGTTAGCCAGAAATGGTCCTGAGTTACTTTGCCCACCTTGCTTGCGGCACGTGCCAGGAATTCATCGAAGTGACGTCGGGTGCTAAAACTAAAACCGACCAGCACTACTGCCGCAATGATTGGTAACAGCGTATCAAGACTAGTGGTTATCATTAAAATAGCTTTTCCCAGCCGACTAAAAGTATCAAGTGATAGCAGCTGTGAAAGATCCCGTAGTACATTCAATGGATATTTAAAGTCAATTGCAGGGACGTTTGCTGTCCAGAAAAGATAACGATGAGTAGCTTCCTTAACCTCTCCTAACATGTCAACCAGCTGGGCATGGGCTACCTGTAATCTGGAGATTTCCAGAATAAGATTATCGCAGCCAGAAGCGAGTTCATTAAGCCGTTCGCTTTGAATATTAAGCAGATTATTAAAAATACGCGACTGTTTGGCAGTAAAAGGCTGGTGATTATCTGATTTTATAGCCCGCAGTTTACGCAAATCTTCCATCATATCTTCATAATGCAGGCGATCAACGCTTAAAATTTTTATTTCATTATTGGATAGTTGTGGGGTTGGCGCTTCAGGGAGCCGGGCAATTCGTGCGCGTAATGTGTCACCCAGCATACCCGTCACACCCAGCTGTGGCCCCAGCTCACGTATGGCAGACAGCTCCCGACGTACGCGCTGCATTTGATTAGCGACCTCTTCCTGTCGCGAGACAGCATACTGCAGGTCGCGTGACTGCGAGTGCAGTTCACCAAAGAGTTTACGGTTAGTCCGGAATTGTTCACGGATAATTTTTGGCAGATTGGGGCTCTGTTCTTCCAGTTCTTCGGCACTTTCCAGCACCTGCACTTTTTCTTTCTGACGCAGGTTATTTAACTTGTCGTGTAACGTCTGTAAATAACTATCCAGCTGCTGCGCTTTTGTCTGATGTAATTCAGCACGTAAACGAGCCAGTTCCTGACGGTTACTGGCAGAGCGCTGATTTTGTTCCAGCTCATCAGTCCACGCTTTTTCTGCAAGGATCTCTGCTTGATAAGCCTTACGTTGAGCATCGACTAACGGAGAATTAGCTCTTTTTAATCCTTGCAGACGGCGCTTTTCATTATCTATTCTCTGGCGGGCGATGGCGAGCTGTTGCGGAAGCAGGCCAGCTGAATCTCTTATATTGCGAATCTTCTCCCGCTCCTGCTGTGCCTGATGCATCTCCTCGCGTTTTTCATTATTTACTTTGAGTATTTCTTGTTCAAGCTCATTTGAGCTCATCGAATTGGTGATTTTTTTTGTTTGATGAGCGGCGTTGGCAATTTGCTGGCGCAGGTTTTTTATCTGCTGCGGATAACTTGCAATAATTTCCTGGAATTCTGCGCTACGATCCATCGATGCCTGCTGGTCATCAAGAGAACGCAGAGCTGTCTGCAAAGCTTTTATAATTTCAGGCTGGTTTGGTGACTCTCTGAGTGTTTTAGCTTCATTGAGTTCTATTTCAAGTTGAGCGGCATCCAGCGAGACGGCAATGGCTGGTTGCAAAGAAAACCAGGCCAGGAAAACGGATGCTAGCAGGCGCAGCATGGTGCTTAGTCTTGTAATTCAGCGGACTGGACAACACCGGCATTTAACGCTAATGCCAGTGGCTGGCCCTGACGGGTAGTCGCGCCTGTTGTTAAATTCTCCACCAGTTTCACTTTTCCCGGTGCAAATAGTGTGATGACTGTAGAGCCCAGTTTAAAACGCCCCATTTCCTGCCCTTTCAATAACACAACGGCACCCTGCTGATCAGCTTCTGGCCAGGTCCAGCGTTTGATAACACCATCGCGGGGGGGAGTGACTGTTCCTGCCCAGGCTGTTTCAATACTGCCAACAATGGTGGCGCCTATAAGAATCTGTGCCATAGGGCCAAATTCTGTATCAAACAGGCAAACAACGCGCTCATTACGAGCGAACAAGTTAGTAATCTTGGCCGCTGTCCGGGGATTAACGGAATGAAGTTCGCCCGGAACATAGATCATCTCGCGCAGGATGCCGTTACAAGGCATATGTACGCGGTGGTAATCACGGGGAGCAAGATAAGTGGTTATATATTCGCCGCCACAAAAGGTTGTGCACATGTGCGGACTACCGGCAACCAGAGCAGTCAATGAATAGTGATGGCCTTTAGCCTGAAAAAGTTTATCATTCTCGATCTTACCTGTCTGACTGATAGTTCCGTCAGCCGGTAATACCAGCAGATTAGGATCGGCATCAACCGGGCGGGCATCGTCTCGCAGAGCGCGAACAAAAAATTCATTAAATGTTCGATAAAATGCTGTGTCTGGTTTTTTTGCCTCCGACATATCCACTTTGTAATACCAGACAAACAGATCAATCACCGCCTTAGTCAGTCTGCCTGCCCGTTTCCGCGCTCCCCAGCCAGCCAGTTCTGTTAGGGTTTTTTTGGGTAACATAGCATTCAGAACAAGTTTAATACCATCTAGCACAGTTGCCTCCCTTGATAGGATACCGCGAGGAAAAAAGTGCTAAATTGTAGCAGTATCCTAACAATAAGGCGACTGTTGCTGATTTCGGCTGATGAGCAATAATTAAATTTATTTATCAGAATCAGCGCTGTTTTTTCTCATTATGGCTAGTGTCATGCTTTTCAAAATACGATGATAGTTCTCAAAACGGGACGGCGCTATTTTGCCTTCTGCCACAGCGGCGTAAACTGCACACCCCGGAACGTTATCGTGCAGACAATCACGAAATTTACAGCAACCCAAAAACTCGCGAAATTCGATAAATCCTTCAGCGATCTGCCGGGGTTCCAGATGCCATAACCCAAACTCGCGTACGCCGGGAGAGTCGATAACATCTCCGCCATGAGGAAAATGATAAAGCCGGGTCGCAGTAGTAGTATGTTGCCCAAGGTCTGAAGTATCAGAAAGTTCATTAGTCAGGATGGCGTTTTCACTCTGGTCCAGACCAAGGAGCACATTAAGCAGGCTGGATTTACCTGTACCCGACTGGCCGACAAAGACAGTAATGCGCCCTGTTAGTGCCTGCTCCAGTTCAGTGAGTCCTGTCCTCTTAAGATTAAGACTTGAGACCAGTAACGTCCGGTAATTGATGTGACGATAACAATCCATTTGCTCGTTAAGCATTATCAGTGTCTCATCATCCAGCATATCGCACTTGTTTAGCAGCAACAGGGGTTCAATTTTCAGCGTTTCGCAGGCAACCAGATAGCGATCAATGACGTTAAGAGACAATTTAGGTAATACGGCTGAAACGATAACAATCTGATTAATATTTGCAGCGATGGTTTTCACCCCATCATAAAGATCGGGACGAATAAACTCTGAATCTCGTGGATAAACCGCTTCAACGATGCCATTAGTTTTTGCACCGCTACCTGCACCGGGCCGCCAGACCACCCGATCTCCCGTTACCAGAGAACTAATAGTGCGGCGTATATTACAGCGGTACTGATCACCTTGGTTTGCTTCGACATCAGCATGCATTCCAAAACGGCTAACGACGATCCCGTCACGGGGCTCACCAAACAGATTATCATCCAGTTTAATCCTGCGGTCAGCTGTTTCGAGCCGGCGCTTCTGATTAGCGCTGACGCGACGTAGCTGGCTTTTTGATAGTCTTTTTTTACCCACCTTTCCTCACCTTAAAATGACTAATGATTTCATTCTGGCAAACCAGCAAGGAATAATATATATAATGGCAGGTTCTGCGAATGCCTTATCGTCTGACTGGCTGAGAGGTGGCAGAACAGATAGTCAGGATAATATAACATTTTTGCTAACACCGGGAAGCGGTATGAAAATTAATGACAATAATCTTATCTGGATCGATCTCGAGATGACAGGGCTTAACCCCGAACGAGATCGAATTATCGAAATAGCCACCCTGGTTACTGATGCTAATCTGAACATTCTGGCAGAAGGGCCAGTGATGGCAGTACATCAGTCTGACGATCAGATGGCACTGATGGATAACTGGAACGTGTCTGTTCATACCAGTAGCGGACTTGTAGAGCGGGTCAGGGTAAGCCAGATTACTGAGCGTGAAGCAGAATTAGCGACAATTGCTTTTTTACAACAGTGGGTACCTGCCAAAAAATCCCCCATATGTGGTAACAGTATTGGTCAGGATCGCCGTTTTCTCTTCAAATATATGCCCGAGCTGGAAGCTTGGTTCGATTACCGCTATCTGGATGTTAGTACAATTAAAGAGCTGGCACGCCGCTGGAAACCCTCTATACTTTCAGGCTTTAAGAAGCAGTGTACACATCGTGCTATGGAAGATATCAAAGAGTCAGTGGCTGAACTGGCACACTATCGCGAACATTTTTTCCGTTTGGCAGACTGATATAGCAGCGTGCTCTTAAACTTTGCTGATAAATTGGGCAGTTGCGTGTTTGGTATAAAATTTTGGCTGTTTACACTTGCGGCTACTATCAATTCTCGTATAATGCGCTCCCCATAGTGTTATAAATTTTCTTAGCATCGTTACGCTAAATAAGCGGGAATAGCTCAGTTGGTAGAGCACGACCTTGCCAAGGTCGGGGTCGCGAGTTCGAGTCTCGTTTCCCGCTCCAGTCTCTCACATGCATACCTATGCTGGCCTCAGTAATTCATTAGAATCAAAGAGTTCAGGTATTCTTTTCATTCTGGCGCTATTTAGTCGAATCCGCTGGTATCTGCATCTCATGCTCTTTAGCCCACAGATGCAGGGATGAATGGTTTCGTATTATTATTGGTTCTGCCCAATGTGTTTTACTTTGATTCAGGGGGGCATGGAACCGTCGTATCTCACACTTCCTAGCCTGCATTTAGCAGTTTTTGCCACCTGAATACCATAACCGACCAGGCCAGCAAAACCAGGCAAATAAATATGCTGAGAATATTTGTTCCGTTCCATCCCAGCTAGGATAGTAAGAGTGCTGGAGTAAACGCTCCAAGGGTGGCCATGATCGCAATCCCTAAATCGTTTAACCCCTAGAGTTCTACTGACACTGATGCATCATCTGTGCTCTGCGTAAGCAGGGCACTGCCCCCAACGTAAGTGAAGTTCCACCCTAAGCCTAATGTGATTAATGCGGCAGAGAGCGAATAGTAATCACTGGCAGTAATATTAATTAAACTGCTTAGAAAAATAAGAATAATACCACCCATCACCACTGTTTTTAGCCCTACTCTTTGAATGATTATCCCTGTGAAAAACGATGGACCAAACATGGCCAGTACGTGCCACTGAATGGCAGAACTAATCCCAGAAAAATGTACATGAATGTTTGACATATGCAGGGAGGCCTGGATCATCAAAAGATTCATGATGCCATAGCCAATGGCAGCCACGGTTATTGCAAAAATTATCGTCCTGTTGCTACAAACAAGTTTCAGGCCGCTGCCAGCGCGAGTTTGTTTATCGTTTCTGGTCAGAATAGTAATGGGATTTTTTACCATCAGATTGAGCAGAAAAGAGAGAGCAGCTAAACCAGTAAAAGCAAGATAGCATGCTGAAAATGTTTGCATGCCCTCTGAATCCTTTAGATATTTGGTCAGTAATGGGCCGAGTATAGCAGCGACCACACCACCAGCCACAACCAGAGAAATGGCCTGTGGTTTCAGATTCGCTGAGATGTTGTCCGTTGCCGCGAAACGGTTAAAGTTAGCAAAGGCAATATAAATACCTAACAGCGAATGGGACAAGACCAGCAGAGGGAACTGTCGGTTCTCAACTGCCAGGTAACCAGCAATACCGGATGCTGCCAGCGGTAGCGTTGACAGCAGAAATGACTTCTTACGTCCAATCTTGGCCATCAGTCTGGATGCCGGGAAGGTGCTTAGCATAACAAACAAAAATTGGAATCCGTAAGGTACTGTGGACAGCCACGGCTGTGGCGTCAGTGATGTGCCTACCAGTGCGGCCATCGTTACGGACATTACAGCCGTAGTCAGATTGATCGATTGAGCTAAAAAATAGATATAAGTTTTAACGGGCAAATCCATAGCACTCATATTGATATTCCGTGATAGATAGTGCCGGAATACATGCGTCCGACTTTTTAAGCGAACCACGATGGTGGTTCTGTTTTGTTCAGTTTACCAGATGGTTGTGGAGAATCGCTAAAAATGGTGTATAGATGTTTAATATAAAAAGAGGATCAAATTTTGAAGCTGGGTCTTTCTCAAGGCTCCAGGAACATAATGAGGACTTGAGTAATTTTAGGAGTAATGTAGCCAGGAAAATTAGCACTCATCCGATTTGCAAAATCTTCCCGGCTGGCATATTCCTTCAATGCTGTGAATATTATTTCTGCTTTATTTATATGGGTTACCGATGAATTTGAAATTACCTTTCAGGTTAATTTGTTGTCATTTGTAGTAACGTATTATCCAGTCCTCAGGGGGCTTGTCTCGAACAGTTTGCGTGTTATTCTGAGAACTGTAAGGAGTTTTTTGCAAACAGTTAAAGGAGTGATTGTGGTATGGATTTTGGCGCACACCTTAGAGTATGGCAGTGCATTTTCGGTGATGCGCAATTACCGGAATCGTACCCGCCTGAATGTTGCTCATTTAACGAGCAATCTTGCTGCATAGCTGTGTATAAGCCAGTTCTCTGCTCAAACCTGGCAGCATGTCGGACTGTAGCAGAGTACGGAATAGTGGCCGATTACCCGCACGATTGGGAAGTGTATTGCTAAAAAGGGCCATTTCGGCCCGGGGACTATCGTTATCAGTATAATTATCATTTTGTTTTCCGGCTTTCGCGATTGACGAAAGCGTCAGGTTATTATTTTCTAATTACTGGCATAATTGCTCAGATAATAGGGTCCCGATCAATTTGACACTGAGGTACAACCTGGGTTGAATGCTGTTTAAATTGGCCCATTCGGTTGGTGAATGCAAACTCCCTCCAATAATACCCATTCCATCCAGTATGGCGGGTTTTTGATTCTTGTGGTCATAAAAAAAACCAGTATCCGTTCCCCCATGGACAACTGTCCGATCAAGCGTTAAACCGTTTTCCCGATATATCTTTTCTGCCAAATCAGCCATGCAGTCTGTATTTGAATTGCGCGGCAATGGGAACATAAGCGGAGTTAATTTTGAATTGACGGTGATGCCTGGTTTTTTTATTTGCGAAATGATTTTCGATGCATCGTTGGCAACCCTTATAAATTCATCTGTATCGTATACCCGGACGTCTGCCATTGCTTTTGCATCTTCAGGGATTACGTTCAATCGGGTACCAGAATTCATGATTGTCCAGTTGACGCCGGTTCCCTTCGCATCATTCCCGAGATTCTGGAGATGCTGAATCTGATTAACCAGTTCTAATGCCGCATTCAGGCCCTTTTTCGGGTGCATACCCGCGTGGGCGCTGCGCCCTTTAATGGTGAGCTCGAGCTTTGCACTCCCTCTGGTGCCAACAGTAACTGACGTTCCCGCGGGGGGTTCATAATTAAGTATGTAATCCTGCTTTCTTGCTATTTCAGTCAATATTTGATGTGAGCCAGGGGAGCCGTTTTCTTCGTCGGGATTGAAAGCAAGCGTTAGCTTTGCGTAATTATTTATTGCCAGATCTTTTACTATTTTGGCTGTGTAGAGGGCCAGTAAGACTCCAGCTTTAGTGTCTGCAACGCCTGGTCCGTATGCATAGTTGTCTTTAGTTTTGAATGGTTTTTTTTCGGCCTCTCCAGATGGATATACCGTATCATAATGAGCAAGCAGCATTATATTTTTTGTTCCGGTACCTTTCAGCGCTCCAAATATAATATTTGCTGGTGAATTATCGGCTTTGATTGTAGTGACGCTCATCCCGATTGATTTCAGTTTTTGTTCAATGAGTTGTTGCATTTTTTTTAAATCCGGCAAGTCATTTGAGCCGGAGTCTGTGTTAACGAATGTTTCTAAGTCACTGATAAATGAGGCTGTCTCATTTTTTGTTATGGTTTGTAGGTGATCGGCAGCACGGGCAACCGACGACAAGATGAATAAAAGAAGGATATAAGTAATTTTCATGGGGAGCGGCTCCGTCCTTGAGTTAATATTGTTTTGTTTAATAATCCTTATAATTTGAGCTACCATTACAACGTAAATTTGTTTTGTCAAGTTTTTTGTTATTCAGAAGGCTGCAATAGGTTATGTACCTGTTCATTTATTATTAGTAATGCAGCGTGCCGGAACATCGGCGGACAGGTTATGCAGGTCCCATGAAGCAGATTAAATTTCTCTACATTTTTTTGTAAAAGCCCGTACCTGCCGTGCAGGCCATCATCATTATCTGGCAGGACGGGCCTTATATCCGGCATCTTCATTTCCTGTGCAGCCGGATCAAAAGTGCAAGTTTGCTGTGTTTAGCTAAAAATCAGAAAGCGCTTGTCATCCTCAATAAACGCCTTGTCACCAAATGGAGCCTGATTGGAGCCAAAAGGCATTTGCGCGCGCAGTTTCCAGGATATGGGCACATTCCATTCTTTCCGCACTGCTTCGTCAGTGATGGGGTTGTAGTGCTGCAGACTGGCACCAATATTACTGTAGGACAGCGCAGTCCACACGGCAAACTGAGCGATGCCAGATGAATGCTCAGACCACGCCGGGAAGTGGTCCGAGTAGAGTGTGAATTGCTCCTGTAATCCCTTTATCACATCCTGGTCTTCAAAGAACAGCACCGTGCCAGCTCCAGCGGCAAAGCCGTTGAGCTTCTGCTCGGTTTGTGCGTAGCTGTCTGCGGGAATGGATTCACGTAGCTCATCCTTGACCAGATCCCAGAACTTCACACTCTGGGAATCAAACAGAATCACTGCGCGCGAGCTCTGCGAATTGAACGCAGACGGGGCCAGTCGCAATGCTTCCTTGATAAGTGTAGTGACTTCAGCTTGAGGTAAGGGCAGGTCCCTACCCAGAGAATATTGGGTGCGGCGCTTCCTGATAGCCTCGATATAGCTATTGCTCATTTTGATTCCTCTCAAAACGTTTGGGCAATGTGTCAAAACCGCTGAACTAGCAGTTTGACGGAATTAAAATCGTACAGATGCAGGGCAGGGTGCGTCCAGACGACGCTTATCCATGTCACTGGGCATCGCAATCAACTGTACCTCTTAATTGGAATAAGCCAAAAAGAATAGTTTACCTTCCATTTTACGGGAGGGCACTTCCAGACTTACCCCATAATTCCATTTGGCAGGGGGTATGCCAGCTTAAGGATGAATATGATTGGTTATCCCCACGTAGTCTATGAGTTTACTTTGATGGCACGAATACTGCGTATCCTGGACGTGGTATGCCGGGCATGATGTTTTTCTTCAATGCGCCAGATATCCTGTGGTATCGACCAGCAGCAACTCAGTATCTTCGTTCGCGGTGACACAGATGGAAGCTTCACCGTGTATAGCTGCGCCATCTCCGGCATGCAAAATCAAGCCATTAACTTGAGCTTTCCCTGAGACAGGCACTATGTACCCGTAACGATCTGTATCGGAAAAAAGATATTCTGCTGCCTCACCTGCCCTGAAGGTTGCACCGGGTACCCGCGCATTGGTACGTAGCGGCAGTGCATCCTGATCATCAGCAAAGCTACTTGCTAGAGGAACAAACTGGCCTGAGCGCTCGCCTTTAGGGAACGATCTGGTACCCCAGGACGGTGGAAGGCCGCTGCGGTCCGGAAAGATCCATATCTGGAAGATACGAGTAATGCCGGGCTCTCTGTTGTATTCTGAGTGCCTGATGCCCGTCCCGGCGCTCATCACCTGAACGTCTCCAGCTTCAGTACGTCCTGTGTTTCCCAGACTGTCCTGATGGGTGATTGCCCCTTCGCGAACGTAAGTGATGATCTCCATATCCGAATGCGGATGCGGTGGAAACCCTGTGCCGGGCTGAATAGTATCATCATTCCATACTCGCAGTGCACCCCAGTTCATTCGTTCTGGATCGTGATATTGAGCGAAGGAAAAATGGTGTCTGGTATCAAGCCAGCCATAGTGTGCGCCACCAAGACTGTTAAATGGACGGTGCTCGATCATAAAAGATCTCCAATTGCTTCTTACGACGATATAAAACAATTTACACCTCACGCTTTGCCATAAAAAGGGATAAATAGAGTAGTATTTATCACGATTTCAACAAGATAGGCGAGCACTGATATACCATACTTTTCTGTGTTTCAGATTAACGGCTGTCTGAAATGGTTTGCGGTAATCTGTACCGCTTATGTGACTGGTTATAAATAGTTCAATTAATAATAGAATAAATTCCACCCGATTATTGATTTTGAAAGTGACTAAATCCACAATAAGAACCGCTTTTACGCATACGAACGTGCGGCAGCCACTTACAAGGAGTTCATTTCATGCAAATGAAAAAGCAGGGTTGTTTATATACCTGGCTGATGGTAAAAATTTTTGCTTTCATAACGCTGTCTGCGTTAGCAGAACAACAATATATTGTATTTAAATCCCCCAGGCTGTGCGAAGATACCAGCCATCCCGTCGTCTCTGGTTTTACTGGTGAGACATTCGGCACCTTTCTTGTGTTCAGCGTACTGAAATACACTATCAGTCAAACCACCAGCTTATGGCAATACGCTGGGAGTATGATGAAAGCTGGTTGTGGGCCTGAAATGACGGATAACAGGGAAAAACTGCCTCAACTCCCTGTCAGCAAAAGTCTTTGCTGGACTGGTGTCGGGGGCAGAAAATGAAGCGTATTGCTGTTATTGGTTGTGGTCTGGGTGGTGCGGCAGTAACTGCAATGCTCCAGAAAACAGGGTTTGAGGTGACTGTTTATGAACAGGCGCCTGCATTCTCAAGGCTGGGCGCTGGTATCCATCTTAGTCCTAATGTGATTAAAGCGTTGGCATGGACAGGGCTGGCCACAGAGTTGAGTAGTATGGCCTGCAAGCCAGCTGCATTTGTCAGCCGGGATGCATTTACCGGAGAGATAATTGCACACTTGCCACTGGGGCATTCCGCCGTCGAACAGTTTGGGGCGCCTTACCTGAATGTTCATCGTGGAGACTTTCATGCACTGATGGTCGATATCCTTTTGCCTGGAACCCTGCAATTTGGCAAACGACTCTGCTCCCTTTCTGAAGTATGAGCATGGGGTGATGCTGCACTTCGAAGATGGTAGCCAGGCATTTGCAGACCTTGTCATCGGAGCTGATGGGTTATCTTCTGTTGTGCGCGGGGCAGTATGCAGAAATACGCCTCCGCATTTCTCCGGGCATGCTGTATTTCGTGCGCTGGTGGATGCACAACAATTACATGAAAGAGGCATATTTCCTGACGACCTCACCAAATGGTGGAGCGATGATAGTTTTGTCATCGCCTATTACCTGAATGCGCAGCGTGATCAATACTACTTTGTTGCAGGATTCAGGCAGGAGACGTGGCCGGATGATATACAGTCGCTTCCAGCGGACCGGGAGGAGATGATCGGTCGTTTCATTGATTTCCATTTTGTTCCGCGTAGTGTACTGGCTGCGGCACGGGATGTACGAAAGTGGCCGTTGTATGAGCGGCCAGCGGAAGTAGCATGGAGTAAGCGGCGTGTGGTCCTGCTAGGTGATGCCTGTCACCCAATGTGTCCTCATATGGCTCAGGGAGCTGCCATGGCAATTGAAGATGGTGCAGTGCTTGTGAGGTGTCTGCTGGCTGCGGGGCTTGACAACTTTCCGCTTGCCTATAAGTGGTATCAGCAGTGCCGGTACGAGCGGGTGGAAAGAGTTCAGCGAATTTCCCATGAGAATAGCTGGATGCGAACCAAACCTGATCCAGCCTGGCTATTTTCTCTGGATGTCTGGAACGCCCCGTTGTTTGAGAAAATACAACCCTTGAAACAGGATCAAAGCACTCTCGCTACCAGTATCTCCAATAATAGTCAGGGCTGAACTGGCACCAAACAGCGGGGCTCAGCTTTTTGGTACTTTTATCAGTTCTGCTGTTAGTCTCTAGCCCTTATCCTGATTCGTTTATGGCAGAGGAAACGGATGCTGCACGCTGGATGATCAGGTGCGGTTATGCCATTGCGATGTATTTTTGCTAACCAGAGCCATCTTACATTATTTCAGAAAGCCAACCGGCTTCACGTCAGGAGATTGACAATGGAGAAAACCATCTCTGATAAGCGGCTGTATGAGCAGACTCAGGCTGGCCGAAAAGGCTTCATGGCTGGTGTGATAGAGATGCTCCCGCTCTGCGTATCGGTGCTCCCTTGGGGAATACTTGCCGGATCTATGGCTGTTCAATCCGGCCTCAGTTTTTGGCAGAGTGTTGGCATGTCTGCCATTGTATATGCTGGAGCAGCGCAACTGGTTACTCTGGGGCTGCTGGTGTCGGGAGCGAATATCCTGACTATCATTATTTCAGTCTTTTTTATTACTTCGCAGCATCTGATCTATGGTCTAAGCCTTCGGCGCTGAGTATCAGTACTGCATATCACTCGCCGGTTGCCGATTGGATTCCTGCTGACTGATGAATTATTCGCAGTCAGCAGCAGGAAGGGCTGGCAACATAACCTGTCGGCGGGTTATCTTTTTGGGGCGGGTATTATCTTCTATGTTAGCTGGGTTGCATTCAGCCTGATGGGAATTGTGATGGCATCGTCAGTGCCCAATCTGGCTCGTTATCATCTCGATTTCTCAATTATCGCCACTTTTATCACGATCATTGTGCCGATGGTTAAACATCTTAGCACTTTGGTGGGGGCCGCTTCTTCACTCTTCCTGTCTATGCTACTGACTTATCTTAATGTGGAAGGAGCAATAGTGATTGCGGGCTGTTCCGGCATGGTAATTGCAGTTTTTATATCCCGTATCACGAAGGAGCCAAAGTGAGCTGGATGTTATTGTTAACTCTGGCCGTGATTGTTTTTATTAATCGCTATATTTTCCTTGATCCTAATGTTCCCGTGAGAATGCCGGGGATATTTCGGGATGCTTTGCGCTATTCTGCTCCCTGTCTGCTGACAGCAATTTGCGGACCGATCATTTTGCTGGATAACCATGAGTTAAGAGCATTTCCGGAGAACCCCTATTTGTGGGGTGCAATCTGTGCTATTGGTTTATCTTTCTTTATCCGCCGGATGGTGGTGGCGGTCATTGCAAGTTTAACGGTATTTTATCTGCTGGTTTATTTATTACAGATGAAAGGATAGCAAAGACAAAAAAGAGCGAATGAGAGAGCGTGTAATCCTTTAAAACAGCCTGATCTAGGTGGAGGAGGATACCCGGATTATCGTAACCGATGCATTTGTTGCCGCTCCCTTTGGGATTGTCACGACGGACCCTGCCGGATGTCTGCAAACGCAAACTGCTGGTGGTACTAAAGGCCATCCAATGTGAAGTATTATCTGCCATGGAGTGGTGTTACTGCGGCCGGCAAAAATCCACGTATTAAGAAATGATGTCTTTAGCCAGAGCCAGACAAATTTTGCCGCAACAATCCTCCGGTGATGCCCTTGAGTTACTTGCTGTTAACAAATTTTTTCGGGAATATTTAGCTATGTAAACAGAGTTATCCACAGGCTGTTATTATTTTCCGGCTAATTCTAAATATGATTATTCTTATTTTAATTTTTTTAGTTATTGATTTTTAAAAAAATATATAATAAGAAATTAAAATAATTAGTTCTGGCTTTTTTTTGAGGCATTGATTGGCAACGTTTTTTATTTTATCCACAGAATGTGGATAACTACAGTAATTTGATGTAAGTCGCCTCAGGCGTCTCGCGGCAACCCCTTTTCGACCGCACGTACCAGTCGTTGTTGCTGACGGCTTAATACCTCAATGCTTTCTTGGCTTCGCCGTATTAGTTGTTGTTCAATAGCCCAATTAATATGTTCATCGAGCAACGGGTTTTCTCCTGACCGTGATTGAAGCGCCTGCAAATTTGTTTCTGACCAGGGGGCATTTCCTAATGCCACCGCGATATTGCGCAGCCAGCGCAGATGGCCGATACGCCGGATAGCTGACCCCTCAGTTACCTGCAAAAAAGTCTCTTTGTCCCAGCGAAAAAGTTCTGTCAGCAGAGGAGCGTGAAGCCGGGAGCGTGGTGCAAAATCAGCTTCATCACTGAGTTTGGCAAAGCGGTTCCATGGGCAAATCAGCTGGCAGTCATCGCAACCATAGATACGATTACCAATCAGCGGACGCAATTCAACGGGAATAACACCTTCTAATTCAATTGTTAAATAGGAAATACAACGGCGGGCATCTACAATATAGGGCTCTCTAATAGCACCTGTCGGGCAAATCTGCATGCAGGCGACACACCGGCCGCAGCCTTCTGGCACAGGCTTGCCAGGCGGCAAGGGGATATTGACCAGCAGTTCTCCCAAGAAAAACCAGGATCCTGCTTCACGATTCAAAATCAGGCTGTGTTTGCCCGTCCAGCCCAGTCCGGCTTTGGCGGCCAGGGGCCTTTCCAGCAACGGAGCGGTATCGACCAGAGGACGAAAATTGGCAGTTTCGCAATGCTGCTGAATCTTTTTTCCTAATTTTTTAAGCCTGCTGCGCAATACTTTATGATAATCCCGTCCAAGAGCGTATCGGCTGATATAACCGAATTGTGGTCTTTTCAGCACACGGGCAATGGCCGCATTGGCAGGCATGTAGTTCATACGTACGCTGATTACGCGTAACGTGCCGGGCAGCAGTTCCTGAGGGTGTGCACGCATCATACCATGACGAGCCATCCATGCCATTTCGCCATGATATTGCTTATCCAGCCACTTTTGCAGATGCGGTTCTTGCGTACTCAGATCGGTATCAGTTATACCTACCTGCTGGAAGCCCAATTCACGTCCCCACTGTTTGATCTGTTGGGCAAGTTCGGTGAGATCAAGAGGATGAGACATGAGTGACCTGATTAACGTTGAAAACCGAAATATTCTACCACACTTGCTATGGCCTGCCGAGAGTATGGGTTCTCTTGAACGCGAGGGAGCCGATGCACTGGGCCTGACATTATATGAACTTATGCTGCGTGCCGGGGATGCTGTTTTTAACCAGGTGCGGCAGATATGGCCACAGAAAGCCCACTGGCTGATTTTGTGCGGGCATGGTAATAACGGTGGCGATGGCTACGTTGTAGCCCGTCTGGCGCAGGCCGCTGGATTGCAGGTGACGCTGCTGGCCTGTGAAGGCAGTAAACCTCTACCATCAGCGGCAGCAGAAGCCAAAAAGAGCTGGTTAGCCGCTGGCGGCGTGATTCATGCCCCAGATGCTCCCTGGCCTGAATCGGTGGATATCATCATTGATGCGTTGCTCGGAACCGGGCTTAACCGGCCTGCAAAGCAACCTTACTCAACACTTATTAACCAGGCTAACCTGCATAGAGCCCCTATTTTTGCGGTAGATATTCCATCCGGGCTGGTGGCGGCGACTGGCATTACGCCGGGTCCGACGATCACCGCGGCCCATACTCTCACCTTTATTGCACTCAAACCAGGATTACTTACAGGTCGTGCGCGTGATCATACCGGGAAGCTTCACTATAATGCGCTGGGGCTTGATAGCTGGCTGGCACAAAAAAAAGCGCCTATGTCACGGTTAGATGAATGTTTACTCAGGCACTGGTTACCGCCGCGCCGGCCCACCAGCCACAAAGGCGATCACGGGCGGCTGGTGATGATTGGTGGAGATAAAGGCACAGCGGGGGCGATTCGTCTGGCATCTGAGGCGGCTCTGCGAACGGGTGCTGGTCTGGTAAGGGTTCTCACGCATTCAGATAATAGTGGTCCGATACTGGCTGCACGACCCGAACTGATGGTCGATGAACTCAATGATAAAACAATCGAAGCCGCACTGGAGTGGGCCGATGTGGTGGTTATTGGGCCCGGGCTCGGTCAGGGTCAATTGGGTAAAGCTGCAATTAAAAAGGTTGAAACTCTGCAAAAACCGATGCTATGGGATGCTGATGCTTTAAACTTGCTGGCAATCAGGCCCAATAAAGGTCAAAATCGTATCATTACCCCCCACCCTGGTGAAGCCGCCAGACTGCTGAATGTTAAAACCAGTGAAATTGAGCGTGATCGCCTGCATTCAGCCCGATGTCTGGTAAAACGTTATGGAGGTGTGGTCGTGCTTAAAGGAGCCGGCACCATCATCGCTAACAGTGAAGGAGAATTGGCGATAGCAGATGTAGGTAACGCAGGTATGGCCAGTGGCGGAATGGGAGATGTGCTTTCCGGAATTATTGGCGCACTGGTAGCACAAAAGTTACCGTTATATGATGCCGCCTGTACTGGCTGCGTGGTACATGGTGCTGCGGCTGATAATATAGCGGCACGAAGGGGAACACGGGGGATACTGGCCTCCGATCTCTTTTCTCAGATCTGGTTGTACGTTAATCCTGATATGACAACAATAAAATGAAAAGTTTTGCGATTTCTCTGCCAGATGAATCAGCCACTCTTGCTCTGGGTGCTGCTGTTGCCAGTGTCTGTTGTGGTCGTGTCGTTATCCATTTGCTTGGGGACTTGGGGGCAGGTAAAACCACATTCAGCCGGGGATTGCTACTGGCACTTGGTCATCGGGGGAGTGTCAAAAGCCCCACTTATACCCTTGTAGAACCTTACGTCTTAGCCGGTCGCATGTTGTATCACTTTGATCTCTATCGGCTGAGCGATCCTGAAGAGCTGGAGTTCATCGGTGTTCGTGACTACGACAGAGATAATGCACTCTGGCTGGTGGAGTGGCCACAGTGTGCTACTGGCGTTTTGCCGCCACCTGATCTCTCTCTTCACCTGCACTATCATGGTACAGGGCGCGAGGCACAGTTACGCGCATTCAGTGCGACAGGAGAAATTATGCTCGGGAAGATAGGTGAGGAAAAAGGTTCTCACTGATGCGATATACGATAGCGAAGCTGATCATACTTTTTTTCCTGTTTTCCTTCCAGAGTGTGGCTGCCACACTTTCTGATATCCATGTTTTCAACGATAACGCCGAGGCCAGAGTGACGTTACGTTTTGACGGCAAGCCAGCGTCCAGTTTTTTTTTATTGCACAACCCCTGGCGAGTAGTAACTGATATTCGGCAGACCGGGATAATTCAGGGGCTGCCACTTAATTTTAATGGTGAAAACCTGATAAAGCGTATTCGTACCAGTAAACCCAAAGAGAGCGGTAGTATTCGTCTGGTATTTGATCTGACCGGCCCTGGACGCGTTAGCGCGATCACCCGTAAGTTAGAGAAAAGTTACCAAATGATAGTCACTATTCATAAATCAGAGTCTGCTCCCTCATCGCCGGTTGTGAGTCGACACAATGCTTATCAAAACCAGCACACCAATCTATCGAAGCACAATCTTCCCATCGCTACCGGTGGCGACCCTGAATCGTCAAAGGTGAGGCATCATGTGCAGTCAGCCATTGGCAAAGTCATAGTGGCAATTGATGCAGGGCATGGAGGAGTGGATCCAGGCGCTATTGGCTTTGGTGGATTGAAAGAGAAAAATGTGACCATCTCAATTGCCCGTAAGCTGAAGGCATTGATGGATAAAGACCCCATGTTCAGAGCTGTTTTGACCCGCGATGGCGATTATTTTGTTTCTGTTATGGGCCGTTCCGAAGTGGCACGTAAACAGCATGCTAATCTTTTGGTATCTATTCATGCGGATGCTGCACCCAACCAACGTGCATCCGGTGCGTCGGTTTGGGTACTGTCTAACCGCCGGGCAAATAGCGAAATGGCAACCTGGCTCGAGCAGCACGAAAAACAGTCAGAGTTATTAGGTGGCGCTGGTGATCTGCTGGCTCACAGTCAGGCTGATCCTTATCTGAGCCAGGCACTGTTAGACCTGCAATTTGGGCATTCACAACGTGTGGGTTACGATGTAGCGGTCAATGTACTAACACAATTAAAAGTTATTGGAACACTGCATAAGAATAAGCCTGAGCATGCCAGCCTGGGTGTATTGCGTTCACCTGATATCCCTTCTCTTTTAATTGAAACAGGTTTTATCAGTAACAGAGCGGGAGAACGACAGCTGGCAACCAAAGCGTATCAACAGAAAGTTGCACTGGCTATTTATCATGGCCTGCGTTATTACTTCCGTGACCATCCATTACAATCGCAGCCAAAGCAGAAAAATCGCATAAAACAAATTGTGGCAAAGAATAATGCAGGGCATTTTGGTGGTGGAGCCAGCCCCAGTCTGTTCTCGGGTGACGCGCGTTTCCACATTGTCAGACGGGGTGAAACACTATCAGAAATCGCCAAACGATATGCTATCAGCGCCCCATTACTGACTCAGTATAATCAGCTCAAGAACCAGAATATAAAAGTGGGGCAACGGCTTAAATTACCTGCCCGTAATGGTGCTCCTTCCCCTGAACGGGGTGGAGAGAAACGGCACAATGTTGTGCGTGGTGATTCTCTCTCAACGATTGCGGCGAAGTATGGTGTCAGTTCCAAAGCTATTATGCAGGCAAATAAGATGAGTTCTTCAAAAGTCATACTCGGGCAGACGTTAAAAATTCCATTTCATTGATATCACCGGGGATAATGTAAGGGACGGGGCTTAAGTCAGATTTCCTGAGAGTCTTTCATGAGGAATTTTTATGTCCATTCAGGTGTTACCGACACAGCTAGCTAACCAGATCGCTGCGGGAGAGGTGGTTGAACGTCCAGCCTCTGTGGTTAAAGAGTTAATTGAAAATAGCCTCGATGCTGGTGCAACACGTATTGATATTGATATTGAAAAAGGCGGAGCCGGGCTTATCCGTATCCGTGACAATGGCTGTGGTATCCCTAAGGATGATCTGGTACTGGCACTTGCAAGGCATGCTACCAGTAAGATTGCCACGCTCGATGATCTTGAGGCGATAATCACACTTGGATTTCGCGGTGAGGCGCTGGCAAGTATTAGCGCAGTTTCCCGGCTCACGCTGACTTCACGCACAGAAACGCAGCAAGAGGCGTGGTCAGCTTACGCTGAGGGGCGGGAGATGGAAGTGACGGTTAAACCAGCCGCTCATCCACCCGGAACAACGCTGGAAATACTGGATCTGTTCTACAATACGCCAGCCCGGCGTAAATTTATGCGCACTGAAAAGACAGAATTTACCCATATAGATGAAGTGGTGAGGCGCATCGCGCTGGCGCGTTTTGATGTGACCATCTTTCTCACCCACAACGGAAAGCTGGTGCGCCAGTATCGTGGTATCAGCGAAGTGGAACAACGTGAACGTCGGCTCGGTGCAATTTGTGGAACT
The DNA here is from genome assembly GCA_936920625.1 of uncultured Enterobacteriaceae bacterium. Taxonomy (GTDB): domain Bacteria; phylum Pseudomonadota; class Gammaproteobacteria; order Enterobacterales; family Enterobacteriaceae; genus Izhakiella. The sequence goes on from CAKZHC010000015.1 coordinate 33,015, forward strand.
GCTTTTTTGCAGCATGCGTTGGCGGTGACATGGCAGCATGGTGATCTTGGTTTGCAAGGCTGGGTAGCTGATCCCAAAGGGGCCCGTGTATTAAGAGAATTACAGTATTTCTATGTCAATGGGAGGATGATGCGTGATAGATTGATTAATCATGCTATCCGCCAGGCTTATCAGGATAAAATAGGAAGTGATCATCAGCCCGCTTACGTTCTCTATTTCAACATCGCGCCGCATCAGGTCGATGTTAACGTGCATCCGGCTAAACAGGAAGTACGGTTCCAGCAGTCGAGGCTGGTACACGATTTTATCTATCAGGGTGTGGTCAGTGTGGTTCAGGGAAGTGGAGTATCAGCGTTATCTTTACAGGATCTGCCTGATGATGGCTCGGTACCAGAGAATTGCTTGAGTCCGGTAAACCGCGCTGCGGCGGGAAGCAATCAGTTTGCCGTGAAAGCAGATGAGAAAACCCGTCTTAGTTCTCCCTCTGTTTCAGAGGCAGCGGGGCAGCAATCACACGCCAGAATGGCGCACAGGCAACCATATCAGCCGCGAGAAGGGGCGTTATATCAGCGGCTGATGCAGCCAGTACCATCTGAGCGACTGGAAGAGCCGCCGGCTGATAATCTGGCCGCCAGTGTATCTGAACTGCCCGCTCACGGTCACAGTTTTGGCCGTATGTTAACTGTGCTGTCTGGTAGTTATGCATTGCTGCATTATCAGGAAGGGCTGCAATTGATGAGCCTTACAGTTGCAGAGCGCTGGTTCAAGCGGGCACAATTTGATGAAGATAGATTAAAATCTCAACCATTGCTCATCCCATTGAGGATAAAGGTTGCAAAAACAGAGTTGCTGATGATAAGTAAACAATCTGATGTTTTACAGAAAGTTGCAATCGATATTCGAATTGATGGACAGTATGCTATTTTGTTTGCAGTACCTTTTCCATTACGACATCAGAATTTACAAATTTTGCTTCCCGAACTGTTAATATATTTGGCTAACCAGCCGGCAGTTACGCTAACAGAGGTAAAAGTGTGGCTGGCAGAGCGTGCCTTGAGCGAAAAACAAGTGTGGAATCACGCTCAGGCGGTAAGTTTGCTGGCAGACCTGGAGAGATGCTGCCCGCGACTGGTCAAATCGCCGCCCGTCGGGTTAGTACAACAGATTGATATTGAATCGGCTATAAATACTCTGCGGTATGTGTAGACCATCTAAGACAGGCTGTCCGAAAGCTATTTTTCTAATGGGACCAACCGCTTCTGGTAAGACGGCGCTGGCAATCGGGTTACGGCAGTATCTGCCGGTAGAGCTGGTAAGTGTCGATTCTGCGATGATTTACCGGGGAATGGATATTGGCACTGCTAAACCTTCAGCCGAAGAGCTAGCGTTAGCTCCCCACAAATTGTTAGATATTCGTGACCCAGCAGAAATTTATTCCGCGGCCGAGTTCCGGCGTGATGCATTGCGAGAGATGGCGGCGATTACCCGTACTGGGCGAATTCCGTTGCTGGTGGGTGGAACGATGCTCTATTTCAAGGCATTGTTAGAGGGGTTATCACCTTTGCCGCCAGCCAGCCCTGATATTCGTCGGCAACTAACTCAACTGGCAAGTGAAAGGGGGTGGGGATATCTGCATCACCAGTTATGTAAAATCGATAGTGTTGCCGGTGAGCGTATTCATCCGAATGATCCTCAGAGACTCGTACGGGCACTGGAAGTTTTTTTTGTTTCAGGTAAAACGTTAACTGCGCTAACTAAAATGTCGAAAGATACCTTGCCTTATGATGTAACACAGTTTGCAATCATGCCGGTAAACCGGGAAACCCTTCATCGGCGCATTGCACTGCGTTTCCAGCAAATGTTAGCGTCAGGATTCGAGGCAGAGGTCAGGACGCTTTTTGCTCGGGGTGATTTACATCAGGAAATGCCTTCTGTCCGTTGCGTAGGTTATCGCCAGATGTGGTCATATCTTAAGGACGAAATCACCTACGATCAGATGGTTTATCAAGGGATTTGTGCAACGCGACAGCTTGCCAAAAGGCAGATAACGTGGTTACGTGGCTGGCATGACCTTCACTGGCTGGAAAGTGAACAAATACACATTGCTCGCAACCAGGCGTTCAAGGTTCTTAGTGCGAAACACAAATGAATGTGTACAATTGGCTGTACCATGAACAAATTTTTATGCTGCATTTTAGGGCTTGTAAGCTCATAAAGTTATAAACAACAATCAGATAAGGAAAAGATAGAATGGCTAAGGGGCAATCGTTACAAGATCCGTTCCTGAACGCTTTGCGTCGTGAACGTGTTCCGGTTTCTATTTATTTAGTGAATGGTATTAAGTTGCAAGGTCAGATTGAGTCATTTGATCAGTTTGTTATTTTGTTAAAAAACACGGTCAGTCAGATGGTATACAAACACGCTATATCCACTGTTGTTCCATCTCGTCCGATTTCGCACCACAGTAATAACCCCGGTGGTAGTAATCATCATCATAGTAACAATAATCAACAAGCTACGCCTGTAATGCAATCACAGGATAACAATGATATCGAGTAAGTGTGTCAAACCGTCAGGCAGTAGGGTACGTGCTGTAGCTGAGATGTAGCCAATATTTTTTGGAGAAATGTGTCAGCTGGAGCTGTTATTGGAAGAGAATTAAGGAGCGCTTGTCTGTGCGGCTACGGCCGTGGAGAAAAGTATTCGTATTTATGAAGGATTTAGTTTAGTCGCGTTGCTTAAATATTATATATCTTCCAATATGTTACTGCTTGGTAACCGGTTTCTGTGTTGCGCCAGGTTTTGAGTGCTATCGACGTGATGCTAATGTTTTTGATAAAATTTGAGCCATTGTGCAGCATGACCAATAGGTTAAGATCATTAACAGGTTTCGAGAGAGGTTTTTAGTTTGTTCGACCGTTATGGTATCGGTGAGCAGGCCGTATTGGTGCATATCTATTTTCCACAAGACAAAGATAATGAAGATCTCCGGGAATTTGAAACACTGGTTTCTTCGGCTGGCGTTGATGCATTACAAATGGTGACGGGAAGCCGAAAGGCGCCCCACCCGAAATATTTTGTTGGCACTGGTAAAGCGAGTGAGATTGCCCAAGCGGTAAAGGCGACTGGTGCCAACGTTGTATTGTTTGATCACTCTCTGACGCCTGCTCAGGAACGCAATCTGGAACGCCTCTGTGAATGCCGTGTCATTGACCGGACTGGTTTGATTCTGGATATCTTCGCACAACGAGCCCGGGCCCATGAAGGCAAACTCCAGGTTGAGCTGGCTCAGTTGCGCCATTTGTCAACTCGACTAGTGCGAGGGTGGACTCATCTTGAGCGTCAAAAGGGGGGGATTGGACTGCGTGGTCCTGGTGAGACCCAGCTGGAAACCGATCGCCGGTTATTACGCAATCGCATAAGTCAGATCCTCCAGCGCCTGGAGCGGATAGAAACGCAGCGTGAACAGGGGCGGCAGGCGCGCAACAAAGCGGATATACCCACAGTCTCACTGGTTGGTTATACTAATGCAGGAAAGTCAACTCTGTTTAATCAAATGACGAGAGCCGGAGTATATGCCGCCGACCAGCTTTTTGCTACCCTTGACCCCACTTTACGTGCGATTGATGTTGAGGATGTGGGAACAACGGTGATGGTTGATACGGTAGGTTTTATCCGTCATTTACCACACGATCTGGTTGCAGCATTCAAAGCAACTTTGCAGGAAACCCGCCAGGCAACATTATTGCTGCATGTCGTGGATGCAGCGACACCACGTATAGATGAGAATACGAGCGCAGTAGAACGTGTCCTTGAAGAGATCGATGCGAACGGGGTTCCGGTGCTTTATGTGATGAATAAAATTGATATGCTTGAACACTTCGCACCTCGCATTGATCGAGACAATGATAACCGGCCAGTGAGAGTTTGGCTTTCAGCCGAAACCGGTGAAGGGGTAAGTTTGCTGTTACAGGCGCTGAGTGAATGCCTCTCTGGTGAGATTGTACAGTATAATATATGTTTACCGTCCCATGCCGGGCGGTTGCGTAGCCGCTTCTATCAGCTCCATGCCATTGAAAAAGAGTGGAATGAAGAGGATGGGAGTGTTGGTATGAATGTTCGTATGCGGGCTGTAGAGTGGCGTCGATTGTGTAAGCAGGAATCGGCGTTGACAGATTATATTGTTAATTGATTATGCCTGAACGTATTTAAAGAACTCAGATAATACCACCGCATAAAATAAGATAATGGAGCAAAAAATGGCGTGGAATCAGCCCGGTAAAAACGGGGAGGGCCGTGATCCGTGGGGTAGCAACAATCAGGGTGGAAACTCCGGCGGCAACAAGAGTGGTCGCGATCAAGGCCCCCCTGACCTTGATGATATTTTCCGCAAGCTTAGTCAAAAGCTCGGAGGGTTTGGTGGTGGAAACAAAGGCGGTAACAACAGTGCATCTTCGGGGAATAATCGTATATTTCTCATTGTTGCTGCTGTTGTTGTGGTGATTTGGGCCGCTAGTGGATTCTACACTATTAAAGAAGCTGAACGTGGTGTCGTTACCCGTTTTGGGAAATTCAGCCATATTGTGCAGCCGGGCCTGAACTGGAAACCCACTTTTATCGATCGGGTAATCCCGGTAAATGTTGAAGCGGTTCGCGAGCAGGGAGCACAAGGTGTGATGCTCACCGCAGATGAAAATGTAGTAAAGGTTGAGATGAACGTACAATACCGGGTCACCGATCCTGAACGTTATCTTTTCTCAGTCGCTAATGCTGATGACAGTCTGCGCCAGGCAACAGATAGCGCGCTACGTGGTGTGATTGGGCGCTCATCAATGGACCGCATACTCACTGAGGGGCGTACAGTAATTCGTAGTGAAACCCAGCGTGAACTCGAGCAGACGATACGCCCTTACGACATGGGTATCACAGTGCTTGATGTAAACTTTCAGACCGCGAGGCCACCAGAAGCTGTTAAGCCTGCTTTTGATGATGCTATTGCCGCTCGTGAAAACCGCGAACAGTATGTGCGGGAAGCTGAGGCTTACGCTAATCAGGTTAAGCCGCTGGCTAGTGGGCGGGCTCAGCGTATTATGGAGGAAGCGCGCGCCTATAAAACCAGCGTCATACTAAAGGCTCAGGGAGAAGTCGTGCGTTTTAGCAAAGTACTACCGGAGTATCGTGCAGCCCCACAAATTACGCGTGAACGGCTTTATATTGAAACGATGGAGCGCGTACTAGGGAAGACGCGTAAGATACTCATCAACAATAAGAACAATAATTTAATGGTATTACCGCTTGATAAACTAATGAAGGGGCAAAGCTCCAGCGAGCAACAGAAGGATAATGGTGCCCCAATGAGCCAGATGATGCCTTCAGACAATAGTGTCCGAAGCAGTAATTTTCCGGTGATGTCTGAAGATGTCATGGAGCAGCGCCGTGCTAACGCATCTCGTTATGACAGCCAGCGCGAAGGGAGAACTGATTAATGCGCCATATATTTATTGTCATCACAGCTTTTATTTTACTGGTACTGTACTCGTCACTATTCGTGGTACCAGAAGGCCAGCGTGGTATTGTGATGCGTTTTGGTAAAGTTCTGCGTGACAATGAGAACAAACCACTGATTTACTCACCGGGTTTACATATCAAAATTCCCTTTATCGATTCAATCAAATCGCTGGATGCCCGTATTCAGACGATGGATAACCGGGAAGATCGTTTTGTAACCCGTGAAAAGAAAGATCTGATTGTTGACTCATATATTAAGTGGCGTATCAGTGATTTTAGCCGTTATTACCTGGCCACCGGAGGGGGAGACTTCGATCAGGCGGAGAGGTTGTTAAGACGCAAATTCAGTGACCGTCTGCGGTCCGAAATGGGACGTCTGGATGTGAAAGATATTGTTACTGATTCACGTGGCCGGCTGACTACCGACGTGCGTAATGCACTGAATGACGGATCAGCGGGTGCAGATGATGATGTCAGCACGCCAGCGGCTGATGATGCGATTGTTTCTGCTGCCAAACGTGTCGAACGTGAAACGGCCGGTAATGTAACGCCTGTTAATCCTAACAGTATGGCAGCGTTAGGGATTAAGGTTGTCGATGTTCGCATCAAGCAAATCAATTTGCCACGTGAAGTCTCTGAAGCCATATACAACCGCATGCGTGCCGAACGTAAAGCGGTAGCGCTTAGCCAGCGTTCACAAGGAAGAGAAGAAGCTGAAAAGGTTAAGGCGCAGGCTGACTACGAAGTGGTGCGCATAGAAGCGGAAGCCGAACGTCAGGCGCAAACACTGCGCGGTGAAGGGGATGCGCAAGCGGCAAAATTGTTTGCTGATGCATTTAGTCAGGAGCCAGATTTTTATGCATTCATTCGTAGTCTGCGAGCTTACGAACATAGTTTCAGCAGCAGTCAGGACATGATGGTGCTGAGCCCTGATAGTGATTTCTTCCGTTACATGAAACCTCCGTCAGCCACTCGCCGCTGACGTATTTCCAGGATCGGGCTAAATGGATGTTGCCCGATGTTGCTCAGAAGCTACAATTTAGTGTTGCCCATCGTTTATCTGTTCAGGCCCATGATGATGCGGCAGAGCCGAATTTATAAGCTATTTTTAATTATATCAATCTGTCTGCAGAGCTGGAGATTGCCAGTATTATTACAGGCCTGCTACGGGATATTACTATTTTTGCTATATTAAAAAGTACCGAAAAACTGGCTGAACAGAGGCCAAAAGAGCTGAAAGTCAGCGATAGCAATGATAAAATCCATTTTTACTTAATCGGTGCTTTTAAAAAAATGGGCAAGAATGTTGTGGTACTCGGCACCCAGTGGGGTGACGAAGGTAAAGGAAAGATCGTTGATCTTTTAACTGAGCGCGCTAAATACGTTGTGCGTTATCAGGGGGGGCACAACGCAGGTCACACATTAGTTATTAATGGTGAAAAAACGGTACTCCACTTAATACCCTCAGGCATCCTGCGTGAGAATGTTACCAGTATTATTGCTAGTGGTGTGGTGCTTTCACCTGCTGCATTGATGAAAGAGATGCAGGAGCTGGAAGCGAGAGGTATCCCCGTGCGCGAGCGGCTGTTGCTCTCGGAAGCCTGTCCGCTCATTCTCGACTATCATGTGGCAATGGACCTGGCGAGAGAAAAAGCACTTGGAAACAATGCAATAGGAACGACTGGCTGTGGTATCGGCCCGGCTTATGAAGACAAGGTTGCCCGCCGTGGCCTGCGCGTAGGTGATCTTTTCAACAAGCAGACGCTTCCCGGTAAACTGAAAGAGATCGTCGGATACTATAATTTTCAGTTGACTAATTACTACCAATCAGAGGCAGTTGACTACGACAGTGTGCTGAAAGAGTTGCTCGAGGTTGCTGGCACGCTTACCAGTATGGTGACAGATGTTTCTGACTTGCTCTGTAAGGCGCATGAGCGTGGTGACCTGATTATGTTTGAAGGGGCGCAGGGGACACTGCTGGATATTGATCATGGCACCTACCCTTATGTCACTTCTTCAAATACTACAGCAGGTGGTGTGGCGACTGGATCGGGCATTGGTCCTCGCTGTGTAGACTATATTTTAGGAATTGTTAAAGCGTACTCGACCCGGGTAGGAGCTGGTCCTTTTCCCACTGAACTGTTTGATGAGACAGGTGAATTTCTCAGTGCCAAAGGTAATGAATTTGGTGCTACTACCGGACGGCGGCGGCGCACGGGCTGGCTGGACGCTGTAGCTGTACGTCGGGCGGTCCAGATCAACTCGATCTCCGGTTTATGTCTGACAAAACTCGATGTGCTTGATGGCCTGAAAGAAGTAAAAATATGTGTTGCATATCGTATGCCGGATGGTCGCGAAATGACGACAACACCAACGGCAGCTGAAGACTGGCAGGGCATTGAGCCGATCTACGAAACGCTGCCTGGCTGGAGCGAGAGTACATACGGCGCTACATCAGTAGCGGCACTACCACATAACGTTCTGAATTACATCGGGCGTATAGAACAGGTGACAGGTATTGCTATCGATATCATTTCTACAGGGCCAGATCGTAGTGAAACTATAGTCCTGAATGATCCTTTTGATTACTAACTATAAAAGGCTGGCCTGTGGCACGGCCTTTGTTTTTTTGCCTGAATCTTCTTTAGTCATATTTTCAAGCGTCAGGTTGAAAATCATCTCCGCCTGCATACGCAGTATATCTGTTAGCTGTTTTATGACTGCGCGACCAGACGGTAGCGTCCATCATTAGTGAGAGGTACTTATGCAGCTGACAAGTTTTACAGGTTATGGCTTGCATGCGTTAATTTTTCCTGTCACCCTTCTCAAACCGAATACAGCCAGTATTAGCACGTCCACCAAGATTTACGGTATTTCTTACTACTGCATGGCTGAAATCATTAATAAGTTAAGTCATATTAATTATATCAATATGCGGCGTGGTAATAGTGGCGGTATCCGGCGTGACAAACCTGCGCAGGAAATTGTTATAGACCAAGTGGTACGCAACAATAAAGTTTTTACAGCTGGCTGGAAGCCTTGTCCTGTCACACACGATTGCCGGTTGAAAGAGGTACTGCATAGCGCGGCTAACTGCTTCCCTGAGGAATGGGATCACTATACGCTGGCTACCTTTGTTACTAACAATGAGCCCCATCATCAGACACTGCTATTGGCATCATCGCCGCTTGATAGTTGAGTGACAACAGAGGAGTTGATATGCCGAAGGATCCTAATATGCAGCAGGAAGTCGAAAAATATGACAATCCGATTGCCAGCCGCGAATATATTTTGAAGCACCTGGATGCCCGACAAAAACCAGCCAGCCGGGAAGAGCTTGCAAGCGAACTCGATATCGAGGGCGACGAGCAGCAGGAAGCATTGCGTCGCCGTTTACGTGCAATGGAGCGCGATGGTCAGTTAATTTATACCCGCCGGCAGCGTTACGCACTGCCTGAGCGTCTCGATCTGATACGTGGAACGGTAATAGGCCATCGCGATGGATATGGCTTTTTGCGTATTGAGGGCAGTAAAGACGATCTTTATCTTAGCGCTGGCCAGATGAAAATGTGTATGCATGGCGATGTGATCCTTGCGCAGGCCATGGAAGCAGACCGGAAAGGGCGCCGTGAAGCACGTGTAGTCCGTGTGCTGGAGCCTCGTAACAATTATATCGTCGGGCGTTATTTTACTGATGCCGGACTGGGTTTTGTGGTGCCTGATGATAGTCGTCTTAGTCTGGACATTCTTGTCCCGAGCGAGTTTAGTCCCGCTGTGCCTGTTGGCGCGGTGGTGGTGATAGAATTACTACAGCGCTCGACGCGTCGTAATAAAGCAATTGGCCGCATTACTGAAATTCTTGGCGAAGATATGGGCACCGGGCTGGCAGTAGAAATGGCACTGCGTGCACACGACATTCCTCATACCTGGCCAGAAGCAGTAAAACTCGAGGTGGCAAAATTCGCTGATAACGTGCCAGAAACCGCCATACAGGGACGGGCAGATTTACGCAATCTGCCACTGGTAACGATTGATGGCGAGGATGCGAGGGATTTCGATGATGCCGTCTATTGTGAAAAGAAGCGTGGCGGAGGCTGGCGTCTCTGGGTGGCTATTGCTGATGTGAGTTACTATGTGCGCCCTGGCAGCGAACTTGACATTGAAGCCTGCAACCGTGGAACGTCGGTATACTTCCCTTCGCAGGTAATCCCGATGTTACCTGAGGTGCTTTCCAACGGTCTTTGTTCACTCAATCCGGATGTTGATCGCCTTTGCATGGTGTGTGAAATGACGGTTTCTGCTAATGGCAATCTCACAAGCTATAAGCACTATGAGGCCGTTATGCGTTCCCATGCCCGTTTGACTTATACCAAGGTGTGGCAGATTTTGCAGGGTAATGGGCAATTACGGTCGCAGTACCACATGCTAACGGGTCACCTTGAGGTGCTTCATCAAATGTATACAGCGCTGGAGCAGGCCCGTGACCGGCGGGGAGGTATTGCTTTTGAAACTGAAGAAGCTAAATTTATTTTCAATGCGCAACGCCGTATAGAACGTATCGAAAGGACAACGCGCAACGATGCGCACAAACTAATTGAACAGTGCATGATTCTGGCGAATATCGCCGCAGCTCGTTTTGTTGAGAAACAGCAGGAGCCCGCACTATTTCGCAACCATGATATGCCAACTAAGGAGAGTATCACTAGTTTTCGGACGGTTCTTAATGAGCTGGGCTTGAGCCTGACTGGTGGCAACAAACCCCAGCCAATTGATTATGCTAATCTGCTTGACCGAATTGCTCACCGGCCGGACCACGGGATGTTGCAGACTATGCTACTGCGTTCAATGAAACAAGCCATGTATGATCCTGAAAACCGAGGGCACTTTGGCCTTGCATTAGCGAGTTATGCGCACTTCACGTCACCCATCCGCCGCTATCCTGATTTGCTACTGCATCGGTCAATCAAATATCTGTTGGCTAAACAAAGGGGCAAGGTTAAGGGCAACACCACGCCAGACGGTGGCTGTCACTATACCCTTGACGAGATGTCGCAATTGGGTCAGCACAGTTCGATGACTGAGCGGCGTGCCGATGAAGCTACCCGTAATGTTGCAGACTGGCTTAAATGTGACTATATGCAGGAGCAGGTGGGTGAAGTATTCGGAGGCGTTATTGCAAGTGTTACCGGGTTTGGTTTCTTCGTACGGCTGAATGATCTGTTTATTGATGGTCTGGTTCATGTTTCTACACTCGATAACGATTATTACCATTTTGATGCTATAGGGCAGCGGCTTATTGGCGAGTCTGGTGGTCGTACCTATCGTTTGGGAGATAGCGTTGAGGTCCGGGTTGAAGCCGTACATATGGACGAACGCAAAATCGATTTCACGCTCATTTCCAGCTCTCGCAGAGTACGTGGCGCTGGCAAAACTGCCCGAACAAAGGCCAGAGCTGCCGGAAAACAGGCACAACAGCATCGTCAGGGCGAACTTGGTCGTAATGTTCAGCCGGATGAGGAAGTGAGCACAGGCAGGAAACGGGAAAAAAACGCAAAGGATAATGGGAATCGAAAACATAAGGAAAACAAAACACCCAAGCGTAAATCGGTGAAATCGTCCTCAGGTCCAAAGAAACGATAGTCAATACAAGATAATGCTGTGATCTAAAGGAAGAACAATGCCATATATCACGGCCGGCAGATAACAGAACAGCAGCCGTTTTCCCGGTGATTTTCTCAGGATTAATATGAGTGAGTTTATTTTTGGCTTTCATGCTATCGAGTCGCTTCTGGCGTCCGACCCACAACGCTTTGTGCAGGTCTTCATCATTAAGGGGCGTGTTGATCGCCGTTTGCAGTCATTAATAGTGGCATTAAACGAGCAGGGGATTGCCATTCAGCAAACCAGCCGGAGCTGGCTGGATAATAAAGTACAGCATGCTGTTCATCAGGGGGTAGTGGCACAGATCAAACCGGGTCGTCACTATCAGGAAAAAGATATTCCTGATCTGCTCAGTGCCCTGGACAAGCCGCTTTTATTAGTTCTGGATGGCATAACCGATCCGCATAATTTAGGGGCGTGTCTTCGTAGCGCTGATGCCGCTGGTGTTGATGCCGTAATTGTACCTAAAGATCGTAGTGCGCCGCTAAGTGCTGCTGCGGTAAAAACTGCCTGCGGTGCAGCCCAGAGTGTTCCGCTGATCCGCGTCACCAATCTGGCTCGAACCCTGCGCTTGTTGCAGGAGCTGCATATCTGGATCGTAGGTACGGCGAACGAGGCAACCCACTCTCTTTATCACAGCAAAATGAGTGGTGCAGTAGCGCTGGTAATGGGATCGGAGGGAGAGGGCATGCGGCGTCTGACACGTGAGCATTGCGATGAATTAATCACTATTCCGATGGTGGGTACCGTCTCCTCACTTAATGTTTCCGTAGCCACAGGTATTTGTCTGTTTGAAGCGGTACGCCAGCGTACTTTTGAAAACCAGGTATCAAACTCATGATAGATGCGCGGCACGGGGAGCACCATAGAAAATCGCTCTTGCAAACCAAACTCCAGGCCGGGCAGTTTCTTGCACCATAATAATCAGATAATACGCTGCACTTTTGGCAGTAGCCTTTGCAGCGATAACACGTCCGGCGTCATCGGGTGAGCCTGTTACCATCACGCTCTAGGTACCAAGCTCTGGCAGATTAACGCTCTGTGCTCTGGTGATTTCCTGTGCCTCTCTGCCGGGAGGCGGAGGCTGTTGTGGAGTTATGTTAAACAGACTACAACCGCTGATTGTCGTTACAATAAACATCATTATTACTGCCCGTATTGTTCTTTTCCTCCGCTTTCAGTTACGGTCGGTCTCATTCTGGTTTTAAGCGAATGCTGGTTAAAACCAGTATCCCGGCTATTGGCTATTGACGGTTAAATAACTTTTAACTTGAGTTTATCAGAGCTAGTCACTATCATTATGCGTCGATTTTTTCAGCCGTATTCACAAGCTGCTTTCGGTGGCATTAATATTCGCCGGATATAAGCTACACGTTCCTTGCCTCCATGGGCTGCGGCTGACCCTGACGAGAGGCTGAATAATCCGTAAGGAGCAATTACTGATGCGTCATTACGAAATCATATTTATGGTTCATCCTGACCAGAGCGAGCAAGTTGCTGGTATGATTGAACGCTACACTACTTCTATTACCGGCGCTGAAGGTACCATTCATCGCCTGGAAGACTGGGGCCGTCGCCAGCTGGCTTATCCAATCAACAAACTGCACAAAGCGCACTATGTTCTGATGAACGTTGAAGCGCCTCAAGAGATTATTGACGAGCTGGAAACCAACTTTCGCTTCAACGATGCCGTTATCCGCAGCATGGTTATGCGCGTTAAACACGCAATAACTGAAGCATCTCCGATGGTCAAAGCGAAAGATGATCGTCGCGAGCGTCGTGAAGATTTCGCTGCTGAAACTGTCGATGAGACAGATGCTGAGGATTCTGAAGAGTAATATGTCGTGATGGCCAACCGTTTGCAGTTGTCTGGTAAGGTTTACAAGACACCGCTTCGAAAAGTCAGTCCATCGGGGATTCCCCATTGCCAGCTAGTGCTTGAGCACAACTCAACGCAGGTGGAGGCCGGTTTTCATCGGCAGGCATGGTGTCGGGTAGCTGTTGTTATCAGCGGCAAACAGCACCAGGCCATCACGCATAGTATAACGGTCGGCATGCACCTCAATGTGTCCGGTTTTATTAGTACGCATCCTGGGCGTAATGGACTGAATAGACTGGTATTGCATGCTGAACAGATTGAATTGATAGATTCTGGAGACTAGCCAAATGGCACGTTATTTCCGTCGTCGTAAATTCTGCCGTTTCACCGCAGAAGGCACGAAAGAGATTGATTATAAAGATATCGCTACACTTAAAAATTACATTACTGAAAGCGGTAAAATTGTACCAAGCCGTATCACCGGCACTCGGGCAAAATATCAGCGCCAGCTGGCTCTTGCCATCAAGCGCGCACGTTACCTGTCTTTGTTGCCGTACACTGATGGTCATCAGTAACCGGTTGCTGTCTGTTAACGACTTGAAGAGGATAAGGCAATGCAAATTATTTTGCTTGATAAAGTAGCAAACCTGGGCAGCCTGGGTGAACAGGTTGATGTCAAAGCGGGTTATGCCCGTAACTACTTGGTTCCACAGGGAAAAGCGGTGCCAGCCACCAAAAAAAATATTGAATATTTTGAAGCACGCCGTGCCGAGCAGGAAGCTAAACTGTCAGATACACTGGCTGCTGCCACCGCGCGTATGGAGAAAATCAACGCACTGGGTAGTGTCGTGATTACCTCCAAAGCGGGCGATGAGGGCAAACTGTTTGGTTCTGTTGGTGCCAGAGATATTGCTGACGCTGTAACAGCCGCGGGTGTTGATGTATCAAAGGGCGAAGTACGCCTGCCTGCGGGAGTTCTGCGAACTGTCGGTGAGCATGAAGTCAGTTTCCAGATTTACAGCGAGTCTGCCAGACTAATTGTAAATGTGGTTGCAGAGTAAACTTTCTTTGCAGAAACGCTTAAGGACAAGTGTGGTACTGAGGCTTACCAGTTAAACGTGATGCCCGGCAGACTGAAATCCGTAATCCCTAAAAGATTACGGATTTTTTATTTTCCGTAATCAGACTACCCGTATTGCTTAACCCTTCTCTGAATTTCTGGTTCTGATGCTGTACACGCACCTGCTAAAAAGTGCATTTACTTCACAGGAATTGGGCAGGATATGATGCGAGGATTACAGCAGCCCAAAATCGCTATGAGAAACTGTCATGATGCTGTGTTCAGCTACGGGCGTATAGAAATAGTTACAATTAGATATAATTAATTGCTATAAGTAACTAATTGAAACACCGCATATTTCACCTTATTCTGGTCAGGTCAGTCCTACTGCATATCATCCACTTTATGCACTTCGTGCCTGTACTCAGAAGGTATCTGCTATGAATACGAATCCCAGCAGCCCAGTGTCTTTAAACTCAGTCTCAGTATACTCTAGCTCGCGCACAAACCCGCAGCCATCAACATCGAATTCAGCTAATCCCACTATTGCGGAACTGGCGCAACATAACCATCTGGCAAATTCTGTTGCAGATTTCTCCTGTCGAGATCTGACCACGAAAGAGATGACTTTACTAACCGATGCACTGCCTGACTAGGTGAGGAAGCTGAACCTCAATGATAACAGGATGACTACGCTGCCGGCTGTACTACCGCCCGGACTTGAGAAGCTAAATAGTAACAATAATAAACTGACCAAATTGCCACCGGTATTGCCGTCCGAACTGAAGGTGCTGGATGTTAGCAACAACAAGCTGACTGAGTTGCCAAATATACAGCGCTCCGGGCTGAAGGAGCTGTATGTCAGCAATAACAAGCTGACTGCGCTGCCGGCTGAACTACCGTCCGGGCTGGAGAGGTTGGGCGTCTGGCGTAATGCTCTGACCGGGTCTCTACCGGAACTGCCTTCCGGTCTAAAAAACCTGTGCGCCAGCTTCAACAAACTGACTGGGTTGCCACGGGAACTACCGCCCGGACTGGAGACGCTAAACCTCAGCAATAACAGACTGACTGGGCTGCCGGATGCACTGCCTGATAGTCTGAGGGTGGTGGACGTCACCAAAAACAAGCTGACAAAGTTGCCGAATAAACTACCGGATAAACTGGAGATACTGGACGCCGGCAGGAACAAGCTGACAGCCTTGCCAGAGATACTGCCTCCCGGACTGCGCCAGCTGGATGTCAGGGGCAATGCTTTGACCAGGTTACCCCCTCTGCCTAATGGACTGAAGGCGCTGGATGTCAGCGATAACCCAATCATGACGTGGCCCGAAAGGCTGCCTGACAGACTGATGCAGCTGATAATCAGCAGTAATCAGGCACACGAGTTACCAAATTATATTCAGCAGCTGGCACCAGGGGTGACAAGGTCCGATGGATCTATTTTATTAGAAATTGGTGACAATAATAATTATTCGGTATCCCGTGATCAGATTGAAGAAACTGGATGGCAGGGGTAACAGGCTGACCGAGTTGCTGCCGCTACCTGATGGGCTGACGTCAGTAATACCCCCCATTAGGTGGCTCAGTCTGCCTGATGATGTTTCCCCCTGTTATCAATTTTCCAGCTCAAATAAACCGCATCCCAACCCAGAAAATAGTCACAGCTAAATGAAACTTTCTTTGATCGGGGGAATCAGTCTGGGAGCAAGCGCTGTATTTCTGTTTTCTCTAAAAATAGTCATATATGCCAGTTACACAATCGTGAGTGGTATTGCCATATACAATAATCAGGTCTGTTTTTTTATTTTTGATTATTTTAGCTTCTTCTAAAAAATAATAAAAATCACGGTAAGTATCTGTCCCCAGCAATTTTTGATTTGAGTTATCACTTGAATGGATATGTGTTAATTGAATCATTCTCGTTTCTATTATTTTGTAAAATAAAAGGATTATAGGATATACCCCAGTCGTATACATCTGTTAACTCTGATTTTTTTATTTTATTAACTAATTTAATTCCTATCGGAAGGAGTATAATAGTTATCATTACTTCGTAAGACCATGCAGTTATAAATATAACAATAAACTTCTCGAAGCTATATTTTGATGAAAGACTTATAGTATGGGCAGAAAGCAGAAAAGATGCCTGAGTCACCACTGAAGCGATAATATAGCGGACAAAGAAAAATTTACCAAGAAAGAGCTTTTTCAGAACAGATATAATAAAGCCATTTATAAAGTAAGAAAATGGTACCGAAATCCATGTTCCTATCATAATTTTCCAGAATTCACCAAAAAGAGATTTCAAATTTTGCGCAGTCAGATTATTTTGTGGTTGTATTTGTGAAGCTATACAAATAATCATTACAAATAAAGACTGGCATAACACCATAATCCATACGGTTTTAATCCCCTCTCTATAGCCATAGACCTCGGTCTGCGTTGTTGATATTAGAAAATAAAAAGAAAACAAAATTCCGCTGCATGTTATTTTTATTCCATTAAAATCAATGATTTTGTGTGCAAGGGTGCTATAGCTTATCATGATAGTAACAGATAGTGCAATGAACAGAGAATCATACTTGTAACGTCTATTTTCAAACAGGCTGTCAATCATTTCATCACCTTCAGATTTCCACTCTTTGATGACTTTGTTTTTTCCGATTTTGCTATGTCTTTAGAGATCATGCTTCCATCGTTAAATCCAGCCACGGAAAATGTTCTAATAAAGCATTCGATCATTTTTTAGTTTTCACTCTCTATTTGATATTTCTTATTAGCTTGGTAACAACACCAATCATCGTGTCATTTTTTATCAAAATTATTTTTCTGTTATTATTCGGTACTAATAGTGAAAAATAGACTCCCAGTGATCAAATGTAAAGGACATATTTTTAAATATAATATGTCCTCAAAGATCAGCTATCTATTATTGCTCTGATGCCTGCACAATCGCTCAGTGTTAACGATTAAACCGTATTTCTGCCGGTCGCGTATGACCTGCACACGTACACACATTGACTTGCTCGTAACGGCTGGATGCGTGGACACAGACAATTAAGTGCTGGCAGCAGGCATCATGAATGGCTGGCCGGTGTCTGGTGTTGGTATCGTTTTATGCCAGTCGCACCATGCGGAATGGTGCGACTGGCATAAATATCGG
Source organism: uncultured Enterobacteriaceae bacterium (assembly GCA_936920625.1). Taxonomy (GTDB): domain Bacteria; phylum Pseudomonadota; class Gammaproteobacteria; order Enterobacterales; family Enterobacteriaceae; genus Izhakiella. Next base: position 50,226 of record CAKZHC010000015.1, read on the forward strand.
CACCCGAGGAAGATAAGTGATCTTCCTCGGGTGCCGCAATTGGTATAGCAGATATGCGTCATCAGATTAATACCTGGCGCTTTGATTGTTATGACTGAAGTGGGGATATCACTTTGCCAGCTTTTTCATAAACCTCTGCCGATTTAGTCGGGGGAGCGGTTTTCTGCAATGCTATATGCTGATCATCTCTGATTAATGCTTTCTCATTATTTGTAACATATTATGCTGAGCCCTAATCTAAGCTGCTATGATGAAATGGAATAGCGCATATTTTCGCGATCACTACACATCCGATGGCAGAGTGCAATATCAAACGAGGTAAATTATGTTAGAGCAGGTTCGCCAGCTTGCACGCGAGGCAGGTGATGCCATAATGCAGATTTATGGCGACCAGTCACAACTAAAGATTACTCATTAAAGAGGATAATTCGCCGGTTACCGCAGCGGATATTGCATCCCACCGTGTAATCGTAGCAGGTCTGCAATCACTTTCTCCGATGATTCCTGTTTTGTCGGAAGAAGCACCCCAGAGCTGGCAGCATCGCCAGCTCTGGCAACATTACTGGCTAGTAGATCCGCTCGATGGAACGAAGGAGTTTATTAAAGGCAGAGATGAATTTACCGTCAATATCGCGCTTATTGAGCGCGGAAAATCGATTTTGGGGGTGGTTTATGCGCCTGCAATGAAGCTGCTTTATTCAGCGGCTGAGGGCAGAGCCTGGAAGGAGGAACGGGGGAATTGTTTGCCTATTCAGGTTCGCAATGGCATTCCGCCACTGGTGGTAGTCAGTCACTCCCATCCTGATGCAGAGCTACAGGAGTATCTCGGGCAGTTGGGAGAGCATCAAACGATTAAGGTTGGTTCATCGCTAAAATTTTGCCTGGTGGCAGAGGGTAAAGCACAACTTTATCCACGCTTTGGACCGACTCATATCTGGGATACCGCAGCGGGTCACGCAATAGCTGTGGCCGCTGGCGCACATGTTCACGACTGGAAGGGGCAGGCCCTGGACTATACACCGAGAGAATCTTTGATTAACCCCGGTTTTCGGGTTTCCCTGTTCTGACCTCCCACGCAGAAGCGGGTTTACAGACTTTGCTTCTGTCTTTCCATTCTTTTCTGGAATCAGACTTTCTATTGACCCACCATTCCAGCTTGCCCGAAAAAATAACCATAACCTGCGTTATGTGTTCCGGGCCGATGAGTGATTATTTTACATCAGATACTGAACCAAAGAACAGTCGTTAGTTTAAAAAAACCTGACCATCAGTGAGAGTTATCTGAAAAATAGGGTACAACACCGTGTCAGTAACCACAGTCTGAATTGAATAAATGTGGTTATCCTGTGCAAAATATTTATTTTAATGTTATGAAAAATAATTATTTTTTTAAAAAAATAGCGAAATGTATCGTAAAATCTGATGTGCGATGGCGAAAAAAGATACAGGTTTTTTCTACCACTTCTGCCTGTACCCCCCTGTATTAATGGTTTCACTTGAATCATAATGGACGGCGCAGAGATAATTTAGTAACCATAGGTGACTATCAAAATATTATGATGTATTCCACTACCCCTGATCTTGTCAGACCACCATGACGGGTAACTGTTACTAGTCATGATGTGTCCGATTGAAAGATCTATGGTGTTGCAACGTGATATTTTGTAACGTATTGATTATCAGTCAGAAAGTAAAAACTCTCTGCGTAGCAGTATGCAAAAATAGCAAAATTGATGGTTTACGCGAACTAACGATATTTGCTGTGTTCAAAGATTTTATTGCTACGTTACACAGCCGCGTCTCTCATGGAGATGCTAGAGCGTTACGGAATCAGGAGTTGACTATGATGAGAATATTCAGAAAATACAATGTATTACAGATTGCTAAGTATGTTAAAATACTGTTTAGCGGGCGTCTTTATATACAAAATATCGGTGCGTTTGAATTCGACCAAGGTAAGATCCTGATACCAAAGGTCAAAGATAAGCAGCACCTGACAGTGATGTCTGAAATCAACCGTCAGGTTTTGCAATTACAAATGGAACACTAATCATACTTTGGGCGCTATTGTATTGTGCCCTGAGCGTCTGGTCCATGGTAGGAATTACTCTCTCTGCTGTGTGCCAGTCGCCTAGCTTCAGTAACCTGCTTTTATTTCCACTCTTTTAATAACCGGTACGACATTTCCGTTATTTACCCTACTTTACCATCAACTGCGAGTGTTGCTACTCTTCACTATTTGAGGGCCGTGTGATGAGTGGTTGTTCCACACGGGTGACCAGCAGTTGATCAATACGGTGATTATCAATATCCACCACTTCAAATTTGTATCCGTGAAGGTTAACAAAGTCTGTGCGCTTAGGTATCTTGCGTAGCATGAACATCATGAAGCCGCCGATAGTTTCATAGTTGCCTGATTTAGGAAACTCGTCGATGTCCAGCACTCGCATCACATCATCGATAGGGGTGCCCCCCTCAATAAGCCAGGAGTTTTCGTCACGTGATACAATTTGTTCTTCCAGCCCCATGCCTACTAAATCTCCCATTACGGTGGTCATCACGTCGTTTAATGTAACGATACCCACTACTAGTGCGTACTCATTCATGATGATTGCAAAGTCTTCTCCGGCAGTTTTAAAGCTCTCTAGTACTTCTGATAGTGTCAGTGTATCGGGAACAATGAGTGCGTTACGAATTTGAGTTCCCTTACTTAACATAAGGCTCTGATTGCTCAGTACTCGCAACAACAGCTCTTTGGAGTCAACATAGCCGACGACATGATCAATATCACCATTGCAAACTAAAAATTTTGAGTGCGGATGAGTGGCAATCTTGGTTTTCAGGCTGGATTCATCTTCATGGAGGTCAAACCAGATGATGTTCTCCCGTGAGGTCATTGCAGAGGGAACAGTTCGTGATTCCAGCTCAAACACATTCTCTATTAGCTCATGTTCTTCTTTACGTAAGACTCCAGCCAGTCTGCCAGCTTCCACTACCGCGTAAATATCAGCGGAGGTGATATCATCTTTGCGGACTGTAGGAATACTAAATATGCGGAAAATCAGGTTTGCCAGCCCATTAAAAAACCAGACCAGCGGAGCAAAAACCTTCAGGCATAAGCGCATCGGGTTGATGATTTTCAGAGCGATAGGTTCAGGCGTAATCATTCCCAGCCGTTTTGGCATCAAATCTGCTAACAGAATAAACAGACTGGTAACTAACACAAATGAGCAGATAAAGCTGAGTTGTTCAGCAAGTGCCTGTGACATGAAATACATTAGCAAGGAGCGGAATAATGGCGAAAAAGCAGAATCACCGACAACACCGCCTAAAATTGCAACTGCATTTAAGCCAATCTGCACTACGGTGAAGAATGTTCCTGGCGCTTCCTGGATTTTCAATACTCGCAGGGCATTGATATTACCTTCATCAGCCAGTAGTTTCAGTTTTGTTTTGCGTGAGGCGGCTAGTGAGATCTCTGATATAGCAAAAAATGCACTAACTGCAATCAATAGCAATATGATGAGGACGCTCTCTAACATACTAAAATTCCATTGTTGATTGGCTCATTGTTTCCAGTGTCTGGCAGTATGAATCTGTGCTGCCTTTTAAGAATTTTGACGCAGGGTATAAGGATCAAAAAATATCCAACTATTAAGAAGACAGGCCAGAGCCCTGACAGGATTGTAGGGGAAGCCGCCGGTCAGAATGAGTAATGATTATAACTGTCGCACGTAGGGCTTACAATTATCAGGTAGTTACAGTGAGTGGCAATTGTGGTGCAAAAACTACCCCTAAACATGTTGTACAGGGGGGCAGTAAGCTATCGATAGTGGATAACCCTGTGTGAACTGGTGCTAATCAATTCCGCCATATAGTGGAATTTCGTCTAAAAAAAAATCAATCTCTCCATTTCTGTGTTGAGTCATTGGCTGAGTTTGACCAAAATAGGATGCAGATTTTACCCTAGTTATTAACGTCGGTTGCCAGCTTTTACAGGCAGTTTTATGCAGAACCGATTATTGGTCAAGGTGACTCATCAGTTTCGATTATTACTGTAAATTGCTACCAGTAGTAAATGGCTTGGTGGATATCCACGAGGACGGAGATTAGCAGCAAAAACCGGAGTAAATGTGCCAAAAATTAAATTCTGCTACCTGTTTTGTCTGCTAATGATACTGCCAGTTGCCCAGGCAACTGATGTAAGGCTACAGGTGGAGGGATTATCAGGGAATCTGAAGAAGAATGTTGAAGCACGCCTCTCAACCATCAATCAGAATGACATCTCCGCCGACATACGGTCTCGTAGTCAGATAAGTGAAGTTATTGGGGAGGGATTACGTGCCCTCGGGTACTATGAGCCCACCATCACTTTCCAGTTAACGCCGCCCCCTTTCGCCGCTATGCGATCGGTGTTACATGCGAAAGTCGATCCCGGTTTACCAGTAAAAATTGCTAACACCGAGGTGATATTGCGAGGTGGTGCCCGTCAGGATAGCGATTTTTTGGCCCTGATAGCTGATGGGGTACCAAAACCCGGTACCATTCTTAATCATGGCACCTATGATGATTTTAAAAAGTCACTTAACGACATATCGTTAAGTAAAGGCTACTTCGATGCGGATTATCATAAAAGCGAACTGGGCGTCTCTGTGGTCCGCAGGCAGGCCTTTTGGGATATTGATTACGACAGTGGAGAACGTTATCGTTTTGGGCCTGTAAAATTTGAAGGCTCTCAAATTGATCTGCACTATCTGGAAAATTTAGTTCCTTTTCAACAGGGTAATTACTATAGCTCGGCCCAGCTGGCCGAACTCAATCGCCGTCTTTCTGCAACGGGGTGGTTTAACTCAGTTGTTGCGTCACCTGATTTTGAGAGTGCGCGTCAATCAAAACTATTACCAATAACTACCATTCTTACACCTCATGCTAAAAACACGATTGAAACCGGAGTGGGGTATTCCACCGATATCGGCCCTAAGCTGAAAGCAAGCTGGAAGCGGCCATGGGTTAACTCGCAGGGGCACAGTTTTACTACCAGTACCATTTTGTCGAAATATGAGCCGCAACTCGATTTCAGTTACAAAATCCCTTTACTGGAAAGTCCTCTGGAACAGTTCTACCTGTTCCAGACCGGGCTTAAGCGTGCTGATGTCAACGATACGCGGGAATCGGCAAGCTCGGTGTCTGCGTCACGATACTGGCAATTCAGTGATGACTGGCAGCGTGGCCTCAACTTAAGCTGGAAACTGGTCCATTTCACTCAAGGTGGGGTGACCAACACCACCATGCTGGTCTACCCCGGAGTGAGTATTAACCGGACGCGTTCCCGAGGCGGGCTAATGCCAGAATGGGGAGATTCGCAGCGTTATTCTGTGGATGTGTCGAATACAGACTGGGGATCGGATATTGACTTTGTCATATTTCAGGCACAAAACGCCTGGGTACGGACTCTGGCCGAAAAACATCGTTTTCTGATGAGAGCGAATATGGGATGGATAGATAGCAATAGTTTCAACCGTATACCTCCCAGCCTTCGCTTTTTTGCCGGGGGTGACCGCAGTATTCGGGGGTATAAATATAAAAGTATCTCCCCGCGTGATGGAAAGGGAAAACTGACGGGCGCATCTAGGCTAGTAACGGGTTCACTAGAGTACCAGTATAACTTCAGCGGCAAATGGTGGGGGGCGATGTTTATTGATTCTGGTGAAGCAGTAAACGACATCAGGAACGGTGATTTTAAGACTGGCGTAGGTGTAGGAGTGCGCTGGCAATCCCCCGTTGGACCAGTTAAGTTCGATATTGCTCGTCCGATTGGGGACAGTAGCAGACGTCGCATGCAGTTTTATATTGGCCTGGGGTCAGAGCTATGAAGATATCACGAAATGTTCTGGCTTGTGTGGTAAGTCTGCCGCTTGCGTTAGCGGCAGTGGCGGGATTTCTGGTTGGTACCACGGTAGGGCTCAATCTGTTATTTACAGGTGTCAGCCACTTTGTCCCGGGCTTATCAATAAAGCGTGTTGAAGGGAGCTGGAGCGATCTCAATCTGAAAGGCGTAAGCTATCAGATGCCTGGCGTTAACACGGTTGTCGGGCACCTTCACCTGGCACTCAAACCGGCATGTTTAATACGTAGCGCAATCTGTGTCAGCGAGTTGTCGGTAAGTGATGCCAGTGTTGCAGTTGATACCACCAAAATAGCCTCATCCGGGCCGTCATCTGAGCAACCAGCACAGATCCGAACACCTTATCCGATCATACTCAGCCGTCTTTCACTGCATAATATTGACATCAACGTGCATGGCACCGCTGTATCGTTATCAGATTTCACTTCCGGAGCCCACTGGCGGGGGCGTTCTCTGGTCTTAATGCCGACACACATTAATAACCTGAAAATAGCAGTGACTAAGGCAGCTGGGGCAGCGCAGAGCAGTAATTGCCAAAAAAAAGCCTCCGGCGGAGTTGCCGAACAGCTTAATACGCTGTTTGCCAAACCGCTGTTGCCTAAACTTCCAAATTATCAATTGCCACTGGATATCGATATACAGCAAATTGTTGCCGAGCAACTGCACATCGCTGGCGCCTCTGGAATGGATATCAACCGGCTCGAGATCCAGGCGCATGCTAGGGGGAATGACGTAAAATTAACCACTCTGTCTGTTGTTGCTCCGCAGGGTGAATTTCATGCGAGCGGGGGGGTCTTAATGGCGCAACAGTGGCCAGTTAATCTTATCGCTGATGGCACAATAAATAATGCTCCACTGAAAGACGAAAAGGTGGGGATAGCCCTCACTGGTGTGCTTAGTGAGCAATTGCATCTGGCATTAAACCTCAGCGGGCCGATCAATGCACAACTTGCCGCACAAACAGAGCTGACATCTGCCGGATTACCGCTGATGTTGCGTGTAACCAGTAAGCAGCTTAACTGGCCGCCGACTGAACAGAGTGAATACCAGTTAAGGGACGTTAACCTCGAGCTCAACGGCAAGGCAACGGATTACACACTTGCACTAAACGGCTCCCTGAACGGAGAAAAATTACCGCCCATAACAGTAACTCTCAATGGCACAGGAGATGCCGGGCAGTTTTCACTAGATAAACTTCATCTGGCGTTACTACAAGGCAGCGCCGATTTAACTGGCAAAGTTGACTGGGACCAGTCTGTTAGCTGGAACAGCGAGATGATGCTATACAACCTCAACACCCAGAGACAATATCCGCAATGGCCAGCAAAATTAACTGGCACAATTCGTACCAGCGGTAGCTTTTGCGATGGTGCCTGGCAGTTGAATGTGCCAGAACTGATACTGACAGGGAGTGTAAAACAGAGCGCGTTATCGGTTCGCGGCAAGCTATATGGTGATAGCACTAATCAGTGGCAGGTACCCGGATTAGACCTGACTTTAGGCAGAAACCACCTTGCTGTTAAAGGTACGCTGCAACAGAAGCTGGCGCTGGATGCCATCATAGACGCACCTCATCTCGAAAATTTGTTATTTCCGGGATTAGAAGGCAGTGTGGAGGGTGCTATCCAGATTCGTGGTAATTCACATCATCCCCAGCTATTAACCGATGTCACGGCGCGCAATCTGCGCTGGCAGATGATGCGTATTGCTAAGGCAACACTGAAAGGAGATATCACCTCAGGCGATAATATTCACGGCAAACTGGCCTTCAGGGTTAATCAACTGATTCAGGACACAGTTAAGGTTGATTCTTTAAATCTCGATATTAAAGGCAGCGAACAACAACATCAGCTGGAGATGACTATAAATGGTGAACCCGTTGCAGGTCAGCTGAAGCTGAATGGCCGCTTTAATCGTCAGCAACAGCAATGGCTGGCAACATTGAGTGAAACTCACTTTAACACACCGATGGGTTTCTGGCAGCCAACAAATAACGTGGCGCTGGATTACCGCCATCTGCAACAAAGCATCAGTATTGGCCCTCACTGCTGGCGGAGCCTCAATGGGGAGCTGTGTGTACCACAATCCATTACTTTGGGGCCATCTGGCCATATCCAGCTAGTGCTCAATAAATTGAATTTATTGATGTTAAAACCTTTATTACCTAACGATGTCATCTTAAGCGGTTTTTTTGATGGCGATGCAAACATTCACTGGAACGGCCACGGTGCGTTGCCTGAGGGCTATATCACCTTAACAGGTAATGAAGTAAAAATAGCACAGCGTACGCAGGAGAATACACCGCCTGTAATGTTTGACCATCTCGATTTTAATACCAGGATAGATGCCAGCCATGCACAGCTCGACTGGTTGATAAAAATTGCTAATAAAGGCCAGTTAAATAGCAGGGTGGAAATCAGCGACCTGGAAAATAAGCGAAAGCTGAGTGGTAACATTGATGCCAGCCGGTTATCGCTGGCGATACTGAATCCTGTGCTGACGCAGCAAATGTCAGTCAAAGGTTTGTTAAACAGTCAGCTACGCCTGGACGGTAATCTGCGACACCCTATGATTTACGGTGACTTGTCTCTCCGGTATTTCAATCTTGAAGGTGGCTCAATGCCGGTGAGTTTAACCAGTGCCGATCTCACCATGCTGTTTAATGGTATGAATTCAACACTGGATGGATTTCTGCAAACGACCCAGGGGAAGCTCAGCCTTTCTGGTCGTGCGAGCTGGCGTGAACTCAATGACTGGCGCGCAAGTATTATTGCACGAGGAGATCGCATTCGCGTTGCGATACCGCCGATGGCAGATGTAGATTTATCGCCAGATCTGACCTTAGAGGCGACTCCGAAAGAGTTAAATCTTAATGGGCGTGTAGTTATTCCCAGCGGGCATATTACCATCCAGGATATGCCGGAAAGCGTCATACGGGTCTCTGCGGATGAGGTGATGCTGGATAAGAACCTGCATCCGATAGCGCCAAAGTCGGCGGTTACTGCGATTAACAGTAATCTGACCATCCATCTGGGCGATGACGTCTCTCTTAATGCATTTGGGCTGGACGCTAAACTGGGTGGTGATTTAAAGGTAGGGCAGAACAAGCGTGGTCTGACTCTTAACGGGCAGATTAATATTCCGGAGGGACGTTTTCACGCTTATGGTCAGGATTTACTGGTGCGCCGCGGCGTGTTGCAATTTTCCGGTTCGCCAGAGTTGCCCTGGATCAATATTGAAGCCATTCGCAACCCGGAAGCTACAGAAGATGACGTGATTGCCGGGCTCCGTGTCACTGGTAAGACAGATGCACCCCTGGTAGAGGTGTTTTCTGACCCGGCGATGTCTCAGGAGGAAGCACTCTCTTATCTGCTCCGCGGTCAGAAACTGGAAAGCGGTAGCGAGGGTGACAGTGCCGTTACCTCAGCGCTGATTGGTTTAGGGATTGCCAGCAGTGGGCAGATTGTGGGCAAAATTGGTGAATTTTTCGGGGTCAGTAACCTTACGCTGGACACCGCAGGCGTTGGTGAAAAGCAGCAGGTAGAGGTCAGTGGTTATGTTTCCCCGCGATTGCAGGTGAAATATGGTGTGGGAATTTTTGACTCCCTGGCAACACTAACGCTGCGTTACCGCCTCATGCCACGGCTCTATCTGGAAGCTATTTCTGGTCTTGATCAGGCGCTAAGCCTGCTCTATCAGTTTACATTCTGATAGTGCTACAGAGTCAATTGAACTGGCGGCCTGACCAGTAAGGTCGAGGTCAGGTCCCTGAGCGATTTGATTGGATGATTATCTGTGCCAGCCCCGAACAAGCGCTCATGTAAATGCGCCGGTAAGGTCAGGCACTAGCATTATGATTTGCTGGCGCGCTCAAATGAGGAGAGGATCTCGGCTTTGGCTGACTCAGCGTCTTCCCAGCCCTCAATTTTTACCCATTTCCCCTCTTCCAGATTTTTATAGTGTTCGAAAAAGTGGGTAATTTGTGCGCGCAATAGTTTGGGCAGATCGTCAACGTTGTGAATATGATCATACTCTTTGGTAAGTTTTGGGTGGGGAACTGCTATCAGCTTAGCATCTTCACCAGACTCGTCGGTCACTTTTAGCACGCCAACCGGACGGCAGCGGACAACTGAGCCAGGCGTAAGAGGGTAAGGTGTTGGCACGAGCACATCAACCGGGTCGCCATCCAAAGACAGCGTATTGTTGATATAGCCATAATTGCAGGGATAAAACATTGCAGTAGACATGAAACGATCAACAAACAGCGCGTCTGAATCCTTGTTAACTTCATATTTAACAGGGTCAGCATTCGCCGGGATCTCAATAATGACATAGATATCATCTGGCAGCGCCTGGCCTGCCGGAACATGATGAAAACTCATGATGAATTCCTTAATACAAGATACAAGGTCGAAAAAAGTGGCGTTTATTATAGCCAGATGATGCGCAGAGTAACTCTTTTTTCGCTGTTTCAGTCTGTCATTAGTAACGGATGTAATGTTGCCGCCATTAAATGCAGTTCCGTTCTGCTGGCCCCTGATGCTGTTGTCAATGCATTACAGGACGGTTTGTCATCCAGATGGCTAGTACAACTGGTGCCGGGAGTGCTCCGGCCAGCAGAGCGTGATGTTTTATTACTGAGCACTGAAAAGAGAAAAGGCCTTACTGACATTTATATGAGTAAGGCATCATTATGAAGATTTAATTGCAGGTCAGAAAATAACTTGGTCAAAAGCAACCGATTGAATTAACGGGATTATTAGGGTAGTTTGGATCAAAGTGACACATCTCTGCACACCTTTCTAATGCATCCTGTCCCAGCACATCGATACAGGCAAAGGCGAATGCCTGTCCGGCAACCGATGACATCAGTACCAAGCCTAGAGCTAAAGCAGCAATCTTTTTACCATTAATTACAGCAGACATCGTTGTTTCCTAAATTTTGAATTTAACAGAATGTAAATAGGATAGTGAAGAACAGCTGGACTTACACTGAAGACATCACTGGTACAATTTGACCATGCATGTTGTGTGTGATCAAAAAACAGAGATGGTTCGTTTTCGGAATGTTTACTTAAATATTAATAAGTTAATGGCAGTTTACCCTGTATTTATCTTAGCGACCGTGGTGAGAATCGTCCTGCTGGCATGATGCCGCCATTAATTTCTTGCAGTACGGTTTGCCTGCTGAGTGTATGCCGACGCCGGGGGATGCCGTGTAAAGCGAAGTGTTATATTACTGGAATCAGCGAAGAAAAAAGCCTCACCGACATTTATGTGAGTGAGGCTGAATTTGAAGGTTTAATTGCAGATCAGGAAATAACAGTGCTAAAAGCAGGCAATGATACTGAAGGGATTACTACTACTATCCGGGTCAAAGTTACATTGCTTAGCACAATGCCCCATCGCTTCTTCTCCCTCGTTACTGAGGCAGGTAAAGGCGAATGCCTGTCCGGTAACCGACGACATCAGCACCAGACCCAGGGCCAAAGCAGCAACTTTACGACCGTTAATCAAAGTGAACATAAATTATCTCCGAAGAAAATTTCATTAGTGCTGACGTTGTAATGCAAGAATGTGCAGGACAAAACAGCATGACCTGAACTGTCTGGCAAGATATTAAAAGACCAATATCACGGGCAGGCAATAAAGAGGAGCGCATCATTGTCGTCGTGTTTATAAAGCACTTCAGTATTTGCAGGTTACTTTACATGGAATGTACCATGGCGAACATGCCAGGGGCAGAAGGCCATGGTTTCATTTTTCGCGATTGTTGTTTTAGATTGCTGCTGTATTGCTGCCGGCCGGAGTTGGGCTGGTGCCTGAGCCCGGTCAGCGTTATCTTTGACAGTAATGACATACCCAATACTACCTGGTAATCATCACGCACGGAGCAGTAGCGCTCATAAGACAGGTGTGATGTTGCTGGCTAACTGGATTGCAGGCCTGGAGCCAGGCTCCAGTTCCACGGAGGCGAGGCGGGTTTGAAGCGCCGGGCTGTCTACCGGGTAAACCATACTCACACATATTGTCCAGTCGAAGAAGTTATTGTGGTTTACATCACATTGTCTGGAGCATACGTTAGATTTTGTCAGTGACTCAGTGGCATCGGGCAAGCATGCAAAAGCAAATACTTGACCTGAAACCGACGACATCAGTGCTAACGCTACTGTGGCAATTTTACGGCCTTCTAATTAGAGTAAACATGAATGATCGATCTCCTCAAGTCAGATGGAAGTAAATAGAACAGCGGGGCTGGTTATTGCCTTGGGGGATATTAAATCCGCTTCCGTCACGAGGAAGCAATGAAGGGATGTATTTTATTGTTATAGTGTTTAATGAGTTTTTGAGTATCTGAGAGATGCGTCAAACTTAATCCGCCTTAGCGTGATGGCAGGGCAGAAGGCAATGAGCCCCCTTTTTTCTGTTGTTATTTCAGTGCCCGCGCGTTCAGACCAGCCCTTTGGTGCCTGCTGGCAAACATTATTAGTCATCCGTTGGTTCTAAAAGGCTTAGGGAGGATAGGATAACGGTGTCTGCTGACGCGGTTGTGCCTCCCTGGCACAGTGAAGCCGCATCTTCCTGAATGGCGTAATCACGAGTCTGGAAATTCCCGTAGCAGGCGCTCAACATCATCAACCATATGATCATTACCTACAAAAAACGGGCAACGTTCGTGCAGCGCCTGAGGGCGAATATCCAAAATACGGCTGGCGCCGTCGCTGGCTTTACCCCCCGCCTGCTCCGCCAGTAGTGCCATAGGATTACATTCATAAAGGAGTCTTAGCTTGCCCCTTGGGTAACTGGCGGTACTCGGATAAAGATAAATACCACCTTTGAGCAGATTACGATGAAAATCAGCCACCAGAGAGCCGATGTAACGAGTCGTATAGGGGCGATCAGTGGTTTTATCCTCCTGCTGGCAGTACTTCAGATATTTTTTAACCCCCAGTGGAAATTTAATATAGTTGCCTTCGTTGATGGAATAGGTTTTGCCCCGTGGCGGAAAGCGCATTCGTTCCTGGCTAAGACAAAATACGCCCAGAGAAGGGTCATAAGTAAAAGCGTGGACACCACAACCAGTGGTATATACCAGGATAGTAGAGGAGCCATAGACCACATAACCGGCTGCAACCTGCTTGTGACCCGGCTGTAGAAAATCCTGCTCATTTACCGGGGTGCCGGGTGCAGTAAGGCGGCGATATATCGAAAAGATGGTACCGACGGAGACGTTGACATCAATGTTTGAAGAACCATCCAGGGGGTCCATAAGTACTACATACTTACCGTGCTCGACGCCTTCGAAAATGACAATTCCATCTTCCTCCTCCGACGCGATACCCGCGACGACACCACGGGCTTTAAGAGCGGCTTTGAGTTTTTCGTTGGCAAACAGATCCAGTTTCATCTGCTTTTCACCCTGGATATTCTCCTCGCCATTAGTTCCGAGGATATCCACAAGCCCTGCTTTATTAATATCACGATGGATAATTTTAGCACCCAGCTTGATAGCTGAGAGTAGTGCAGTCAGCTCACCGGTGGCGTGGGGAAAGTCGTGTTGTTTTTCGACGATAAACTCGCCTAATGTTTTCATAGCTGGATTCCAGAATTTACAATCGGGTAGGTGTGGAATAACAGACGTCAGTTAATCTCGCAGTGTAGCCGATTGAATAGCAAAGGCCATAAGCCAAAATCTGTTTCCTTAAGTTGTTATCAGCCAGCCCTTAACTCTGCTGGCAAAACTGATAATCCGCTTGCAACTAAAAATGCACCGCCTGACAACATGATCATCAACAGGGTGACCTGTCGGATCTGATTAATTTTCAGCCAGTTCACGCAGATAGTGGAATATCTGGCGGTAAGCTTTAGCAGGTTTGCCGCAAGCCATCTCTTTTTGGGCGTTACGAATCAAAACCCGTAACTGCTGACGACTGGCCGAAGGGTAGCGGGATATTACCTCAGTCAGAACGTCATCGCCCTCTGCAACCAGCCTGTCGCGTAACGCCTCCAGTTTTTTTAACAGCGCCACTTGTTGGCTGTCGCGATTTTTTAGCTTATTAAGCGCCTGGCGAATCGGCGCTACATCGCGCTGACGTAACAGCTTACCAATCAGCTGCACCTGACGGCGGCGCCCCTCTTTAGCAAGACGTTGTGCTAGTGTGATGGCATCACGCAATGTCTGATCCAGCGGCAGTTTAGCCAGTTCATGCTGACTCAGTTCTGCCATCTCTGCGCCAAGATGCTTTAGTTCCTCAGCATCGCGCTTGATCTCGCTTTTGCTGACCCGGATGATTTCTTCATCCTCTAGTGGTGAATTATCCGGCAGGTCGTCTGGCCACGTTCGTGGTGGTCTGCTCATGTAAAAGCTCTCGGCGAAATAGGTATATGTTATCAGCTTATACGCCCCTGCGAAATTGTTCCGAGACTCTGTTAAACTCACGCTATTATCCCTTGCTTAAAAGCGGACTCTTCATTTTGTTAATTCAACTTATCTTTAATATGGCAGACCGATGAAATTATCTTCAGAAATGACGCAACAGCGTAGGATGCTTGAGAAAGCGGTATCCGAAGCGCTGGATTTTGCCAAAGGGCACACCGACGCAGCAGAAGTTGCTGTGACCAAAACCAAAGGCATTAGTGTTACTACCCGCTACGGCGACGTTGAAAATGTAGAATTTAACAGCGATGGTGCGCTCAGTATTACCGTTTATCATCAGAACCGTAAGGGCAGCGCTTCCTCCACTAATCTTAGTTCGCAGGCGATTAAACAAACAGTTCAGGCGGCCATTGATATTGCGCGCTACACCTCAAGCGACCCTTTTACCGGCCCGGCCGACCCGGCTCTGCTGGCGTATGAACCGGCAGACTTGAAATTGTATTATCCCTGGGACATCGACCCTGAGAAAGCGATTGCTCTGGCGTCAGAGGCTGAACAGGCAGCCCTGAAGGCAGACCCTCGTATTATCAATACTGATGGAGGCAGTTTTAGCAGCCATGTAAGAGTTAAAGTGTTTGGTAATAGCCAGGGCATGCTACAGAGTTATGTATCCAGCCGCCACTCTCTTTCTAGCTGTGTGATTGCCAGTCAGAATGGTGAAATGGAGCGCGATTATGCCTACACCCTGGGCCGTGATATTAACGATCTTCAGTCGCCAGAATGGGTGGGTGCTGAATGTGCCCGGCGTACGCTATCCCGCCTGTCGCCACGCAAGCTTCCTACAATGGAAGCGCCAGTTATTTTTGCGTCAGAAGTGGCTCCCGGATTTTTGGGCCACCTGATTGCTGCGATCAATGGTCGCAGTGTCTATCATAAATCGACTTTTTTATTGGATGCTCTCGGTAAGCAAATTCTGCCTGAGTGGATGACGATTGAAGAACGCCCATTTGAGATCAAAGGATTAGCTTCAAGGCCTTTCGACAATGAGGGGGTCACACCCTGTAAACGTAATATTGTTGAACAGGGTGAACTCCAGACCTGGCTTCTTAGCAGTTATTCAGCGCGTAAACTGGGATTAAGTAGTACCGGGCACGCGGGAGGCATTTATAACTGGCACATTGCCGGGCAAGGGGACAGCTTTACCTCCCTGCTAAAAAAAATGAATAAGGGGCTGGTGGTTACAGAACTGATGGGGGATGGGGTTAACAGAGTGAATGGTGACTATTCCCGAGGCGCGGCGGGTTACTGGGTAGAGAATGGTGAAATTCAGTACCCGGTTAGCGAAATAACAATCGCTGGGAACCTCAAAGAGATGTGGCGCAACATTGTCACGGTGGCGAACGATACTGAGACCCGCAGCAACATCCAGTGCGGATCGATACTGCTCTCCAAAATAAAAATAGCAGGTCAGTGACACTTTTTAAAATTGGACGTAAAATCCATCGTCTGATGCCCCTGTTCAGGACGTAACAACAGGGCCAGATAGAGGAGAGTGAGGGGTGCTGCCGACACTCTCTTTTTGATGGAAAGTAAAGAGAATAATTCAATGAATCAATCAGTGATTGCAATATTAAGTGCCGCCCTGCTAGGTATCAGTGCTCCGGCGCTGGCAGACCTTGCGCAACAGATGGATATCCTTAATAAAAATCTTGCGACGGTAAAAAAAACCAAAAACGCCGATGAACTAAAACAGGCCCTTGCAGCGATGCGCGAGGCAGCCCGCAAATCAATATCTGAGACGCCTGAGAGGCTGGAGGGTAAACCGGCAGATAGCGCGGAAATGAGAGATTATCGTGCGTATGTTGACAGACTGATTAGTGAAATCGATATCAGCATAGATAAAGCTAATGCGGGGGATATTGTGGGCGCCAAAGCACAAACAGAAAATTTTGAGCGCACGCGCAACGAAAGTCATAGAAAATTTCGTTAATCTGCTCATGTGGGGGTACCTTGAGGTCAGCCTCTTTAAATACCCTTCTAATGCAACGTGACAAGTACCAGGGGAACGGCATAACGTAGTATATGATCCCTGAACAATCTGATGACAGGTAATGTTACTGGTAATATATTGACTCTTTCCTGTTTTGCAGGAAAGAGTGCTGGCTCGCATCCAAATAAAGTGTTTTTCTCCGGGCTGATTTATAGCAATTATCCGTATCTGTGAAATGGCAGGATCTGATTTCAGACACTTTTTCTTCATTAAATTTTGAAAAGTGAACATCGCAGTTATGGCAGGCTTTGTAAAAATAAATAGCTTACGTGCCTCAGGAATATCCTGCGGGTGGAACACAGCATTTGCTGGGAAGTACAGTGATGCTAAAATCAAATGTTGTGGTTATCATATACCTTCATTAAGATACGTTTGTTCTTTTAAGATGACTAATTTATATAAAGCATCATTGAATGGCAGTGTTATATTAAGTTGACTGGCACATCGCAAAATAAAACCATTCATATACTCTATTTCTGTTTTTTTCTTTTTAATAATATCTTGTCGCATAGAGGAGCTATTTTTAGATGTTAAATAAATCATCTCTAAAATATGACTGACAAGATGGCTCACTCCTTTGATTGGAATAAATTTCTTCATCACTTCATATATTTCAGTACAAATATTTACTATTTCTTTTTTATGAATCAGCAGATTTCCATTAAGACAATCATATTTTACAGTAAGAGGATTAATCACACAGTTTACTGCCAGCTTGTTCCAGCATGCAGCCTGAATATTTGGCTCCCATTCTACCGGGCCCATTAGCTCATTGAGCCTGTCGGCGATGATTTTACAACTTTTGCCGGCTTCATTGACTGGTCCAATCGTGATAATACCATGATGTTTATGGAATGTTATGTCATCATCAGTAAATGCAGCATGATTGGTTATCCCGCGAATAATTGGCTGTTTTATCGTTTTCAGTTCTTCTTCTATACCCATTCCATTGCAGATGATAACAATTGGACAAAATAGAGAAACTTTACTGGCGAGATTTTTTATGATTTGAGTAACATTATTAGCCTTAACGGTTAATAATATCAAATCACTGGTTTTGAGTTTATCTATTGAGTTTGTTATAAATTTTTTGGAATAAACATCTCCATTTATCGTACACACAGTTGATTCAAGAAAATTATTTTTGTAGTCATTTTTAGTTATGATATTAATATTACAGCAGTGTTTATCAAGTAGATACAGAAACACTCTGCCTAAAGAACCACAACCAATCAGTGTTATATTCATGATAAATCCCTTGACATATTTTAAGATGATATTATAGTTATTATTGGAAAATTGTAAATAAGATCGGTGATTTTCATGCTCATAAAATCAGTAGCAGAAATGAAAAAGATAGCATATTATTTAAAAACACACGGGGAGAAAATTTCATTTATACCTACTATGGGTAATATTCATGATGGCCATTTAGCCTTACTAAAAAAGGCTTCAGAGTTTTCCAAAAAAAAGATAGTCTCTATTTTTATTAATCCTATGCAATTTAATAATCAAGAAGACTATGCGAGATATCCATCTACTCTTGAGCGTGATCTAGACCTATTATTGAGTTGTGATAAAGAAACTATTGTTTTTGCCCCAAAAATTAACGAAATTTATCCACAAGGTTTTCACAACCACACTACTGTTAGCGTGCCAGTGGTTTCGACTATATTAGAGGGCGAGAGCAGGTCAGGTCATTTTGATGGTGTAAGCACTATTGTTACTAAATTATTCTCTATCATCAGTCCTGACTACTCTTTTTTCGGTGAAAAAGATTACCAGCAACTAATAATCGTTAAAAAGATAAATAATGATTTAGGGCTGGGTGGCGAAATTGTTAGTATACCTATTGTCAGGGATACCAATGGATTGGCATTCAGCTCACGTAATTCACTTTTGTCACAAGAAGCGATAAAAATAGCACCTAAAATATATGAAACACTCCAGGAGATAGCAAGCGTAATAAAGTATGATGATAGCCAGTATGAAAAAGAAATTGCAGAGGCGACCAGGAAGCTTAACAGATTTGGATTTACTGTTGATAAAGTTTTTTATAAAGATGCGGAAACTCTTCATGACGTTTCTGATCATTCAAAAAGTAAAATAATTTTACTGGCGGCATGGCTGGATAATATAAGGCTGATTGATAATATTTTCATTATATGAAATATATATTTGATAAATAAGGATATGTTATATGACTGCTGTTACGGTGAATAAGCTAATTGAAATGAAGAAATCTGGTGAAAAAATAACAATGCTAACGTGTTATGATGCCAGTTTTGCGAACTTACTCTCCTCCTCCGGTATTGATATATTACTCGTTGGCGATTCACTGGGAATGACTATTCAGGGGCATGATAATACTCTGCCCGTCACCATTGATAATATGGTTTATCATACCTCCTGTGTCAAAAGGGGGAATGTAAAAAGTATGATTGTCTCAGACTTACCCTTCATGTCTTATCCGACCTTGGAGCGGGTATTATGTAATGCAGGAAAATTGATGCAGGCTGGTGCTAACATGATCAAACTGGAAGGCGATGAATGGTTATGTGACTATATACACCATCTTAATCGAAACGGTATTCCAGTTTGTGCACATATAGGGCTTACTCCCCAGTCGGTAAATGTGACTGGGGGATTTAAAGTTCAGGCCAGAAATGCAAATAGTGCTTTAAAACTTGTTGATACCGCAAAAAAACTGGAGGAATCCGGAGCGAGTATAATAGTGGCAGAAGCCATTCCGTCGGACCTGGGTAAAAAACTAAGTGACGCAGTTTTTATTCCAGTCATAGGAATAGGTGCCGGGTGTGATACGGATGGCCAGGTGCTAGTACTGCACGACATGTTAGGAATAACGGCGGGTGGTTTCAAACCTAAATTTGTGAAAAATTTCATGGAAGAAAATAACAAAATAAATGAAGCAATAACAGCATATATAAATCAGGTAAAAACCCAGGAATTTCCTGATAAAACGCATTCTTATTCATAGTGTTGCCATGCTGTCAGCTGTTACGAGGGAATATGATGTTTTTCTGTTACAGCGGTATTCATGGTTAATCCTGCACAACTCATGGGCCCGCTGCACTGTCCGGCTAATATTACCGCCCGGTGTTTTAGCTGATGTGCTGTTTCTTCCGCGTATCGCTTTCTATTGTGTCTGCATCCTGCTGATAGTGTTACAATTATCAGCCAAATCTGCCAATTCCCGCGCCGCAGAGTTAATGATTATTCTGCCATAACTATAGCGCTGGTTTCGGAGACGATGAGTTATCAGATACAGGTATGCTCAGTCTGAGCGCTATGCAGGTGAAAGTGGCTAAAAAGCCAGCCCGCCTTTAACCGGGAGCTGGCTTTTTGTTATTTTACATAAGTGAAAGCAGTAGTGACATGTTTAACACCACTTATCCGGCTGGCGATCTCCGCTGCCGCCCGCCCTTCTGAGCGTGTTACCAGACCCATAAGGAAGACTTCACTATTTTCAGTAGTGACTTTGATGTCAGTGACTTTAACCTGATTACTGGTTAAAAGTTGAGAACGAACTTTGGCAGAGATCCAGGTATCAGAAGATATTGTTCCCAAAGTAATTTTCTTACCCAAGCGGATCTCATTATACACTGCTGATGCGCCTTTTACCCCCAGTGCTATCTGCCGGGCGCGATTGGCTATTTCCATAGTCGGAGCCTGGCCAACAAGCAAAACTTTGCCCTGATAAGCAACAGCTACGATGCGCGCCGAATTTTTAATCTGTGCGTTCTTTGCCAGCGCATTAGTTACACGCAATTCCAGCGTGCCATCATCAAGCTGTGTTCCGGCAGTACGCGGATCAGTCGCTGTTTTAGTAGCAACAGCGGCACTACCGATAACTACGGCGGCACAGCCTTGTAGCATAAGTACACAAAAAATAGTAACAACAAAGGGCAATGCTCTCATTCAATCTCCTAAAATATCCTGATGGGGAAACAACGTATTATCTATTAAATCACAGAGACAGTTTACAGTAAGCATATGCATTTCATGGATACGCGAATTTCGATAGGAAGGAATACGAATTTCCACGTCTCCAGGACCTGTCAGGCCTGCAAGTTCACCGCCATCGTGACCAGTTAGCGCGATGATAGTCATATCTTTGGTTACTGCGGTTTCTACCGCTTTTATCATATCGCGACTCCTTCCTTGTGCTGAAATGGCCAGCAGTATATCCCCGCGATTAGCGAGTGCCCGTATCTGCTTGGCATAAATCTCCTCGTAAAGACGATCATCTCCAATAGCGGTTAACAACACGTTATCAGCGCTGAGTGCTATGGCAGGCAGGCAGGGGCGCTCAGTCTCAAAACGGTTGATCATAATAGTGACGAAATGCTGAGCATTGGCGCTTGAAGCGCCGTTACCGCAGCTCAAAATTTTATTACCGTTTAATAGTGCCTGCACTATGGTATGAGCGGCAAGAGAGATGGTCTCGGGCAGTGCCTCTGCTGCCGCAATCTGAGTTTGAATACTCTCTGTAAAACAGGCTTTAATCCTTTCCCTCACGTTATTTACCTGAATAATTTATACAGAATGACGTTTACACAGTGAACGCATTGCGCAGCCACTGCACTTGACAATCGGTAACGGCAACAACATCAAATTGACAAAGAGCGTTGTCGGGGTTAATGCCTTGTTCAGCCAGCCAGCCAGCCAGCCAGCCAGCCAGCCAGCCAGCCAGCCAGCCAGCAGCATGCCGGACCCGGTGCTGTTTCAGCATGGTGACCGAGGCAGCAGCTCCGCCAAATTTATCATTACGACGATAACGCACTTCAATAAATATCCACCTGAGTCCGTCACGCATAATCAAATCCAGCTCGCCACCACGATACCGCTTATTAGCATCGACAAAACGGAGCCCCTGAGCGGTGAGCCAGCGCCGTGCCTGTTGCTCAGCCCATTTACCTGATTGGTGTCGTGTCATGGTAGTGGCACGATTTCTCCCGCGCGGTATTGATTCCATCTCAGCTTCCTGTCAATAACACAATCCTCATTCGCACTTAGTTCACCGGTATAACCATTTATATGAAATCCGGACTTCTGGCGCATCTCACTGAAATGGTTTGCCAGCGCCCAGGCATCTGCTCCCATGGCGTAGAGTCGAATTTGTGAATAGTCATTGTTAAAATATTTTGAAGCCTGCGCCAGTAGTGCTGGATTTGCTCCGGAAAGCAATGGTATATCGCTGAACTGTAACCCTTCCATCTCGAAACGGAAATCAGTGCCACTATCTGCCTGATAACTACGTGAACTGGCGTAAAGGGCGATATTATTGCGGCTGCCAGTACTCATGGCAACCATTGGTTTAATTAGCTGTAATTCACTTGCTGTTGCCACGATATAGAGCGAGTCGGGTCGTCCGTTTGCTGAGGTAGTGTTCTCAGCCTGTACAGCTGTCGTGGGCTCGTCCTGCCAGGATGCAGCTATCTCTACAGGTGTTCCCGACATTCGGATTCCGGCTCTGCTATTAATTTTCTTCTTCAGCTCGTTAAGTGTACCCAGACGCTGTTGTAGTACCGTGCCACCACCCAGGGTTTGCCACTCACGGGCGAAGGCTTTGCTAACGCGATCACCTAAATCGGTGTTGGGCAGTAGCAGTAATGGTTGGCGTTTATTCTGATCCCACATGTGCCGGGCTGCATCGCGCGCCTCGTCTTCAGGTGAGAGGGCGAAGTAGCACACGTTAGCGAGATTCTGAATATTTGCTGGCTGATTCAGCGCCAGGACATTAAGCGATGTCTGACTGTTAGCAACGGCTTCAACATTGTCTTTGAGCAACGGTCCTACAATCAGGGTGGCTCCGTCTTGTTGTGCCTGAGTAACTAATTGATCTGGCTGCTGGTTAGTAGTGTCATAACGCTGTATCTCAACAGGGGAAAAGGCGGCGGTATTAATAGGTAATGCAGAATTATCGGATTGCCCCGTTTCAGTGCTGTTTTGACCGGTGTCTGGCTCTGTAAAATCCTCGCTGTCCGGTGCAATGATCGGATTACTCTCGCTGCCTGCTGGTGCTCCACTGTTTACAGGTGCGCTTTGTCCGGACGCGATACTATTATCGGGCTGGTTTTGCGGCGGTGGAGAGGGCAATTGACCCGTTCGGGCATCGTTAAAGCCTCGTTCAATGGCATCGGAAAAAACCTTTGCCTGACCGCTCAGTGGTAGCATTAGTGCGATTTTCCCGCCAGGCGTGGGCTGGGCTAACTGTGCATTGCTAAGCGCAGTGGGTAACATTTCGGCAGCCGGATGGCGGGGATAACGCGCCTGCCAGTCGCTAATGATATTTTTTAGTGTAGCGGGATCGTGGCTGTTGGATTGCCAGGCATCAAGCAGATCGAGCCAGCCTTGCAGAACATTCTCATTGGAATCGATGACCAGATTTTGTATCTGTTCGTCATTCAGATGAGTGAGTGCCAGCCAGGTTGCATCAATATTTTTCTGTTTTTCGTCTCGCGTCGAAAGCAGTGGCTCCTGACCGATATAAGCACGCAGCAATGTCAGTGAGGGGATATCCTCATTAGCAGTGATGGTCATTTGGTAGTATCGTGCCAACTGATTTTGCGATAAATCGTCCAGAGAAATCTGACGTAATAGTGTGCTGGCATCACGGATTCGGTTTGTTAAAAGACGATACTGCGCCTGAAGCAGCGTAATCTCCTGCCGTTGTTCAGTACTCTGCTTGCGAGGAAGATTGGTAAGTAATCTTCCAGCCTGATCAGTTTTACCTTCATTGAGCAGGGCCTGAATGGCGAGCATTCGCCAGCTGAACTTGTTATTATCACTACTTTCTTGCATCTGTTGCAGGTAGAAATCAGAGGAGTGAGTTGTGACATCCTGAGTGCCTGTAGCCGGGCCTTGGGGGGACTCTGGTAAGCTACAACTGGTGAAGATTACGGCAGCAAGAATAATCGGTGTGAAACGTCCTGCCTGGTTTCTCACGATGTTTAAACGAAACATACTTTATCCAGTAATGTTTTTTCCTAGGATATTCAATATTAAATCGGTGATACGGAACAAACAATGGGAGATAATGATAGAACAGAGGTTTCTGCCGGTACCTTCTACATCGTTCCTACTCCTATTGGTAATCTGGGTGATATCACACAGCGTGCATTAACGGTGTTAAAACAGGTTGATCTGATTGCAGCGGAAGATACACGTCACACGGGTTTGCTGCTACAACATTTCGCTATTAATGCGAGGTTGTTTCCACTTCATGACCATAATGAGCAGCAGAAAGCACAACTATTAATTACCAAACTACAGCACGGGCAGAGTATTGCGCTGGTGTCTGATGCAGGCACGCCACTGATTAATGACCCTGGCTATCATCTGATACGCAGCTGCCATCAGTCAGGTATCAGAGTTGTGCCACTTCCCGGTGCCTGTGCAGCAATTACTGCTTTGAGTGCTGCCGGTTTGCCCTCTGACCGATTCTGTTATGAGGGTTTCCTGCCAGCTAAAACGAAAGGACGTTGCGATCGGTTACGCGCGCTGGCAACGGAGCCGCGCACCCTGATTTTTTACGAATCTCCCCACCGGTTGCTGGAAACACTGGAAGATATGATTGCTGAGTGGGGAGCAGAGCGCTATCTGGTGCTGGCGCGTGAAATCAGCAAAACATGGGAATCGATACGGGGTGCTCCGGCAGGAGAATTACTGGCCTGGGTGCGAGAGGATGATAACCGCCGCAGGGGAGAAATGGTGGTTCTGGCGGCGGGCTATAGTGCTGAAAAGGAGCAGTTACCTGCCGAAGCAATACGCACTCTGGCGTTGTTAAGCCAGGAGCTGCCACTCAAAAAATCAGTGGCACTGACAGCACAGATCCACGGGCTTAAAAAAAATGCCCTTTACCAGTTTGCACTGGCACAGCGACAGGAGTGACAAACAGTCGAAGATCCTTTATCATTTCGTCCCGAAGCTAACCAGACAGCCGCTGCTGTGTCGCCTGACGACATAGGGGAGGAAAGTCCGGGCTCCACAGGGCAGGGTGCCAGGTAACGCCTGGGAGGTGCAAGCCTACGACCAGTGCAACAGAGAGCAAACCGCCGATGGCCCGTATGGGATCAGGTAAGGGTGAAAGGGTGTGGTAAGAGCACACCGCGCGACTGGTAACAGTTCGTGGCACGGTAAACTCCACCCGGAGCAAGGCCAAATAGGGGTTCACATGGTGCGGCCCGCACTGAACCCGGGTAGGCTGCTTGAGCCAGCGAGTGATTGCTGGCCTAGATGAATGGCTGTCCACGACAGAACCCGGCTTACCGGTTAGCTTCACTCTCTTTCTTTGTGCGCCAGATATATCTGGCGCGTTGTTCTGTTTCCTCGCTTACGCTTACCCCCTCGCTGATATTGTTAAGCGCGGGTAGCGGCCTCTTTCTGTTCGATATTGTCATCGTGGCTGCTCTGCTCCAGTTGTCAGGTGTGTGGCAATCTGGTGTGGAGTGGCCGCAGTCGCAGGCAGTGTTATTGAAAATTAAAATTTTCCCTGAGCCGGTAAAACAGCAATGTCACTTCTATACTTTTACTTCGGATAACAGAAAGGGAGTAAATGCAATATGACGCGACAATGGCTTTTAGCTGGCATGCTGATAGTCAGTTTTCATGGTATATCAGCAGAATCGGCTGCTCACTGGAGTTATGAGGGTGATGAGGGTCCGCCAGAATGGGGCTCGCTCGCTCCTGCTTATTCACTATGTGACACGGGTAAGAATCAGTCTCCCATCAATATTGTGAATGCATTGGAAACAGACCAGGATGCAATTGCTCTGAATTTCCAACAGACTGACCAGCAAATTTTCAATAACGGTCATACGATTCAGGTTAATGTCGACGATGGGAACACATTGACATTAAATAAAGAAAACTTCACGTTGCAGCAATTTCATTTCCACTCACCAGGTGAAAATCAGATTAATGGTGAGACATACCCTATGGAGGGGCATTTCGTCTATAAAAATAGTGACGATGATCTGGCGGTCGTTGCTGTGATGTTTGAAGAGGGTGAAGCTAACCCACAACTGACACCGGCCTGGGAAGAGATGCCCACTGAACCTGGACAGCCGACTGCATTGAGTGAGCCTGTCGATATAGAGAAACTGATGCTTCAGTACTCTGATTTTTACCACTTCAATGGTTCGTTAACGACGCCACCCTGCTCTGAAGGTGTCCGCTGGGTGGTATTGCCGGACCCAGTAAGCGCCTCTGCTGAGCAGATAGACCAATTTGAGGAAGTGATGCGTCACGACAACAACCGCCCGGTACAGCCTTTGAATGGTCGTGTCATTGTATACTAATCATTTTCCCAATAGATGCAATCTATTAGCAGGGGGGAGGATGATCCGGAGCGTTAGATTAGCGCTAAATTTATCAGATGAATCGATAACGGGTATCCGGAAAACCTCCCGCCGGCCAGATAGCTATTTATGAAGGGCTGGCAATCGCAAAAAATGAATCTGTACAGGGGCGAGTCAGCCCCACATGGACGAGCTGGAGCAGATGTCCATGGTTCGTAACAGAGCAGAGGATGGTAATCCCGGTAATGACTTTGCAGCACGGTTAATTGCCACATCAAGCAAGCACGGGCAGCCCATTAAGCGATTAAAACCTGCCATTGCGGCAGGGGATAAGAGGATGTATTAGTCCCGTGCTGTGCGGTAACTGCGTATCAGACGCCAGCTACTCCATAATCCCAAAGAGCGCTTGAACCAGCGCTTCATTCCGCGGGGATGGCGTAAGCGCCATATCGCCACCAAACCCGTGCTCACTATAATGAACTGACGAATCGAAACCAGGGCAAGCCAGTTACGATCGAAGCGTGCTGTTGCATCCAGCCAGTTGCGGCGCCCGGCGTTTAAATCGAGTCGCTGCTGCTCGATTGTCAGCAGCAGTGTGGCTTTACGCTGTTTACGTTCTCTGCGACGCATTACTCACTCTCCAGCAACTTGCGGTCGTTGTACAGCTCTTTGCGCGTTGCCTGTAACAGACTAGATCGACGGGATTTTGCCAGAGTCCAGCAGCCAAAGATTAGGGCAAGCACGAACAATACTGCGGTAGTAATGGCAATAGCTATCAGACGATAGTGAGGGTTTACAGACCAGATGATTAATACAATCAGGCTCATCAGGCTAAATGCGCTAAACAATAGGGCAAGGCCAGCCATCAGCGCTATCTGAATCAGATTGGCTTTCTCTTCCTCCAGTTCGAGGACTGCCAGACGTACACGGGTTTCGGCAATTCCGACCAGCGCGGAGATAATTCTCTGACCGCTATTGATGATTCCCCGACCGGGGCCGTGATGGGGCTGGGATTTTGTCATCATCAGCGCCGCGAGGTGATCATTATGCCTAGCACCACGCCGATAGCAGCACCTATGCCTACGCTGGTCCAGGGATTTTCACGTACATAGTCATCTGTGCGATCAGCCATTTCACGGGAGGTCTGGATTAAGCGCTCACCTGAGTCACTCATGTGAGACCGGGTGGAAGCCAGTACATCGTGGGCTTTGCTGCGGATCTTGTGCAGTTCACTTTTTGACTTTTCAGCTGAACTGTTAAGCACCTCTTCAAGCGTATCAGCCAGATGCTTAAGTTCCGCGCGCAGATGGTGTTGTGAGTTAGTGTCTTCAGACATTAAATGCTCCTCAATAATCAATCGTCAAACCTGCAAGTCCGGGAACAGATTATCTTCCGGTCATCTGTTTTTTCTTAATTAATAGTGGAAATGGATAGTGTTCCCCAAGCTTGCACCAGGCAGTCTGCCGATAAGTTCAAGCATAGACATAAAGTTAACAAACCACAAAATACCTGCCGGGTTTTGATGATCAGCAGTTTTGAAAAAACCTTAACTGTGCAAAGCACATGATACCTTATGAAAATCATAATTTTTTGTAGTCTGACAAGCATCCGGAGGGGGATTGGGTGCGCCAATGTCAGGGCGACGGCAGGCTGCCAGTTACGATTAAAGCGCATGGGGGAATCATATCAACAGGCAAAACAGAATGTGGAAGGAAAAATTGAGCTGCAAATAAATCGCAGCGAATCTGCCCGTCCATGCCACCTGATATCAGCACTGCCTTTGTTGCAATTTGGCCGGGGTTAATTACTCTTTTTTTCTGGTTGTCTCAGCCTGAACCTTGTTTTTACGCCAGATAACGAGCAGGGTTCCACACAGCCCGGCTACCAGTAAAATTAGCGGGAGCATCATCAGCCCGAATATCAGTTTATCTTCATAGCGCTGAAACAGTGAAGTTTTACCTATCGCAAAGCCTATCAAAGTCAAAATCAGCACCCATAAAAAGCCACTTACCCAGTTAAAAAACTGGAATCGGACATTACTTAAACCTGAAAGCCCGACCAGCGTAGGCAGTAATGTACGAACAAAAGCGATGAAGCGGGCGAGGAGTAATGCAGAAAGGCCATGCCGATGAAACAGATCGTGGGCACGCTGGTAATAGCGATCGGGAAGATGCCTGAGCCACTTTTGGACGATTGCTGTATTTCCCAGCCAGCGCCCTTGAATGTAGCTCAGCCAGCAGCCAAGGCTGGCACCACTGGTAAGAATGAGCAATGTTATTGGAAAACTGAGTGTACCTTTAGCAATCAGCACACCTACCAGAATGAGAAGGCTGTCACCTGGCAGGAAAGCGGCGGGCAATAAGCCATTTTCCAGAAATAAAATGATGAATAGCGAAGAGTAGATAGCTAATACCAGCGATGGGTTCGCCAGCGCCTCAAAATCCTGGTGCCAAAAGGCATGAATCAAATCTTTAACAATAACCATAAAGTAATATCTCTGACAGAGTCAGGTTAGTATTATGTTGCAGGTGAGTTTCTTGTTATCTGACGATGCCCGGAAACAATGTGACAGATTGGGAATCATACTTCACATCTTAAAAAACCGGTGAATCGCATCATCGGGTATATTTAGCCGGTGCGACAATAGCAAGAAAGTGACTAGTCACATAGTAAGTCTGGCAATTTTTACCCAATGCTGGTGCTAGCTCGCATCATCTTTACCTATACTGACATTGTTAATCATTAATTTTATTTTTACTACTTACTGTAGAATAAAAGATTTACTTTAGTATTGCACGCGGGTTGTGTATTACCCAACTCACGGTTTTAAGTGGCAGTGGCACAGGTAAAACGCGATTTATGATAAGACGGGCTTAATTCCAGTCAGGGCTAACTACAGATCCAGGCCGGGGTCAGTGGGATTAGAGCGTAAATGTAGCGCACACGTAGTGAGTGCGCTAGTAGGTTACCATCGGCCTGCCAGTCTGCTGGTACCGTTAACGCCGAGTATCTGCTTCAGATCCTGCCAACTCCTGATCTCTGCCCAAGCAAACCGCAGCGGTAAACAGAATGTCGGCAGAGGAGTTAAGTGCGGTTTCACAGGCGTCCTGCAACACACTAATGATAAAACCGATGGCGACTACCTGCATGGCGATATCATTAGGAATACCAAACATATTACAGGCGACCGGCACTAACAGGAGTGAACCACCGGCCACACTGGAACATCCACAGGCGCAGATAGTGGCTATCACAGAGAGCAGTATCGCACTGGGTATATCAATCTGTATTCCCAGCGTGTTAACCGCTGCCAGTGTCAGAATCGTAATGGTGATAGATGCTCCGGCCATACTAATATTAGCGCCCAGCGGTATTGAGATAGTATAAGTCTCCTCGTCCAGCTTCAGTTTTTTAGCCAGCGCCATGTTGACTGGAATATTTGCAGCAGAGCTACGAGTAAAGAACGCCGTTATCCCGCTTTCGCGCAGGCAGGTAAACACTAATGGCCAGGGGTTGCGCCGCAGTTTCCAGTAGACCAGTAAGGGATTTATTATCAGCGCCATCAACAACATCGATCCCAACAGCAAAGCCAGCAGGTGGGCATAGCGCCAGAGCGTATCAAGGCCAGTTTTAGCCATTTCGCTGGCAACAAGGCCAAAAATCCCTACGGGGGCACAGTGGATAATGATGCGCACCAGCCAGCTTACTGCCTGTGATGCATCATCAATAAAACAGCGGGTAGTGCTGCTGGCGTGGCGAAATGCCAAACCCAACCCAACCCCCCATACTAATATCCCAATATAATTGGCATTTATCAGTGCATCAAACGGATTCACCACCATTTTCATCAGCAGGCCCTTGAGTACTTCAAGAATCCCAGAGGGTGGTGAGAGAGCGTGGCTGGTTCTGTTTAATATTAATGTTTGTGGCAGGAGATGGCTCATCGTCACGGCAACGAGCGTTGCCAGAAAGGTACTTAGCAGATAGAGAATGATGATCGGGCGGATATGCGTTTTTTGACCAGGCTGATGGTTGGCAATGGCGGAGATAATCAGCAACAGTACTAACAATGGTCCGATGCTTTTAAGCGCGCTCACAAACAGCAAGCCGAGCATACCTGCCGCGATTGCTGTTGGTTTTGACAGGGCGGCCAGAGCCACTCCGGCTATCAGCCCAAGCAGAATTTGTTGAATCAAACTTCCTGTTAACAGGCGCTGGTGCCATATTTTTTTCATCATTTTTATGTTTATGCTGTAATAAGTCTGTAACAAAGGTAATGTTGCCAGGTGGCAAAGTATTTGGGTTCAAAGCATTAAGGAAATTTGCTGGCAGGTAAAACGCTGATGGGGAAAATGTTAACAGGCGTTAGTGCTCCAGAGTAAACTTGCTGCGGTGAAGCTGCAGTAAGAATAGGGGATCGGAATAACCTCCGGCAATCCTGCTTATCGCTTAATGCTTCTGATTCCTGTAACGACGACGGTTCATCTGTAGATTGATAATCATAGTCAGTGCCAGAATCGAGCCAATCACGCCTAATGATGCCCCCACCGGGATATGATACAAATCCGCAATTAACATTTTCACCCCGATAAATGCCAGTATCACTGCCAGGCCATACTTTAGCAGAGTAAAACGATCAGCGACACCTGCCAGTAGGAAATAGATTGCCCGCAGGCCAAGAATCGCAAACAGATTAGAGGTCAGCACGATGAAAGGGTCTGTCGTGACGGCAAAAATAGCAGGGATGCTGTCAACAGCAAAAATAATATCGCTAAATTCAACCATGATTAACACCAGTAACAGCGGTGTAGCGAACAGCACGCCCTGCCGGCGAACCAGAAACTGCTCACCTTCCAGCTGATCTGTTATGCGCAGATGGTTTTTGAGCCAGCGGATTATGGGATTATTGCCCACATTATTCTCGTTTTTCTCTTTTATCCGCACCATTTTAATTGCGGTGAAGAGTAAAAAGAGGCCGAACAGATAGAGTATCCAGCTAAACTGGGTTATTAGCCAGCTGCCAGCAATAATCAAAAATGTGCGCAGAATTATGGCACCAAGCACACCCCAGATAAGCACTCTGCGCTGCAGGTTTAACGGAATAGCAAAGTAGTTAAACAATATCAACCAGACGAAGACGTTATCTACAGCCAGCGCTTTCTCCAACAGGTAGCCTGCCAGAAATGCCATCGCATGCGGAGTTGCTGCCTCCCATCCAACGGTTAAGCCAAGATACCACCAGAAAGCGAGAGCAAACAGTAACGAAACGGCCACCCAGAGCAGTGACCATAATACCGCTTGTTTTGTCGATAGTGTTTGAGCGCCATGCCGACTCTCCGCGATGAGATCGATTAGCAACATTACTGTCACTAAGGCGGCAAAACTTACCCATAGGAGAGGGTTTGCAATTGAGTTCATATCAGGTATTCCGAAAAGCAAAATTTCATCAGAAAACAACAGCCACTGCTCTTATGCACTACCTCATCTTTCCAGTAAGGCTTTACTCATGACCATGTGATTGCTTGGTTATGTGAAGCCTGAATTAATCCGATGCGGATAAACAGATGAGAAATTACTTTTTTTATTTAAAAACAGTATGGGATGTGTCTGCCATCAAATCAATTGTTGTTAGAAATCTGTTTTTAGCTCACAGCGTTAAAGATGATCATGGTGGGGATATGCTTTCGAAATCTTGGGTTTCAGATTTTTTTTTTAATATCTGATGTTTATTGGTAATAAAATGAAAAAATTGTTTCATCTTTAGTGTGGGGCGGCAGATATGATATGGAAGATTTTTTAGCCACTATCGTTAATATTTCAGAGTGTTCCCTACAGTCCCTACAGAATGAATCGAGTTCAATTCCCGTGTTACAAAAAATCCAGGCGATCAAGTAGTCCCTTTCGCACGCAATCATACCGATGTGTCTGATATGGCATCGAGGAGAGATTGTGATAAAGATAACATTTATTAACAAATTTAATATTTTTATGCAGGAGGGGTACTCTAGTGATCGATAAAAAATGTGTATTAAGGCTCCAGATCTGGCTGTCAGGGGTGACATGATTATCAGCTGACTCGGATAGTGAATTAAAAACTTAATAAGAATTAATACAGTAATGTAAAGCATTAAGCATAAAAAGGACGAATAACATGCCAACAATCAATCTTACGCCTTTACAGTCCCGAATAATGCGTGACATTGTGAGCTGGGTGCGCCGTGGGCAATTAGCAACAGGAGCACATGTTGCTGAGTCTCGGTTAGCCAGAGTTTTAGGCGCTTCTCGTTCACCTATTAAGGTAGTACTAAATATATTAGCCAGTCAGGGCATATTTATGCATGACAAAAATCGCGGTTTTTTTATGGCTTGCAATGCCAGCGAGTTAAGCGATATGGCTGAACAGCTATTGAGTAGCAATAGCGATAATCTATACCAGCACATCACCAGACTAAGGTTTACTGGCAATCTGCCAGACTACTTTACTGAAGTTGAACTGATGCGTAAGCTCCAGGTATCGCGTACCCTGTTGCGCAGTGTGTTGATGCGCACTCAGCAGGAGGGCTGGATGGAGTTCAGGGCAGGTCAGGGCTGGAAGCTTCTGCCAATCATCGATTCCATGATGGCCTGGCGTGAGAGCTATACATTGCGGACGATGATAGAGCCTATGGCGATACTTTCTGAGAACTTTATTATCAGTCGCGAGC
Organism: uncultured Enterobacteriaceae bacterium; assembly: GCA_936920625.1. GTDB lineage: Bacteria > Pseudomonadota > Gammaproteobacteria > Enterobacterales > Enterobacteriaceae > Izhakiella. Next base: position 82,585 of record CAKZHC010000015.1, read on the forward strand.
AACTCGAACACTGTTACAGGCAACAGCGCTGCATCGCTGAGCGAGGCTACAGGACAATGACGCCTTTGGAATTGTTTGAGGCCAATTCACATTTCCATGAAACGCTGGCAGGCTGCTCTGGAAATCGGTTTTTGTTGCAGACTATCTGCCGAATCAATCAGCTACGGCGACTGGTCGAATATCAACTGGTACGCCACGGTGTTTCCAGTAATAAAGGGCAATCGGGCGAGCATCTGCACATTATTGAGCTGTTGTTGCAAGGTAATCGCGAGGCGGCAGCCAATGAAATGCGACTACATCTAGAGTGTGCGAGCAACAGACCGTTTAGCTTTGATAATCTCTGTACGTTTCAAAACTCAGCCTGAATATACTGTCAGCATCAGGTCATTTTTGCGATTGTCATTGACTCGCTTACAGAGCCCGGCGGGATAACGCCGTACTGTTTCTGTTACCTTTTGCTGCCACCCTTTAGTACCGCAAACGCTAATGTTTGCGGTCATCATACTCAGGCAAGGCTGCAAAGAGCAGCTGCAATTGTATTTCTGGAAAAAGCTTTCTTTCTCTTCTTTACATTACGGTTTAAAAAAGTTTTGGTAGCCTCTCTACGCAGATTAAGCACACTCAGCATGAAAGAACTCTCACTTACATATCGTATGAGTATAAACGGTCATAACTGTCAGATATTAAGCGAAATGCTTCAAATTAATTGATACTATAGTTTCTAGTTTCTTTTGTGCTTCAACTCACAGAAAATGAAGATCATGATGCAGGCACATCTTATAATTTGGATGTCCAGTGAGTCCGCTATTCACAAAAGTGTTACCAGGAACGCTATGGCCGGATGCTTTACATATGGATATCTGTGACTTGTTAGTGGTGCCTATTACAAGTGGCTGTCAACTCTAAATAATTAAGAAAAAATTTTAATGAATCTGATCAAGAATAACTACGTTCTGTTGTTACTTTTTGTACTCTATTTTTTGATTCCTATTGAATTTCGACTGTTATGGCAACCCGATGAGTTACGTTATGCGGAAATCAGTCGGGAAATGCTGGCCAGTCATAACTGGATAGTGCCCCATTTTTTTGATTTGCGTTATTTTGAAAAGCCGGTGGCGGGTTACTGGATTAACAATATTAGTCAGCTTATTTTGGGGCACACTAATTTTGCTGTCCGGTTTGGTTCAGTATTCTCCGTTTCCATCACTGCCTTAATGGTCTTCTGGCTTGCGAAAAGCATCTGGTCTGATCGGTCAACAGCGTTAATGGCGTCAGTGATTTTTCTGACGGGCCTGTTGGTCTATGGCGTGGGAACTTATGCGGCACTGGATTCTATTCTGACAATGTGGCTGACGGCTATTATCTGTGCCCACTGGTACGCCGTCCAGGCAAAACATATCGGCAAAAAATGTGCTGGCTGGCTATTGATGGGCTTTGCGTGTGCGATAGGTGTGATGACTAAGGGATTTCTTGCGCTAGTGGTGCCCACTATTACGCTCCTGCCGTGGGCAATTTGGCAGAAGCGCTTACGTGAACACATAATTTATGGTCTGGTTGCCTTGCTGGCCGCTGTTATCCTTATTCTTCCATGGGCCCTGGCCATAGCCCATCAGGAGCCAGACTTCTGGCACTATTTTTTCTGGGTAGAACATATTCAGCGCTTTGCACGTGATGATGCACAGCATCTTGCCCCTGTATGGTTTTATCTGCCAATTCTATTACTGGCCTGTCTGCCCTGGGTGGCGCTATTACCGGGTTCTCTGAAACTTGGCTGGCAGGAGCGGCACACTTCCAGCGGCAGCTTTTACCTGTTGCTCTGGGTAGTATTACCTTTTGTCTTTTTTAGCATGGCTAAAGGAAAGTTGCTTACTTACATCATGCCCTGTTTTGTACCGCTTTCTATCCTGATGGCTCGTCATGGGGTAAATCTTTCGAAGCAAAATGGCGTCACATTGAGAGTAAACGGCTGGATAAACGTGCTTTTCGGATTGATTGCAACGGTTGCAGTCGTCGGTTTTCTGGCTCCATGGGGTATTGAGTCTGGTCTTGCCTGGCAAACGCATGAGAAAGAAAAAGTAGTAATAGCTGCTACTATTTTTCTTGCATGGTCCCTGGTGGGATGGATAACGCTCAAGCAGAGCGCGGAGCGCTGGTCTTGGGCTGCGCTGTGTCCGTTGATGCTGGCCCTGTTGGTGGGTGCCGCCATTCCGGCTAATGTAATAAATAATAAGCAGCCTCAGCCTTTTATTCACGAGATAGCATCGGAGCTAAAAAAGAGCCGTTACATTCTGACCAATAATCCCGGGGTTGGCTCTGGCATAGCCTGGATATTGCAGCGTAGCGACATCTGTTTTTATGATCTGAAAGGTGAGCTGGCGTATGGACTCAGCTATCCTGATGCAGCTGATAAATTTGTCTCCAGATCTGATTTTAGCCACTGGCTGATGAAAAATCGCCTTCAGGGTAACGTGTCTCTGGTACTGCTGTTATCTGATACTGACGCACAATCTTTTGCTGATTTGCCCCTCCCCGATTTCATTCTGCGGCAGGGTCGGCTTGTCTTGTATTACTATAATCAGTCCACTAACGCTGTGGGGTAACGATGCTGGCAGGCAGGCGGAGTTGTGGTCCACTTTTGCCCTGAACACCGTACTTAGACCGTCGGATCGGCCCTGCCAGAAAGCGGTCAGTTAGTGTGTTTTTAGCCCTGTTACGTTGTCTTTCGACAGCGGATCCATGAAAAACGTGAGTGATAACCTTGGGAAAAATGGGTATTGCGCCGGTAGCTGCCATGTGTTTGCTCATTACAATAGGTGCAGATATTAAGTTGTTCAATATTCTGCGCAGGCAATCCCCAACACTCTGCCATCTGTCTTGCCAGTTGTGGAAGATCGAACCAGACACCGTTCTGCCGGGCTTTAGCCTGAGGCCTTACTGCTGACGGATTATGAGGCTGCTGTTGCAGCCAGGGCAGCGTGTCAGCTATCCCTGCCGGTAATGGTTGCTGTTGTATTCGGGTAATCATATCCTGACCCAATTCATAGCAACAGGGGCCGATGGCTGGGCCAATTATCATCAGTAGTGTGCCCGGTGTGGCACCCAGCTGGCAGAGCTTTTCCATTGTGTTCAGATGGATGCCAGCGACCACACCACAAAGTCCACCATGAGCAGCAGCAACGTGGTGGTGCTGGCAGTCTGCAAACAGAATTGGCAGACAGTCAGCGGTATAAACCCCAACTGGATGATTGCCAGTACTGATCACTGCATCCCCTTCCTGGCTTTTTGGTGGTATGGACTGGTAATCCATCAGCACGGTTGCGCTGTGATTTTGATGGCCATATATGCACTGTTTTGGTGGATCAACACCCGCTGGCATGAAGTCGTATTCAGCCCAGTTCAAAGAATCCAGTAACCGGGAGCGGTAGTGATCACCAGTGTTAAAAAAAGACATTTTTTATTCTCTGTCAGTGCTATATGAGAATGGTATAAGCATAGCGGCCAGAGCCCCCATATCCAATGCAACCTGGCGATAAATAGTACTGGGTTGTACCGGCAGGCTGCATGTTCCCCGGTAATTTCGTTAAGGAAATCCTGTTCATATCACCAGCCATGAATTGCTACTCCTTTTTTCTGGTTAGTTGCTCTAGACTCATACCCACTACCTGATCATTTTTAAAATAGTAGTCAAGAGCGTTGATTGTGCTGCTATTTTTAGATGTTGCCATCGAAATAAATCGCTGACACAAAGATATTCGGGCTGAAGGAATTTTGAAATAGTTCGCTATTTCATCTCGGGTCGCGCCTAGCAAAGGTGCCGGAATTCCAGACAGGTAGATCGGCCGGGCAGGCGTGGCACATTTAGCGTGGTGATCCATCGAGGCTAACATAATTGTTGAGAGATTATTGTGTTCAGAGGTATTGCGTGCAATAAACCACCACGTAACATTCTCTGCCTGAGAGTGGTAACAGAGCCATCTGGCATTGTCATTTTGCTGAATTTCTCCTTTATACTGTTTCTGGAGATCTCCGAGTGTAGTGCGCTCCATCACAATGGAGAAATTGCGCGAACGAAATGTCCATGGGCGTATATTCTTATGATCAATAAACACTGGATGGGTGGAACAGCTTTTGCCGTAGTGACGAGCAAAACCCTCTAGTGTCGCCGCAGAAACAGAGTGGATTAACAGAATGCCACACAGCGCGGCAGACATCGGTTTAATCATCTTTTATTACCATTCTGGCCCTATCCTGTCGATGATAAAACAGTGTGTTGAGCCAGCAATATATTTTGTCTTATTTTTAATAGAAAGTGTTGCACTTAAAAAAACCGGTTGTCCGAAAGGAAATAGTAAGGATTATGAGAACCCTTCATTATTCAGGTAATTATATCCTCATGTGATCAGCGGTTATTCGATTATCAGATATGCTCGTATGATCAAACTCAAGACATCTGTCAGACCCCACATGAGTTCGTTCTTTAACCTGAAAGCAGCACTCTCTCAGGGTAACAACTAAATGGATAAAAAATAAGTAGCGATTATGATTTGTTTTTAACAGACCAGCCTGTTATATCACATTGCCCCGGTAGTATCAGAAGCCATTTGGGTGTCGGGTTTCATAATATAGGGCAGGGTATCACGGTTAGGCAACGATATTATTGTTTCGTTAGTATGTTTGTGCAACGAATCAAAAAAGCGTTACAAACTAGGGCAGATCCTGAGCTGAAACGCAGTCTGCGCCTGCTAAAGAGATGAATGCATAAAAACAGGCCAGCCTGGTCGTTAAGGGTAGTGCCAGCCATTAACACGCATCGTTCCCGATAACCAGATTCTAAAAAGTATCAGATTGCTGATTGTTTCCGGTCCTTGAAAGGTTGATCTTACAGGCTATCCCGGTAACAATCGCGCTAACGCGCTCTTGCTATAAAGATAAGAGGAATCAAAGCTGGCACGCGTTATATGTTCGCTCAGTGGGTTATAGCATTGGGATCCTATTACCTGATCATAATCCTGAATTATGGTACTGGTTTCGCTTAAGGTAGAACGAATGAAAAAATATTTGCTGCTAATTATTCCTGTTAGCGTAGCATCAGGTTGTGCTGGCCACTGGCAGAAAAACCGGGAGGATGCAACTAATTTTTACGAGGCGAGTCAGGTCTGTAGCCAGCTGGAGACCACGGGGAACAGGTCTGCTTTGCTTAATCCAGACCAGCTTGGCGGCATTCAGGCCAGTGAATACCAGCGTTTGCACACTGCCCGCGAAAGGAGAAATTATTTGGAAACAGCAGCCTCTGATAATGGTTTCCCTACAAAAATTCAAATGGATAAATACGCTGAATGTATGAGAAGCAATGGCTGGTCATTGCAGGATTAAGGATAATAACGCACAAAGTTAGTGCGGAAGCGTAGCTGCAACATATATTCAGCTTTACCATTGCCCCTGCTGCACGGGAAATGACAGATAGCAGAAAATATTGCCATGTTTATCACTATAGCCACAGATTCCAGGCCCGATAATTCAGTTGCAATGCTTACAGGACGTGTTTTTAACACCGTTTTCTGTTTGTCGAAATGGCCAGGGATAGTGATGGTAACTTTACCTTCTGCCAGGCTGTAGTTATAACTTTTTGTCACTGTAGTTTGTTTCAACACATTTATCATGATGGGAGAAAGTATGTACAACAGCAAAAGAGCGCTGTTAACCGCCGCGATTTTTATTGCAGCGTTGCCCCTGGTTTCCTGTTCTTATTGGAATCAGATAACAGAACAGCATAAAAATGAGCCAGTACCAGAAGAGACAATTGCACTGCCACATACCGCACAGGAACAAAATGGAGGACCGCATAAAATCGGGGTGGAAGAAGTGCCGGGCCCAAATAACGACTACGAAGTAAAGACCTTTTTTGCTGATTATAAGCGGTACCGCATTGGCGATGTTGTGCCCGACCTTTACCGGAGTAAGCCCTATCACATCACTAACTATAAAATACGTCATTTGCCCACACCAGAACCTGATAGCCACTGGACATATATGGGTGGGAATTACGTGCTAATTACGGATGCAGAAGGCAAAATCCTGCAGGCCAAATCGGGCGCTATTTTCTATTAACTTAGTTTGATGTGCATCTGTAATCATGCCACTAGTGTTGGCAGGACAGGTGTCCCGCAGTCAGTATTGGATACTTGCTAATTTTATTATGGCAACAAAAATGTGAGTAAATTTTTTGCAGCACGGCAGCACAGATATAAGAATTAACCTCTACTATTGTTCATGCCCATAAATCAGAAACCGTACTTCTTTGTTTATCTGTAAATAATTCATTAATAATTCTAATAAATTATGCTATCAACACTGTTGAATGTTACCGATAAGCCGGGCTTAGGGAAATATTTAGGTGGCAGGCATCAGTTTCCGTGATGTAAAAGAACATGCTCAGGCCCCAAGGCCATTTTTCCATTATCACAGAATAGTGTAGTTAACTATTGCCAATTACTTGTCATAAATAAGCCATTACTTATCAATTCAATAAATTAAACACATTAGAAATTGCACTTTTTTTTAGTTACCGTGGGACCCTGCATAAAACGGAGAGAATGTTATGTCCTTAATCAATACCAAAATCAAACCATTTAAAAATATGGCTTTCAAAGATGGCCAGTTCAGCGAAATTACAGAAAAAAATATCGAGGGGCGCTGGAGCGTATTCTTCTTCTATCCGGCGGATTTCACCTTCGTCTGCCCCACTGAGCTGGGCGATGTAGCCGATTATTATGAGCAGTTCCAGCAACTTGGTGTGGATATCTACTCTGTGTCTACCGATACTCACTTTACTCATAAAGCATGGCATAGCAGTTCTGACACTATCAATAAGATTAAGTATGCCATGATTGGCGATCCTACTTGTGCATTGACTCGTAACTTCGAAAACCTGCGCGAGAGTGAAGGCCTGGCTGACCGTGGTACATTCATCGTTGATCCTCAGGGCATTATTCAGGCGGTTGAAGTAACAGCAGAAGGTATTGGACGCGATGCAGCAGATCTGTTGCGTAAAGTTAAAGCAGCTCAGTATGTTGCAGCGCATCCTGGTGAAGTTTGCCCGGCTAAGTGGAGAGAGGGTGAAGCAACGTTGTCCCCTTCGCTCGATTTAGTTGGCAAAATTTAAACCCACACTATTGCTAATTCATTCATTTTTATTAATCGGGTGAACAAGTACCCGATTTTTTTCTGCCAGGGGGAGAAGTGATGCTTGATATAAACATGAAAGCGCAGCTTAAGACCTATCTTACGCGTTTGACGAAACCGATTGAGTTAACTACTACACTTGACGATACCCAGCAGTCAACAGAAATCAGGCAACTGCTAACCGAGATTGTCACCCTCTCAGATAAAATTACGCTGAGAGAAGAGAATGAGTTAGCAGTGCGTAAACCTTCATTTCTTATTACGCATCCCGGAGGTCACAGGGGTGTGCGCTTTGCGGGTTCGCCAATGGGTCATGAGTTTACCTCATTGGTGCTGGCACTGCTCCAGACAGGTGGTCATCCTGCTAAAGAAGCTTTGCAGTTACAGGAGCAAATTCGACAACTCGACGTGGATCTGGAATTTGAAACTTATTATTCGCTTTCCTGCCACAACTGTCCGGATGTTGTTCAGGCACTCAATCTGATGGCAATACTTAATCCGCGCATCTCTCACACTGCGATTGATGGGGGGATGTTCCAGAATGAGATTGAGCAGCGTCAGGTGATGGGAGTACCGGCTGTATTTCTGAATGGCAGCCTGTTTGGACAGGGGCGTATGACGCTTTCAGAGATTGTCAGATAAAAAGCGTCTGTAAAGGCGCTTTGCCCGCCCCATCACCGGATACCAGCACGGCTGGCAATCAATACTAAATAAAATAGAAAACTTTAAAAGGCTGCTGCGGTGAGTAGCCTTTTTTGTGTTTTACTGCATAGTGATAATTAGTCTGCCAGAGTGGCTGTCATATAAACACCATTACGACTTAATGCGCTGGTGATTTTATAAGAACTGGCTCCGGCTGCTTTGGCTTTTGCCGCAATTCGTGCTTCAGCACTATCTAAAGTACTGCCATAAGCAGAAACACTTTGACTGGCGTAGCTGCCAAAAGTGGCTAAAGTCAGAGCAGAAATTAGCAATACACCCATTTTCTTCATAATCCTTTTCCTTATTTTGATAACTGTTTGCCTCATAATGAGGTATTACGAGTGACTATATAATATCAGCTAAACTATTAGTTATTTCACCAGAAGTGCAAAATAGATTAAACTTTTTATTTATATTAAATAATTATGGTAAATAAACCATGTGCTTATTTTACAGGACATAATTGTAGCGTTTCAACAATTTCTGACTAGTGACAGGCATGAGAATTGTGTCAATTTTTATTTTAGACTAAGAGAATAAAATTCTCATCACCATTTGAATTGACCGGAGAGGTTGGTATTTTTTCGCGCTGAACAGATCGTTATAAGATGATAATCAAACATTATAATAAATTTATGTTACTAAACAGTGACTTGGCAAAAATCTTAGTGATGTGCTGGAGTTATGCTGATATTGATTATCGGACTCCTCAAACGATATTTGGTAAAGGAGTAGGAAGAGTTCCATAAATTTTTGATAGCTACAATATATTGATACAATTTTATAATTTCTCCCTATTAATAACTTTCTCCTATTACTACGATGGTCATTATTATCATTACCATGACTTTACATCAGGCTTAAGCCTGCCGGCATGGCCATATAGCGCAGTATTTTATATAAATGACATGAAAATAATACTCAAGAGAAGAGTGAGATAATTATCATATAGATTGAAATACTTACTTAATATTACTTATCCAGGAGATGTAACATCGAATTTAGGTGCCCGTTGCTTGCCAGACATTATCTTTTCATTTTAACCAGATGTTTTTCTCTGGTGGTACGCACGGAGAGTAATGTGACAGGGATGGTATAATTAACATGGTCGACTGTATGCGATGTTATTGTGATCAGGCGAAGTTAATTAACTATCTCTGGCTTGTCTTCACCTACCCATCAAAAAAGAGTGCAGGTTGTTTTTACTGTAAACGCTGGAGATGGCTAGCCTGCAAGATATTGTATCGTGTAGTGGTGGGGGAGAAATGCGCATTTTGCCTTTTCCTGGCCTATGAAAAGACTGCCGGTGATCAAATGCGATATCATCCTGCTTACGCGGCGTTTAGGTAAGCAGGATAGCGGTTTACTTCTGACTGCCTACCAGTTCCGTCAGCAGATCATTAACTCCATTGCTCATACTAGTAAAGTGAGTGAAATGAGAGCGGGTGGTTACCACAAAAACCCCAACATTATGTTCTGGCACCATTGCCATATAACTAATAAAACCACCGCCACCACCAGTCTTATGAATGATACCGGGGTGCCCGTCGCGAGGTGCCATATAGACCCAGCCCATTCCCAGCGCATCGGCCCTTCCGGGTACATCCAGCCCGCTCACTGTAGTAAGTTGATCTCGCTGATATATTAGTGTTTGCAGCCTGTCAATTTGCTTGGTGCGCATATGGACGTCGGATTCCAGGAACTGGCGCATCCAGCGCGCTATGTCATCTGGAGTGGAATAAAGGCCACCACTGCCAATAGCCGCCAGGGTATTGTTGCAGGGGCTAGCTTTTATTGCTGGGATCATCAGACGATTGCACTGTTCCGGTGATGGCGTGAATGTGGTGTCTTTCATTCCCAGCTCTTGCGTGACCTCCGTTTTCAGCAGGATGGTATAAGGCTCATTGGCAGCATTGGCCAGGGCGTCTGCCAGCAGGTCAAAAGCCAGGTTAGAGTAACCAGCGGAGACCCCGGGAGGAGTCCTGAGATGTGCACTATTCAGCCAGCTCCAGCGCTGTTTACGTGATGGCCAGGTGAACACTGGCCGTGACCACAGGCCGCCAGGCATTTCACGCGGTAAGCCACTTGTGTGGGTTGCCAGATCAATCAGACGAATTGGCATACTGCCATAGGAGGGTACAGCGAAGCCTGATGGTGCATAGTTGCTAAGTGGATCATCAAGGTGTAATACACCCTGCTCAGCCAGTTTTACCATTACTTCGCTGGTCATTAATTTAGTCAGAGAGGCAATGCGGATCAGTGAATCTTTTTTTGGCAGCGTCGCATTACCGGGAAATGTTTCGCCATAGCTGGTGAAGAGCTGCTGATTACCATCAATCACGACGAGCGCCATACCTGTAGCGCCGCTGGAATGGAATATACGTTTAGCGTATTTATCGGCAATTTTAGAGGTCAATAGTGGGTCAGGGCTGCTGGTGGCACTTTGTGCTTTGCCTGCCAGGGATAACGCAGTTGCTGCCAGCACCAGAAATAAACGGATGGCGTATTTCAACGTTAGTGGCCTCTCTCTTCAAAAATAAAAAGATGAGCTAGTTTAGTGATTAGCGGAGGGATGAAAAGTAATAAACCATGCATGGACTAATCCGTTTTATTACAAAATATTACAAACAGCTTTTTTCTTTTTATTATAGCTGATAATTACATGATAACTATCAGCCAGTTACGCGGTGGGGCAAACGGTCTGACCTCAGGAATGGCTGCTATTTTGCTATTCCGCTGAAGTTAGCTGATGGAAGATTATCAGAGAGCATGTCTGACACATACTGTTATTTTCTAGCAAACTGGATATTGAAGGGGATGACATACGCTGATGTATCGTTACGGCAATATAACTCCCCCTGTGCGGGGGAGGTTTTGTTGTGCGTAGTGATCAATCGTCGAGAAAGCTACGCAGCACTTCCGAGCGGCTTGGATGCCGTAATTTACGCAGTGCTTTGGCTTCAATTTGTCGGATACGTTCGCGTGTGACGTCAAATTGTTTACCTACCTCTTCCAGCGTGTGATCGGTATTCATATCGATACCAAAACGCATACGCAACACTTTCGCCTCACGTGCTGTCAGTCCGGCTAGTACATCATGAGTGGCAGAACGCAGACTTTCAGAAGTAGCGGAATCTAGCGGTAATTGTAACGTGGTGTCTTCAATGAAATCCCCCAGATGGGAATCTTCATCATCACCGATAGGCGTCTCCATAGAGATTGGCTCTTTTGCTATTTTTAGTACTTTGCGGATCTTGTCTTCTGGCATCATCATTCGTTCAGCCAGCTCTTCCGGCGAGGGTTCCCGCCCCATCTCCTGTAGCATCTGGCGGGAGATTCGGTTGAGTTTGTTAATGGTTTCAATCATATGTACCGGGATACGAATGGTACGCGCCTGATCTGCGATGGAGCGGGTAATTGCCTGACGAATCCACCAAGTAGCATAGGTAGAGAATTTGTAGCCACGGCGATATTCAAATTTATCCACGGCTTTCATCAGTCCGATATTACCTTCCTGGATAAGATCGAGGAATTGCAGGCCACGATTGGTGTACTTCTTAGCAATTGAGATCACCAGACGCAGGTTAGCTTCGACCATCTCTTTCTTGGCGCGCCGGGCTTTGGCCTCACCAATCGACATGCGTTTGTTGATATCTTTTACCTGACTAATAGTCAGACCGGTTTCTTCTTCAATCTGAAGCAATTTTTTCAGGCAGCGCTGCACATCTTCTGTTACATCATGCAGTTTTTCAGACCAGGATTTATTCATGGTTAGTGCAGTCTGAAACCAGGTTTCACTGGTTTCATTTCCCGTGAACAGGCCCATGAAATTTTTCTTTGGCATTTTGCAATGCTCAACACACAGTTTCATGATGATTCGCTCCTGAGTCCGGACGCGGTCCATCATTTCACTCATATTGTTGACCAGAAAGTCAAACTGCTTTGGTACCAGGCGGAACTGTTTGAAGATTTCTGACAGCTTTAGGATCTCTTCAATAGCGTTCTGGTGGCTACGGCCTTTTGCTTTAATCGTGATACAGGCTGATTCATACTGCGTGCGCAGTTCAGTAAACTTTTCCCGCGCCAGCTCTGGATCAATGCTGTTATCATCGTCGTTATCATCGTCACCGTTTTCATCGTCCTCATCCCGTTCTTCCTGCGAGAGTTCTGAACCAACATGAGTGGCTGTAGGGGCCAGCTCATCTGGGGCGTTCGGGTCAACAAAGCCGATAATCAGATCAGAGAGGCGTGCCTGGCCTGCTTCAACACGATCATACTGCTCCAGCAGGTAGGTGATAGCTTCCGGATATTCAGCTACTGAGCACTGAACCTGATTAATTCCCTCTTCAATGCGTTTGGCGATGTCAATTTCGCCTTCACGGGTCAGTAGTTCAACTGTTCCCATTTCCCGCATATACATGCGCACGGGATCAGTCGTGCGTCCTATTTCAGATTCGACACTGGATAGCACCTGAGCGGCGGCTTCAGCAGCGTCTTCATCTGTCTCTGCGCTGTTTTCGTTGAGCATCAGATCATCGGCATCCGGGGCTTCTTCCACCACCTGAATGCCCATGTCGTTGATCATCTGGATGATATCTTCGATCTGATCAGAGTCGACAATATCTTCCGGCAGATGGTCATTGACCTCGGCATAGGTCAGATAGCCCTGCTCCTTACCACGGGTGACAAGTAGCTTAAGCTGTGACTGCGAGTTTTGCTCCATAAGACGGTATCCACACTTAATTAATGATGAGTGTCGGTCAGTGAATCTACCAACAAATGCTGTACAGGCTTTTGGTTAGTGCCGCTACCTGCTTGCGGCTGTCAGGAGATGCCTGACGGATAATCGGCACTTAAGCCGCGTAAAATCGTTATCGGTATTATATAAGGCATATTCGCCTGCCATTGTTACAATGGCAGTAATATTTCTGAGCACTATTTTTTCCCCCGTGCTTCTGTCAGCACCCTTACCTCTTCACGCTCTTCCTGCGTCAGGCCATCAGTACGGGAGCGCGCAATTAAATCCTCTAACCGTTGCTCGAGGGCTGAGTCAAACAGATGGTTCAATGCATCTGTGAATGTTTTTTCAGCAATTTCCTGATCTGCTATCTCGTTCCACGTTGAAAGCTTTTCGAGAGTCGGCGCTGACTGGCTGCCGCGATAGTGCTCTAGTAACTGTCCTGTCGTCAGCCCCGGTTGCGATAAACAGTGGTTAATCAGTTCTTCAAACAGCTCCAGCCCGGGGAGTTTTGATGGCCTGAGTCCTGCCAGAGAAGGTACCTGTTGCGCTAGTCGGGGATTCTGCACCAAAAGCCCAATAAGTATACGCATAGTCGTGCGTTTTGGCTGGCGGGATTTTGTCTGTTTTCTGTTTTCAGCCTGTGCCGGTATCAGTTTTTCCAGCTGGTAATCACCTAATCCCAGCTTATTATTCAGTTGCTGGCGCAGAAAAATACGTAATATCTCACTGGGCACCTGATTGATGAACGATAGTGCCAGAGTGCTGAATTGAGCTTTGCCATCCGGGGAGCGTAAATCAACCTGAGGCATCAGTTTGTCAAACAGCAATACTGACAGGGGCAGAGCGTGATCCAGACGGTCTTCAAATGCTGCTTTCCCCTCTTTGCGTACCAGTGAATCGGGGTCTTCCCCATCTGGCACAAACATAAATCGCAGCAGGCGTCCATCGGTCATATAGGGTAGTGCTGTTTCGAACGTACGCCAGGCGGCGTCTCTGCCAGCTTTGTCACCATCGTAACAGCAGACAATATTATTGGTGTGGCGGAACAGTAGCTGAACATGTTCAGCGGTAGTTGAGGTGCCTAGCGATGCCACAGCGTAATCAATACCAAACTGTGCCAGAGCAACTACATCCATATAACCCTCTACTACCAATAACGTTGCTGGCGATGGGTGCCGTTGTAGTGCTTCATACAGACCATAAAGCTGACGGCCCTTATGAAAGATATCCGTTTCTGGTGAGTTGAGGTATTTAGGGGTACCGTCTGCCAGCACACGCCCACCAAAGCCAATTACCCGCCCACGTTTGTCGCGAATGGGGAACATGATTCGTTCACGGAATCGGTCATAGGTATCGCCTTTATCGTTGGTTACTAGCATGCCAGCCTCTTTCAGCAACTGTCGATTTTTTGCATCGGACCCAAACTGTCTGGCTGTATTTTCCCACCCTGGTGGCGCGAAGCCTATGGCAAATTGCTCTGTGACCTCTGCACTGAGACCACGTTTTAGCAGATAATCACGGGCACTGTTAGCGGCCGGTTGAGAAAGGCATTGCTGATAAAACTTATTCAGGTCATTCATCAGCTGCCAGAGGTTCTGACGCTGATGGCGTTCAATATGGCTGGAATCGCTCTCCGCTGTGGCGGGCACTTCCAGACCATTTAGCGCGGCTAACTCTTCTATAGATTCAACGAATTCCAGACGATCGTAGTTCATCAAAAAATCGATAGCGTTACCATGCGCCCCACAACCGAAGCAGTGATAAAACTGTTTTTCACCATTTACCGTAAAAGAGGGCGTTTTCTCATTATGGAAGGGGCAGCATGCATGATGATTTTTCCCTTGCTTTTTCAACTTAACACGGATGCTGATTAGATCAACAATATCCGTGCGGGAGAGCAGATCGTTGATAAAAGCACGCGGTATGCGCCCAGCCATATTTCCCCTCAATTTTCAGCTGTTAACTGCCGGTCTTCCCCGACCATACTGTTTAAGGCAATTTACTCAGTCATTCCCAGCCAGATGATAAGGGCAGGTTGACTGTTTGTTCACGCCGGGCGGACAACCTTCATTGTCGCACTAAAATGGCAACGAGCCGCGCATTCCTTTTGGAAGCACGGCTCGTTTGCGGCTGTGAGTCTGCCGCAAGCGGTAGAAAAGACTCCAGCCCTTAAAAATTCTTAGTACAGGCGAGTCCGGCGTGAATTTTCGCGCGCCAGTTTTTTTGCATGGCGCTTTACCGCAGACGCTTTAGCGCGCTTACGCTCTGTCGTCGGTTTTTCATAGAACTCGCGACGCCGTACTTCAGCCAGAACACCTGCCTTCTCGCAGGAACGCTTAAAACGACGTAGCGCCACGTCGAACGGCTCATTTTCACGTACTTTAACTTCTGGCATGTAACTCCCACCTCAATAAATTCGGTAATTTGCTGCTGGCCACATGCCAGCTGATCTCAATAAATGGTCCCAGATCCTGTCGCAATCCTACCACAAAACCAGCCGTGCTGTAAATTGTAAGATTAGTACTACCGCAATTGCAAATAACTAATTGTATTAATTATGTTTTTTATCAATAAGCTGGGCTGCTACCGTTAAGGAATACCGTCACCAGAAAACAGGATATTCTGCACTTCTCACGATAATATTAAGAAATTGCATTTTATATCATTAAGTTAATTCGACAAAAACAATGTATGTGCAGCACAAAATCACTGGCTATATCAAAAGCTGTGTTTTATCAACTGGAGCATGTATATAGAAAAACCTGAGGTAAAAACGGTAAAAAATACAGCAGGGTGCTCTCCGGTTGCGCCAGCTTACTTCAAAAATGGAGCACACTTAATTTACGAAACGTGCTTCGGGTCGGAAAACCGATTTATGCAGATAATGATGAATACTATATTTTTAACAGAATTAACCAAAATCAGTAATATTGTATGATGTTTTCGGCCGCAGGTTGGGAACAACAAGCCCCTTTTCCAGTCTCCCGGCCGGACACTTCTTGGCAGTTTAATGAAGATAATTGCATATGCCTTAATTTAGTTAAAGAAGCCATCGGAGCGGCTTAGTTGGAACAGGGGCCAGAGAATTTTTCCATAAAAATCATTTGAGTACAGGATGTATGGTCATTTTAATGCATCAGTAATTTAGTGAATTCTTTACTTTTAGCAGAGAAAAGATTTTGTTCTTCCGCATTCCGGTTGGCTAGGAGGTGATTACATTTTTTTCGTTTATGTTTTTGTCCTTAATACGATGCCACCGTGAAGAACGCTCATTATCATGCAGAATCCGGCAGCGTTGATATCATAAAAAACAGCTCCTGGCAGCATCAATGCCCTGAAAAATCGACAGACAATAGCTGTGTTAGCCATTCCGCAGTGTTCCAGTACCCCGTTTAGGAAAAGCTCTATAACTACATTTTGCAGTGTCTCTGCCATCAGACTAACGATAGCATGTTGAATCTGAAAAATCTGGCGTGCTTCCTGTTATCAGAATGTGTGCTTCATGTTATCAGGATGATAAAAAAATTGACTATATAATCAAAAACTGAGTAAATTAGCAGCACTAGGAAAATTCTTGTTCCAGCTAGTGAATTGTTACGATCTACAGAATATTTTCTTTCATCGAAACTCACAGCGGAAGAAAAACTTTGAAATATGTAGGAATTTATTCATTAGAATGCTGAATGAATATCTGCCTCGATATACTGACTATATTAAAATATGATTGTGAAGTGAAATATATAATAAAAAAAGGGTATGAGCTTGGAAAATCTTATCTTCAATTCTGGCAATATATCTATTAAATATAGATTCAAGCCTTCCACATATGATTGTAAACATTTGCTAATAGTCATGTCTGGTTTCAACGTCCCTGATCCAACAATTTATGATTTTACTATGCTGGAACACTGCCGCTCCGCCATCTTATGGATTAAAGATGATTTTAATGACAAGCCTGCATATTATTTGTGTAATGATATGAATTTTGGCATAGAAAATGGTGTCAGTCAGTTGATTAAAGGTGTTATTGATTACGTTAAACCAAAAATCACATCTACACTTGGCGCCTCTAAAGGCGGCAGTATGTCGTTATACTATGGTGTGAAGCATAACATCAGTAACATCATTACTGCGGTCCCTCAATTTAAAATAGGGAGTTATGTAGCTGAAGGTTACTGGGAGGATGTGGGTAAACAAATGATGGGGAATGTAACAGAAAACAATATAAATATGTTAGATAACTATCTAAAAACAACATTAAGATTAGATAAAAATAAAGATAGAAATATATATTTATTTACATCACCAAAAGATCATCAATTCTTAATAGAAATAAAACCAAATTTATCATGTTTTGATGGATATAGCAATTTCAGCTTAATTGAGAGTAATTCAACGTTTATAGAGAAGCACAATCAGGTTGCCGGATATAATTTAAATCTAATCTTGTCCATTATTTATCAGCTTGAGAATAATATTGCACCCAAAATTGGGCATGTTAAAAACGGTGATTCTTGGTAGTTAACACCTTGGTTTTGGATAAGAGATCAGTTTTTCAATTTAAAAAGTAATTCTTATCTGAAGCCAGTACCTGTCGATTCGGATATGTTTTTAGCTTCGGTGCGCCACATTGATTATCGTTACTCTGTGCCACCTTCTTTGATACAGTCATCATCGTTACGTTGAATACCTGAATGTATAACCTGACGGTTATTCAGTCGCAGGTATAAGCACTGCCTGGCTCCAGAATTCATTATTTCTGAATAGCTTCAGCTGATACAGCAATGCTGAAGTGTTTTCATTAAGCGGGCTGCATTACCATGGATATTTCATCTTGGTCTTTATTCAGGCCAGCGACAATACAGGTCGTTGCCGTAGCCATTTTCTGGTATTCACAAAAAACCGCCTGCCGCTTTCATTTGTCTGCTGGGGCAATTTTTTAATAGGTTACCCCTGTGTTTTTTTGTATTAAGTATCGGATAGATATAAATAATGGCGAAAGGAGTCTCTGCCAGATAGCGATGTGTTACACTCTGCGCCGTAATGTAAAGGTGATATTACTATGCGGGTTTTGGGTATTGAGACATCCTGTGATGAAACAGGCGTCGCCATTTATGACGAGGATAAAGGGCTGCTGGCAAATCAGCTCTACAGTCAGGTAAAACTGCATGCTGAGTACGGTGGGGTAGTACCAGAGCTGGCGTCGCGCGACCATGTGCGCAAAACGGTGCCGCTAATTCGTGCGGCGCTGGCTGAGGCGGCCCTGCAGCCACAGGATATTGACGCAGTGGCTTATACAGCTGGTCCTGGTCTTATCGGTGCGCTGCTAGTGGGGGCCTCCATTGGCCGTTCACTGGCGTTTGCCTGGGGCGTACCCGCCATTGCGGTGCATCACATGGAAGGCCACCTGCTGGCACCAATGCTGGAGGCCATACCGCCCGAGCCTCCCTTTGTTGCACTGCTGGTGTCAGGTGGCCACACTCAGCTTATACGCGTCATGAAACTGGGTGAGTATCAGCTATTGGGAGAGTCTGTTGATGATGCCGCAGGTGAAGCGTTCGATAAAACTGCCAAGTTACTGGGCCTTGACTACCCCGGAGGGGCTTTGCTTTCACAAATGGCGGCACGGGGCAGGGCAGGACGCTTCGTTTTCCCCCGTCCTATGGTCGGCAATCCCGGCCTCGATTTTAGTTTCTCTGGTCTGAAGACACATGCCGCCTTAACAATCAGTCAAAATCCACGTGATCCCCAGACTCAGGCGGATATTGCCCTGGCGTTTGAAGAGGCGGTAGTTGATACGCTGGCGATAAAATGTAAGCGGGCACTTGAGCTTACGGGATACCGGCAGCTATTAATTGCTGGTGGTGTTAGTGCTAATCAGAAGTTAAGGGCGCATCTTGAAAAAATGATGGCCGACCGTAGCGGGCAAATTTTCTATGCGCGCCCGGAATTCTGCACTGACAACGGAGCGATGATTGCTTGTGCTGGTATGATGCGGCTCAATGCTGGTGCCAGTGAGAGTTTACGTATTACGGTTTATCCTCGCTGGCCACTTGCAGATCTACCCCCGCTGGCAGAACACGGCAATAGCAATAGATGAGGTCTTTTTAAGGCGGGTGATATTTGCAATGATTTACCGGCGCTAAAACAGAGTGCCGGGCATACAAGTATGGTATACCCGTGTGGGGATTTCGGCAAAAACCAATCAAGTATAATTTAAGTTATTGCCTGCATATTTCCCCTAAATGCAGAGAACACATTTCTGAATACAGAGGACATGTTTCTTCTGAATGCAGAGAACATATTCCTGAACGCAAAGAACATACTGTGCACAGCGCTGAGCCCCAGTCTGGCGACAGAATTCATTTGAGGACTATAAGTGCGCCACAGTTCAGGATTTGAATCCCACGGTGCTTCTGTTTCTTTATCGTCTGTGTAGAAATGAATTTTACCTGCCAGTTTTTCCTTGTTTCTGTAGGCATAGCGTAACTCACTGGCTGTAACAGACTGTCCTTCTTCCCCTTTTTTGCTGACAACAGCGGACATATTTATGCCATCGAGGACGAAATGGATCTTATTGCCCGCGCCGCTCGCAGCCATCGCTATGCCAAGTTTGCTTCCTCTTTTAAAGAGAAGTTGTGGCGCGCATCGTGAAGCAACCCATTTAGGCTCTTCTTCTGTGCCGGGTGACTGGCGAGCTTCCTGATATATCGATGCTATATTAAATTTATTATTGAGTTCCCCTGCCGAGAAATAGCTATCCCACAGCGGATATTTTTTTGCCGTTTTCACTAAATCATTTATATTATCCGGTACTGAAATCTTTTTTGAATACTCTTCCGGATTATCCCAAAAATTGCGGAGTACATCGTAAAAATCTTCATTATCATTATTATGATAAATAAATAGTTGCGAGGTAACGGTGTCATTATATCTGTCAATAGTCGGTGCAGATGAATCATTTACTGCATAGTCAGATGCGTCCTGGCCGAGTGCAGAGGTAATATAACGCAGCCGGGGGTATCTCAGGCCATAGATCAGATCGCCTTGTGCTTCATTAAAATTTTCGTTGATGGGTGCCAGCCCAACACTGTCTCTATATATCAACGGATTATTCCTGACCATCCGGTACAGATTCAGGCCATCCGCGCTTCCCGCCGGGTCTGTGCTTAGCCATCGTCCCGCCCACGGCTGGTAGTACCGGTATCCGTAATAATACAGGCCTGTTGCATCACGCTCCTTACCCGAATAACGCACGGTTTTATAGTCAGCTTCTGTTTGGCCTCGCGCCGTCCACACGGCTGTACCCCCATACGGGTAGTACTCTTCCTGAGTGATAACGCTGCCATAACTATCCACTTCCATATTGCTGTTTCCCGTCAGGTTATGATAGCTGTAACGCATCTGATTGTTGCTGATGTCCGTCGGTTTGCCAGTTTCCCAGTGCAGTACCCGCACCTGTGCCCGCCCGGCTTCACCTATTGTGATAATCTGCAAATTTTCTTTTTCCTTTCCGCCACTCGTTTTGGTGCGCAGTTCAAGGCCCGGCAGATATATTACCTTCTGCGTTTGTGTACTGCCCTTCGTTCGCTGTGTGCTGACTTTCAGGACGCGCTGGCTGGATGCGTCATATCGGTAGCTTTCACTGTCGTCTGCTGTTCCGTCACGGAGTACAGGTGTTACATGCAGCAGTTCCCCGCGTGAGGACCAGCTCAGCCGCTGCCCGGCCAGCAGGATCTTCTGGTGCCCGCCGGCCGTGAACAGGGTATCTACTGTCTTCGCTTGTTCCGCAAGTGTGCTTAACACAGCCCGGTTGCTGCGATCACTGACGGTGATATTGGTAGTGTAACCGTTGCCAGATGCCGGAGCGCTGTGGCGGATCTGCGTCAGGTTGCCTCCGGCATCGTAGGTGTAGGTGCGGGTGTAATTTGTGTACGTCAGACTGTCTGGGGGAACGATGAGAGCAGATAATCTGCTGTCCTGCTGTGCAATGCCTGCCATCTCGCGTCCGGTGGCGCTGGCCAGCTGATACAGGTTGTCATAGGTGTACCTGTGCTCTGCTGCTATTTTTTGATTGCGCCAGAAACGAGTTTTTTCTGCATCGTTGCTAAAACTCAGTACGTTGCCCACAGGGTCATACTCATAGCGCAGCTCCTGAAGCACCCTGACGCCGGCAGTATGTCCGGCTGGTCGCTCTGTCCGGATGCCCGTCAGGCGCTGTGTTTCCGGCTGATATGTATATGTGGTCACTACGCCATTACCGTGTTCCTCGTGCAGTTTGTTGCCGGCAGCGGACCAGGTAAGGGATTTAACAATAATCTGCTCTCTTCTCCCTTTCAGCGTCAGCCAGCTATTCTTTAATTGTCCTGCCACGTTGTATGTCATGCGCTGCCGGTTGCCTGTAGCATCGGTGGTGATCAGTACGGCACCAGTTGCATCTGTCATGGTCAGGGTGGTGTAAACATCGCTGCTCAGCTGGTCGTTCCAGACGCAGGTATCCTCACCCTGCCATCCTGAAGTGAACTCCGGATAGTCCGCATTTTTCAACAGCCGGCGCGTGACCTGTAGCGGGATGCCGTTCAGGGCGATGCAATCTGTCTGGAGAAGACCAGCTGTATCATAATGACTGATGCACTGGCCAGCCAGGTTCAGGTTCTTTTTTTCCTCTGAGCTATCTGCCCAGACCAGACGTTCTGTCACTCTGGGAGCTTCTCCGTACGTCTCTTCAGTGACGCTCAGTAGTCGGCTAGGCAGGGAATCATCCTCATATTGCCATGTACGGGTGACAGCCTGTGCCGGATCTTCCGCATTATTATCGGTAATAGCAATGTGGGTGATAGCCATAAATGGCCGCCCGGCGACATCGTTCAGGGCAACGGTGACACCGGCATCAGCACTTTGCGTACGCAGCGCCGTACCAGAGAGATCTGTCAGACAGGTGAAGTTAGAATGGGTGGCATGATGCAGGCGTGGGTCGGCACTGCGGCTAAGATGACCACAGGCGTCATATTGATGGTGAGTGATGAGCTCATCTGTTTTTTCTGGGGTGTCGGGATGACGGTAGTAGGCGATGTTACGTATGGGCAGGTTGCGGTTGTCAAATACGGTGACCTTGGGAGTTTTACTGAACAGAGATGCGCACACAGGAGCTCCTTAAATGGTTTTGATTTTGTTTAATACATAAGAAAATATAATGTTTATTGAGTTGAGCAGATAATTATTTCTTAATCAATACATTTCTGAATTTGGTGGCAGCCGAACAGAAAGCAGTCTCTGTTTTTTGTTTCAGCGCTGAAGGGAGATACATTGGTGCGGCTTCAGCTATTAAGCTTCAGTTTGCTAAAATGGCTGGCTGATGCGGTTTTCTGGTAGTTAATTGCTGCGCTAAATAAAATAGTGCTGAATGCTTTTCCGCATAGCTGGCCTGTCAGCGAGTTTTATTTATCTTTGTTAAGGCCTGATTCTGCGTTTTAACGGGGTTTTTTACGATTCCACAAGCGGCTCTCCTGGCCACGCCACAGGCGCTGGATGTTGTTGTGATGACGCAACAGAATCAGGCAGGAGAGCAGGGAGACAGGAAAGGTGAATTGTGGTTTGAACCACCAGACATAAAAAGGAGCGATTAGTGCACTGATGATGGCCCCCAGCGATGAATAGCCACTTAACAATACAGTGAGTGACCAGGTGCAAATAATCAGGCCAGTCAGGTCCCAGCCAATTGGGGCGATGGCGCCAAATGCTGTCGCCACACCCTTACCGCCTTTAAACTGGAAGAAAAGTGGATATATATGACCAAGACAGGCAGCAATAGCAGTGAATCCCAGACCGATTGAAGATACGCCAAAATGGTAAGCCAGCCACACAGGGACCATCCCTTTAAGAATATCAAATATCAATACCGCCATGGCGGGCAGCTTTCCACCAACCCGTAAAACATTTGTCGTGCCTGGATTTCCAGAACCACTCAGCCGGGGGTCGGGCAGCCGGGCGAACCGGCACACCAGTATTGCACTTGAGATCGAGCCACACAGATAGGCGATGACGATCATGCCAGCTGTCATTATACTCATAATAGGGCTCCATATATCGGGGTGCACTGTTTTCAAATCAGACTGATAATACGCATAATTGTATAGAAGTGGTATCTGACAGAAACAAAAATTGAGAGAGATCATGGATAAAGTTTTTATTGAACAGCTCGAAGTTAATGCCATTATTGGTGTTTATGACTGGGAGCAAAAACTAAAGCAGAAGTTACTATTCGATGTTGAAATGGCTTGGGATATCGTTCAGGCGGCAGCGAGTGATGATGTTGAAGATTGTTTGAATTATGCACAATCCGTTGAACTGATTACCGAATATGTTTCAACCCGACGTTTTGCTCTGGTCGAACGGGTGGCAGAAGAGGTTGCTCAGCAGTTAATGAGCAAACTTAACATTCCCTGGGTGCGAATCCGTGTCAGCAAGCCCGGAGCCGTTGTCAGGGTCCGGCAGGTTGGCGTTATTATTGAGCGGGGCAGAATCTGAAACTACTTTAACAGGATTGCTATTGGTCTCAAATCAAACCACATTAATGCCCTGTTCTGATGCCAGCTATCAGGCTGAATCGGTATGCTATCGTTGTCATTAGAAATCTAATTATACCTGAGTGCTATTAGTCACTATGCAGGGTACGACATTGATATGAAGCTAACCCGCATTATGGCGGGAAGCTGAATGCTAACCGGGTTATTTTTGATGGCGTTATCAGCACCTGTCTTTTGGGTGATCTCATTATAAGAGAGGGGTCGATTTGATGGCAGATATACATCATCTGTGGGTGGCGTTTATTCTTGGTTCCGTTGAAGGATTAACAGAATTTTTGCCCGTTTCGTCAACCGGCCATATGATAATTGTCGGGCATTTACTCGGGTTTACCAATCAAACGGCTGCTACCTTTGAAGTCGTCGTCCAGTCAGGTTCTATACTGGCCGTCGTGGTGATCTTCTGGCGGCGATTGTGTAATCTTATCGGAATCCGCACCGGATATCTTCCCCATGAGGGTGCTGGTGAAGGGCGGCTCAATCTGATTCATATTCTGCTTGGTATGATCCCCGCTGTGATCAGCGGCCTGTTGCTACACGACATTATTAAGACACTATTTAATCCGATAAACGTGATGTACGCGCTGATTATTGGTGGCGTGCTGTTGCTGGCGGGCGAATACCTCAAACCAGCCCAGCCAAAAGCGACAGGCCTTGATGATATCAGCTACCTGCAGTGTTTTATGATTGGCTGTTTCCAGTGCCTGGCGCTCTGGCCCGGTTTTTCACGATCTGGGGCGACTATTTCTGGTGGCATGTTAATGGGGGTGAGCCGGTATGCAGCCTCAGAATTCTCTTTTATTCTGGCAGTACCCATGATGGCAGGTGCCACATTATTTGACCTCTACAAGAGCCTGCCATTTTTGCAATTGAGTGATTTGCTGCCATTTGCAGTAGGATTTATAACGGCTTTTATTGTTGCGATCATTGCAATTAAGGTATTTTTGCAGCTTATCCGAAATATTTCTTTTATACCCTTCGCTATTTATCGTTTTATTGTTGCTCTGATTGTCTGGCTGATTTTTACCTGACCATTCATTCAGAGTGATGAATGCCAATTGATTCTGACTTCAGCTGAATTTGCCACTCGTTGAGCGCCGCAGTGCGCTGCCGGGTTAACTCTTTTTTTATTGTAGCGCCGGTAAAGCCCGCATTAACAATCGGTGCTGTTGCGACTCCGGCGGCAATCTGCCAGGCCTCCTGAAGCCAGCGCCCTTGCGGATAAAGAGTATCCTCCATTCCGGCACGTCCCCGAAAATCAGCTTCACTGGCCAGCGCTAACTGCTTAACTCGTTGTGGTTTGCGCCATGCATCAAGCTGGTTGAATAAGGTGAGTATCTTGTCAGCAGGCTGACGCTCAATTGTGTGTACCATGTCATGGAATTCGGCCACCAGTACGGCTAAGTCACGAATAGCGGCGGGAACACGCAGCCGCTTGCAGAGTTCTCTGACCAGACCGACGCCCGCCTGGCCATGGCCATGATGGGCGGGCCATTTCTCCGGCGGAGTCACCCCTTTACCAACATCGTGACAAAGTACAGCAAAGCGCACATCAATCTGTGGCGTGAGGCAGGCTGCCAGTGCCAGGGTCATTAGGGTGTGAATGCCGGTATCGATTTCGGGATGCCACTTAGCAGGTGCCGGTATGCCATAGAGTTTATCAATCTCCGGAAACAGGACCGCTAGTGCGCCGCAATTACGCAGTACCTGAAAATAGATTTGTGGTTTAGGTGTGCTGAGTGCTTTTTCTGTCTCCAGCCATACCCGTTCTGGAGTCAGAAAGGCTAGCTCACCGTCGGCAACCATCTGTTTCATCAATACCGCAGTTTCATCTGCAATAGAGAAATTTAAATGAGCATAACGGGCAGCAAAACGTGCAACCCGTAAAACCCGCAGAGGATCTTCTTTGAAAGCCGGAGAGACGTGGCGCAGTAGTCGCTGCTTGAGATCCTGCTGCCCACTCCAGGGATCATACAATTGCCCCGTTTCATCCTGGGCAATAGCATTAATGGTAAGGTCGCGTCGTTGCAGATCCTGTTCCAGCGTGACATCCGGGGCACTGTAACAGGTAAAGCCATGATAACCGCTGCCTGATTTTCTCTCGGTGCGCGCGAGGGCGTACTCCTCTTTAGTCTCCGGATGGAGAAATACCGGAAAGTCGCGCCCTACCTGATGAAATCCTTTTGCCAACATAGCATCGGGTGTCGCTCCCACCACGACCCAGTCCCGTTCAGTGACTGGCTGATTCAGTAGCGCATCACGAACAGCCCCGCCAACAAGAAAGGTTTTCACATATTACTCCCGGTCAGAACGCATCAGCTTATATTACTCTGTGTTGCCACGGCAGAATACAGCAGAAAGAGCAACCATATTTATGCGATTTGCCGTGTATTGAGCCTGTTGTGATTAGCCCATCCAGCGATGCGTCTTTTTACGCCGTGAGAACAGAAACGGTAGACAGAGGCCAATCAGCAAACCGATTCCGGCCACGCAACCGCCATATATAAACCACTGTAGGATAATTGCACGTTGTTTATCATCGAGCTGGATGTTAGCGGCATCGACCTTTTTTTGTGCCACAATTAGCTGATTTTTTAACTGCTGATTTTCGCGCTTCAATCCGTTGATGATACCATCACTGGCTGCGACTTTTTTCTGCATCCCACTAGTGCGTTGATTCCATTCGCCCTCGATATTATTAATCATATTAGTAAGGTCGCGAACCTGCTGCTCAAGGCGGGGCACTTGGGTGCGCAGGCTTGGCTCGGAACTGAGCTGCGAGAGTGGAATCCAGGCTGTGTTGCCATTGCTATCGCGAATTTGTCCATATTGTGTGTTTTGATCGCTTTGCAGCAACGTCACTGTTTCGCCGGCTTGCAGGGTTTTTATCAGGCGGTATTGATCACCGGGGCCACTGCGAACCCAGGTAAAGAGTTCATCAGAGATATAACGCTTCTCTTCTGCATAAGAGGTTGCTACAAGGCTGAAACTCAATAATGCCAGGCTAATCAATGTAGTTGCTTTCATTCGATCTCTTTTGAATAAAATCCTTAATAACTATCTGGACAGAGTCTGAAACTGCTATCCCCAGTACTGAAATAAGAACTATCTGACCCCATCAGCTAAAAACCAGTACAATCGGAATGCTGCGCTCGCTATTACATGACAGAATCGTTAAGGGTGTTTTAGCCTGATGAATATACATTATGGTTCTCTCTTTGCGGCAAGTATGTGACAAATCCGGTAACTGCGCCAGGTAGAAAGTATTGAACAGGTCCGTATGGCGCCCAAGGCAGATATGCCCGCCAGACCTTGATACTCTAATGGCATGATATGCGTATTGTAGAGCATGCTTCAGCTAGTACAACACCGACTCAATATACGTGAATAGTGTAAGGAAAAAACACGTGATGATCCGAAATCGATACACTACTACTATCGGCGTCAGGCTGAAATAAGCGCATGGACATAGAAATTGAGATCAAATTGATTATCGATGCCTCTGCTGTGGCTAAATTGCCGCAGTGGCTAAGTGCATGGCCCACCCAGCATAGTGCTGGCCGGCAACTGACCAATGTCTATTTCGATACTGATGATAACCAGCTGCGACGCTGGGATATGGGATTGCGTCTGCGCGGGTTTGATGAACGCTATGAAATGACGCTGAAAGTGCAGAATGATGCGGTTGGCGGCCTGCATCAGCGTCAGGAGTATAATGTGCCGCTGACTCAGCCCCAGCTGGATTTGTCCCTTCTGCCTGAAGATATCTGGCCGGCAGGCACAGACTTTATGCAGGTACAGGAGCGGCTTGTGCCACTATTCAGTACTCACTTTGTGCGTGAAACATGGCTGGTCACTTACCCGCAGTGTGAAGTTGAAGTGGCATTAGATCGGGGCGAAGTGGTGGCAGGTGTTCGCCAGCAGCCATTGCAGGAGATCGAACTGGAGTTAAAATCGGGAGAGCGTAGTGCGTTACTCGCCTTCGCTATGGCGCTCGCTTGCCATGATGGCCTCAGGATGACAAGCCTTAGTAAAGCTGCCCGTGGGTACTCTCTGGCTCAGGATAGTCTGCCTCAGTCACCGCGTGCCTTGCCAATACTGCGGCCAGCAAAGAACGCTTCGGCAGAAGAGGGTATGCTTGCTGCATTACAGCTCGCACTGAGCCAGTGGCAGTATCATGAAGAGCTATGGTTGCAGGGAAATGCCGAAGCTATTAATGATATTCGTCAGGCATTGAAGCTGGTGAGTGATACGTTTTCACTGTATAGCGCGCTGGTGCCGCACAGAGCGAGTGCTACACTGCGTCAGGCCCTGGCCAGCCTGGAAGCCCGTATTGAGAGTGAGGCTGTTAATCCCGAACAGTGCTGTTTTTCAGCAGTCTGGCTTACGCCAAAAATACTACTGATTGACTGGCTGATCAGTGGCAGCTGGCGTATATATGTAAGCGAAAAAGCAGTTCGCCAGCTGCAAGGGCCCTTCAAACCCTTTGCCGATATTATGCTGACGCGTACTGCTGCTGCTCTGCGTGCCATGTTTACTACGGTTTTGCAGCCAGGGCAGTATCAGGACAAACTGTCTGTTCTGCAACATCATCTTAGGTGTGTGCGGCTGCTGGCGGGGAGCTATCCTCCGCATCAGGCAGAGGTCTGGCTTGAGCACTGGACAGCACTTGAGCAGGCAATCATTACTGCACAAGAGCAAATACTCGGGGTGTTGGCACGCCGGGCGGTAAAACAGCTACCGTTCTGGCAATAGCCCGGAAAGTAAACTATTTCTCCTGCTGGTGGGCTGGTTTAAACTTGGATGGATTACCGGCTGCGTTCCGTGTCGTCAAAAATGAGAAAGCGGAGATAACGTTGTAAACCGGGTAGTGATTTTGATATCGGTACTATACTAATTAAACTGGATGCCCATTTTTTCAGCGGCCTGAATACTACAATTAGCAAGTTAGCAGCCCTTTTATCACCCGGCATCAACTAACAGATATTTCTGATCTATCTCATTATCCTCATGAGAGTGTGGTTCATTTATCGATCTGGAATCGAGTCTTTAAACGTAAAACGTTCCAGATTATAAATCGCCGGGGAAGATAGTAATGCAGATTATGTTTTTTACGCAATTCGGCAAAATCTTCAGAAGAAGTCCCACCCACTTTGCTCATATCATGCCATAAGCTGTACCGTATTTTTTGCTGTACGGTGAGAACGATAAATTGTTCTGGCGATCTTTTATTTGCGGCCTTTAAGAAAGATGATTAGACATCTGAATAAGCGCTGTAGTTAACCTGTCTGATTTTTCAGCATACTAAATCATCACCCGTTACAGCAAAAGATGAGCAAGCCGCTATGTAGCTTGCCTGTCTTGCCAGGAAAGCACAATATTACTGTAATCAGACGGGCACCATTAAATCCAGGGATGGCAGCGTGAACAGAACAAATTTTTGGCGTGATGCTGGTGTTAGCTGGCCTGGCTCAGGTACCAGAAATAGCAATGCTGCTTGTCTTATTTAGGTATTTATTGTCAACGTGTATCACCCTGAATTGCCTGTTTAGCTATTCATTTTATTGTCATCCCACATTTTTACACAGGGAGAGAGTATGTCACCTTTATCGTTTGAGCCTGTTCCACCGCAACTGGACAAACAGAGACAATGTGTTGTGGAAAATTGGCCTGACACGATGGTGTCACCCGATCTTACGGCGCTGGCCGTCCTAACGTTTAGCGATTTTATCTGTGAAGGATTGCAGAGACATCCGGAATGGTGGCAGACGTTAATAACCCGTCCCCCTCAACCCGACGAATATCGCGGCTATGCTTGCGAACTTGCAGATTTGCTAGCAGGGATTGAAGACGAATCACGGCTGATGAATGCGTTGCGGCTGTTTCGGCGTGAAAAATTGATCCGTATTGGCTGGATGCAGACACTTAGTCAGTGTCCGACACAGCATACCCTGATGCAATTAAGTGTGCTGGCGGAGTCACTGATAATTGCCGCACGTGACTGGCTGTATGCGGCCTGCTGTAAAGAGATGGGTACTCCCTGCAACGCAGCAGGAGAATCACAACCACTTCTGATTCTCGCTATGGGAAAACTGGGCGGGGGCGAACTTAATTTTTCCTCTGATATCGATCTGATTTTCACCTGGCCGGAAAATGGCTTTACCTGTGGCGGGCGGCGTCAACTGGATAATGCGCAATTCTTCAATCGGTTAGGACAGCGTCTGATTAGGGTACTGAACAAGCCCGACAGTGAAGGTTTTGTGTACTGGGTAGATATGCGCTTGCGCCCATTCGGTGACAGTGGCCCCTTAGTGATGAGCTTTTCTGCACTTGAAGACTATTATCAGGAGCAGGGGCGTGATTGGGAGCGCTATGCCATGGTAAAGGCCCGGCTGTTAGGCGACCCGCAGCATTGCTGGAGTCGGGCGTTGCACAGTCTGTTACGTCCCTTTGTCTACCGCCGCTATATTGATTTCAGCGTGATTCAGTCGCTGCGTAATATGAAGGGGATGATAGAGCGGGAAGTTCGGCGTCGTGCTCTGGTGGACAATATTAAACTGGGTGCGGGTGGGATTCGGGAAATCGAATTCATTGTTCAGTTCTTTCAGCTAATACATGGCGGAAGGAATCAACAGTTGCAGCATTGTGAGTTGTTGTCCGCACTCCATGTCATTAGTGAAATGGAGCTGATATCTGAAGATCAGATAACGGTACTATATCAGGCCTATCTTTTTTTGCGGCGACTGGAAAATTTGTTACAAAGTATCAACGATGAGCAGACACAAACTCTGCCCACAGATCAGCTGAATCGATCCCGACTAGCGTGGGCAATGGGGCAACCGGATTGGGCAGCACTGCATCAGCACATTGAACAACATATGAAGGAGGTGAGAACTATTTTTGATGCGCTGATTGGCGATAAAACATCAGATAGTCCGGAGCAAAGTGATATTAATGATTATATCGGGCTGTGGCAGGGGGAATCAGAAGCGATGTTAACGAATATCCCCCCGGCATTAATACAGACCATTACTGATTTTCGCGAGGATGTTAACCGCCGCACTATAGGCCCCCGTGGGAGACAGGCGCTGGAACAGCTGATACCCCGGCTGCTGGCTACAGTCAATACACACGATGATGCAACCACTGTTATAAAGCGCCTTGTCCCGCTGCTGTTGAGTATACTAAACCGTAGTACTTATCTGGAGTTATTAGCAGAGTCTCCGGGTGCTTTGCAGCACCTGATTCGGCTTTGTGGCGCATCTCCTATGGTTGCCAGCCAGCTGGCTCGCTATCCGATGCTACTCGATGAGTTACTCTCTCCCTCTACGCTTTATCACGCGATGGCTTCTGATGGTTACCGCAATGAATTGCGGCAGTATTTGCTGCGTGTGCCTGAAGATGATGAAGAGCAGCAGATGGAAGCACTGCGTCAGTTCAAGCAGATCCATCATCTGAGAATTGCAGCGGCAGATATTAATGGAACGCTTCCGCTAATGAAAGTGAGCGATCACCTGACGTGGCTGGCTGAAGCGATAATTGAGGCGGTAGTACAGCAGGCATGGAATATGATGGTTAGGCGCCATGGTCAACCCGATCATCTTATCCATAATCATGATCGGGGTTTTGCGGTGGTGGGGTATGGAAAACTGGGTGGCTGGGAGCTGAGTTATCGCTCCGACCTCGATTTGGTGTTTTTACACAATTGCCCGGCCGGGGTAATGACCAGGGGGGCACGGCAGATCGACGGACGTCAGTTCTATCTGCGTCTGGCGCAGCGCATTGTACATTTGTTCAGTACGCGTACTTCAACTGGCACGCTTTATGAAGTAGATGCCAGGCTCCGGCCTTCTGGTTCTGCGGGTATGCTGGTAAGTGCGCTTGATGCTTACGATGAATACCAGCAGAAGGATGCCTGGACTTGGGAACACCAGGCACTGGTCCGTGCACGGGTGGTTTTTGGTGATGCTGCTTTGGCACAGCGGTTTGCAATTATTCGTCGCCGTATTCTCTGCCAAGAGCGAGAGCCGTTAACCCTCCAAACAGCCGTGCGTGAAATGCGGGAAAAAATGTATGTGCATCTTAGCAACAAGCATAAATCGCGCTGGGATATCAAAGTTGATAAGGGGGGAATTACCGATATTGAGTTTATCGCTCAATATCTGGTGTTGCGTTTTGCTCATCGGTATCCGGTGTTAAGCCACTGGTCAGATAACGTGCGTATATTCGAGCAGATGGCCCGTTGCAATACCATTTCACAGCAGGAGGCGCAAACCTTGACCCAGGCCTATGTAATGATGCGTGATGCGCTACATCAGAGGGCATTACAGGAGCTGTCTGACCAGTCTGAACCGACTGATTATCTGGCAGAGCGATGTCAGGTTGATGCCAGCTGGCAGCGCTGGCTGATTGATGCCCCTGAAGGGTGAGCCGACAACTAGCCAGTCTGACGTGTAACTGTGCTATTATCGCGTCCGTACTCGTTACTGTGTCTGGAGTCTCTGCAATGAAAGTAACCCTGCCTGACTTTGATAATGCCAGCATTCTGGTGGCTGGCGATATTATGCTTGATCGTTACTGGCATGGGCCCGCCAGCCGCATCTCTCCTGAAGCTCCGGTACCAGTAGTAAGTGTTGATAATGTTGAAGAGCGCCCGGGCGGGGCGGCAAACGTGGCGATGAACATCGCTTCTCTGGGCGCAACCTCTTATCTGGTGGGTATCACAGGAGAAGACGCCGCCGCTGAGATCCTGAAAGCACAATTGAGTACCTCACAGGTCATCTGTGACTTTGTCACTGCCACTACTCATCCTACTATTACCAAACTTCGGGTCCTGTCACATCACCAGCAGTTGCTTAGGCTCGATTTTGAACAAGCTTTTTCCGGTATTGACCCAGCACCGCTACACCAAAAAATTGCCGCCCGACTCAGCAGTGCAGGTGCGCTGATTCTCTCTGATTATGGCAAAGGGGCGTTAGTGCAAGCCGGGCAGATTATCAGGCTGGCCCGTGATGCAAATGTTCCGGTATTAGTAGATCCTAAAGGAACCGATTTTGAACGCTACCGGGGAGCGACGCTGCTGACGCCAAATCTGGCAGAGTTTGAAGCAGTTGCAGGTAAATGCGATAGTGAGCAAGAGCTGGTAGCACGTGGTCTGGCCCTGATTGCTGCCTTTGACCTCTCAGCATTACTAATAACTCGATCAGAGCATGGCATGACCCTGTTGCAGACAGGCAAAAGTCCGCTACACCTGCCTACTCAGGCACAGGAAGTTTTCGATGTCACGGGGGCGGGTGATACGGTAATTGGCGTGCTGGCGGCAGCACTGGCAGCAGGGGATTCGCTGGAGGAGTCATGTTTCCTCGCGAATGCTGCGGCAGGACTGGTAGTGGGTAAACTTGGTACATCTACCGTTACACCGGTTGAGTTAGAGAATGTAATTCATGCCCGCTCACAAAATGGTTTTGGCGTAGTGAACGAAAAAGAACTACGGCAGGCGGTAGATCAGGCTCGTGGCCGCAGAGAAAAGATAGTAATGACTAATGGTTGTTTTGACCTGTTGCATGCAGGCCATGTTTCTTATCTGGCCAATGCCCGTAAGCTGGGCGACAGGCTGATTGTAGCGGTGAACAGCGATGCTTCTGTCAAAAGTCTAAAAGGTGAGAACAGACCGATAAATTCACTAATAAATCGTATGACTGTGTTGGGGGCACTGGAATCCGTAGACTGGGTTGTATCTTTTGAGGAAGATACACCGCAACGTTTGATAAGTGATATTTTGCCAGATTTGCTGGTGAAGGGTGGAGATTATAAATCAGAAGATATTGCAGGCAGTAAAGAGGTGCTAGCTAATGGCGGTGAAGTACAGGTGCTTAATTTTGAAGATGGCATCTCAACTACCAGCATTATCGACTGGATTAAGAAATACTGCTAAAGGAGATTGATGGGCGGCTTGAGCGACGCCCACATGCTCTTTTATTTATGTTTATGTGTTTTCTTATCTTTATCATTTGTGGTATCGCTGCTGTCGTCATTGACGGCGCTGTCCTTGTTGTTATTAACCCTGCTGCTATCGTTGCCACTACGGCTCTCCAGTGTGGCGATACGCGCTTCAAGCGCAGTGAGTTTTTCGCGGGTACGTTGCAGTACCTGCGTTTGTACATCAAACTCCTCACGATTAACCAGTTGCAGTTTAGATAGCTGATTTGTCAGTATCTGACGAATCTTTTTTTCCATATCGTCACCAAAGTCACGAATTCCTTTCGGAATAGCATCATGTACCTGACGGGCGAGTTGTTCAATTTTTTTTGGGTCAATCATAGCAGGGCCCCCGTGCAATAACAAAGATGTGGTTAAGTGTAACCTGTTTTGGCCGGCGGGTAACTAGGGAAAGTTGAGGTAATCAGATATTACCAGATGGTACTCTTTATGCTAATTGCGCATCAGACATAACAGCGTTATAGTGAACTCACTTATTCTCAGGGCGGGGTGAAATTCCTCACCGGCGGTAAATCAGCTCAGGCTGAAAGCCCGCGAGCGCTTCGTAATGTTTTCGAAGAACAGCAGATCCGGTGAAATTCCGGAGCCGACGGTTAAAGTCCGGATGGGAGAGGATAACGTTTAATTAACGCCTGGTGGTGCCTGACCGCTTGCCGTAATTACTTAATTCATTAAAACGCTCCTTAACTTGCCCTGATTCTGG
Organism: uncultured Enterobacteriaceae bacterium; assembly: GCA_936920625.1. GTDB lineage: Bacteria > Pseudomonadota > Gammaproteobacteria > Enterobacterales > Enterobacteriaceae > Izhakiella. The sequence goes on from CAKZHC010000015.1 coordinate 116,495, forward strand.
TGTTTATGTCACTAAAAGGTTTTTACCATGAATCAGACGCTTACTCTTGAATTTGGTCCTCCTGAACAGCGTGTTAACGCCGCTATTGCTGCACTGCGTGCTGGCCATGGCATAATAGTGCTCGATGACGAAAACCGCGAAAACGAAGGCGATATGATCTTCGCTGCCGAAACTATGACCGTCGAACAGATGGCGCTGACGATACGTTATGGCAGTGGTATTGTCTGTCTGGCTATCACTGAAGCGCGTTGTCAGCAGCTCGAACTGCCAATGATGGTGGAAAACAACACGAGTGCTTATGGCACGGGTTTCACCGTCACTATCGAGGCGGCTCGCGGGGTTACCACAGGTGTTTCAGCTCAGGATCGAATTACTACTATTCGTGCAGCGATTGCTGATAACGCTAAACCTTCGGATTTGCATCGTCCAGGCCATGTATTCCCCCTGCGTGCACGGGAAGGTGGCGTATTGGAGCGTAGCGGTCACACTGAAGCGACTATCGATCTGGTATCGCTGGCTGGTTTTAAACCGGCCGGAGTGCTCTGTGAGCTCAGTAATGATGATGGCTCAATGGCGCGTACTCTTCAGTGTATTGCTTTTGCAAAACAACATCATATGGCGGTTGTGACTATCGAAGATTTGGTGAATTATCGCCGTCATCGCGAAACACGCGAAGCCAGAGGAAAAGATTACAAATGTTATCAGAGTAATAATGTGTAACAGCTTATTTAATAGCACACTATCTATAAAGCCATCAGCCATGTCTGGAACCGTTGAGCGAATATGCTGATTATGGCGCACAGAGTGGCTGCGAATCTTATTGTTTTTTAACAGATCTAATTGCTGTCTGTAAGGCCAGCGGACTCTGATAATCCGCTGACTCTCTAGTCTGTGAAAATGTGAGGATAGAAACGGGAGAGGTCCTGAGTGATCAGTTGATGATCTTCGCGCAGGCCGATGCCAGCGGGCTGGTCGTTGATAAGCCAGCTGCCAATGACGGTATAGCTATCACCAAATTTAGGCAGTGGGTGAAATTGCTGTACTATCATCCCCTCACGACCGTAAGGCCCATCCACATGAGCAATTTGTTTGCCGTTTTCTGTGATGCTAATGTTGGCGCCTTCGCGTGAGAAAAGCGGTTTCATCACATAGCTATCCATGTGTGGCACGTCGCCATCAGCAAAGTAAGCAGGCAGCAGATTGGGGTGCCCAGGGAACATCTCCCAAAGCAGAGGCAGCAGGGCTTTGTTTGAGATAATGCTCTTCCAGCCTGGTTCCAGCCAGCGCACTCCGGCATCAGCAAGCTTGGTGGAAAAGATCTCCTGAAGCATGAACTCCCAAGGGTAGAGTTTGAATAAATTACTGATAACCTGATCATCAGGATCGGTGAACTGCCCCTTCTCACCAAGGCCTATCTGATCCATATATAAAAAACTGTTATCCAGACCAGCTTCGCTGGCACAGTCCTGCAAATATTGCACTGTTCCACGATCTTCGATGCTGTCCTGGCAGCAGGCAAAGTGAAGCCGGGTGAAGCCGTGTTTGTCCCTGAGCGTGGCGAAGCGTTCAATCAGCTTCTCCTGCAAACTGTTGAATTGATCGCTGTTTGCAGGCAAATTACCGGCATTGAGCTGATCTTCCAGCCAGATCCATTGAAAAAAGGCGGTTTCGAAAAGTGAGGTAGGGGTATCTGCGTTGTTCTCGAACAACTTGGGTTCACCGGTACCATCCCAGGCCAGATCGAGCCGTGAATACAGCGAAGGCTGAGAAGAGTGCCATGACTGTCGCACAAACTCCCACGTGTGTTCAGGGATGGAAAACCGGGCAAGTAATGTTTCGCTGTTAACTACCTTTTCAGCCACCGCGAGGCACATTTGGTGAAGCTCACTGGTGACACTCTCCAGTTTTTCTACCTGAGTTAAAGTAAACTGATAACAGGCATCCTCGCACCAGTAAGGCTCACCGTGCATTGTATGAAAGTGAAAACCATACTCATTAGCACGTTCAAGCTTGTGCGGACGTTCTGCAATGTCAAGGCGTTGCATCAATCAGCCCCCTAAGCTGCGACCGGAATTACCAGCCTGACTGCGCTGCATCGTGGCCTGGCGCGCAATAGTTTCACCAAAGCCGCCCCGAGTGATAGTGGTAGTAGTGGCAGGTTTAGGTGCCATGGCTGAAGCGGGAACCGTCGTTGTTCTGCCCGGAGTTGCTGTGCCATAGCTGCGCCCCGATGCATCAACATACTGGCTTCTGGCCGGACTGGCCGCCGAGCTGGAACTGAATAAAGGCTGCTGGCTGAAACCGCCACTAAGCAGCCGGCCCATCATATATCCGGCCATAAGTGGCATCCAGACACTGCCGCCTCCCGCGCTGGCTGATGAAGATTGCTGGCACCGGTTTTCACCGAATTCAGCTACGCAATCCTCACGGGTAGCGTATTTAGGCGCCGTTTTTTCGGCTTCCTTGAGTGCATTATTGTAGGCTGTTGTGCACTGTCCATGTTGACCCGGATTAGCGCGGCTACAGTCATCGGCATTCTGATACATGGAGACTGTCTGATCGGATTGTTCACAGCCTGACAGTGCAAATATGGCAGAAGCGGCAAGCGCTACAGGTGTTAAGTGACGTGCCTGCCAGCTCTTACGAAATGTGGCATGATTAATTAATTTTGTCCGTTTCATTGTCATATTCCTGATTCAATACAGCAAACGGCCAGAATAGGATATGTGATGAGAAAACTGAAGCAATACTATCGGGAGAAGGGAGAATTTTTACCTCACTATACGTTTGACACTTAGCAGCAGAAGGGTGAGAAAGCGTCAGTTCGCCGGGCAACTGCTGTTCTGGCCAGAATCAACACCAGAGCAGCTAACATGCTTCAGCTGTTCACCTCAGGCTGAACCGATAACAGAGGGGAAGCGCAAGTGCCGGTTGGTCCCGCTGCAAGTTAAGATCAGACTAGTTCTGGGCTGGTTTGCTGTATCGGTTCGTAGCGGATATGGCTTTTTTCACCGGGCGTTTAACATGATGCGCTGATTCGAACCCAGGCGTTGTATAATCCGCGCGTTGTTGTTGCTGAAAATCCTCAGGCGCTACCACGTTGGCTGAAGTTGGAATGTCTTTTCCCAGCATACGGTTGAGAATGATCAGGTCCTTTTCGTTTAGGGTTCCTTCAGCCTGTTTGATATTTAGCCAGTTGATAAGGTAGTCGTAACGGGCGCTGGAAAGCTGCTGACGAGCATTGTACAGGGTGGTTGTTGCATCCAACACATCGACGATGGTGCGGGTGCCCACTTTATAACTGGCTTCCATTGCATTCAGAGAGCTTTGTGCTGAGATAACAGCCTGCCTGTAAGCAGTGATACTACTAACCGAAGCCTTAAGGTTATTGTAAGAGGAGCGTGCGAGCTGGATAGCTAAACGGTGCGCGCTTTCGAGCTGTTCACTTGCACTGACAAAGTCATATTGTGCCTGTTTGACTTGGGAAGATACCGCGCCGCCGCTAAAAAGCGGTAGTGTAAGGCTCAGGCCGACCGCATTAGTGCCATTAATGTTGTTAGTATTCAGAAAAGGCTCATTCGGCATAGAATTACCATAACTGTATCTTTTTTTTACCAGCCCGGTAGACGCAGTGAGGCCAAGAGTTGGCAGATGACCTGCTTGATATTGACGGATCGATTCGCGTGCCAAATCCTGATTTAAACGGGCAGTTAGCAGGTTCAGATTACGACGCTCTACTTGTTTTAGCAGCCCGGCAATTGATTCTGGCTTATCGGTTTTGAAACTGTTGATGTCAAGTGAAGCTAATGACACATAATAATTTCCTGTAATCTGGCGTAAAATTTCTAACGTATTATCCAGATTATTGCGGGCCGAGACTTCGTTCGCCAGTACACTGTCATATTTAGCGCGGGCGTTCTGAACATCAGTAATAGCTACCAGACCCACATTGAAGCGCTGAGTCGTCTGATCCAACTGACGATAAATTGACTGTTTTTGCGCTTCGGTAAACGAAAGCGTGTCTATAGCACGCAACACGTTGAAATAAGCAGTAGTGCTGTCGAGTATCAGTTTTTGCTGCGCACTCTGGTAGGTCACGTCCTGAATACCTGCTCTTTTTTCCTGTAGTGTCAGGAGTCGCCATTTCGACAGATCAAAAATAGTCTGGTCTAGCTGAAGTGCTCCGCTAAGGGTATTGTTGTTATAACCACGACTGGCACGAAAGCCGTTATTATATTTATAATCACCCCCTAAGTTCAGTTGGGGTAAAAGTGGGCTGCGTGCCTCGCTGATTTTCTCAAATGCTTTATCGCGTTCGGCAGCTGAACTGCGTAGATCCGGATTAGTCAGGCGTGCCTGCTGATAAATCTGCAACAGGTTTTCGGCCTGGCTGAGTGTGCTAAAAGTACCTAAGCTAACTCCAATAAGAACAGCAAGTAATTTCTTCATTCGCATTCCTTGTTGTAGCGCAACATTGCTATGTTAGTGCTGCGTAACTAAATTAACGCAGATACTATCAAAAAGTATTAAAAGGGTAAGTTGGCTGGAAGTGCCATCTCGCCACTAATTTACGCAATTTATCGATAAATAACCACTCATTGACATATTCATTACGTACCATTGGCTGGCACAAATACTATGTAAGGTGCAGAGGAGTTGTTACATGTGCATACAAAAAAAATTGCCGGGGACATTTACTAAAAAAGATGTAGAAATTATTACCCGTGAGCCATTGTATCAGGGGATTTTTTCATTAATACGTTATCGTTTTCGCCATCGCCGTTTTGATGGAACAATGAGTGGCGAAATCAGCCGTGAGATTTTCGAGCGTGGCCATTCTGTAGCAGTGCTTCTCTACGATCCAAAGCGGGATGAGGTAGTGTTAATAGAACAGTTGCGCATCAGTGCTTATGACAACAGCCAGTCGCCATGGCTGCTTGAGCTGGTTGCCGGTATTATCGAAGAGGGTGAAAACACTGAGGAAGTAGTACGCCGCGAAGCGTTTGAGGAGGCAGGGCTTACCCCAAACAGGTTGAAGCCGCTTGTTAATTGCCTCACCAGTCCGGGTGGCAGCAGTGAACGAATGTTTATTATGGCAGGGGAGATTGATGCTACGCAGGCACAAGGCATTCACGGTCTGGAGGAGGAAAATGAAGATATTCTGGTGCATGTGGTTAGCCGTGAACAGGCGTGGGACTGGGTAGAAAAGGGTAAAATCGATAGTGTGCCTGGTATTATTGCGCTTCAATGGTTGCAACTCAATCACCTGAAATTACGCCTTGAATGGAATCCAGAATGAACGACTACTCTAACTCTGAATTCCTGAAAATGATGCGTCTTAGTGAGACTAACTTTGCCCAGTTATGCCGGCTTCTGCCCCAGGAAAAGCAAAAAGGGGCCGCAGTCAACTATCGTGTAACCAACTACAGTTATCGTCTGACGATTCTGGAGATGACGCCTTACACAACACTGGTCGAAATATGCCAGACTGTGCCTTCGGTCAGCTACTGGAGTCTGCCATCAATGTCTGTGAGGCTTTATTATGATGCGCTGGTTGCGGAAGTGTGTGCAACAAAGCAGATTTGCCATTTTAAATCACGTTATGATTACCCAAATAAAAAATTGCATCAACGTGATGAAAAACATCAGATGAATCAGTTTCTGGCAGACTGGCTGTGTTATTGCCTGATGCACGGTGTTGCAGCTAATTCGTTATGCCATCGATGGTCAGACTAGTTTGTTATTATCTCAACTTGAGGGAATTTATTGGATAATCTGTTAAAACTTGCTGAAGCAGATGGAGCTTTTTTCAGGATATTACAAATTACCGACACGCATCTTTTTGCCAGTGACACGCATCTTTTTGCCAGTAAAGAAGCGACACTATTGGGAGTTAATACTTGGGGCTCTTATCAATCAGTGCTGAAAGCCATTGAGCCTAAAGCCACTGACATCGATTTGATTATTGCTACTGGCGATTTGGCTCAGGATCAGAGTGCTTTGGCATATAAGCACTTTATTGAGGGGATAGCCCGATTTTCCGCTCCCTGTGTCTGGGTACCAGGTAATCACGATTTTCTGCCCACTATGGCAGCGACACTGAAAAATGACAACGTCAGGCGGTCAAAACAGGTGCTGATAGGTGAAAGGTGGCAGTTGGTACTGCTCAATAGTCAGGTTCCGGGAGAAGCCTGGGGCGAGCTGAGTGATGATGAACTCAGCTGGTTTGATAACGCACTGGCGCAGTTTCCTGAGCGGCGCAGTCTGATAGCACTGCACCACCATCCGTTGCCGTCAGGCTGCAACTGGCTTGATCAGTCCGGCTTACGTAATACGGCCCGGCTGGAAGCGAAGCTGGCCCCTTATCCTCTGGCAAGAACCGCAGTGTGCGGCCATATTCATCAGTCACTTTCGCTTGACTGGCACGGCCGCCATATTTTTGCCACACCTTCTACCTGCGTACAATTCAAACCATACTGCGGCAACTTCACTATCGACGCCACGCATCCGGGCTGGCGCTGGTTAACATTATATCCTGACGGACAAATAGAAAGCCGGGTAGAGCGGCTAAAAATACCAAACTTTTCTCCAGACCTCACTTCTGCTGGTTATTAACGCTATGCCAACGATCCTCTATTTGCACGGTTTCAACAGTTCATCGAAATCCGCCAAGGCCTCACAACTGATGTCCTGGCTGATCCAGCATCGCCCGGATATTCTCCTGCTGGTGCCTGATCTTCCTCCTTTTCCGGGCAAGGCAGCTAAGATGCTTGAAGAGACAATCAACGCCAGAGACGGTGAACCAGTGGCAGTGATTGGTTCATCGCTGGGTGGTTATTATGCTACCTGGCTATCACAGCGCTTCAGCTTGCCAGCGGTAGTGATAAATCCCGTCGTGCAGCCAGTGGAGCTGCTGACCACGTTTCTTGGGGAAAATATCAACCCCTTCACCGGGCAGCACTATACATTAACGCTGCGGGATATCAGCGATTTACGAGCGATGCAGATTGACCAGCCGGAAGCACCTGATCTAATCTGGTTATTACAGCAAACGGGGGATGAAGTGCTGGATTATCGTCAGGCGCTGAATTATTACCGCGCCTGTCACCAGACAGTAGAGACAGGTGGCAACCATGCTTTCACAGGTTTCGAGCGCTATCTGGAGGCTATTGTCAATTTTTTAGAATTCAGCAGTATTTAATGCTAAGCAACCAATCCATTTAATGACGGCCAGAATTTTACGATGACTCAATCCAATTATAACGCTGATGCTATTGAAGTACTCAGTGGCCTTGAACCTGTGCGCCGTCGTCCGGGAATGTATACCGATACAACGCGGCCCAATCACTTGGGGCAGGAGGTTATCGATAACAGCATTGATGAAGCGCTGGCGGGTTATGCCCGGCGGGTAGAGGTCACCCTCCATAGCGACCAGTCACTCGAGGTTATTGATGATGGACGTGGAATGCCAGTTGATATTCATCCTGAAGAGGGTGTTCCTGCTGTGGAATTGATCCTTTGTCGTCTCCATGCCGGAGGAAAATTTTCTAATAAGAACTATCAATTCTCAGGTGGATTGCATGGGGTAGGAATTTCAGTGGTTAATGCCCTTTCTACACGAGTGGAAGTGACGGTGCGTCGCAACAGTCAAATTTATGGCATCGTTTTTGAAAATGGCGAAAAAGTGCAGGACCTCACTGTAACCGGCGCCACAGGCAGACGCAACACTGGTACCCGTGTACATTTCTGGCCTGATAGCAGCTTTTTTGACACGCCACTTTTTTCCGTTTCCGGGCTGTCACATTTGCTGAAGGCCAAAGCGGTACTTTGCCCTGGAGTTGAAATAGTATTCAAAGACAAAATTAACAACACTGAACAACGCTGGTGTTATCAGGATGGGCTGGTTGATTATCTTAGTGAAGGCGTTGATGGCCTGCCAACTCTACCAGAGAAGCCTTTTATTGGTAGCTATGCAGGGGATTCGGAGGCAGCAGACTGGGCACTGCTATGGCTTCCGGAGGGTGGAGAAATGCTGACGGAGAGTTATGTTAATCTGATCCCCACAACTCTAGGCGGCACCCATGTTAACGGGCTGCGCCAGGGACTTCTGGATGCCATGCGGGAATTTTGTGAATTTCGCAATATTCTGCCGCGTGGTGTCAAACTGGCGGCTGATGATATCTGGGATCGATGTGCCTACGTTTTGTCGGTAAAGATGCAGGACCCGCAATTTGCCGGACAGACCAAAGAGAGGCTTTCTTCGCGCCAGTGCGCTGCATTTGTTTCTGGTGTTGTAAAAGATGCTTTCAGCTTGTGGCTTAATCAGAATGTGCATCAGGCAGAACAACTGGCCGAACTGGCTATCTCCCGCGCCCAGAGCAGAATGCGCGCTGCCAGAAAGGTAGTACGCAAGAAACTGACCAGTGGCCCGGCGCTGCCCGGTAAACTGGCCGATTGCACGGCTATGGATTTAGCAAGAACTGAACTGTTTCTGGTTGAGGGAGACTCAGCAGGTGGCTCTGCTAAGCAGGCGCGGGATCGTGAGTATCAGGCGATCATGCCTCTTAAAGGTAAGATCCTCAATACCTGGGAGGTTTCATCCGATGAAGTGCTCGCCTCACAGGAAGTACATGATATATCGGTAGCAATAGGCATCGATCCTGACAGTGGTGATCTCAGTCAGTTACGCTATGGCAAAATTTGTATCCTTGCCGATGCTGATTCGGACGGGCTTCATATTGCCACATTGCTTTGTGCACTGTTTGTCAGGCATTTCCGGTCGCTGGTGGAAAATGGGCATATTTATGTTGCTATGCCGCCGCTCTACCGCATCGATCTTGGCAAAGAAGTGTATTACGCGCTGGATGATGATGAGCGTGACGGTATACTCGATCAGTTAAAACGTAAAAAAGGTAAGCCCGGCGTGCAGCGTTTTAAAGGACTGGGTGAGATGAATCCGCTGCAACTGCGTGAAACGACACTTGACCCCAACACACGCCGTCTGGTACAGCTCACTATTGATGAGCAGAATAGCGAATACACGCTGCAAATGATGGATATGTTACTGGCCAGGAAACGTTCTGAAGATCGCCGTAACTGGCTACAGGAGCACGGCCATCAGGCTGGCCTTGATGTATAACAGTCAATGTATAAAAACAGGGCGCAAACGGCGGGCTGCCAGCCGGTTGCGCTCCAAGCTGCTGCATCCGTCAACTAGTTACAGGTTCTAGCACAAATATTTTAACTTCCTGTACATCATCTTTGATATTGGTACGATGTGCTTCCATATGCGTAGCCTGCTGATGCTTATCCAGATGACGTAGCGATTTCCAGTGTTCCAGCATAAAAACAGAGTCGGGTGAGTGCTGTTTCCAGGGCACAGGCGAGACGTGGTCCACTAGCATCTGATATTTGCCACACCCTTCTTCAGCAAGCACAACAGGTGTAATGCGTTCAATAGCTTTCATCACTTGTTCACGGCGACCGGGGCGCAGGCATATTTCAGCAATAACAACCAGCATGATAACGTCTCCTGTTAGGTATCATCAGGTTAAGTTAAGCAAAAATTTCCGCTAAGTGTGTCTGGTAACGTTCAATATCTTTAGCAAAATCGGGTTGTTTGGTGACATCATTGCATATAAAACTTGGCAGAGGCTCCATTCCTAAGAACTGGTTTGCTTTATGAAAGTGCAAATAAACGCCATCAACGCCCACGCCTTCGAAGAACTGATTAGGATCAGTAAATGCTTTTAGCGGTGCATTCTAGGTAAGCGACAGCATGTATTTTTTGCCCTGAATTAAGCCACCACTGCCATACTTTTTATTTAAGTCGGTGCGGCTGCGCCCGTCATTGGCATAAAGTTTACCGTGACCCTCAGTAAAAACTTCATCAATATACTTTTTCATAATCCAGGGTTCACCCATCCACCAGCCGGGCATCTGATAAATAACCGTATCAGCGGCCAGATATTTTTCAATCTCTTCATCGGTGTTGTAACCGTGATCGACGTGAGTCATTGCTACGCTATGATTAAGTTCACGCAACTGTGTGGCGGCAAAGTCGGCCAAGCTCCGGTTAAGCTCGCCTTTCGAATGGTGAAAATTTTTACCGGCGTTGATGATTAATATCTTACTCATGATTCTGCTCCAGATTAATCCGGACAGTATTGTAATGATCTTTGTTACTGATAAAAATGTGCCGGTGATCACAATACTTTTGTTATTATGGCAATAATCTGCCGCAATCTACGATTATTATAATTTTTTCAGCAGGTCAGGACTCCAGCATGATCAAATACCTTATTTTACTAATTCTGGTGTGCTTTACTGAGGGCACCAGCGCTGCGTCGCACCTTGACAAGGTGATACAAAACAAACGATTAAATGTCTGCACTACCGGAGATTATCTGCCCTACACGTTAAAAAAGGCAGATGGAAGTTATGCGGGGATTGATATCAGCATGGCGCAATCGCTGGCTCGCAGCCTTGATGCAAAAATCAACTGGGTGCCTGTTAGCTGGAAAACGCTGATGGCCGATTTCCAGGCGCAGAGATGTGACATTGCTGTGGGGGGCGTTTCGGTCACCCTGCGACGCCAGCAGCAGGTCTGGTTTTCTGATCGCCTGAATACCGATGGTAAGATTCCGCTGGTACGCTGCACAGATAAACAGAAATACCAGACGATTGAGCAGCTCAATAAACCCGGCGTGCACCTGATCGAACCAGCAGGTGGCACCAATGAAGCCTTTGTCCGCACGCATCTGCCCCGTGGCTACCTGACGCTGTTTCCCGATAACGTGACCATTTTTCAACAACTGGTTGATAACAAAGCGGATGTGATGATAACTGATGCGTCTGAGGCGCAGTTCCAGATCAGGCATTACCCTAAGCTTTGTGCACTTAATCCTGATAAACCGTTACAGTATGCTGAAAAAGCTTATATGCTGCCGCGTGATGACATTAGCTGGAAGCTTTATGTCGACCAGTGGCTGCACCTGAGTAAAGCGACCGGTGAATACCGCTTGATTTCCAGCCAGTGGATTACCACGAGTTAGTGTTTTTACTGTCTCTTAAACAGGGGGGCCAAATATAGCACTGACCGATGCGCAGTTTGTGACTATGCGCGCAGGATAGGGTACTATCTTCGCCGAAGCTGCCTGTGTTGGACCACCTGCATTTTGCCGAGGATTAACTTAAGATGAGTCAATTGACGCAAGAAGGGGGAGAGCGTCTCGCCCTGCATAAATTTACTGAGAAAGCGTACCTGGATTACTCCATGTACGTCATTATGGATCGTGCACTTCCTTTTATTGGTGACGGCCTGAAACCGGTTCAGCGGCGGATTATCTATGCTATGTCTGAGCTGGGTCTGAACGCCAGTGCCAAATTTAAAAAATCGGCGCGTACCGTGGGTGACGTGCTGGGTAAGTACCATCCTCATGGTGATAATGCCTGTTACGAAGCGATGGTATTAATGGCGCAACCTTTCTCCTATCGTTATCCGCTGGTGGATGGTCAGGGCAACTGGGGAGCGCCTGATGATCCGAAGTCTTTTGCAGCGATGCGTTATACCGAATCACGTCTTTCAAAATACGCCGAATTGCTGCTGGCTGAACTGGGGCAAGGTACGGTCGATTATACCCCTAATTTTGATGGCACCATGGAAGAGCCCGCGAGGCTTCCGGCGCGCCTGCCAAATATTCTGCTCAACGGCACAACGGGAATCGCCGTGGGAATGGCGACCGATATACCACCGCACAATTTGCGCGAAGTGACAGCCGCCGCAATTGCACTCATCGACAGCCCTACAACTTCTCTTGAAGCACTGCTAGATATCGTGCATGGGCCAGATTTCCCTACAGAGGCCGAAATTATTACGTCGCGTGCGGATATCCGTAAGCTTTATCTTAGTGGCCGCGGCTCCATCCGCCAGCGTGCTGTGTGGAAAAAGGAAGATGGTGCTGTGATTATTACGGCCCTGCCACATCAGGTCTCAGGAGCGCGCGTGCTCGAGCAGATAGCCAGTCAGATGCGCAACAAAAAGTTACCGATGGTGGAAGATTTGCGTGATGAATCTGACCATGAAAACTCAACGCGCCTTGTGCTGGTGCCGCGTTCGAATCGCGTTGATGTGGACCAGGTGATGAATCATCTGTTCGCTACTACGGATCTCGAGAAGAGTTACCGTGTTAACATGAATATGATTGGGCTCGATAATCGTCCGGCGGTTAAAAATTTGCTGGAAATCCTCCGTGAGTGGCTGGTTTTCCGTCGTGAAACGGTACGACGTCGCCTCAATTTTCGCCTGGAGAAGGTAGAAAAACGGTTACACATACTTGAGGGGCTGCTGCTGGCTTTCCTCAGTATCGATGAAGTTATTCAGATTATTCGCACGGAGGACGAGCCACGTCCGGTTTTAATGACCCGCTTTGCGTTAAGTGAAATTCAGGCAGAAGCGATTCTCGATCTCAAGCTGCGCCATCTTGCCAGGCTGGAAGAGACGAAAATTCGCGGTGAACAGGATGAGCTTGAGCAGGAGCGCGATGCAATACGCGCGCTTCTTAACAGTGAACGTAAAATGAACACGCTACTAAAACGTGAGCTACAGGCAGACAGCGCGAAGTATGGTGATGCCCGGCGGTCGCCGCTATGTGAACGCCAGGAGGCAAAAGCCTTAAGTGAATCCGATTTTACCACTTCAGAGCCAGTTACCGTTGTACTGTCACAAATGGGCTGGATTCGCAGTGCTAAGGGACATGATATCGATCCACAAGGGCTGAGCTATAAAGCGGGGGACAGTTTCCGCGCTGCTGCGCGCGGGAAGAGCAACCAGCTGGTGGGATTTATCGACTCGACCGGGCGAAGCTATGCCCTTGATCCAACAACGTTGTCGGGGGCCAGAGGTCAGGGAGAGCCGCTGACAGGGAAACTAACGCTGCCTAAGGGTGCTGTGGTGGAACAGGTAATTATGGCGCCTGAACAGCAAAAGCTCCTGATGGCCTCTGATGCCGGATATGGTTTCATCTGCACCTTTAACGATCTGATTTCCCGTAACCGTGCGGGTAAGGCACTACTTTCACTGCCAGAAGGTGCGAAAGTGATGACACCCAGTGCCATCACTCAGGATGATGCGCTGTTACTGGTCATCACCAAAGCCGGGCGTATGCTTCTGTTTCCGGTTAGTGATCTGCCTCAGCTTTCAAAAGGCAAAGGCAATAAAATTATCTCAATTACATCGTCGGAAGCTGCTAGTGGCACTGATGGCCTCGCCTGGCTACTGCTAATATCCCCGCAAAGTTCACTGACGCTTAATGCAGGTAAACGTAAGTTAACGCTCAAAACAGATGCTCTGAACAAGTTTCGTGGTGAACGCGGCCGCCGGGGTACACTGCTGCCGCGTGGAATGCATCGTATCGATAACGTTCATGTTGATACCCCAGAACCACCAGCAAAAACCAGCCAGATTAGCGACGAAGTTTGATGCTGATGGTGCTACAGCATCAGCCTGTCAACCCGCTGGTACGTGGGAAAGTGGCTGTTCAAATGAATTCAGGCAGTTGTCTGTAAGCTGTAATAATTGAGGTAGGAATGCTCGCACTGTTTCGTATTGTTATCATAGTGACGTACTGTATTTTGGTCTGTATTCTGGGTAGCATTTGGTGTCTGTTTAGCCCGCGTAATCCAAAGCATGTTGCGCATTTTGGTCGTATGTTTGCGCGTTTGTCACCTGTGATGGGTCTTAAAGTTGAGCTGCGTCTGCCTTCGATGTCCGGCCGGTTACCTAATGCGATTTACATCGCCAACCACCAGAACAACTATGACATGATTACCGCGTCCAAAATTATTCAGCCCAATACGGTGACCGTGGGCAAAAAAAGCCTGCTATGGATCCCTTTTTTTGGCCAGCTTTACTGGCTGACTGGTAACCTGCTGATTGATCGTAATAATAGTACAAAAGCCCACAGTACTATCAGTAAGGTTGTGGAGGAGTTCAGCAAAAAAACAATTTCGTTCTGGATGTTTCCTGAGGGTACCCGGAGCCGGGGACGAGGTCTGCTTCCCTTCAAAACTGGCGCGTTTCATGCGGCCATAGCTGCGGGTGTGCCTGTGATCCCGATTGTGGTCTCTGATACCCATAACAAGATCAAGTTTAATCGTTGTAATAATGGGCTGGTTATTGTCGAAATGCTGTCGCCAGTGGATGTTACGCGTTATGACAGAGAATCAATACGTGAGCTGATGGCGTATTGTCAGCAAATGATGGCGACAAAGTTTGCGTCATTAAATGCCGAAGTGGCCGAGCGGGAGGCCAAGGGTAAAGTCTAACTTGCACCATACCCTGGCTTGTCGGCTTCGTCAGAAAACAGGTGCCCCTGTAGCGATAAACCTTAATAACAGGATCGAGGGGGCATCAGAGGAGGTGCCGATGATTATATGGAGTATTTATGTCTTTAAGCCGGCGTCAGTTTATTCAGGCATCGGGCGTCATGCTTTGCGCTGCATCTTTGCCTTCCCCTGCTCATGCAGCAAGTGATGAAAATCCTCTGCCAGTACCACCTCTGATTGAATCTCGGCGGGGACAGCCACTTTTCCTCACATTGCAACATTGCCACTGGTCCTTTAGTGGCAGTAGTGATGATAAAGCACAGGTTCTCGGCGTGAATGGCCGGTATCTGGGGCCAACGGTACGAGTTAGTCGTGGCGATGATGTCAAACTGATCTGGAGTAATTGTCTGGCTGAGCCGGTAGCCATGAGTGTGAGTGGTCTCCAGGTTAGTGGGGCACTCATGGGCGGAGCGCCCCGTGTGATGCCAGCGGGGGCTGAATGGGCTCCGGTTATTGCAATACGCCAGGCTGCTGCTACGTGCTGGTATCATGCAACAACCCCCGGTTGCATGGCCCTGCAGGTTTATCAGGGGCTGGCGGGAATATGGCTTATAGAAGATGAGGTGAGCAGGGCGTTACCGCTGCCAGATAACTACGGCGTGGATGATTTCCCGCTCATTATTCAGGATAAACGCCTCACTAACGATGGGATACCTGAGTACAGCCCACCCGCAGAGGGAGGGTTTGTTGGTAATACGTTACTGGTCAACGGGGTGTGTAACCCTTTTATCGAGGTTCCCCGTGGTTGGGTGCGTCTGCGGCTATATAAATGCTGCTAACGCCCGTCGTTTAGAATTGCGAATGAGTGACGGACGACTATTCAATGTCATCGCCAGTGATCAGGGTTTCCTGCCTGTTCCGGTAGCCGTACATCAGTTAAGCCTGGCGCCCAGCGAGCGGCGTGAAATCCTTGTAGATGTCAGCCAGGGAGAAGAGGTCTCGATCACTGCCGGTGAAACCGCGACGCTGCTGGACCGTCTGCGTGGATTTTTCCAGCCTGACTCTGCTCTGCTAAATGCCAACGTTTTAACCCTGCGCCCTGTTGGTTTGCTATCTCTGGCGGAAGAAAATTTGCCTGTCAGGTTACTGGCGGATCAGGTAATTAACGGTGCGCCTGGCCCTACCCGAGAATTTCACTTGGGTGATAATACGCCGGGCATTAATGGGATGCTTTGGAATATACACCGCATCGACGTAAGGGCTCGGCAGGGTGGTGTTGAGCGCTGGATTATTCGTTCCGCACTACCACAATCTTTTCATATTCAGGGGGTGATGTTTCTGATCAAAAGTGTTAACGGTGCGCCTGCAGTGGCTGAAGATCGTGGCTGGAAAGACACAGTCTGGGTGGATGGTGAGGTGGAGCTATTGGTTTCTTTCGGCAACAGCTCCTCTGAATACTTTCCGTTTGTATACTATAGCCAGACGCTGGAGCTGGCAGACAGAGGAAGTGCCGGCCAGCTTCTGGTAACCCCTGTGGCTGAAATGGGCTACTAACATCATTGTACTGATAAATAGTGCCCAGAAAGCGTCACTGGTTCGTCTGGCTTTAGATAATGCCTCCAATAAATCGTAGTGCCGGCCGTCCTCGTTAACTGTCAGCAACATTCAGAAGTTTGATAGTTCGGGATCAGGACCAAGGCGATGACCAGCATCCAGTTTAGTTATTTCACTAATATCATCTTTATCGAGACGAAAATCGAATACATTAAAGTTTTCTTCAATCCGGGAGGGTGTTACTGATTTTGGAATCACCACCAGACCACAATCCAGGTGCCAGCGAATGACAATTTGTGCCGGCGTTTTGCCATATTGTTTGGCCAGTCCTTTAATCACGGGATGGTCAAAAACGCCTTTGCCTCCTTGGGCCAGCGGACTCCAGGATTCAGTCTGGATCTGATGCATGGCGTTCCAGGCATATAGGGTGCGTTGCTGAAACAGGGGATGCAGTTCAATCTGGTTGACAGCAGGGGTGACGCCAGTTTCATCGATCAGTCGTTTCAAATGAGACTCATTGAAATTACAAACGCCGATGCTGGTTGCCATGCCCTGCTGTTGCAACAGGATGATCTGTTTCCATGCGTCAACATAATTATCTTTCTCGGGACAGGGCCAGTGCATTAGGTAAAGATTGACCGAATCAAGTCTGAGTTTCTCCAGGCTGGTTTCAAGAGCTGCCCGAACATTTAACTGATCGTCATTCCATAATTTAGTTGTGATAAAAATCTGTTCGCGAGGGAGTGCACTTTGCGAGATAGCCTGACCAACACTCTCTTCATTTTTATAGATAGCGGCGGTGTCAACAGCGCGGTAGCCAACTTCAAAGGCTTTCATCACCGCTTTCAGGGCATCATCTGAACTGGCCTGCCAGACGACTCCCAGCCCGAGCTGTGGCATCATGTTGCCATCAGGCAATTTTATGATTGTTTGTTCTGACATAATTTCTCCATTTGCAGTGACTATTGTGTAGAATTTGCTTGCAACCTTTTAAGTCTAGTTGGCAAAGCGTATCCCGGAGGAGGGAGCTGGCTTAATAGAAATTAGCCAGAAAGTGCAGTTTTCTGATACTGTGTGCTACACATACTTATCTGATGCACACTTTTTATATCAGTGGCACTGTGTTGTCATAATATCAGGACTGGCAGAGGTGGCAGGAAAATAAATTAACTGGTGGCTCACAACTCAGTGTTTTTTTTATTTCTGAAAATCAGCACAATGCTGCCAGCCAGACCAATTAACAGCAATATGAAAGGCATAATCACCATAACGGTCATGACCAGATCTTCATGGCGTTTAATAAAAGGCACCTGACTGATGGCGTAACCGAGCGCTATCAGGATGCCTACCCAGAGAAAGCCGCTAAGCCAGTTATATAGCTGAAACCGGCTGTTTTTCAGACCCGCGATACCCGCAAGTGTTGGCAGCAGTGTGCGAATAAATGCTAAAAAACGCCCCGTCAGTAGTGCCAGCATTCCGTGCTGATGAAACAGATGCCGGGCGCGCTGATGATAATGAGCGGGCAGATGCAACAGCCAGCGTTTTATAAGCCGGGTATTTCCAAGCCAGCGCCCTTGCAAATAGCCAAGCCAACAGCCGAGACTGGCAGCAATCGTCATTAATATCATGGTGGTGGTTAAGTCCATTACCCCTCTGGCAACCATAGTACCAGCGAGGAGTAACAAGCTGTCACCTGGTAAAAAAGCCGCAGGGAGTAAGCCATTTTCAAGGAACAGTATCAGAAACATGATGCCGTAAATCATCCAAAGCACTTCGGGATTGTTTAGTGCAGAGAAATCCTGATACCACAGTGCCTGAACAATTCTATGCATTACACTCATGTTTGATTCCGATTAAGCACGCTACCGCCCTATTGTAAAATAAATGCTGTCTTATGGCGTCTTTTGACTGTACCCGCTCCGAAAATACTTTAGACAGGGTGGTCCGAAGGTTCAGGTATATTGCTGTTGGGGAAAGACGATTTACATAGTGACCTGTACTATTTGGCAGCAAGGCGATTAAAGCCATCTGCTAAATCGGCAATCAGATCATCAACATGCTCGAGGCCGATGTGCAGGCGTATAAGGGTGCCGCTAAAATCAGTCGGGCGAATCGAATCGATTTCACTAGGCTGGCTGGCCAGAATCAGTGACTCATAGCCGCCCCAGGAAAAGGCCATATGGAAGTATCTAAAATTGTCGAGGTAGTGTGCCAGCCGGGTATTATCAAGCTTCTCCTTTAGCACAAACGAGAAAAGTCCGCTGCTGCCAGTAAAATCCCGTCGCCAGATTTCATGGCCCTGGCTACCCGGAAGGGCAGGATGATTGACGCGCTCCACCTCGGAGCGCTGAGCAAGCCACCTGGCGACTTTCAACGCGTTCTCTTGGTGCTGATTCAGTCGGACTGCCAGAGTGCGTAGCCCGCGGCTCGCGATATAAGCTGTATCTGCATCCACCATCTGCCCCATCAGATAAGCGTTCTGGCTTAACTGTGGCCAGCAGCGCTGATTAGCGACTGCCGTACCAATCATCGCATCGGCATGGCCAGTTAAATATTTGGTCCCCGACTGAATCGAGATATCAACGCCCATTTCGAGTGGACGAAACAGTATGCCAGCGGCCCAGGTATTGTCGATAATAATTACGGCTTCAGGAGCGATGGCACGGACTGCCGCAATTATCGCGGGTACATCCTGTATTTCCATAGTAATCGAGGCGGGAGACTCGAGAAAAACGACACGGGTTTCAGGACGCACCAGCCCGGCTATCTTGCCATCCAGGCAGTGATCAAACCAGGTAATGTCGACACCCATCCGGCTGAGAATTTTTTTACAGAAAAGGTATGTAGGCTCATAAACACCGCTACTGACCAGTATATGATCCCCTTTGCTGGTAAAGGACAGGATGGTATTAGCGATAGCCGCTGCGCCGCAGGGGAAAAGATAGCAGCCAGCCCCTCCTTCCAGTTCAGTCATGGCATCCTGGAGCGCAAAATGGGTGAGAGTACCGCGGCGACCGTAGTAGAGTTGCTGTTGATCGCGGCCTGCACTGGCACGTTTTTTGTCCTCAACAGAGGTGAAAAGGAGTGAGGAAGCGCGCTGCACTACGCTGTTGATAGCGCCTTGGGTATAACGGTTATCACGTCCTATGGTGATGAGGGTTGTTTCAATTTTTTTTTCTGACATATGTATGTGACTCTGCTCATTCCGGTTTATTCCTGAGAGTATCATGCAGGTTGTTACGACGGTATGGCACTGGAACAAATGGGGGGCTGTTTTTTAGCAAAAAAGGGCTTATTTTAACCATGGATGCGGGCAACGGGCTGAAAAGCAGATAGTAAATGAGAATTGCTATCAATCCGAATGCAATTTGTTATCATTTATCCCGCGAACGATGGCTATATGATAACGTCCGGAGATACGTGTGACGAATGATTTAATGCAGATCGACCTCTCGGTTTGGGGTATGTATCAGAATGCAGATATTGTAGTAAAAATAGTGATGATCGGGCTGTTACTCGCATCTGTAACTACCTGGGCGCTCTTTTTTGGTAAATATGCCAGACTGAGCCGTTCCATAAAAAGATTACACGGTGAGCAGAGGGTGCTGAAAAGCGTACGTTCACTGGATGAAGCGGCAGTAATTAGTCAGTCATTTCACCGCTACAGTATAATTGCATTGCTTATCGACGAAGCACAACAGGAGCTGAATCTTTCACAGGGAAGCCGGGACAACGAAGGCATTAAAGCGCGCACTGTTTTTCGTCTCGAGCGCTGTCTGGCCGCTTTCAGCCGCTATGCGGGGCGTGGTAATGGGTTCCTGGCCACCATTGGTGCAACAGCACCCTTTGTCGGCCTTTTTGGTACCGTATGGGGCATTATGAACAGTTTTATCGGAATCGCCAGAACGCAAACCACTAACCTGGCGGTTGTGGCACCCGGTATTGCTGAGGCACTGCTTGCTACTGCAATGGGTCTGGTTACTGCTATTCCGGCTGTAGTCATTTATAACATTTTTACAAGGATGATAGCGGGCTACAAAGCGTCGCTGGGCGATGCTGTAGCACATATTTTGTTGTTGCAAAGCCGTGATCTGGATTTAACTGCTGGTACTGCTGATATACTGGCCTCAAAAACTACATCGTTACGGGCGGGTTAACATCATGGTAATGCGTTTTAACGATAACCCGGATGATAATGTTGAAATACATGAAATCAATGTAACGCCGTTCATCGATGTGATGCTGGTATTGCTTATCATTTTCATGGTGGCTGCACCGCTTGCCACCGTTGATGTACCAGTCAGTCTGCCCACATCCACCAGTAAGTCGCAGCCGCGTCCACAACACCCGCTTTATCTCTCTATTAAAGCCGATGAACAGCTCTACGTTAATAACGAACGGGTGACAGCAGATACACTTATTGCGTCTCTTGACAGCCAGACAGCAGGTGAGAAAGAGACCACGATTTTTTTTCAGGCTGATAAGACAATCAGTTATCAGATGCTGATGAGCGTGATGGACAAGCTGCGTCAGTCTGGCTATCTAAAAATTGCTTTAATGGGGCTTGCGAGTGAAAGCCCCACGTCTCGCTGATTCGGGCGTCTGAGTACCCGCTGGTCACAACGATTTTTTTGATGTTCTTCCGGTTAACTGCTGGTGGCCGGTACTGTGGCCGGATTACGCGCCTTATGCAGTTGCGATAACCGTTTTAACAGCAGTGTACCCACCAGGCCACAGATGGCGGCAAAGGTAAGCCAGCTCCCTGCCATTGCTTTATCGTTGGTGTGATGAATCAGGTAACTTGCAATGGCTGGCGTAAAGCCGCCAAACAGTGCCGTAGCAAGGCTGTAAGCCAGTGAAAAGCCAGATGTTCGCACTTCAGCAGGCATAATTTCTGCCAGCCAGACAACCATCGCGCCGTTATAGCTGGCATAAAGAAACGAGAGCCACAGTTCGGCTATTAACAGGTTGCTGAAGTTTGGTGCCTTAACCATCCAGTTCAGGACTGGCCAGACAGTCAGGATCATCAGGGTAGTGAAGGTGAGTAACAGGGGTGTGCGGCCAATGCGATCAGAAACAGCGCCCATGACTGGCAGCCAGAAAAGATTAGAGAGGCCAACACATAATGTGACCATAAAACTTGCCTTATCACTCATCATCAGAACAGTCTTGCCGAAAGTGGGAGTAAAAGCTGTGATGGCGTAGAACATCGTAGAACATCACTGTGGTGGTAACCACCATCAGCATTCCTGCTAACACCAGCGCCCAGTTGCTGGCCAGCGAACGCATAATATCTGTTATTTCCGGATGATGCTGGCGTTTATTGAATGCTTCTGTTTCCGTAAGCGTAGTCCGAATCCAGAACAGAAAAGGCACGATCATACACCCTACTAAAAACGGAATACGCCACCCCCACTCAGTAACCTGTTCTTTGATGAGGAAGTGGTTGAGCATCATCCCTAGCAATGCAACAAAAATAACGGCAACCTGCTGGCTGGCTGACTGCCAGCTTACAAAGAAACCCTTACGCCCTTCAGGCGCGACTTCGGAGAGGTAAACGGAGACGCCACCTAACTCGACGCCAGCTGAAAAACCCTGGAGCAGACGGCCCAGTAATATCAGAGCAGGTGCGGCGCTGCCAAGCGTGCTATAACTTGGCATCAGAGCGATAATCAGAGTACCTGCCGCCATGAGCGAAAGTGTTAGCAGTAATCCTCTGCGGCGGCCGTGGCGATCGATATAGGCCCCCAGTACAATCGCGCCCAGCGGACGCATAAGAAAACCAGCACCGAAAGTAGCCAGCGTTAACATTAGTGATGCAAAGGGGTCGGTGCCAGGGAAAAAGGTTTGAGCAATAGCGCTAGCGTAGAAGCCGAACACCATAAAATCATACATTTCCAGGAAATTGCCACTGGCGACATTAAAAATAGTTCTCGCGCTACGTTGTCGGGGAGACGTTGCGCCCTGGTTATTAAGCATAACATTCCTTGGATGCATGAAAAAATTATTGTTTTTAATCGACAGGAAGTGATTTCCTTCCCGACTGAATTGTCATATTGCAGTGCCGGATACAGAGTTTTTTAACAACAAAATCAATAGGAAAGGGTAATGGTATAAATGATCAAAATGCGAGGTCTACCACTACACTATCTTTATAATTGCCAGCTGGCGGCGTATTCTGCCCAGCGGAAATTCTGGCAGTATAGTTGTATTTGCGAATCAGGCCGTCGCTACTAATGCTATTTGCTGCTGTGCTGGAGACACGATCATGACCTGTAGGCCCCCAGCGATTCATGCTGTCTGCTTTATAAATATCGTAGGCCAGTAAATGTTTTCCATTGGCCATATAGCGTTGACTATTTGCCCCATAATTACCGTTGCTAAGCCCAATGGTATAACTGCTGCCTTTAGTGCAAATCACACTGAGTGATTGTGAAATGGTTGAGAACTCTCTGACCAGTGGTGCGCTGCCAAAATTGATGTCAGGGGCGATGATGGTAGTACAGTCATTAGTGATACGAAGCATGATATTGACAGGAACTATCTTCGAACCCTGATGACGTGCAAGGCAGATGCCCGCTATGTTGATTGTGCAAATTTTGTAGGTCGTCAGCATATTGAGTATCACCGCATAATTGCCGGCTTTTACGTTTTGGCCGGGTACGGTGTAAAGATAGAGCGGTAAGGCAAAATTGAGGCCGGAGGTAACCAGACGTAACAGAGCAGGCCGGTTATAGGTATGGCGTCATCTTCAGAGCCTGCTATGCGTAGTTCGGCTCGGTTGCCTTTGGTCCAGGTGGCACCGGAGAGTGCCAGGCTGATAGTGTCGTCACTCAACAGGCTCAGGGATAGTCCGCTACCGCAATTTACATTGATGGTTGTTGAGGTTTGACTGGGAGTTGTATTCAACCTAAAGGAGGTGATTCTGCCAAAAACTGCCGTGGCAGAAGGCAAGTGACAATCTCCCCAGCTCAGACCAGAAGTAAGTAATAATACCAGCAGCAATAAGAGACGGTTTGTGGTGGCACTCATGGCGAGCTTCCTGCTTTGTTGTCTTGAGGTGATGTCAGCTGACAGAGAACAGGGCCATACGTTTTTAGCGATACCGGCACTCCATCAGGCAAATGAAATACGGTATTGCAGCTACGGCCATCGGGCGTCACTATTTTTAGTGAATTGTTTTCACCTAGGTCATCCAGCCATGCGATACCGTCCCAGCCGATAAACTCTACCTGCTGATTGTCACGGTAAATCTGGCTTGAGAGGGGCAGGGGCACGTTGTGGCTGTCATGAAAAATCACACTCGCCCCGTGCTGGCGTTTAATCAGAAAATCGAGCAGATAACCGCTCTGGCGTCTCACCGCAAAACGCTCCTCAACGCGGGATGTCGTCATATCCGCTGGCAGATCGAGGACGTCAATATCATATTTTGCGGCGTACTGTGAGTTAACGCGAGATACCAGAAGATAGCCCTGACTATCGGTTTTACCCATTAACTGATTTTCGTAACGTACTTTGACATCTGGATAATCTGTTTTCACCAGTACAAAGGCGTCATTAACCTGATTGGCAGCAAACAGTCTGCCATCCATGATGACCAGAGAGCCCGTCAGATCAGCCCAGGTTGTGCTGTAACTATCGTCTCCGTAGTAGCCACCGGAGGTTTCAATTTTGCTGTTGCGCCAGCCAAGACTGCCCTGAAGGTAGTCACTACGATTACTCTGATTTGCCCAGGAAGCATCCCAGGCAAAGCCGCCGTCGCTGGGCATGGCACGGGAAATACTGATACGTTGAACGCTTTTATTATAATATCGCTCAGTACTGAACCCTGAATGAATCAGATCACTTAAGGGAATAATGAGTGAGATAGCCCCATTCCAGCCCCCCCCCGTTGTTGATCATGACTGGCAGAGAGATAGAGACTGCTGTTACCCCATAGATTCTTTCCCCATGACAAATTCCACAGTCGGGTGCGATTATTTAAACCACTAGTGGTATCAATATAGGCCAGCCCGAGGCTGCCAAAATGGTCAAGTGACAGACTGGCGTTATACAGCGCGCTACGCCGGCTGAGGGTATATCTGCTGTAATCTTCTCCAGAGTTAAGGCTCTCTTGAATGCTTAGAAGCGCTATATCCCCGAAATTTTCCTGTCTAATGACGTGCTGAGTGCCAATACTGAATCGCCTGTTGTTGTACTGGTAGCCCCAGTTATATTGTTTGCCTTGCCTGCTGTTCATGTGACTCATGGTTATTGCACCATTTTGTTACACCGAAGGCCCCCAAGCGTATCTGGCCACCAACACCAGCTAATGCCAGCCTGTCAGCACCTTCCAGATGGTTTTCTAGCGTTATCCAGTCTGCCAGGCCGTAACGATAAGAGTTGCTGGTGGCAAGATGCTGATAGCTAAAATTCTCTAAACCATAATTTCGTCGTATTACGCCGATGGAGAGTGAAAAATCGGATAATCCTTGTTTAAGCAGATCGCCTGAGACATAAAAAGGGAGTGTTGTGGTCACACGTCTCCCGACAGCGTCGGTAGTGACTATCACTGCCTCACCTGCACCGTTGACAAACGGCATATCAGTTATAGACCAGGGGCCGGGCTGGATCTGGTTACTATTAGTACGATAACCGTCAATGAACAGATCAACCGTTGACGGGACCGCCGCCTGACCAGAAAAAATGGGTAAAGGCCAGGTGACCAGATCCGGACGTATGCTAAAGTCGCGGGCAAACTGAATACCGCCGAGTCGCACACTATTACATTACTCCAGGTCAGAGAATTGGTAATAAGATCGCCGACACGCCAGCTCAGCGCATCATTTTCATTTTCTTTCTCCCACCAGGTGTCATAACGCATATATCCCTGCTGGTCATAGGAGTTCCGTCTGCTCAGCTGTTGTTGCAGGACACCACTACTGGAGATCTGCCCCCAGTTGCCAAACAGGCGTAGTTCATTCCATGCAGAAAGTCTGGCGCCGCTTTGAGTTGTATGGCTGGTATAAAAATCGTAGTTGAACAGAGCACCATTGCTACTCCGGCCGGGATAGCGAGGACCATTACTCACGTTGCCTTGCAGCGTCTGACGGGGCAGCCAATTCAACGGAACCGTTAGTACAATGCGCTGGTGTTGTCTGTCATACCAGGCGGTAACTCCGGCGAGGCTGGAAACATCTACCTCCGGTGATGAGGGCAGGTGTGACGTGCCGATACCTGTGTTCTGGAGATCGGCAGTGTGTAAAATGTAGTGCCCATCACGGAAAATAACTGGCACTATCTGATTTTCTTCTCTTCCATTTATCATCAGGCCTAACAGATATTGCTGACGTGGTGTTTTGGTGACCGCTGTGCTGGGTGGGGGTAACAGAGTAGTGTAAGTCTGCGCATAACTACACCAGGGAATAAAGCAACTAATAGCGCTGGTAAGCGTTAGTGAGTAGTGATTCAGACGTCGGTGCGATAATATGTTCATGATTGTTAAAGCGTACCTCTGCTCTGCCACTGGCGTTTACCTGTCTGGGCACTGAGCACCTCATTTGGACTTGCTGTAATCGACAGAGGGAACGCATACTTGCTTCCTGCCAGTACATATCCCATTAAACCATCTGCTACCATTCGCCTGCCTATTGTGACGTTGCTCAGACGGGCGTGCCCATTACCCCGGTTAGTGATTTGCAGTAGCGTTTTTCCTGCATTATTGATGATGCGCCAGCTCAGCTTTGGCTCAGCCGTTTTCGATGTCAGACCATCACCATAAATGAACAGTGGCACAGAATAGCGCATCTGAAATCTGATTCCGGCCTGGCTATCATCCGGGGCGGGAGGGGTTGGAATTTCATCTATTACTATCCGGTAGGCTGTCTCCTGACCTGCGGGTGGGGCAGAGAGTTTGATCAGACGCACTAACTGGCGTTGATTAGCGTTGATGCGTACTACTGACGGGCTTGCAGCTATCTGTTGCTGAGTTTGGTAGTGATCCTGTAGGGCAACCTGTTGCCAGCTAAAGATGCGAATCTGCATGAGGGCTGTAGTATCGCCATGATTCTCCAGCCAGACTTCGGTGGCTTTGTCTCCTGAGGCAATTTTAGGATCAATTGGCCAAATCATGATTGAACTGCTGGCTGATACTACCACGGGCACTAAACTGAAGATGATCGGCAGGCTGATGATCATGCGTATCAGTTGGTTAATCATAATATTCTCCTGCTCTGTTCCCTGATTACCAGCTCAAAGTCACCATTAATGTGTCAATGTAGTTGCCTGCGCGAGAGGAGCCGTTTAGCTGTAAACGACCATAAATGGGGAGTGTGATGTTATTAGGGTTGTTGTAATTCAGCGCGATACTCTGGTTAACAAAAATCTCTGAGGCTGCGCGATAAGATGGATGACTGTAAAGGCGATAGGCCACCAGTTGGTTTTCACCAGTGTGCTTCAGGTTACGAGTAGTGTTGTAATTACTACCTCCATTAATGGCCATATTCAATGTTGTACCAGGAGTACAGGAGAGGGTGAAGGCAGAATTTTGAACCAGACTGGTATCGATAGCCTGGTTCTTTGTGGCGGATTGAGTACCAAAGTCGAGCAGGCCCATTACATCGGATTCATTGTTGGTGATGACACAACCTGCTACCACCGACGCATTGACCTGAAAAGTTTTAGCAGGTAGTGCCGGCAACGTGACTGGCCAGACTAGCAAAAGCGCACTCTGGCCGATGATAGCTGCCCGGCACACGGGTAATGTATGCTCCATGCTCTCATCCCTGTAAGTTATTGTTAGTAGTTCACCGCAACACTGATCGTATCTGCATAAGCACCCGGCGGAATACCATTACCATTGTCGCCAGGCCCTCTTCTGATACGACCATTGATCAGATAGACATCCCCTAAGGTACCGTCAGGGATTCCGGTGTCGCGCAGATTAGTGTTATCTGCGATAGGTGTATTTTGACCAATATCGCTATAAATTGTGTAGGCAAGGCCTATACTGGGATTATCGGTCCTAATCATATAGCGCGCCTGAGTAGTCTCGAGGCCGTGTACCTCCGTTGGTTTAGGACTGCTGCCAGTTACCTGCACGTTGTAAGTCTGACCGACAGAACATTTAACATAAATGGCATTCCCGCTAGGGCCGGCCAGTGTGGCAGTTATATCTGTGAAAACGGTTGTTCTTGATCCAAAGTCCAGTGAACCGAGGTTCATTCCCGCACTACTGGTCTGGTTATTAACCTGACATCCCGGTGTAAGTGTAAGTCTGACATTAATAGAACCTGTCATAGTATCTGACAGCGCCGGGGCACCATAAATAATTCCCAAGCCACAGCTGACTATAAGAAGTTTCATTTTCATAGATATTCCTTATGCATATCAATGGATGCAGGTTGCCCTGTGTTGCTATTTATTGATGGATTTTATGAATTAGATAGACTGTATGGAGATCCTACCTGCTATTACTCATTAATAAGACTGTCAAAAATCTTATTTTAACCGGGAAAAGTAATTGCTGAACAAACCAATGAATAGCTGTTCATTGATTGCTGTTCCGGCTGAAGTAGAATGGCATATTTTTATTTGCAGAAATAAAAAGCAAGTTTTTTTTAGTGAAAATTTTTGAAGAATAATCTTTGATAAGAACGGATATGAATCAGCTAACTTTATAATGTAAAAGGATATAATAATGTCTTAATTGATTTTCTTATGTTTTATATGAGTTATTTTCTGATCAGAGTCCTGACTATAACTACACTGTCAAGCGATGCTATAGATAAATCATTTATCAAATATAACTTATTATTTTAGAAGAAATTATGATAATTATAAATTTACCAGGTTGAATTTCATTAATAATACTGTTGATTACTGAGTTTTCTTATAAAGTTAAAATTTGATGAAAAGCTGTACTGTTTTTGTGGATAATAACGGCAGGTATGTTGATAGTTGATATGGAGTGTTAGTGTATTTTGCATCAGAATAAAAATCGAAGATGCCATAGGACAATACTTTTTTAGGTTATCGCTGAGAGCGCTATTCCAATTCTGTGATTGGTGTAAAATACAACACGATGATATTACTACAATTTGATAGATAATATCTGTCAGGATGCATCCCTGCAATTTAACGTCGACAGTTATTCAACAGTACCAACGATATTGAGATCCGTGTCATCTGGAATTTCATTATAGGAGAGCACATGCAGGCTTTTAGCAAATAAGCGTGCATAACGGGCAATTAGTGGGCGGAGCTTAGGTGCTACCAGCAGTACCTGGGTCAGGTTTTGTGCTTTGAGCTGTTCGGTGATAACAGGCAGGGTAGCCTGTAATTGAGTCAGGATATTAGGATCAACCGGGAAGCTATCCAGCGCCACTTTGCCAGTTTGTTGTGCCTGATTTAACGACGATAGCAGTATATTTTCCAGTTCACTATTTAGCGTATAGGCTGATACTGGCTGATTATCAGGTGCTATCGCTGCCACCATGGCTCGTCTTAGAGCGAAACGCACATCAGAGGCGAGCAGAATGGGTTCTTTAGTCACACTGCTACTTTCAAGGAGGCTGGTGGCAATGGTGGCGATATCCTTAAGTGAGACCTGTTCGGCCAGCAGCATCCGGTAAACCCGCAGTAACTGACTATAATTAAGTGCCTGGTTGAGGTCTTCTGCCAGTTTGGGAGACAGTTCTGCCAGACGCTCATGCAGTTTGGTAATATCATCGTAGTTAAACAGCTCCGGCAGATTTTCTTTCGCTATTTTATTAAGGTGTGTTGCAACCACACTGGCAGGTTCAACGACCTGATAGCCAAAATTCAATGCCTTTGATTTCTGTTCAGGTTCGATCCAGGTAACAGAGAGACCATAAGCGGGGTCGGTATCGACAATACCATCAACCATGCCATATTGTTCAGCAGTGGGTATTGCCATTAGTCGGTCGGTGTGTATCTCGCCGATAGCAGTGCGTACGCCGTTAATTTTAATGGCGTACTGCTCCGGGCGCAGCCGGAAATCTTCCCGAATAGCGATCTCAGGTAACAGCACTCCACTAATTTCCGATACTACCTGGCGTACCCCGCGTACCCGCTGTTTCAGAGGACTACCGAGACTACTGTCAACCAGTGGCACTACTTTGTATCCAAGACTGAGACTCACTGGCTCCACCACAGGGATGATATTCCAGTTAATTGCCTCTGGTTCCTCTTCTATCAGCGCTTTAGTGATCGACTCCATCTGTTCGGGAGTGTGGCTGCTGGTGCCCACGACTCGGCTCTGTCTCCAGCCAACAAAAGCGAGTAGAACGGCAAACAGGGTGAACACGAGATGAGGCATCCCAGGCACAATTGCCAGCATAAACATCACCAGCGCGGCACTGTAGAGCGTAGTAGGCCGGGCCAGCAGCTGAGACTTAACCTCATCACCAATATCACTGCCATCGCTAATACGTGTCACGATGATGGCCGCCGCTGTTGCCAGCAGCAGAGAGGGGATCTGGGCTACCAGACCGTCACCAATCGTTAGCAGAACATAGAGTTCGAAAGCCTGAGATGCAGGAAGGTTATGCTTAAAGATACCGATAAGAATACCGCCAATCAGGTTGATTAGCAGAATCATAATGCCGGCAATAGCATCACCGCGTACAAACTTTGAGGTCCCATCCATTGAACCGTAGAAATCTGCTTCGCTGGCTACCAGGCGCCGACGTTCACGCGCCTGTTCCTGATTGATGAGGCCGGCATTAAGGTCGGCATCAATTGCCATCTGTTTACCCGGTAACGCATCCAGGGTAAAACGGGCGGATACTTCTGAGATACGTTCAGCGCCTTTAGTCACCACCACAAAATTGATGATTATCAAAATCATAAAGACGACAAAGCCAACGACATAGTTCCCGCCAATCACCACATGCCCGAAGGAATCAATGACCTTACCTGCCGCGCCAGGACCCAGATGCCCGTTAAGCAGTACCACGCGCGTAGAAGCGACGTTAAGTGTCAGACGCATCAGGGTGGTTACCAGCAGGATTGTCGGAAATACCGAGAAATCGAGCGGGCGCTTACTGTTCAGACTGGTTACCAGTACCAGGATAGACAACACGATGTTAAACGTAAACAGCACATCGAGCAGTAATGGGGACAACGGCAGGATAACCATTGCCAGCACGCAAATCAGTAGTAGTGGAATGCCAATATGGCTTTGCCGCAATATTGCCACTATCTGGCGTGGGTTAAATAGTGCCATGAGCTGGAATCACCTCTTCAGTCTG
Source organism: uncultured Enterobacteriaceae bacterium (assembly GCA_936920625.1). Taxonomy (GTDB): domain Bacteria; phylum Pseudomonadota; class Gammaproteobacteria; order Enterobacterales; family Enterobacteriaceae; genus Izhakiella. The sequence continues at coordinate 146,626 of CAKZHC010000015.1, forward strand.
ATGCAGTTGTGTATTAAGTTGCGGCTTATCCCCAGTACCGATTCGCCAGGCTTTTAATTGCATCACATAGGTCAGTACTTGTGCCATGGGACGAAACAGTGAAGAAGGAATCTGTTGATTTATTTGGGTTGAACGGTAAACAGCCCTGGTAAGCAATGGAAACTCCACCAGTTCAATCCGGTTTTGTACCGCTATCTGCCGAATATAGAGCGCGACATCGTCAACACCTTTTGCAATGACATACGGTGCCGGCGCTTTTGCAGGATCATACTTAAGCGCGACAGCGTAGTGCGTAGGGTTGGTAATGACGACGCTTGCATGGGGTACCTGTGTATTAATCTGCCCCATCGCTAACTGACGTTGTATTGCACGAATTCGCGATTTAATGTGGGGATCACCTTCAGCATTTTTGTATTCATCACGCACCTCTTTTTTGGTCATCTTCATCTTTTTCGTGAACAAAAATTTGCTAAGTGGCACATCGATCAGTGCAAACAGTACAACTACTATCACAAACGGGCGCGCGTCAGAGGCGAACATCTCCATTCCGTGTGATACAGCCTGAGAGAGGGGCATCATTTGCAGGTTGAGCAGCGATACCAGGCTTCCTTGAATAATGATCCATAATAATGACAGCAAAACGACGCATTTAGCTATCATTTTGAGGATATCCATCAAATGCTGACGGGAAAACATCCGTTTTAACCCGCTAATGGGGCTTATCTTTTTTATATCCGGTTTCAGACGACTTGGAACAAAGAGCCAGCCGCCTGGCATTAACGAAGCAACAACCCCGGCCAGTGGAATTGGCAGCAGGGTAGCAATGAGCTTTAACAGAATCAAAACCTGAATTAGCAGGAACTGATAGAGTGCACTGTCATCGTGAACTCTATCACTCATCTGGCGCATTGCCTTAAATGCCTCATCAGCCAGTCCACGATAGAAGGGGGCAAACAGGCTGATACACAAAAATGCCATCATCAGTGTGGCTGCCAGTGAAACGTCTCGTGAACGGGGAATTTCTCCCTTTTCTCTTGCCTTACGCAGCTTCTCTGCGGTGGGTTTTTCGCTTTTATCGCCACTACCTGACATTACGCTTCCCTCAGTTGATCGAAAAGTGCTATCACCCGGTTGGTTAATTGCAGATAGTGCTCACCAATATGGCTACTGAGCACGATGAAACAGAGCAAACCAAATAACATACTTATTGGAAAACCCAGCGCAAAAAGGTTAAGTTGCGGAGCAACGCGGCTCAGTAAACCAAACGTTCCCTGCACCAGTAACATGATAAATACGGTGGGCAGTGCCAGCAGCACAGCACTAGAGAGGATCCAACCCAGCCCACTGGCTAAAGCATGTAATGATGGAATGGTTATCGCCTTCCCGATGGGCCAGTAAATAAATCCCTTATATAAGATGGAAACAAGCAACAGATGACCATCAGCAATAAAAAAAAGCAGGCCGGACCAGATAAAAATTATTTGCGATATCACCATGGTTGAGCTGCCGTTAGCAGGATCATTCATCACTGCCATTCCAAGCCCCATATTCATTGACAGAATCGCGCCAGCAGTTTGTAAGGCCCAAAATACCCACCACAACATCTGACCAAATAGCCAGCCCCAAATTATCTGTTCACCCGTCAGCAGCAGCGTATTGGCGTTCATCAAATCGTTAATGACGATTTTTTCCTCTAAGACAGGCGCAATAATCATGCTTAGCAGAAAGGCAAGAATGATCCGGGCTTTTCTGGGCAAAGCCCGATTATCCAGTATGGGGCAGAAGAGGAAGAATGCCAGAATACGAACGAAGGGCAGCCATAACGCCAGCAGAGAAGCGATAAGTTCATTAACTGACATAGCCATTTAACCTACCAGTGTGGCGGCTTGTGAAAACAGGAGCTGGGTGTAGTCAATGAGTTGTACTAACATCCATTTACCGCCAAATACAAGCATCAGTAGTGTTACAGCCAGACGGGGTAAAAAACTGAGAGTTTGTTCATTAATCTGCGTGGTTGCCTGAAAAATACTCACCAGCAGCCCAGTTAATAAGCTTGGGATGATAGCCAGAGCAGAGATGATGAGTACCAGCCTCAATCCCTGAGCCAGCACATCGCCTGCGATATCGAGCGTCATCATCCGCCCACCCCCTGAACACTTTGGGTCAGCGTACCAACTAGCATCGACCAGCCATCGCACAGTACAAACAGAATCAGTTTAAAGGGTAGTGAGACAATCAGCGGCGAAAGCATCATCATTCCCATTGCCATCAGAATACTGGCAACAATCAGATCAATAACCAAAAAAGGAATATAAATCATAAAGCCGATTTTAAAGGCCGTTTTTAGCTCGCTCAGAACAAATGCCGGTGTCACTATCGTCAAATCTTGCCCTTTGGGGTCCCCGGTTACCTTAGCAATAGTCATTATTTGTGACAGTGAGGTGGAGTTAGTTTGCGAAAGCATAAATACTTTCAGCGGGGCTTCTCCATTACGTAATGCCTGTTGCAGTGTAATCTTATTGTCCTGCCACGGTTTGACGGCGTTATTATAAATATCATTCCAGACCGGGCGCATAACCAGCATAGTCAGCACTAGTGCAATGCCGGTCAGAACTTTATTGGGGGGAGATTGTTGCAAGCCGATTGCCTGGCGGAGCAGGGCCAGCACAATAATAAAGCGGGTGAAACAGGTCATCATTAGTAACATCACGGGCAACAGGCCCAGTAGTGTCATCAGAATGAGAATTTCGACTTTGACACTGTAATCCTGACCACCTGCAATATTTGGCGTTGCGGTAAACAGAGGAATGCCCCCCTGTTCAGCTAATACACTGAATGGTAACAGGAGACATATTAGCCCCGTGCAACTAAACCTGGACAGTAACTTCATTGTGCCAGTTCGCCCAGCTCTTTGTTATTAAAATCGATCAGACGTAAACCATATTTATCATTGACTATCACGACTTCAGCTGTACCGAAAAGCACGCCATTGATTTTGACATCCAGCGGCTCGCCAGCGAGCTTGTCCAGCTCAATCACAGAGTCGCTGCCCACGTTTATCAGGTCGGCAAGCGTAATCTCCACTGAGGCAACTTCGAGCGTCAGTGTGACCGGGATACGGCTAAACAGGGCAAGTGTATTGCGGCGTTCTTTTGGTGCTACAGCATCTGGTGTTACCTCTGTAGCTGCAAGATCTTCGTCGATCAAATCGAAGTCAAGATCCGGGTCAAACTCTGGCGTGGGGTTATTTTGTGAATCGTTCATGATTATTGACTCGTTTTGTCCGCAAATTCAGAGAGAAAGAGAGAGCCGCGATCCTCTCGGATTGCCGCCGTAAACAATTGATGGCTGCCAATTGAAAGTGGCACCCGTTCTGCCATAGCAATAGGAATGACATCGCCAGATTTCAGCTTGACAATATCAGCCACCGTTAGCTGGAGGGTGGCGAGTTTTCCTGTCAACCGTATAGGGAGAGTACGGAAGTTAACTTGCTGGGGAACAGTGGTGACTTCGTTGGAAGGAATTGATAGCGATGACTGGCGGAGTGTTGCCAGCAGGCGGTCCACATGAGCGTTATCAAGTAATAATGAAAAAGTACCATTGCGATAACCATCGATAGTGAAATCGATCTGACATGCCCACTGAGTAATAAGTGTTGAGTAGTCAGGTTTAAGCTCAAGTTGACTGGAAAACAGTTCCGGACAGCATAACAATGTTAGCATCTCAGATGCCAGTTTATTTAATAATCTTTCCTCAGTTTTAGTGATAATGGATTGAGGGGGCGCTTCATCGAAATGAAGACGTGCCAGACCATAATAATCCTGAAGGATGTCAAGCAGCATTCTGCGGTCAACACGGAACCCCAAATTACCTAACTGAGAGCTGAATACAGTTGACTGCTTAATCGCACTATCCATGTGAAAGTCGAATTGTGTCAGATTGACATTCACTCTAAACTTTCTTAGAAAATAGATGCTTAATTTGCTATCCAATAGATCGAATTTATCATTGAATATTTTTGGAACTTTGTGATAGGGACGCCCAAGTTTATTAGCATCCAGGCGTGTTATCTCAGGATGTTCTCCTGGAGGATAAATTCTAATATGATTGCCTTTTGAACGCATTGTAATGAACCATCATTGAATTATTTAGTAAGAGTGGAAGAGTCTTTCTTCTGACTGTTATAATTCTAATTATAATTACGAATATATCGTAATATGTAAATCAGATTTTGATAACCCACGTTCAGCCAGGAAAGAGACTAATATTGTACAATTCATGACACCGTCCAACATTATGTGATCTGTTCTCAAATGGTGATGCAGATTACAGCTTTGATCGAATGGTTTTACAAATTATTAATTGTTATTAATTCCAATAATCAGTAGAACCCCAGAAGAGGAATTCCAGATAACCTAATGTTTTACAAAGATTAATTATTTAATAACTTTGTTTGACTAGTTTACTTCTTATGAATGTATATAATCATCGTGAATTTCGACAATTTCGACATCAAACAATTTCATTTATCTCTCGTTGTAACAGTATAAACCCAGGATTAATTAATTGAGTATCAAGTGCTGTAACTGTTACGTTAACACCTTATTACATGTGCAGGCATGCGCAGGATAATACGATGGAGTAACTGCTATGAAGATGGTGGAGAATATTCAATCAGAATATAAGGTGAAGTATATAGCTGAGGCAAAATCGAGCAGAGAATTATTTTCTTTGGCTGAGAGAGTAGCCAGATTTAGTGTTCCTGTCATGATTACGGGAGAAACCGGCACAGGGAAAGAGTGTGTGGCAAAATATATTCACCAGCACGGAAATAATCCCGCTTCCCCCTATGTTGGCGTTAATTGCGCTGCCATTCCAGAAAACATGTTAGAAGCCATTCTATTTGGTTATGAAAAGGGGGCTTTCACCGGTGCGATATCCAGTCAGCCGGGTAAATTTGAGCTGGCCAATGGCGGTACGCTATTACTGGATGAAATTGGCGATATGCCACTGACATTACAGGTAAAAATTTTACGGGTACTTCAGGAACAGGAAGTTGAACGATTAGGAAGCCATAAAAAAATACCTCTTAATCTTCGAATTATAGCCTCAACCAACAGAGATCTGGCACAGGAAATTATTGAAGGGCGTTTCCGCCAGGATTTGTTCTATCGGCTGGCTGTAGTACCGTTACATATTGCGCCCCTGCGTGAACGCCCTCAAGATATTTTGCCGTTAACTCGTTTTTTTATCAGTAAATATCAGTCTATTGTTAAACGAAATGTTGAAATGACGTCTTGTGCTCGTGAGGCATTAGAAAACTATAGCTGGCCTGGTAACGTGCGGGAGCTTGAGAACGTTATACAAAGGGGACTGATTATGTGTAATGGGGATAAGCTGTGTGCATCCTGCTTCGGTTTACCCGTTTCTGCCTCTGTTGCTAAAAGGACTCAATTTACAGTAGCTAGTGGGCACTGGCATGAGAAGAGTCTAATGAATAATGATGAAAGCCAGATAAAAAAGCAGGGCAGAATAGCTGAATTCCAATACATTCTTGATCTTCTTAATCGCTATAAAGGCAATAAATCAAAAACTGCTGAGTTCCTTGGCATTACGCCTCGTGCATTGCGTTATCGTCTGGCTTCTATGCGCCAGCAGGGATTTGACACGAGTTGTTTCTCATAATTCACATTCAGGACCAATAAATGGCTGAGATATTAAATGTTGTCGCTGGTAACAACAACGGCATGATGTTGCGAATGCAGCAGATGAAAATGCAGGCAAGTGGTTCAATAATAGCAAACCCTCAGTTGGCACCCCCTGATGCACCCTCGTTTCAATCAGTCTTAAAGCAGGCTATAAACAAGGTAGACCAGTATCAACATTCTGCTAACAATAAGCAGCGAGCGATTGAGATGGGTGAGAGCGATGACCTTAACGGCGCGATAATTGGTATGCAGGAAGCCAGCGTCACCTTTTCAGCGATGGTTCAGGTACGCAACAAACTGGCTCAGGCGTTTGACGACGTACTGAATATGCCACTGTAAGGGGTATGGCTGTGTTCGACAAGTTGAAACAAAAACTGCCGGAAAATCTGATCATAATACTAAAAAAGTTCGCCTTGCCTCTGGCGGTGGCTGTTGCCGCTACAGCTATTGTTGTTGGTTTGCTGTGGCAAAGTAACAATGGTTACACCATGCTATATGGTTCTCAAGAGCGGTTGCCAATAACAGACGTGGTTCAAGTACTGAGTGGTGAAGGGATCAGCTATCGTGTCGAACCTAAAAGCGGCAATCTGATGGTGCGGGAAAGTGATCTGGCATCGGCAAGAATGGCGCTGGCGTCTAAAGGCATCACTGCTAGCATTCCGGCGGGATATGAGCTGATGGACAAAGAAGAGATGCTGGGAAGCAGCCAGTTTATGCAAAATGTCCGGCTTAAGCGAAGTCTGGAAGGGGAACTGGCAAAAAGTATTATGACCATCGATAGCGTTGAATACGCACGTGTTCATCTTGGTATTACTGAAACCAGTTCATTTGTACTAACCAATAAGCCAGACAGCACTGCGTCAGTGGTAGTACGGCTCAAATATGGACGGCAACTCTCTCAGGATCAGGTGGCTGCAATCGTCAGCCTGATATCAGGTAGTGTACCAGGACTTAAGCCTAAACAGGTGCAGGTAATAGATCAGCATGGCACGCTGCTCTCGGCAGAACTTGATGAATCAGATAGTGGTCCGGGTTATCGCCATGGCAGAGAAATTATGCAACGCTTACGCCATGATACTGAACGAAGTATTGCCACTTTGCTTACCCCAGTCGTAGGTCAGGGAAACTTCCGGGTAAGTGTCGTGCCCCGCATCAATTTGAGTCAGGTTGAAGAGACTCAGGAACGTTATCTCAATGAGCCGCGTGTCAATTCAGAGCGTCTCCACCAGGAGAATACGACTGAGCAGCTGGCGATTGGTATACCCGGTTCACTGAGCAATCGTCCGGTCAATCAGGCACCACCACAAAATAATCAACGAAACGGCGGGCAAAATGCACAAAACGGGCAAAATGCGCAAAACGGTAATCAGCAGATGGCAACGCGCAACGATGCTGAACGGCAGTTTTCCTGGGATCGTGACATTCGTCATATTCGCCATCAAGGGTTCTTGCTGGAGCGTTTGACTGTAGCGGTTATCCTGAATCAGCAGGCTCCTCAGCTCGAAAAATGGGATGATCAACGACAGAAGCAGATGATCGAACTGCTTGACAGTGCAGCGGGGATTGATAGCACTCGTGGTGATGTATTAACGCTAAGCCGGATGGCTTTCATGCCTGAAGAAGTTCATCCTGAAACAATCGAACCCTGGTGGGAACGCGATATCACATTGCTGTGGGCTGAGCGCATTGGCACTGGTCTGCTGGCGTTGCTGGTTATCCTTTTCGGTGTTCTTCCTATGCTGCGCCGTATTGGCAGTGGGGCTCAGGCGCAAATGGCAAAAACATCACAGGCTACTACTCGGCATGATGAAACATCAAATGAAGACAATCCCGATGGGGATGAAAGTAAGTTCGTACTGAAAGGTAATGCCTTCCAGTCTGATGAGAACCTTCCGCCACAAGGTTCCGGGCTGGAAACTAAAATTGCTTTCCTACAGACCCTGGCGCAAAACGAGACTGATCGCGTTGCCGATGTACTGAAACAGTGGATTAACAATAATGAGCGAACCAGAATCCGTAGTTGATACCAGTAGCAGCAAATCTGAGGAATCAAAAGCCTCTCACTCGCAGCTGGAGCAGGCAGCAATTGTATTGCTAAGTATTGGTGAGGAAGCGGCTGCTTCTGTGATGAGTAAAATGTCGCGCGAGGAAGTGTTGCGGCTTAGCGAGGTAATGGCGCGCCTGCATGGGGTAAAACTGCCACAGGCACGTCAGGCGATGAATAATTTTTTCAACGACTATCGGGAACAGAGTGGGATTAATGGCGCTTCCCGTCACTACCTTCGCACTATTTTGGAAAAAGCGCTGGGTACTGAAATTGCCCGTAGTGTGATTAACGGCATCTATGGTGATGAAATCCGTTATCGCATGACCCGGCTGCAATGGGTAGATGCCCCTCAGCTGACCGCGATGATAGAGCAGGAACACGTACAACTACAGGCAGTGTTTCTGGCATTTCTGCCGCCAGATGTTGCGGCTGGTGTTCTGGGCTCTTTGGATATAGCACGCCAGGAAGAGTTGCTATACCGAATTGCGCGGCTTGATGATATCAACCGTGACGTCGTCGATGAATTAGACAGGCTCATTGAGAGGGGAGTGGCAGTGCTCTCCGAACATGGCTCTAAGGTGCGGGGAGTGCGCCAGGCGGCCAATATTGTTAACCGGATCAGTAGTAACCAGCAGGAACTGCTACAGCAGCTGGAGGAACGCGATGGAGAAGTAGCTGATGAGCTGAAGAATGAGATGTATGAGTTCTTTATTCTCAGCCGGCAACAGCAGAGTGTCATTCAGCGTTTACTGGAAGAGGTCCCACTCGAGGAGTGGGCAGTGGCCCTGAAGGGTACGGAAGCTGCACTGCGCCAGGTAATCTACGATGCGATGCCCAGGCGTCAGGTACAGCTTTTGCAAAGCATGACTACACGTCTTGGCCCGGTTCCTGTCAGTCGCGTAGAGCAGGTGCGTAAGGAGATCATGGTTACGGTGCGTGAACTGGCGGAGTCCGGTGAGATTCAGATCCAGCTGTTCAATGAACAGACGATGGAGTAACTGGCAGATGAAAAGCACATCAAAAAAAGTCTGGCGCTGTTACCAGTTCCCGCCTCTCCACACGGCCAGTGATGAGGAGCAGCGGGAAGATTTAAAAGTAGATGAAGTGAGTTATCAGCAACAGATAATGGCTGGATTTGAGCAGGGCGTGCGTGATGGCTTTGAGCAGGGTAAAGCCGAGGGAATGGCTGCCGGGCTGGAAGAGGGACGTAAAGCCGGACTACTCCAGGGAAGAGAAGAGGGTAAAAAGCAAGCATTAATTCAGTTTACTCAGGCAGTAGTGCCGGTTGATGGTCTGATTACTCAACTACGACAAGAGCTGGCAGCGCATGAGCAACGTCGCCGTCAGGAGTTATTACAGCTGGTAGAAAAAGTGACGCGCCAGGTGATCCGTTGTGAGCTGGCTCTGCAACCGACACAATTGTTATCACTAATCGAAGAGGGGCTTAGCTCGCTGCCTGCATTCCCAACGCGCTTACGTGTTCTGTTGAATCCCGAGGAGTTTACCCGAATCAGTGAGCTGGAACCGGGCAAAATTGAAGAGTGGGGATTGACTGCTGAACCCACTCTTGAGGTGGGGGAGTGCCGTATCGTTACTGAGTCCGCAGAGATGGATGTGGGCTGTGACCATCGGCTCGGCCAGTGTATGGAGGCACTGCAACAACATCTTGCTGCCGAACCAAATAATAATGAATCAGAACCTGCGGCGGGTGACTAATCCAGATGAGTGAAACAACCATGCGCCATATGCTGGAAGAGGCATTAAAATCAATCGATAACATACCACTGGCCCGGATTGCCGGACGCTTAGTGCGCGTTAACGGAATCCTGCTCGAGACCATTGGGTGCCAGCTCTCTGTTGGCCAGCGCTGTAAGGTTGAGGAGGCAAACGGCAACCTGCTGGATGCTCAGGCGGTAGGATTCGATCGCGATGTCACTTTTCTGATGCCTTTCAAGTCGCCATGTGGTCTGGCTGCTGGCGCACGGGTTTTTCCGCTACAAAAGAGTCACGAGATCTATATTGGCCGAAGCTGGTTAGGGCGCGTAGTGAATGGTCTTGGGGAGCCTATTGACAGCAAAGGACCGCTGGGGGGTGACGTACCGCTAGCCAGTCAGAGGCTCCAGCTTAACCCACTCAAGCGAAAACCCGTTGCCATGCCACTTGATGTCGGCGTTAAGGCAATTAATGGTCTGCTCACCATCGGTAAAGGCCAGCGGGTGGGCTTGATGGCAGGGTCTGGGGTTGGTAAGAGCGTATTGCTTGGCATGATAACCCGCTGTACAGCGGCAGATGTGGTTGTGGTGGGGCTTATTGGAGAGCGTGGACGGGAGGTCAACGAATTTATTCTGCATGCGCTCCAGGCCAGCGGTATGGCTAAATCCGTAGTAGTGGCAGCACCTGCGGATGAGTCGCCGCTGATGCGTATCAAAGCAACGGAGCTTTGTCACGCTATTGCTGCCCATTATCGCGACAGTGGGCTGGATGTTTTGCTACTGGTTGATTCACTCACACGTTACGCCATGGCGCAGCGTGAGATAGCACTCTCGCTGGGCGAACCCCCCGCGACAAAAGGCTATCCGCCCTCTGCCTTTAGCACAATTCCACAGCTGGTTGAGCAGGCAGGCAACAGTGAGAGCGAAGGATCGATGACAGCTATCTACACCGTGCTGGCCGAAGGGGATGACCAGCAGGATCCGATTGTCGACTGCTCTCGTGCGGTGCTCGATGGGCACATCGTATTATCACGCCCGCTCGCTGAGAGCGGGCACTATCCTGCAATTGATATCGGCCAAAGCATCAGTCGCTGCATGAGCCTTGTAACCGATAAATCTCATCAGCAGGCAGCACGTACTTTTAAACAGTTGTATGCCAGTTATATGGCTATTAAGCCTTTGATCCCACTTGGAGGTTATATCGAGGGTGCGGATGAAGAAGTAGACAGGGCGGTCAGACTGTATCCGGCAATAAACAGTTATCTGTGTCAGACAATGGATGAATCTGCGTCACTGGAGAGGGCTATTGAGGAACTTGAAACGCTGAGTCAGGCGTAAGGTGATCTGAATATGAATAATCAACAACAAATGATCAAAGTGCTGTCGCAACTGCGTCAGTTACGTCAGCAGGGCAAGGATCAACTCATCAGCCAGCTGGCAAAGCAGAATCAGTTGGTTAAACGTTATCTCAATAATGTTGAGGCACTTACCCAGTTAATTACAGTATCACTGCCAGATAACAGTGGCGGAGTTCAGATGCAAAATTTGTCTCACTATAAAGCGGTTATCCAGCGGGTTGTGGACTGGCAGAAGCAGGAACACGCGCTGGCAACTGTTGAAGCAGAGCATACACGACAGGCTCTGCAACATCAGGCTTGTGAAGAGATGAGGGTTGCTCTGATATTAAAACAGCAACAACAGGCGCTGGCATTGTCACAGCAGCGTACGCAGCAAAATATCACTGATGATCAGGCACTCTCGTGTTGGTTACGTCGTCGTCAGTCATGAAAGGTTTTTTATGATGAGCAAGAAAGAAAAAGCTAAAAAAAATTGGTCAGGTGTGGATGCCGGTTCACTACCAAAGCATTCTCCACAGAGCACATCATATGATAATTATCCTTTTGTCAGCGTAGTGACGCCCACTTGCAACCGACGCCACTTTCTCCCCTGGCTGCTCTATATGTTTCAGTATCAGGACTATCCATCCTGCCGTCGGGAGCTGGTTATTTTTGATGATTCACCAATGAGTAACGCTGACCTGATAGCTAATTTAATCCGGTGCGCGCCAAATCCAGAGCTTATTCGCTATTATCATCAGACTGAACGACTCACAATAGGTAAAAAGCGAAATATACTTAATCAACTTGCTGAGGGCGAATACATTGTCTGTATGGACGATGACGATTACTATCCTCCGGATAAGCTGAGTTACACGATTAGCGAGATGCAGCGCCATCAGGTATCTTTCGCTGGTTGTGATGCTATTCCGATATGGTATAGCAGCATCGATCGTGTTTTCATGACATCCCCGTTGGGAAAGAATAATGCAGTGAATGGCACTTTTGCTTATCACAGGCGTTTTCTTTCCATGCATCGCTATGATGATAAGTCAACCACGGCAGAAGAAAGTGGATTTCTTAATGGTTTTACCGTGCCAGTACTTCAGCTTGACCCATGGCGCTCAATTCTTTGTATCTCACATAATAGCAATACTTATGATAAAGATTTTATCTTTGCATCCTGCAAGCTTCAGTCTACTACCCTGAGCGACATCGTCACCGATAATTCGCTGCTCAGACATTATCAGCGGCTGCATAGTGCACCCATAGGAACCAGAATTGACTGGTCGCCGTTTGATCGCATCTGTTTGCTTCCGTCAAGTGGTAATGCCGGACAAACACAGGACTTTTATCAGCAACTTATTGCCCTGGGTGTGTCCCCGCAACAGCTATGGACACTGCCTGTCAGTGATCCCGCAGACCCATTTGCCGCTCATCAGGCTGTGCTGGAACGCGCTATAACCGAAAAATGGAATAACTATCTGATACTGGATGACAGATTGAAATGGGTACGGCAGGAAAAATCTCTGCGGAATGCCAATCAGCTTATCCATGCTCTGCCCCATATTGACTGGCAGGGGATATTGCTGGCGGGTGACTTAGCAGAAGGCATACCCTTGCGACAGCTGCCTTGTGCTGTTAAGCCAACAAAAATCGGACTCACCACGCTGGCGTATGCGGTTAATCAGACTGGTTATCACACCTACAAGGCATGTCTGGAGCAGGCAAAAGAAGAACAAAGCTGGGATATAGTAGCGGCATGGATTGGCAATGATCGCTGGTTTGCGCTTTACCCCAGCCTGTTTTGGCTCGAACAAGATGATACAGGCAGCGATTGTGCTGCCCGCTTTTTTCGTAAACTGGCACGGCAGGACTCTGGCCGTGCAACAGGATAATAATTAAGATGGTCGAATCATTTACCCCCAAATTTATTGAATGCTTACAAAATGATCAATGGAACTGTCAGTGCGCCGGGTGCGAGGGAAAGCCGCCATTAGTGACGCTGGGCTGGGGTAATCAGCAACGCCGTAGCGCCTACCTGGCGTGTGATAGTGCTGCTCATGCTATTTTGTTACCGCAAGATGCCTTTGTTCTTACTAAAAGTGAGCATACTGTTACCGAAACGTCTTTACTGCCAGAACATGTGCTTCGGGTGAATCAGCATTGTATCAATTTACTGGTAGGGAATAGCCAGCCTCTGGCAGTCGGACTTTATACAATAGGGTTGCTGATAAGCAAATATACTTCCCAGGAGGAGCTTGCAGCAATCGATCTCTATGCAGAGCAACTGGCAGTGCTTCTTGACAATGGCTCTCTGACTGAAAACTTCGATATGCTGCCAGCGATTATCCGTTTTAAGCACGAAGCGTTACAGCAACTCGCACAACTGGATATTCGTGGAAATTTCACTCCACAGATTGCGACCACTATAGCGATCAAAATGAACGAGATTAGAGTGCTGTCAACGGACTATCTTCAGCAGATGATCGACGAGTGGCAAAGTGATGAGCGGGTTTGCGAAGCACTTGAAGCGCGTTATACCCAGTGGGTGAATCTGGCACTCTACCATTGCTATCATTATATCTTCCCGGGGGAAGAACAGAAAAACTGGCCGCGTGAGTTTTACGGACTGGTGTTAAATCTGTTTCACGCATGGCAGTTATTGGCACTGCTAATCAGTTCAGGTATCACTCCGGATGATCATCAGCTGTCCTCGTTAATTGCCGCGCTCAATCGTGCCGGGCCAGTCAATGTAACCCTGGACGAGCCATTACTGGGAGCTCTGGCATTGTTGCGGTAGTTTTTGAGGAGTGTTCCCCCGGATACGACCCGCAGCACCTATTCCCTATACGGGTATGAATGCTGCCGGGCCGCGATCTGGACGAATTTAAAATTCACAGACCACTACCGACGTTGATTCCGGCAGTCCAAAGGAAAGGGCGAACCGACATGCAATCACTGGCTTATAGCTGCACCTTAATGCTAAAAGATACAGGCAAAAAAAAGCGCAATGAGCATTTTTGCTGATTACGGAAATTAAAAATAAACGGGCGTCTGATTCAGGCTTTGTAGAGGAAACTCCCTGCATCAGATTGAGCGCTGACTGACTGCATAACCTCACGCTGCGTTGCCAGCAATGTGCCATTTTGCTCATTGACTTTCTGGCAGTGGCGGGCGCGCTGCTCAAGGTACTGCCACCAGTGCTGTGCCTGAGTTGATAACAATGGTGGCAGCTTTTTGAGCAGGGCCGTCATTCCACGACTGTCTGTTGGCAGATTAAGCTGCTTCAGTGTTGCTCTTCTGCGCGAAGAGGCTTCCTGCAGCTGCTGATAATGGGCCATAAGCAGTTCATTAATATCAGCGAGCTTTTTGGTGTTGCAGGTAAGCATCGCTTCGCGTTGTTGTGACAATAGTTGGTTGAGCTCATCATAACGCTGTGCATCCTGGCGGATACTTTTCAGCAGTGCCCTTACCTGATCTTTAGCGTTTATCATGAACGGTGAAAATCCATCATCGCTTTGGCAAGACTGGCGCTATCAGTGTTGAGCTCACCTGCTGTTAGCATCGCCTGCGCATTTGCAACACGTTCACCATCTATGTCAGGCATTTGATGCATCTGTTGCAGCGCTGAGGCGAGTGATTGCCCGTCAGAGTGCGGCGTTACAGAAGATGTGCTTTTTGCCTTAAAACTAAAGGAAAACTCATTGGCGTTTTTGTTTGTGGCAGGAGCTGGTAAATTTTGACTGATTTTCATATTATTTTGGCCTCCCGGGCAGTATAAGATGGAGTTAGCAGGGTACATTAAATAATAACGATACAATAATCGCCAGGCTTAAACTGAATTGACAAATTTATTCAATCGTTAGCATTCTTACTACAGCGGGCCCCTCCACTTCAGCAGAAACTATCTTCTGACTGCTGATATTACGTACTTTAATGATGTCTCCCTTGCGTCCTTTCTTCATTGCTTCCCCTAGCATGCGGGCTTCAACACCACCTTCTCCGGCAATCATCAGTACTCTCTGGCCACGCGTAACCAGCAAGGGCTGCTCAAGATTAGCTGGGGTTATGACTTGTGCCGCTCGCATCCGGCGTTTGACGGTTTTTCCTACTGCTTCATCGGCAGAGGTGATGAAGCCATCCCGCAACGTAACAATGTTTCTTTTTTTCATTTCCACGTCGCTGGCAGCCAGTTTTCTGCCGCGTTCAAACATGGTTTTAGCGACCAGAACTGGCATGTAAATGTCAGGTTTAACGGTAACTGCCACCTCCCAGGGAGTGTTACTTTCACAGCGAATCTCATATCGCAGCCGGGCTAAGTCCTGCTTTGCCCCGGCGGGGCGGGAGGTAATAAGCGGCTTGCTACAGAGGCTCAGATGCACGCCATCATTGGGGATATACACATTCAGTTTGCTGATATAGTCCTGCCATTTTTTCTGCCCGGCAATAGTCCGTATATCCGCCGTCGCGGTGGCAACGGCCTGATTATAAATCTGCATACGCGTGGTTGGTGGCTTAGCGGTCGTTGTTTTGGCCAGACTTGCCTGATTGAGGACGGGCAGCAATAAAAGCAGGAAAAAAAGTTTCCTTTTTAACGACGGCTGGTTTTTCATTTTTACCTCAAAATCAACATGTTAAATTATGGCATGCTTATTGCATATATCATCTGAGGGCGGATTAACCTTATGAGGTAGCAATAAATGGGAATCAGTTTTGATAGAGCGTTAGGTGTACATCCTGCGGCGTTGCAACTCCGGCTTTCGCGGGCTGAGTTGCTGTCAGCAAATCTGGCAAATGTTGATACACCTAATTTCCAGGCTAAAGATATTGATTTTTTCCTGGAAATGCAACGTCTGACGGGAGCTGGCGGATTCACACAAGGCAATCCGCAGATCAAATACCGAGTTCCAGCACAACCATCGGTAGATGGCAACACCGTGGCATTGAACGTAGAACAGGCGGAGTTTTCGAAGAACGCACTTGATTATCAGACCAGTTTACATTTCCTCAATGCCAAATTTATCGGGTTGAAGAGTGCTATAGAAGGAAAGTAAATCGTGTCATTTAACAATATTTATCAAATTGCTGGTTCAGGGATGAATGCGCAGATCATCAGGCTCAATACGATTGCCAGTAACCTGGCGAATGCCGAATCGCCAGCCGCCAGTGCTGAGCTGGCTTACAAGGCGCGCCGGCCAGTTTTTGCTGAGGTATATCAGGCCAATCATCTGATGAATAATCGCGCAATGGCCGGTGCTAGGGTTCAGGTGCTCGATGTAGTAGAAGCGGGGGGTACAGTACAGCGGTATGAACCGGGAAATCCATTGGCAAACGCCAACGGTTACGTTTTTTATCCTGATATCAACACGGTAGAGGAGACGGCGGATATGATGTCGGCATCACGAAATTTCGAGACGAATGTAGAAGTTCTCAACAGTATCAAAAGCATGCAGCAGAGTTTGCTTAAGTTAGGAGAGGCCTGATGAGCGTTAGCAGTGTACAGCGTAATGTGAACCAGCAGGATGATCAAAATTCGAATAATGTCCCGAATAACAACGGCAATGATATGAACAATATGTTCCTAAAGTTGCTGGTAGCACAGATTCAGAATCAGGATCCTACCAACCCTACAGACAGTAGCCAGTATATCAATCAAATGGCTCAGCTGAATCAGGCACAATCCCTGAATAACCTTAGTGGTCAGATGCTCTGGATGCAAAAAGTGGTAGGTGATATGCAGCTGTTTAGCCTCTCCAACATGGTAGGTAAGCAGGTTTATATTGAGAGCAATGAAATTACTTTGCAGGATAAACAATCGGTTGATGGACGGATATATCTCAAAAATCCTGCTGGTAAAGTTACGCTTCATATTAAAGATGAAACGGGCAAGACGGTGGATGTAGAGCTGGGTAAACATGAGGCTGGTGATGTGCCGTTCAATCTGGATCCTGAAGAGCTGAAAAAAAAGGGTCTCACGCCGGGTAAATGCACTGTCAGCGTAACGACTGACACCAAAGAAAAAGAAGTTGTCGTTGAGTTTGCTGGCATCGTTAGTAACGTGCGTGTTGATCCGAAAACAAAGATAGCGATGCTTTCGATTCCGGGGCTGGGCGAATTTGCGTATGACAAGATACGTCAGTTCGGCGATAAAAATTCTCCTACTAATAATGTGAAGAACAGCAATTATTTTTACTCACCCCAGACATCCGGCATAGTTTAACTAATTTTAGAGGATAATTTATGAGTTTTGACATCGCTATCACCGGGCTAAATGCATTCACAAAACAGCTTAGTGGTATTAGCAACAATATCGCCAACACAGGCACAGCGGGCTATAAATCCATGCGTACTGAGTTCCAGTCACTTTATGGCGGTGGGCAGCCTTTAGGTGTGGGTATTTCACGGGTTTCCCAGAGTATGGGTCTTACCGGCACTTTAACGGACAGTGCAAGAAATCTTGACCTCGCTATCAATGGTGGTGGTTTGTTCGTACTTAAGGGCAATGATGGCAGGAACTGTTACTCTCGTGCAGGCTATTTTGAATGCGATAAAGACGGATATATAGTTAACAATCTGAACAATCGTCTTCAGGGTTACCCGGTCAACGCTGCAGGGGAGCTGCAAACTGGCGTGGTCGGCGATCTGAAAATGGGCACTGGCAATCTTCCGGCTAAAGCCACAAGTAAGCTGGAGCTGACCGCCAATCTTGATGCCAGAGCAAAGACTATCACCAAAACCCCTTTCAATCCTGAAGACAAAGATACTTATAACAACACCAGCACGACCAAAGTCTACGATTCACTAGGGGTTGAGCACTCTATGACGCAGTGCTTTGTCAAAACTGGGGCGGGTACCTGGGAGGCTCATTACTATGTTGATGGTAAGCCGGCATCGCAGCCAACTACACCTGCAAAGATAACATTTGATAACAATGGCGTGATGACCGCCCCAACAGGTCCGGTCAGTATCCAGTTTACCCCAGACGGTGCAGCCCCTCTTACGGTTAATGTTGATTATACCGGGACGACTCAGTTTGGTTCGGATTTCAACGTTTCTAAAAATAATCCCGATGGTTACACCACGGGCGTTAGAACCGGGGAAGAGATTGACCAGGACGGTAAAATCCATGCCACTTATTCTAATGGTCAGCGGGCTTTGCAGGGGCAGGTAGTCCTGGCGGGTTTCAGCAACCTCGACGGGCTGGAGTCAACTAATGGTACCGCATGGTATGAAACATCGTCATCGGGTCAGCCGATTATCGGTGAGCCCAAGAGTGGTTTGAATGGCGATATTAAATCGAAACATATCGAGGGCTCCAATGTTGATATGGCCAGTGAGCTGGTTGGGCTGATGTCTGCACAGCGTAATTATCAGGCTAACACTAAAGTTATCTCGACTAACGATCAGATGATGACAGCCCTGTTCCAGGCGGTTTAATTATGGATCGTCTTATTTATACTGCGGTGAGTGGGGCTAATCGCAGCCTGACTCAGCAGATGATCCATGCCAACAACCTGTCTAATGCCAGTACGGAAGGATTTCGTGCAGACCTGGAGCAGGCAAACAGCCAGCAGGTACTGGGCTATGGCTATGCCAGCCGTTTTCAGGTGAGAAGCTTTAATGGCGGTGTCGATATGACACATGGCTCCCTGCAAAATACTGGTCGGGAGCTGGATGTTGCGATTCAGGGCAATGGTTTATTTGCTGTACGCCAGGGGGGGCGTGAAGCGTATACCCGCAACGGGCATATGGAGATTGATGACGCAGGTAATCTCACCATCAACCAGAATCCGGTACTGGGTATCAATGGACCTGTGCAGTTACCCCCGTTTTCGAGTGTTTCCATAGGTCAGGATGGCACCATCACTGTTGTGCCAGAGAATGGAGATGTGAAAGCGGCGTTTGATGTGGAACGAATCAAACTGGTTGATATCCCAGCCGCCCGGTTGACTAAGAACGCCGATGGACTGCTGGTGACTAATCAGGCCGCTAATCCGCGCAGTGAAAATGTCAGCGTTGTTAGCGCGCATCTGGAATCCAGTAACGTTTCAGCAGTCAATGAGATGGTGGAAACCGTCTCACTGAGCCGGCAGTTTGAAGCACAGATTAAAATGATGAAAGTGGCAGAGTCACTGGCGAATGCTGGTAACCGTCTGATCCGTGGAAGTTAAGAGGAAATATTATGAATCCCGCTCTATGGGTAAGTAAAACAGGGCTGGCGGCACAGGATGCCAAAATGGCCGCTATCTCCAACAACCTTGCCAATGTTGCTACGCCAGCTTTCAAACGCGATCGTGTGGCGTTCGAAGATCTGTTCTACCAGACTCCGCGTGCACCGGGTGCAATGCTTGATCAAAACAACGTTGCACCAACTGGTGTTCAGTTTGGCAGTGGCGTAAAAATTCTCGGGACGCAGAAACAGTTTACTCAGGGAAGCGTACAGGTTACTGGCGGACAGCTCGATGTTGCCATTCAAGGCCAGGGTTTTTTCCAGGTAGAAACAACGTCGGGGGATATCGCTTATACCCGCAGCGGTAATTTTGCTACTAATGCAGATGGTGTAATGGTGACTGCTGACGGATTACCGCTGATACCGCAAATTGAGTTTCCGGAAAACACTAAAAAAATCACCATCGGTAAAGATGGTACGGTAACCGCCACTGTGGGGGGGGAAGCTGATCCGGTAGAACTGGGGCAGATAACGCTGGTGAACTTTGTTAATCCGGGTGGTCTGGAAGCGCTGGGAGGTAATCTTTACCGTGAAACGGCTGCCAGTGGAGAAGCAACTGAAGGGGTGCCGGGTGAAGATGCGTATGGCACTTTGCAGCAGGCTTCACTGGAGGGATCAAACGTGCAGGTGGTTGAAGAGATGGTTGAGATGATCACCGTGCAACGTGCCTATGAAATGAATGCCAAGATGATTTCAGCGGCAGACGATATGCTTAAATTCCTGAATCAGCAAGTGTAATTTTCCGGGCGGAAGTAATTCTTCCGCCCAATAACTTAACGCGATGATCAAGATGATAAAACCGACTCTGAACGCGCTGTTCATGCTGGCAGTGCTTACACTGGGCGGCTGCGTGTACCCAGGACCAAAAGAAAATGATGCCGCTTATGCTCCCCCAGAGGAAGATGACTATGTAAAACCTCGGGTCAGCGGTGGTGGATTATACCAGCAAAGTTACAACTGGGGACTGATGCAGGACAGACGAGCCTATCGTGTGGGCGACATTCTGACCGTCCAGCTGGAAGAGTCTACTCAGTCAAGTAAACAGGCCAAAACCCGCTTTGGTAAAAAGAGTGACACTGAAGCAGGTGTAAAGTCTTTGTTTGGACTTAATACTAAAAATCTAAACGCCAGTGTCAGTGCAGATCGCGATTTTAATGGTGGAGCCAACTCGTCACAACAGAACATGCTACGAGGATCAATTACCGTATCCGTTCATAAGGTAATGTCTAATGGCGTACTAGTGGTGCGTGGTGAAAAATGGCTCACTTTAAACCAGGGCGATGAATACATACGAGTGAGCGGACTGGTTCGGGTTGAGGATATACAGCGCGATAACACGATCTCATCGCAACGGATCGGCAATGCGCGTATCTCATATTCTGGACGGGGTGCGCTCAGTGATGCCAATTCGGCGGGGTGGCTAACGCGACTGTTTAACCATCCGTTCTTCCCAATCTGAGGTCATTTAAGATGTTATTTCGCTCAATGCGTGTGGTGCTGATTGCTGTAGTGATGCTGGTTCCTCCGCCACTCATGGCCCAGCCACTTAACTCCCTTGTAGATGTTCAGGGGGTGCGTGGTAACCAGCTTACTGGATACAGCCTGGTTGTCGGGCTGGATGGTTCCGGCGATCGTAATCAGGTCAAATTCACTAATCAGTCTCTGACCAATATGCTTCGCCAGTACGGAGTTCAGCTGCCCGCCAAAATCGATCCGAAGGTAAAAAATGTTGCAGCGGTAGCGTTGAGTGCCACACTACCGCCCATGTATGCACGTGGGCAGACTATCGATGTCACTGTCTCTTCGATGGGTGATGCTAAAAGTTTGCGCGGCGGAACATTGCTGCTGGCTCCGCTGCGGGGTGCGGATGGTGAAGTTTACGCCCTGGCGCAGGGTAATGTGATTGTGGGGGGTATTAAGGCACAAGGCGCGAGCGGTTCCAGTGTGACAGTTAACACGCCCACAGTGGGGTTAATTCCAAACGGTGCGACTGTTGAACGTGAAATCCCAAGCGACTTTCAGGATAACAGTGATGTGATGCTCAACCTCAAACGCCCTAGTTTTAAAACGGCCAATACTATCGCCAGTGTGCTTAATAGTACTTTTGGTAAAAATACGGCCTCGGCGGTAAGTGCTACCAATGTTAGTGTTCGGGCCCCTGAAAATCCCTCTGCACGCGTGACTTTTATGGCAAAGCTGGAAGATATACAGATAACTGCGGCTCCACAACCGGCACGTGTCGTTTTCAATGCCAGAACAGGAACAGTAGTTATGGGAGAAGGGATTGTAGTGCGTCCGGCGGCAGTATCCCATGGTAATTTGACCGTGACTATTCGCGAGAGATCGAATGTGAGTCAGCCGGGTGCATTTAGCAACGGTAATACCGCTGTTACGCCACGAAGTGATATTAACGTCAGACCCGGCAAAGGACAGATGGTAACGGTTCCGGCAGGAACCAGCTTGGGCAGCATTGTTAACACAATCAACAGTCTTGGTGCTTCTCCCGATGATACGATGTCAATTTTGCAGGCATTACATGAAGCCGGCGCTCTGGATGCAGAGCTGGTAGTGATATAAGGAACACAACAAATGATAGATTCTGTCAGGTCGAACGTAACAATCTCGGATGGGGATTTTCTGGGAAGAACTAAGCCTAAAAATCTGAGTCAGGCAGCAGAACAGTTTGAAGCGATGTTTTTGCGCTCGTGGTTAAAAGGGATGCGCAAAACGGCAGATATTTTTGCAACGGAGGACGGCATGTTTAGCAGTCGTGAAGCCCGCACTGTGCGAGATTTCTATGATGAAGAGCTGGCCTCACACTTAGCCAGTCAGCGCCAGACGGGAATCGCTGCGTTGCTTATCAAACAACTATCAGCATCGGGCAGTGATCAATCACCTGATGCTTGATTTCACTGGTAGTTGTGTCGTTCTGAAACAGCAGCAGATAGTAAATGTGAGAGTGAGAATATGAATTTATTCAATATAGCATACAGCGGCCTTCAGGCTGCCAGAACGGGGCTGAATATAACGGCGAACAACATCTCTAATGTTCGTACCCCTGGCTATAGCCGTCAGAGAATGCTCCAGTATGCGATCGCACCCGGTAATTTCCAAGGGCGATTGTCAAGCGGTGATGGGGTAGGGATTTCGGGGATACAACGTATCGCTGATCAGTATCGGATAGGGCAGGTTTGGTCATCTACAACTGGTTTAGGCTATCACGAACAGGGACAATTATATTTTGATGGTCTTGAAACCAAAATCAGTTCGGATTCATCAGGTCTTCGCAGCGGATTTGATAATTTTTTCAATGCGTTAAAAAGCGCATCTGAAAAACCCGATGAAAAAACCGGGCGCGGTAAAATACTGGATGAGGCGAAATCACTGGCCACGCGAATCAACGGATTGCAAAAATATATTCAGACGCAGAAATCGGACATTCGTAAGCAACAACAAGAAATGGCCGGTACGATTAATTCTCTGAACAAGAATATTGCTCAATACAACGTAAAGATCCGTGAAGCTGAGGCCAGAGGCGACGATACCAGTGCACTGCGTGACGGCCGTGATGAACAGGTAAAATCGCTCAGTGAATTGGTAGACGTACGGGTAAATGAAAATGCAAAAGGTGAATATGACGTTACTTTGCCAGATGGACATCCTTTAGTCAGCGGCAGTGACTCCAGCGAGCTGAAGATGCGTGCTGGGGCGGGTGGCGAGTTTAGCATGGTCGTTAAATTTTTGGGTACTGAGTCCCAGGTTGACATGTCCTGCGGAGGCAAGCTGGGCGCGCTCTATGACTATCAGAAAGAGACCCTGAAGCCAGTTGAAGATAAATTACCAGGCATTGTTGAAACGTTCACAAAAGCTATCAATGATCAATTGGGAAAAGGTTTTGATCTTAACGGTGCTCCCGGTAAACCGCTGTTTACATTTGACCTCGACAATCCGCAAGGGATGCTGAAAGTTAACGATTTGCAAGCGGATGATCTGGCGTTCTCATCAGAATCAGGTGTCAAAGGCAATAATAAAAATTTGCTGGAACTGATAAAAATTAAAACAGCAACATTTGATATACCAAATTCCGGAAAAACCAGCTTGGATGATGCCAGTAATTCACTCATCAATCATGTTGCCACTAAAAGCCGTCAAAATCAGGAAGATTTAAAATCGGCTGCTGATCTGGCTCAGTCAGCTCAGGACAGCCGCGACAGTTATAGCGGCGTTGATTATGACCAGGAGTATGTCAATATGAACGATTATACCCAGGCTTATCAGGCCAATTCAAAAGTGATAGCGACAGGGAATGAGATCTTTAACAGTCTGTTATCGCTATTTTAGTGGAGGTTAGTATGATACGTACAACAAGTTCTGGCTTCTCTTCAGCCTTTCTTTTTAGTATTGGCCGGAATAATTCCCGTGTAAGTCAGTTGATGGAACAGATATCCCAGCAAAAAAGGATCATCAGACCATCAGATGATCCCTTAGCCAGCGCACAAGTCTCACGTCTGCGTAGCCGACAGAATACACTGGGTCAGTACCAGGATAATATTAAGAGTCTGCAAGGCAATTTAAATACGCAGGAGACTACTACTGGTTCCGTAGAACAGGAGCTGCTGAGTATTCTGGATAAATTACGTGAAGCGGCTAACAGCTACCACGGTCAGAAAGATATGAATAGTTATGCAGCGGACATCAGTTCTTCCATAAAAACAGTAGTGGATTTCGTGAATAGTAAAGATGACAGTGGCCGCTATCAGTTTAGTGGAACGCTGACTGATAAGAAACCGCTCGAAAAGGATGGAAGCGGTAACTGGGTATTCAAGGGGAATCACGAAAAGACCCAAGCCATGATTAGCGATAATGTCATGATGGATGTCAACATCGACCTCACGTCAGTTTTTGGTAATGACCTGTCTGCTCTTAATAATCTTCAGAAGTTGGTTACCAAAATGGAAGATCCTAATGGAGTTCCAGAGGATTACCTGAAAGATTTTACGAGTGTGATAGGAGATATCGAAAAAGCACACTCTGCCACAGGTACAATGTTCAACGAGCTTGGCAGCAGGCAGAATAATATCAAGCTGGTGCAGGATAGTCATAGTGATCATGATATGATTAATCAAAACATGATTGGCGACCTGGAAGGTCTTGATCTGCCTGGATCCATGATGGAGCTAGAACAATATAAGATGGCTATGATGGCGTCCTATCAAAGCTACAATAAGATTGCTAATTTATCTTTATTCAGTCAGGGATAAGAGGCAATGTCACGTACCGGGAATCGTCTTTCAAATATATCATCCAGCAGTGTTCAATATGGGGTGATTAACCGCCAGCCAGCGGTGAACAGAGTCGTTGATCGGACAGGTCGCACTTCAGCATCATTTCCCGATTCGCCGCTGATAACGGTTAAGCCGCTTCGTTATAATACCCATCTTAACCGGCAAATTACCCGTATACAAATGGCTGAGGGCTTTCTTAACCAGGTTGAAGACAGTGTTATCAATCTCAAGTATGCTATCAGCCATCGCAGCGGGCAGTCGGAAATAAATACCCATGCGGATGTTCTCGATCGATTGCTGAGTGCACGTCGTAAGTATTCAGCAGGTACCGTAGATCGTCAGTTGCGGGTGAGTGTGGATGACGAAGCGCGGGTCAGATTTCAACTTGATGATTATTTGAAGATACTTAGTGATCCTCGTCCGGAAGTTCTGACATTCTCTTTGGCGGGTGCTAAACGGGAGATCAGTGCGGTTGTGTTGCCTGCTGACAATACGGTGAACAATAACCTGCTACGACTTAACCGTGGGCTAGGCAGGTGGGGCATATCTGCCACGCTACAGCAGCATGAAGTACAGTTTGAAGTAAGCGAACGTAACTGGGAACGAGTTAGTCAGCAGCTCAGCATTAAGGGCGAGGGTGAGCGTTTCCCTGCCGGGCTTTTTTACCCGGTAAAACCACAAGCTGAGCCTGCGCTTGAAGATCACATTCAGCAGTTTAAGCGCTTTCCGTCGCGGGGGAGTAAATTATTACCCCAGTTAGAAATGGCATTAAATAATCTGACATCACAACGCAGGGTTATTTTTCAAAAACGTAGCCGTATTGACGAGCGCATTGCCAGTATGGCGACTTTTGATAATGATCAGGCGGTTAAAGATAGTGTAAAAATGATGGCCAGGTTGTTACGTGGTGGGTCATTTTCTCATATAAATCAGGCACTACAGGCTCAGGCTAATGTTCCTGTTTCACGCGTGCGTAATGTACTTAGTTATGCAGACCAGAATCTGATATAAGCAGAATAATCACATATCGGGGCGGCAGATATTATTTTTCTGTCGCTATTTTTGTGCTGTCTGTAATTTGAGAATGGGTCCTGAAGAGGGGATTCTGTTTTTAAATGCCATCCTCATCCCAAATTGTTAACAAGGCAGGGCAGCGTCATATTTATATATAGTAGTAACGCTTATATATTCTTATACTGAACAAAAAGAACAGATATTAATTTTCCGTATTAATGAGCAGAGAGCTATCTTTTTTTAAAACCGTTAGATCATAATAAACTACATGAGATATATGCCTTACATTAGATGGTTCTTTAGCAAAAAAGGGCTTACCGAACAGCTCGATTACTAGTAGTAATCCAGCAAGCACCATTAAACTAAGTGTGGCAATTTTCCATTTCATTTATGCTTTTCTCTATCTGGTCATATAAAAACTGGTTTAATCTTGAGCTACTGCTTTGCCAGTTTGAAATATTAATGACAAGGTCATTTGTAACGCATGGACTTTTTAATTTAACATTAAGAATGATATTTCTATTTTCTGCAAAGTAATAGATCTTTATTTTAACAGAATGTGCTACTGCTTGTTTATTAAGCCGGAGCAGTGCGGGTTCAATAAGATCACTCAAATCTCGTGGCGGGTCGAACGCACCTGTCAGATGATGCTGAAGTTTAAACAACTGGATGTGGCTCCATTTGTTTTTATATTGTTCAACATATCTGGGTTGATCATTATCGATGGTGGGCAATAGTAATGCTATGAGTAAGGTTACAATCAATAATTGTAAAAAGAAAAGATAACGCCAGACGGAATTTTTTACCTGAAAAGATTTAAAACTGCTGAGCATTTCATGAGCTTGTGAGGCCAAAGAAGGGCTATTAGAAAGAGGGGCTAGGTTATTTATAACTGGCGACTCAATAGTGGAGAGTCCCCCTGCTACAGAATTATCCGTCAGTACCTCGGTTTGTGGCCGGATGAGCCTCTGGATGAGCCTCTGACAGTAGCGTTCGTCGAGAATATAGCCTTTGCGGGGAATAGTACGAATTACCATCTGCTGTTTGCCATTATCGTCGAGTGCGGCACGCAGAGCATGGATTGCGTTAGGCAGACTATTATTGCCAATTACCCGCCGTTCCCAGACCAGCGTGTTCAGTGCGTCGCGTGAGAGAATTTTGCCGGAATTTTCGGCAAGTACTTTCAGCAGCCGTAGTTGGTACTCACCCAGTCGACGCTGTTCACCACTTTTTAGATGGATAAGTGATGAACTATTATCATCCAGTAACCAATTGTTGATGGCGTATTTGAAATTCATATTCCAGGTATCCTGCCCGATTTGGTAACATGGCATGTTTTTCACAGGCCCGGCTCACCGGACTCACCGGAATTGTAAAATTTGCTTTTTTGCGAGCAGGCCTGTACCCGGCATTTACACACCCCTGACACTACAGTTTCAATGCGCTCGCTTTTTTAAGACCGCATCAGCAGATTTTTTGTACAGCAGATGGCTGACAATGCATACCTAGAATTCTTCCCCTGGTGTCTTTATACGGATTCGCATTAACATTTCAAGCTTTAAGTTACTCATAGCTTACATAATTCTGGATCTTTTTGATCCAGGCGATACTTATACAGCAGATTGTTAAAATATTCATCACTTAATGTTAATTTCTAGTTAATTCTGTATAACTGTTTAGACTATGGTTTGTTTTTTTATCATAAAATGTTATTTGATTTGATTTTTTTATTGAAAAATTTGTATCGGGTTTCAATTTAGTTCAATTTAGTTCAATTTATTAGGAAAATTGTAAGGTTATCGAAGCAAAACTAACTTAAAACATAAACTCTTAAGAAGTAATACTCAGGGGTCGTTTCTTACCTGTGGTCAGAGACAGACAGTCTTAAAAAGAAGGTTAATTTAATATCCACCACAGGAGAGAATCACTATGCTATCGATTTTTACAAATAAGTCTGCTATGGCTTCTATGAACGCGCTGAATCGTGCTAACAACTCTATGGGTGTTGCCATGGAGCGCCTGGGAACTGGTAAAAGGATTAACAGAGCGGCAGACGATGCGGCTGGCCTGCAGATTGCTACCCGTTTACAAGGGCAGTTTAACGGTATGGCTACAGCGACTCAGAACATTGCACAGTCTAAAGGACTGCTGAGCACCGCCGAGGGCGCTTTCGAAGAAGTTAACAACATTCTGTTCCGTATGAAAGATCTGGCCACTCAGGCGGCGGATGACACAAACGGTCAGGAAGAGCGTAAATCAATGCAGAGTGAGTTCAGTGAGCTGAATAAAGAGCTCAACAACATCATGTCTAATACCTCTTACGGTTCAGAAAAACTGCTGCGGTCAATTTCCGGCACTGCTGTTTCCGGTAAACTGTCGAAAGAACTACAGTTCCAGATTGGTGCCAGCAAGGAAGAAGTCCTGAAAGTTAATATGAGCACTCAACTAAATGATGTTGCTGATAAGCTAAATGCTTTAACTGCCGCAGGAATTTCAGGCAGTGCTCAGGCAGCTAATGGCATGCTGGACAAAGTTAATGCTTCTCTGGATTCAGTGGGTACAATGCGTGCCGCTTTGGGTGCTACGGTTAACCGTCTTGACCACACCAACAACAACCTGGCCAACATGAAAGACAACACTGATGCTAATATCGGTACAATCCGTGATGCTGATGTTGCCGCCGAAAACCTGAAGATGATGCGTCAGTCGATGCTGTTCCAGGGTAGCCAGGCTATGTTGCTCCAGTCAAACCAGCAGGCCCAGGGACTGCTGCAGTTCATGAAGTGATAACAAGCAGTAATCAGTTCAAATTGCAGTTTAAACACCGCTGTTACAGCGGTGTTTTTTTTGGCTGTGTAGCACCAAACTCAGTCAGCTATTATTCAGGGGAGTATTTTTTCAGCTGAACGCACTTGGGTAATTTCTGCATTAAATCACCAGCAAATGCGACAGATGACCATGCCTGTTATTTTCCAAAAAATTACAAAAATTTAAATGGAACTAACAATCTGTGATGATGTTTTTATTCTATCAAAGCATTCTCTTTGCAATTACTGCGGGGCATGTGAATGCTTTTAATAAGCTTTATCAGGCCTAAATTAATGAGAAAAATAGCTGATATTTTTTAGGATAAAATTTAGATATATTAAGTAAATATTGATTATAAATTAGTGATTTTAATTATAACTTTTTATATATTTTTTTTATGAAATTTATTCTG
>CAKZHC010000016.1 GCA_936920625.1 uncultured Enterobacteriaceae bacterium
TTTTAGTACGGGATATTGTCGTCAATTTTATTGTTGAATAACGATGATTTTACTAAAAGATAAATTGCATGTAAAAATAATAAGTTAGCCATTATCATTTAGAATGGCGAATAATATAATATTCAATCAGAACTGTTATACCATTATTATTCAGGTATTATATTTTAGGATAGAGTGCATTTATATTAATATTGATTAAGTCAGATTCAGATAATGGTTAGGGTTTTTATATTGCTTTATGCTTCTCAACTCTACACTAACAATTATAATTGGAACTCTGGCATACCGGCATTATATCTGTTCTCCAATAAATACGGCATATGGATTGTTATAAAAATTAAAGTACATTTTAATTAAAATTCATAAAATACTAGGGTACTTCCGATGAAATACAGTGAAATGTCAAATGCTGCCTGGATGATGTCTGAAAAAATCATTTCAGTTTTTGGTGTAATATTTGTTATGTCTTATGTTGCAAGATCTTTTGGTCCCTCTATTTTTGGGCAACTATTATTTTCAACATCTCTTTTCTCCATCATTCAGACAATTGCTGTATTTGGCACTGAGACTGTACTTTTTAAGAGCATTAGTAAAAGTGAAATGCAGGGTACCCGATTAATGTCAGTAGCCCGTCAGCTACGTTTCATTATATTACTATCAGTGCCGACTCTGATCTACGTGTGGATGACGATGAGAGAGAATTTTGCGATATTTGCATTTGCCTCTTTCCTGTCTGCTATCTTCGTTACGCAGGATATATTCAGTGTTTATAATAATGCGCGACTTAAATCGCAAATGAACACTATTGCAAATGCGGCAGGGATGCTTCTTAGTTTCTTTATTAGTTTTATTATAGCCTGGCTGAAACTGTCTCCTTTGCTGCTTTCCCTGTCCATCATCTCCGTTACGCTACTACCTTATGTGATCAAACGCAGTCAGTTCCTGCGCACAACCCGACTCAATGCACCGCCGCAGCATAAGCAGAGATTTTATTTGCGTTATCTAATGTATACGGGGTTACCACTGGCTATTTCGAGTGTCTTTATTTCTGTTCAGGTTAAGATGGCGCAGTTTTTTTTAATCGGTGTAGGATCTGAGCATGATCTTGGTTTATTTGCTGCTGCCAACACGATTTCCGCTTCATGGATTTTCATTCCTGCGGCTATCATCACCTCCTGTTTTTCTGAAATTTTTCGCCAGCGCGATGATGTTGCCCTGAAGCTGGCAGCAAAACTGTATGGTTATGTCATCATAGTCTCCGCTGTGATGCTTCTGATAATTTCACTATCTGGTGAAAAACTGATGATTATGCTTTATGGGCAGGATTTTTCTCAGGCAGCAAAACTCATTACTTTATTATCATGGGCAACTTGTTTTTCAGCATTAGGCACAGTCGCCTATCGCTATATGGTTAAAGAGGGAGGGTTTAAATATCTTCTGATAAAAATAATTTGTCAGATGGTAATAAGTTTATTTATTTCCTGGTTTTTCATCAGTCAGTGGGGTCTGACTGGGGCGGCGTGGAGTGTCTTCTTCACTGAGTTACTGTCACTGACTGTGATGAATTACTTTTTCAAAAAAGGTGTCATTTTAAAAATTCAACTTTCTGCACTTAAAGTCGAAACTTATTCATGGGGGAAATAATGGCAAAGTTAAAGAAAGAGATACGAAAAACTCTGAGTTATCTGATAAAAAAAATGCCGTGGTCTTATCAGGATCGTATTATAATACTTTCAAAAAATTACCTAATATCCGGGATCCCCACCTTTTTACTGAGAAGATTCTTTACAGAAAGACTGTTGATGGAGAATATGTGCGCTATGGAAACTTATCAGATAAAATCCTCGTTCGTGACTATATAACCTCTGAGATTGGTAGTGAATACCTTATTCCTCTGCTGCATCAAACTGATAATCCGGCAACATTATTGAGTCTGGGAACATTAAAAAATACCGTAATAAAGCCAAATCATGGTTCTGGTATGGTAGAGATTCTGCTTAAGGAACCTGATGTCTACCAAAGAAATCTTCTGGTAGATCGCTGTAGCGAGTGGCTAAAATAGGATTTTTCTCATCAATCGCGGGAAATTCATTATCGCTATATTTTTCCTCGTATTTTAGTGGAGAAATATATAGGTGATGGCGGCTTTGGTGCAGTGGATTATAAATTTCATATGTTCAACAAAAAAAATGGAAACTTTGAGTACGTTTTGCAGGTTATCTATAATCGCAAAGAGACCAGAGCGCTATCAATGCTTTTCTATGTTAATAATCTTAAAAACTGTTTTCATAAAATTCGTGATACCGGTATGGATATCAGTGGCGAGCTCCCCCTTCTTGAACAGGCTCTGGAGCTGAGCAAGGTTCTTGCAAGAAATTTCGATTATGTACGCGTAGACTGGTATATATATCAGGATGTTATTTTCTTCGGTGAGCTGACATTTACTCCAGGAGCAGGTATGGTCACTGGCCTGGAGAATGGACTTGATCAAATGATGGGCGATATGTGGCTACAGGATTCTAAACGAAGGCAGGGCACAAACCAGACTGATAGCGCAATGCCAGTGGTAGTAAAAAAAGTATAAAAATGGAAAACAGCCCGAAGCTGCCAGCTGCCAAATCGCGCAATCCGCTTATTAATCGTTAGTCAGCCGGCAGCATGCGAACTATACAAGTGCTGTTGCCTTAAGCTGTCTGGGCAGTTGATTTTGGCACCTGTAGATATCGATGATGAAGCCAGATGTTTAATTGGCTGGCGGCTCAGCCGTAATGCGGCAGATCACTTTCATAACGGTTTCTTTGACTGAATGCCAGAATACTCCCACATCGCTAAGGCTGACAGCGATGCCTAGCAGGCCGGTGACAAACCAGCAGGAGACGCCAATGCCAATCCCGGTGAAAATAAGCGCCAGTCCATAAAGATTTTTCTGACAACATTTGGTGTGAAATATGCTGGAAAAAAACATGATTACCGCGCTCAGCAGTCCCCACCTCATCGATACCAGACTGATTGTTAAGCTACCTATCATAATCAGATTAACTCTCTCCGGGTGCCAGTAAAGATCATTTATTAACAGTCAAAAAGACGGTCAACGCGATGCTGTTCATCTCCATTGCATGTCAATTATTGTGATATACATCACAATAATTCGCCAAATCAGGCAAGTATGAGAATTTTTTTGGCTTTCTGTCTGCAACCTTGCTGGCAGGATATATCGGCATAGCTATCAGATTATTAACGTCAGGTATCCACCGCTGCTTTAATATAAAATAATAGTAAGGCAGGATGTTGTTGAGCATCGGGGATGCGGACATATAATGATAAAGTAGTATAGACAACATCTGGTATTCACAATCATGGCTACAGTGGGCATCTGGATCCGACTCAGACCCGAAAAATCCATTTGATAACTGATAAAGCAGGGCTCTGCCTGCGACTGATAGTTGAAAATTGGGAAAGCAAGCCTGATAATCGCCAGCCGGCGAGCCAGTTACACATCGATATTTTCAGGAAAATAGTATGCCGGAACCATCTTTAAAGCAGAGCTCAAAACTGGAAACCTGGTTCAGCATCACTGTGCGTGGTAGTAGCCTGCGCCAGGAAATTATTGCTGACCTGACGACTTTTCTGGCGATGGTCTACTCAGTCATTGTGGTCCCCAAGATGCTGGGGCAGGCTGGATTTCCACCGGATGCCGTATTTGTCGCGACCTGCCTCGTAGCAGGGACAGGTTCTATCGTTATGGGGATATGGGCCAATCTGCCGCTGGCGATAGGCTGTGCTATCTCTCTTACTGCTTTCACCGCCTTTAACTTGATGACCAGGGAGGATATGAGTATCCCTGTCGCGCTGGGCGCTGTATTTCTAATGGGTGTCCTGTTTACGATAATTTCAGTTACCGGCATTCGTGGCTGGATATTACGCCATTTGCCGACGGGAATTGCTCAGGGTACGGGAATTGGCATCGGCCTGTTTTTACTGTTGATCGCTGCCAGTGGCGTTAATCTGGTAGTGAAAAATTCTAACGTGGGATTGCCCGTCATGCTTGGCGATATCACCAGCTTTCCGGTAGTGATGACGTTACTTGGGCTGGCAACTATTATCGGTCTGGAGAAAATGCGGGTACCGGGCAGTATCCTGCTAACCATTATTGCTATCTCGGTAGCAGGAGTGATTTTTGATCCTGCTATTCGATATCAGGGATGGTTTGCTCTGCCCACACTGAATGACGGACAGGGCAAATCGCTGTTCCTGAGTATGGATGTCCGAGGTGCATTAAGTCTCAGCCTGATGCCGGGCGTGCTGGCACTGGTCATGACGGCTGTGTTCGATGCAACAGGAACCATTCGCGCTGTGGCTGGACAAGCGAACCTGCTGGATGAAAGAGGGCAAAATTATTAACAGTGGCAGAGCGCTCACTACTGACTCCCTGAGTAGTGTGTTGTCGTCGGTCGTAGGTGCGGCTCCCGCAGCAGTATACATTGAATCTGCAGCTGGGGCTGTTGCGGGCGGTAAAACCGGGCTGACAGCAGTCACCGTTGGTGTGCTCTTCTTGTTGCTGCTTTTTTTATCACCCCTGGCTTATCTGGTGCCGGGATATGCTACCGCACCCGCACTGATGTATGTCGGTTTACTGATGCTGAGGAATGTCTCACAGCTGGATTTTACTGATTTTGTTGATGCTATGGCGGGGCTGATAACAGCCGTATTTATCGTCCTGACCAGTAATATTGTAACGGGCATTATGTTAGGGTACAGCACTCTGGTCACTGGCCGCCTTGTGGCGCTAGAGTTTGATAAGCTCAATATGGGTACGGTAATCATTGCTGTGATCCTGGCCGCATTTTATGCTGCCGGACTGGCAGTCTGACAATAAAAATCTCTCATCTCCTTATCTTGCATGTATCTGCTATTTCTCGTCAGAAAGTTTTTTTGGTTTACTATTTTAGTGGTGGCAGATATCTGACGTTGTCACTGTTTACACGCCTTCTGATAAGGAGCCTGGCGCAAAATATGGAAACCTTTTTTACAATTCTTATCATGATCCTCGCCGTGTCGCTTTCTGGTGTTGTGGTGCGTATGACGCCATTTCAGATCCCGCTACCGTTAGCACAAATCATGCTAGGGGCGGTACTGGCATGGCCAAAAATTGGACTGCATGTGGATTTCGACCCCGATCTGTTTTTAGTGCTGTTTATTCCCCCCCTGCTGTTTGCTGATGGCTGGAAGACTCCCACCAGCGAATTTTTCCATCACGGACGCGAAATTATCGGGCTGGCACTGGTGCTGGTGCTGATTACCGTTGTCGGGATTGGCTATTTAATCTACTGGCTGGTACCGGGTATACCACTGATCCCTGCTTTTGCTCTGGCGGCGGTGCTGTCACCGACAGATGCTGTTGCGCTTTCAGGGATCGTAGGTGAAGGGCGTATTCCAAAGAAGATCATGGCAATCTTACAGGGTGAAGCGCTAATGAACGATGCCTCCGGGCTGGTTTCTCTTAAATTTGCTGTTGCTGTTGCGATGGGCACCATGGTTTTCACTATTTCAGGTGCGACTGTTGAATTTCTCAAAGTTGCGCTGGGAGGCCTGCTGGCTGGGATTATTGTCTGCCTGCTTTATGGTCGTTCACTGCGTTTGTTAAGCCGCTGGAGCAGCGATGACCCGGCAACCCAAACAGTGCTGTTGTTGCTGTTGCCTTTCGCTTCTTATCTGATTGCCGAACATATAGGTGTTTCTGGTATCCTGGCTGCTGTTGCTGCGGGAATGACGATTACCCGTTCAGGCATTATGCGGCAGGCACCACTGGCTATGCGTTTACGTGCTAATGGCTCTTGGCATATGCTGGAGTTCGTCTTCAACGGCATGGTATTCCTCATGCTTGGATTACAACTGCCTGACATTCTCAAGGTTTCCATAAGACAAGCCCATGACGACCCTAATGTTGAACTCTGGATGCTGGTTGGCAGTATTGCAGTGGTGTACGTTGCGCTAATGGTAGTACGTTTTGGCTGGTTATGGGTAATGCAACGGGTTAGTCAGCGGCTGCTAAAGAACAATCCCATGGAGTTTAGCCACTACTCTACTCATGAACTGTTAATTGCTACTTTTGCAGGTGTGCGAGGAGCTATTACGCTTGCAGGCGTGCTCTCAATTCCGTATTTCCTCTCGAATGGTACGCTTTTCCCTGCACGCTATGAACTGGTCTTTATCGCCACCGGCGTTATTCTCTTTTCACTCATCGTTGGTGTGATGGTACTGCCGCTATTATTGCGTTCGGTTGTAACCATCGACAAAACAAAGAATCGCTACGAAATGCAGACCGCACGGGCAATCATGGCAGATACGGCCATTGACAGCCTTCACAGAATGGAAGCGCGTCTTGTTGAAGATACCAGCGAAAATATAGATCCTGAACTGGTGAAAGAGGTCAGTTCACGCGTTATCGGATTGATGCGGCGTCGCGCGGATGGCAAAAATGACGTTGAGGCCTCTCTGCTGGCAGAAAATCTTGAGCGCCGTTTTCGCCTGACTGCATTACGGGCTGAGCGTGGAGAGGTGTATCATCTGCGCGCGACTAAGCAAATTACCAGCGAGACAATGCGAAAGCTATTACACGATCTTGATCTGCTGGAGTCACTGCTGGTTGAAAAAGAGGAGTGATTTATACCCTGTAGCGGAATTAATTATGCCTGCTACTTCATTGCTGGGATTATATCTAATACTCCCCTAAAATCAGTAAGCCATTCTGATGATTTTTGACAGGATCTGCTGTGTTGAATTTGTCAGATTTTACTTATCCGGCAATGACGGATGCTGGCATCTCAGGCAGGAATCGTTGGAAGAGAGAAGGGCGGCCATTCTCACTCTTGAGAAATAATGTATTGCAATTTGTTGTTCTTAAGCTGTAAAAATGCGCTATCATGGCCTGCGATAATATCTGGTTTTCCAGAGAGTTAGCCATCATCAGTGTGCACCGTGCAGGTATAGCCGGTATGATGGTACAGGCTAAATTAAGCGGCTACTTCGGAGAGGCACGTTGAAAACAAAAATGACTCTTATCAGTTGTGCGGCATTGTTACTAGTGGCGACATCCGTTCAGGCTATCGAAGGCGCGATGGATATAGGCAAGAACTACACCAATCTGACCATAGGGCTTGGTACGAACAGCCCCGGATTTTTTCTTGCTGGCAACTGGCTGCGTAGCAACCATGATGGCAACATGAGTGCGCTGGCGCTGGGTTACCGTATCGAAGCAGGCGGACTGACCATTGCGCCGAGTTTAAGGGGAATGTATATCGATCCTCGCCATGATAAAAGCGGTTATGCCAGTGGGCTGGGAGTGGATGCCAGCTTTGCGTTTGATGATATGTTTGGTATATACGGTAATTACTACTGGTCGCCTGAGAGCATGGCAAATAATGTTAAATCTTTCCATGAAATCGGGGGTGGTTTCAGCTTTACTCCCATCTCCTTACTCAAGGTACGAATTGGTTATCAGTATTTAAAACTCAGGAGTAAATCAGGTAGTAAAGATAGCGTTCTGTCTGATGGCCCCTATATTGGCGCTTCTCTGCTTTTATAACAGTGATCAATACTGAGCTGGCGTACGGGCATAGTTAATCTGCAATCTGCATCAATGATTATTACATTATCTCTGGCGTGATAGCGGTGTGTCTGTCACGCTGGCCTCGCTTTCTGACAACAGACCACAATTAATTTTTGGCTGAGTTTCCACTATCTTTTCAGATATTTTCATTCTCCAATTCTCTGTTTAACAATCTGCAAACGGTTGCATAATGCGCTGCTGGAGTTGATATCCTCTAATAAAAAAAAGTACTACGCTGGCGTAGTTATTATTTATTTTCTGGTAAATTAACCATCGTGTTAGGGTAAACCGTTTGGGTATAGCCGCAATAATGGTCTGGCTTAGAATAAAGCAGTTAAATCGGAGAAAATAGAATGAAAATAAAAATAACTATTACTGGTTGCGCAGCGTTGTTACTGTTTGCAACATCTGTTCAGGCGTTCGAAGGCTCAGTAAATGCAGGCAGGAAATACACTGATTTAACTGTCGGGTTTGGGACACTCAGCCCAGGCGTATTTCTTGCCGGTGACTACTTGCAAAGCAGGAATGATCAGTGGTTGGTTGGTCTGACTCTGGGTTACCGTTTTGAAGTGGATGGACTAACAATTGGGCCAGCTGTGAGAGGAGTGATAGTAGAACCTCGTAATGGTAAAAGCGGTTCTGCTAAATTACTGGGCGTAGATGCCAGCTATGCTTTTAATGATATGTTTGGTGTATACGGCAGTTATTACAGATCACCGAGCCTGCCAGAAAAGATAAAATCTTACAACGCAGTCAGGCATGAAATAGAGGGAGGGTTCAGCTTCTCCCCTATGCCGTTATTTAATGTGCGCATTGGTTATCAGTATTTAGAAATTAAGGGTAAAAATAGTGGCAAAAATAGTATTATGGCCGACGGCCCCTACATTGGTGCTTCTCTGCTTTTATAACAGCGATTAACATTCAAGTGGTGGGTAAGACTATAACGAATTTATAATCTGTTATCAGCAATCTTTATCTCTGGCGTGACGGCATGATGTCCGTCACGCCAGCCCTTAACGTACAACTACGGTTGCAGTTTCTGATGTCATTAAACTTTTTCAGGCATCTTCATTCCCTGCTTCTCCTTCAGTAACCTGCCCACGACACTAGGATCGGCCAGGGTAGAGATATCGCCCAGATTAGCAGAGTCGTCACTGGCAATTTTGCGCAAAATACGGCGCATTATTTTGCCAGACCGGGTTTTTGGCAGTGAATCGGTCCAGTGCAATACGTCAGGGGTTGCAATTGGGCCAATCTCTTTGCGTACCCAGGCGCGTACTTCATCATAGAGTTCGGGCCCGGGCTCCTCCCCATGAATGAGTGTGATATAAGCGTAAATCGCCTGGCCTTTAATCGAATGAGGAATACCCACTACTGCTGCTTCGGCAATTTTCTCATGAGCGACCAGCGCTGATTCAATCTCAGCAGTGCCCAGACGATGGCCTGAAATATTCAGCACATCATCCACTCGTCCGGTTATCCAGTAGTAACCTTCTTCATCTCGCTTGGCCCCATCGCCGCTAAAGTAATGACCGGGAAATGAGGAGAAATAAGTTTGCTCAAACCGAAGATGATCACCAAATAATGTCCGTGCCTGGCCCGGCCAGCTGTCACAAATCACCAAGTTCCCCTCATCAACGCCTTGACGTAGATTTCCCTGATTATCAACCAGAGCTGGCTGAATACCAAAGAAGGGCAGGCTTGCAGAACCTGCTTTCAGCACGGTTGCTCCGGGAAGCGGGGTGATCATAAAACCCCCGGTCTCCGTCTGCCACCAGGTATCAGAAATCGGGCAGCGCCCGTTGCCAATAGTATGATAGAACCACTCCCAGGCTTGCGGATTAATAGGCTCTCCCACTGAGCCCAGAATGCGCAATGAGTCGCGGGTAGTGCCCTCTACTGCTTTGTCTCCTTCGGCCATAAGGGCGCGAATAGCGGTGGGGGCAGTGTAGAGGATGGTTACCTTATGTTTATCCACCACCTCAGCCATACGGCTGGATTCTGGCCAATTGGGTACGCCTTCGAACATTACCGTTGTCGCTCCACAGGCCAGCGGGCCATAGAGCAGATAACTGTGGCCAGTGATCCAGCCGACATCGGCGGTACACCAGAAAATATCCTGCGGCTGATAATCAAAAGCGTACAGGAAGGTTGTTGCGGCATATACCAGATAGCCACCGGTGGTATGCAGCACCCCCTTGGGCTTGCCTGTTGAACCGGATGTATACAGAATAAACAGAGGATCCTCTGCATTCATAGCAACGGGTTCATGAACATCGCTGTTGTCTGCCATCAACTGATCCCAGTAATGATCGCGCTCATGGCACCAGGGGATCTTCTCACCGGTGCGTCGAAAAACTACTGTTTTTTCTACAGTTGTTATCTTTGAATTTTGTAACGCCTTATCAACATTCTGTTTAAGCGGAATTTTACGGCCGGCGCGGATACCCTCATCGGCAGTAATGATCAACCGGGCACTGGAATCGATAATACGCCCGGCAATAGCATCAGGGGAAAAACCGCCAAAAATAACCGAGTGAACGGCACCAATTCGTGTGCAGGCCAGCATTGCTATGGCAGCTTCCGGAACCATTGGCATATAAATTGCGACAACATCGCCTTTTTTGACCCCAAGTGAGGTGAGTACGTTGGCAAACCGGCATACATCCCGGTGTAGTTCCCGGTAAGTTACTATCTTACTCTCATTGGCATCATCCCCCTCCCAGATAATGGCCGGATGATCGCCTGCAACAGGCAGGTGGCGATCCAGGCAGTTGGCGGCTACGTTGAGTGTGCCATCTTCATACCAGCGTATGCTGATATTACCTAGTTCGAAGGAGGTGTTTTTGACCTTGGTGTAAGGAGTAATCCAGTCTACTATCTTGCCCTGCTCACCCCAAAACTCGTTGGGATGTTGAATTGAGTGCTGATACATCGACTGATACTGTTCCGAATTTATCTTTGTTGTAGCCGCAATGTTGGCTGGTACAGGATATTTTTTTATCAGGCTCATAGCAGGCTCTCCAAATTTTGAGAATTTATAGTATGTCAGAGCGAGATAAAAGGCGTGCGATAATGGCGCTTTGTGTTGATTTTGGGCTTTAGATCACGGACTACATATATAAAATCTGTGTTTTGTCTAAACAGCGTGATTATCTAATTTTTTGACATTATGTGTAAAATTATACTGAATTGTTACTTTACCACAGTAAAATAAACTGGGGTAACAGAGTATTTAAATTTTACGTGGTGTGAAATTGCCAGAAAATAATCTGGCTGTTTATCGCGGATTACAATTTTTTGAATGGGAACTTTAGCCTGTTCTGAGTGGGAGTGCCTGCTTTCTATACTTCGCAGGTAATTTATGGGCATTTTTTGACGCATCTCATTATTATGTGTGGTTCATCAGATTCAACAAATAATTGGCTATACCGCCTCAGTCTCTCTCACTATCCTAAACCAGCATCATCAATCTTCAGCGCACTGACAAACTGCGTTGTACTAACTGGGCCTGGCTATCAGGCTGTGATAAGTGAGCCAGAAGCAGTTTGACCAGATCTTACCTGTATGCTGTTATCCCACTATCTCCTGACTGACAGAGGCGTTACCCAGTGTTTGTTCAAAGCTGCGCAATCGCTTGTAGATAGACATCAGTTCTATGATTGTCGTCCATGAGGTCACCAGAAACTGGAATGAACTTCGTACCTGGTCAAACACGTTGGTAATCTGTTGCATTAAGCCCAAAGTAATTGCTCCTGCTGCTATGGTAGGGAAAAGCACGACCAGCCCGAAGATATTGTCTGTTTGCAGGTAGAGATAACGGACAATATTAAAATAGAGATAATGAAAGTAGAGTCGGAAATAGTTAACACGCACATTGGTAAATAGTGCACGCAAGGCAACAGGACGGGCACGTGATTCATCATCTTCACCATAAATCAGCTCGTTACGATAAGCTGCCTCGACGCGCTGATTGCGAAAAGCAAGCCCCGGCAACTTAATTCCTACCGCTGCCAGCAGGACAGTGTCGAATAGCGACCAGAGGATAGCTGCCCACACCAGCCCATAGTGCACTTCACCGACGAGGGGAAGGCTCTTAACATGGTGGGAGAGCGCCACAAGTACTGGGAAAAAGACAATCAGTGTCATAATGGCATTAATAAAGCCAGCCCCCATACTTTCAAGCGTAGCTGAAAAACGCATAGTGTCCTCCTGCACACGCTGTGCTGCCCCCTCGATAGTGCGTAGCTGTTGCCAGTAATGGGCATAATAGTTATTCATAGCAGTACGCCAGCGGAAGGCATAGTGGCTGACAAAAAACACATTAGAAACGCTCACTATCATTGCCACGTTTGCGATGGTAATAAAGTGGAGTGCACCAAGATAAAGCTCAGAAACCTCGACACTATTGGGGGTGGTGAGTGCCTTCTGAATCAGGTTGTAAAACGGGTTGTACCACTGATTTATCGCCAGGCTGACCTGAACAGAGAACCAGGTAATAAAGATAATTAACGCGGAACCTAAAATTGACCAGCGTTGCCACGGATGAGGTGCCAGCAACGACCAGATGGCATAGAAAATTCCCACTACACTCCAGTAGTAGAGATAAAACAGCAACATCTCTGGCATAACGAAGCGAATCACGCTGATTGGCAATGGTTTTTCTGCCTGACCGACAGCCCATGAAAGGCTATACAGCCATTCACGAGCTCCAGTAAACCAGAGCAAAAATGGCCAGTGCAAAGCACAACACAATGCTGCTGAAAAACACCAAAGGTTTAGGAAAAAACGATCTGAACATAGACACTCCATTGAAATCAGGACAGGGTAAATAACCGTTTTCAGCTCCGAACCTTACGCGTTCATTTCAGGCGTTATTAGTTAACATCTGTTGCACTTATCGCTGTTTAACAGCTATAAGATCTGACACCTTCAAGGGCTGACTTGCCATTTCGACACCAGGATCCCCGGAACGGTCAGATTTTTGACCCGTTATTTTGTTTATGTTTTAGATACATATAAATGTGTCAGTGAATTCTGTCTGCCATCATTACAATATCCGGGTCGGTAGCCATGCTGACTGGTTGAATTGTGCTGCTTAACGGGCAGACATTATTCTGGCTTTAGCAGGAGGGGCACTGTTCCCGTAATCTGTATAACAGATATCCTGGTTTTACAGTGTAGCTGACTATTGACATCAGGTTTGCCCGGCGTAGGTGATAAAATCAATCTGTTGGATAAGAGCTGTTGTTAGCCACTATAGCACCCACAGTTGCACCATCCCTTGCTGATATCGTCCGCATATTCAT
Source organism: uncultured Enterobacteriaceae bacterium (assembly GCA_936920625.1). Classification (GTDB taxonomy): domain Bacteria; phylum Pseudomonadota; class Gammaproteobacteria; order Enterobacterales; family Enterobacteriaceae; genus Izhakiella. The sequence continues at coordinate 12,919 of CAKZHC010000016.1, forward strand.
CTCCGGACGTCATTTGTACATTCGTTTTGTACCTGATTTAATCTGGTCTGCTGATATTCAGCATGATTTTTACCGTCATCCATTGGCCAGAGTGTTGTGCATACAGCCTTTGGTTTTTAACATCCTGTTCCCCCAATGTTTTTGCTGCAACGGTGACTCCGTTTTTAACTTCTTTCATTTAGTAATATCTGCTTATTTTTTACAAAAAATGAAAGCCGTGCTAAAGCACTTCACCTGATGAGCGAGCGGATATAAAACACGAAGAAACACCATGAGCATTCTTCTCAGCATACCCATGAATATCGCAAAAATAAAAAAACACCTTTTCATAAACATCCATTCCCCCTCCCCGGTTTGAACGGGGGACCAAGCGATTATGAGAATCATAGAGCGGGGTGGTTTTAGCGGGGGGTGGCTGGATGGTTACAGGCTTGTGCGGCTATGCTGGTTGTTGTCGGGCTATATTGGGAAGTTTATGAGACATTTTTGCGACACGTTAGCGGGTTGAGCCTGACGGCTTCTTCCAGATGACTGGGGGCGAAATGGGCGTAGCGCATGGTCATTTTGATGTCGGTGTGGCCGAGTATTTTTTGCAGCACTAGGATGTTGCCACCGTTCATCATAAACCACGAGGCAAAGGTGTGCCGTAGAACGTGGGTGAGCTGGCCTGCGGGCAGGTCTATCTTTGCGCGTTCCAGGGCAGAGCGAAAGGCGTAGTAACAGGGCGAGAACAGCCGCTCGTTTTTTTTGGGGAGTTCGGCGGCCAGGGCAGAGTCAATCGGAACCGTGCGGTTACGCTTACCTTTCGTTTTGATAAAAGTGATTTTCCCTGCTGTAATTTGGCTGCGTTTCAGCGTTTCAGCGTTTCAGCGTTTCAGCGTTTCAGCGTTTCAGCGTTTCGGCTTCGCTCCAGCGGGCACCGGTGGCGAGGCAGATTTTGACGATCAGGCAGAGATCTTTCGCCGAACTCTGACGGCAGGCTTCCAGCAGTTTGTCAATCTGCTCAGCCGTAAGGCAGTGCATTTCGCTGTCATCTGTTCTGAACGGACGCACGTGCTCGAGCGGATTGGGCGCGCTCCACTCGCCAAGCCTTCTAAGCTCGTTAAAGAGCGCCTGAAAATAAGCATGCTCCAGATTCATTGTGCGTGGCGATACCTGCGTAACCCGCTGCGTTCGTGCAAACTGCCCTTCCAGCCTTTTAGCGCGATAGTGCGTGAACAGCGCCGCCGTGAACTCTGTCGCCAGCGGTGAACCCATACACTGCGCTGCCCACAGCATGGCACTTTTACGCTTTTCTCCGTCCCGCAGCGCAATGCCGTGGCGCTCAAACCACAGCTGTATGATATCGCTCAGGCGCCGCCGGTCTTTACCGTTGCTCCGCCATGGCGCTGCCTCCGTTTTTTGCCGCAGATAATTTTCAAAGGCCAGCGCCTCGCCTTTCGTGGTAAATTTTCTGCGCCCGCGCCCGCGCCCGCGCCCGCGCCCGCCATCTCTCCCGTTGCTGCGGCTGGCGGTGTAGAAATCCGCAATCCAGCGCCCGTCCGCCAATTTACGGACTGACACGCCGGCCGTCTGCGCTGTGTTGTTGCCACACCATTAAATCATAACGCACTGATTTCCCTTTCATTATTTTATCATTTTATCGTTAACACCACGCGACCCAGAAGCTTAATATCGTCAGGAGAGCAGTCAAACGCGATGTCTGCACCACTGATTCGGATTCTTTTGATTGGGATGAGTGTGAGTGTGCGAATGCTTATTTTGCCCTCGATCTGAACCAGCCATTTATCGTCACAAATTTCGGTAAAGTGTTGTTCGATGATGTACTGCTCATTGCGATCGATGATGCAGAGAGGATTTTGCGGCAGCGGTTTGCCGGACAAAAAATTCGCCTTATCGAGCATCAGAGTACCGGCCTCGTCAAGCCTGCCATCGGTGATTTTCTGGCGCGGCATCGTAATAATCGCTAACTGCTCATCGTTCAGCCTTGCGCCACTCCCCGTTGCCAGCCACGCCAGACTGACGCCCGTTTCAGCAACACAGCGGACAGCAATGTCTGCCGGAAAGCCGCCACGTTTGTAACGTGAAGAAAGGCTGCTGGCCGCAATATCCAGATGCTGTGCCAGCATAAGCTTTGATGAGAAACCATAAGCTTTGATGACGCGATCTAAAACAGGGCCGCTGTCTGCATGTGGATCAAATTTGAATGTCAGCATGCTTTCCTCATCAATTTCTCAAATTGCGATTTTTTTGTTGTAAATTCGCAAAATGCAAATTATTCTATCTCCGTAATTTGTATATCGCCAATCAAAAACCGATATAGAACAACGAGTGGAAAAAATGGAGTTTGCCCTATGCGACCGAATATTACAATCGTAATTCCAGAGCCGTACCTGCCTTTAGATGAGTATTGCCGCCGTACTGGTACTAATAAAGAGACCGCCCGCAACCTGATAGATTACGGTAAATTACCTATCAAGCCGAAGGGAAAACAGAAGAAAGGGCTAGTGGAAGTCAACATGGCTGCCCTCACAGTGATGGCATTAAGCGAATGTGATATTTCACTTAATGCGCAATAACAGGCGATACAGCGGGGCGCATCTGATTATGCGTGCTTACACGCTATCCGGATGTGCGGCTGCCCGCCCCCCGCAGGCAGCCACAGTCTTTGTGTTTGCGCCCGCCAGTGGGAGCCCGATGCGCGGACATTCGCTGCCGCAGCTGCACTAGTAAATTTCTGCTGCCGCTGACATCAGGGCAGGAACTGACAGCCTGGCACAAGGAGGCACCATGATCACCTTCGTAACACGACTTCGTCATCACTCTCCCCCGCCGGAGCTACCCTGCCACGGTCACGGCTGGATTGAATTACCCGATGGCCGGCGCTGGCAACCGGGAACCGGCCAGGTGACCTTTTCCGGCGGGGCCGTTTTCGTCAGCAGGCCGGTGGCACGTCGCCGCTGGTGGTTCCGGCTCATGGGGCTGCGGGGGGGCTGATGGCCGACCACGCGTACTGGTTAGCGGTGTGCCGCGCGGCAGTATGCGGGCACCACAGCAGAATGGCCAGGATATGGGACAGACTGACTCCCTCACGCCGTGGCGTGCTGCTGCACGCCGCCAACATGGAAGCGCGGTTTTGTTACTACCAGTGGCGCGATTTCAGCCAGCGCGAGCTGCATCAGATGAAACGCGGCATCACGCGACTGCGGGCACTGGCGGATCTGTTTACCGTCCACAATGCCTGGGATTTCCGGATGTCTGCACCTGTTGCTTCAGGGCAGGAACAACCGCCATCGCAAGCGGAAAAGGCACTAGTGCCGCAGGTTAGTAAGCTGTTACAACAGCGGGCCGCGCTGCTCCAGCAGTTAAGCACAGCACAATCAGGCCAGGGATGTGATGATCAAAATACCGATACGGCAGAGCACGGCAGGGCCGTCCGCCGCTGATACCGGGCTGCACCGTCTTATCAGGGCCTGCGTGCCACCGTGGCATAAGCGGTTTGCAGATTCTGCTTTCAGCCATGTTAAGCGGCTTGCGGATTCTGCTGCCAGACATGTGCAGCCAGCGCAACAGAACGGACATTTTTATGACGGCGGCGTGATGAGCGACTGCCAGATGGAGCAGGGCAGAGCCGCAGGGCAGCTTTGTGAAGGACGCATGATGATATGCACAGTTTTGCAGGTAAACCATTATGTCCGCAACAGCGTGATGGTGCATGCGGGCCTGCCACAGGAAGCCCGCTCCGGCCGGGCAGTGTGTTGTGCAGAGGGCCGGGAAGCCCGCCCCGGCCGGGCAGTGTGTTCCGGGAAGGGTACGCAATGAGCATGGAAACGGCATCCGCCGCTTGGGCCTGGCCCTGGAATGCGCCTCTTGCGCCCATCGATAACCCGCTGCCATCGCTCTGTGAAATCCGGCAGAAACAGCAGGAAATTGAGGCACTGATGCATGCAGAATCACAGTTGCAGCAGCAGCCCGCCCTGGTGCGCATGGAGGTGATACGCCGCGCCAACCGGCTTGAGGCTGAACAGGGCGCGGCACGTGCCGGTGCGTTTATTGCCGGCACGTTTGTAAAGCGGATGCTCCCGCGCCTCGGCCTTGCTCATGCACGCTATCACATCCCCAAAATGAGCGCAGACACGGCACACCTGATGTGGCGCTTTAACCACCTGCCGGATATGTCGCGGGGCGATATTGCCCTGCTGGCGCAGGATATTGCCAGCTTCATCTGGCTTGAAGCCAGCATCATTAATCAGGAGATGCCGGGCAGCGGGGATTTTGAACTAGCCCATACCGTATTTATGCGGACCGCAGCTATCACCAGGGCATTTCGCCAGTCCCCCCCTTACTGGAATCAGCTGATTGCCCGCTGTTTCTGCCTTGACAAAACAACAGCGGCTATTTCACGAATGACCTCTGATAAATGGTGGACAGAGCGTTTGCGCCGTCATGCAGGCGAGTGGCGCGAACACCTGCACATTGCGCTGGGTAATGTCAGCAAACGGGCCAGCCCCTGCGTCAGCAAGATAGCAATTTATGAATGGAAAGAGCAGAAGAGGCGCACGCGGGAATTTCTCAAACTGATGGAGCTGGAGGACGAAGAGGGCAACCGCATCAGCCTGATTGACAAATATTGGGGGAGTGTGGCCAACCCTGCCATTCGCCGTACGGAGATGATGGTGCGCATCCGAGGATTCGAAACTATCTGTAACTCGCTGGGCTACATGGCTGAGTTTTACACCCTGACGGCGCCCTCCAGATTTCATGCCACCACTATTCGGGGCGACCGCAACCCTAAATGGGATGGCAGCAGCCCGGCAGATACCCAGCGTTATCTGCGCCAGTTGTGGAGCAAAATCCGCGCCAGACTCCATCGCCAGAACCTGCGGATTTTTGGTATCCGGGTAACCGAGCCGCATCACGACGGCACTCCGCACTGGCATATGCTGTTTTTTATGCGTCCGGCACAGGCGGAAAAGGTGCGCGAGACACTGCGCGACTATGCACTGGCAGAAGATAGCAGCGAACTACTCACGTCCTCTGCCCGCCGGGCGCGCTTTCACAGCGAAACAATCGACCCTGAAAAAGGGTCAGCGACGGGTTATGTAGCGAAGTATATCTCGAAGAACATCGACGGCTACGCGCTGGATGGTGAACGGGATGACGAAAGCGGCAGACCGCTGAAAGAGGCCGCCATTGCCGCTGCCGCATGGTCCGTACGCTGGCGCATCCGCCAGTTCCAGTTTATTGGCGGCGCCCCGGTGACGGTTTACCGCGAACTGCGGCGCATGGCCGACTCTGCACGGGCGGCAAAGGCTGGCCTGCAATTTAAAGCGGTGCATGATGCCGCAGACACCGGCGACTGGGCGGGGTACATCCGCGCTCAGGGCGGTCCTTTTGTCCGTCGCGCGGAGCTGGCAGCCCGTCTCTGGTATGCACCCCGTGCGGAGCGCAATGCATACGGCGAGGATGTGATGCGTATCCGGGGCGTATTTGCCCCGCTTGCCGCCACCGCGGAACCCGTATTAACGCGGCCGCATACGTGGAAGATTGTCAGAAGGCAGGCCGGAGAGACAGATGTTAGCGGTGCAAACGCACCGCCTTGGAGTTCTGTCAATAACTGTACGGTGGCTGACCAGCGGTTATCTCATGCCCTAAAAAGCCGGGGTTTTAACGGCAGTGATAATGAGATTGCAATATTAAAACGCGGCAGCAGCCTGAATTTTCATGGCGACAGCCGGTTGTTTTTACATCAGGGCAGGCTGGAAGAGATAGCAGGCCAGTCCGGGACAGAACCATGGCCGGGGTGGCGCCAGCGTGTTGTCTGCAAACCGGTCTGTAGTTATTAGATATTGTTATATAAGTAAAGTTCTGTATACTGTATATAAATACAGCATATGGGTATTACAGACACTTGACGTCATTTGGGGGAGGGACCCATGGATATTCTGGTGGCATCAAACGCATTAGAGAAAATTAAACTGTTAGCTAAATATGGCTGTACGGAAGAGAGTAACTTGAAAGAGCGGCAGATAGCGCTGTTAATGATTTACGAACTGGCAGAACAGGTTAATGAAGATCAGAAAAACCGGGCAGGCCAGCATGCTGATATTAGCGGTCAATCGCTGGCAGAATGAGTTTTTAACAGTTCCCGTGCCATTTTTATCTGCTCTTCCGGCGACATCATGTCTAACAGTAGTCGTCTGACGTTGCCATTAGTCAGTGCACCTGTGCTAATTGTGTGGGAAAACGTAAAATTCATGACAAATGTGTGCCCACACTCCACGTTAGTGCAGGCGCAATAGACATCGGCTATATCGCGGTGTTTGCGGTTGGTCTTGCGGATGATGGCATCAGAACCACACTCCCGGCACTGTACTTTTAACACGCGCATATTTCCGTCCCTCTGATTCAGTGTATCGTATTTTAATCTTTCAGGGTGCATACGGCACTCTCTGTCCGCGGTCATCTGAAAAAATCAGATGACGTATCCGGCCGCCTGATGGCGGCTTTTTTCTGCACGTTTCACCGATCATCCATCGCTGTGCTATTGCCCGGCAGCTCTGGCGACTATCCCGCCCGCCGCGGCTGCGCCTGCCATCATAAAAATCGGCATTATTTCGGGTCTGTTCGGCATAGCGGAATAACCGAATATACAAGAACATCGCGGCATGCATGTGTGGCCGTAATGCTGAATACTGGTTATGCACTTTGATGGCAGGTCAGCCGCTACTGACTGCCGCGACGAAGTCCAGGGAGGGCTGTCAGGAAAAGTGTCCAGTCGGGGAGCTCGGGCTCTCCGCGGGCGTTTCATCAGGGCAAAAAGTAACCGGATAACAATGGCCAGTCAGACCATAATGGCCAGTTCAACATGAGGCACTTATGCGTGGGGAAAGTAAGCTGGACTCACTGACAGAATTTTTAGCTGCCAGTATGCCACCCGGCGCCATGCAGTCATTTGCAAGCAGCATAAAATCGATAAAAACCATCGCGAGCGCCCGGGATATGGGGCTCGGTCAGATGCAGTTATCGGTAATTCGCTATGACACCACACTGATGTGGCAGCGTTTCCCGTATCGGGACTGCGATCCGCGTCTGTTAATTGCACTTCTGGAAGTCTGGCAGGTGGACGCCAGCCCGCTGCCGCTTTGTGAAATGGCCATAGCCGACGCCACGCCGGTGCTGGATATCGACGTAACAGACGATAACAGCGCCACTGTGCTGCTGACTGTGCCTATGGCGGAAGCACTCGTGATTGTCCCCGACGATGCAGGGCCAATCCCCTGGGCGGGCAAACAGTACCGGCTGGCAGGTGCGGAAATCTGGACCGCACTCACGGCGCAGATCCGCATGCCGGACGGCAGCCAGACGACAGTATCATCATAAAGCCTGCCGGCAACCCGTACTGATGCAGTCAGATATAGCAGTCAGATATAGCAGTCAGATATAGCAGTCAGGTTTAACCAGAACTGTTCGCTGGCCATTCCCGCGAACAGCTCAGAAACAATTTCAACCCGGCAGCACCAGCGCATAGCCAGCAATCAGGGCCAGCATCTGGTGGCAGCCGGTACACAGGAGGTGCTATGGCATGGCCAAAAGTTACCGTTGCGCAGCTCAATCTGTACCAGGGCAGCACAGACGAGATTGAACGCAAGGTATTATTTATAGGGCGGGTACCTGAGGGATCTTACGAAGGCACGCCTTACAGAGGCTTGATAGACAGCCAGAGCAATATCGATGTACTGCTGCCGCGGAAAGGGACATTCAGAAACTACGTCGATGCCGCCATGAGAAACGGCGGGCAGAACTGGAGCGCGTATGTTTATCCGCTGGTCCCGACTACGTCCGATGATGCCTGGGTTGACATCGTTATGGATCAGCAGGCGTTGTGGTCAGCGGAGGGCGTAGTGCTGACCGACCCCATCCGCACTCAGGCAGCAATCAAAGCAGCACAGAATTTGCGCGAACAGCTCATCAATAAATGGGGCCGCTGGGTGTGGTTTATTCTCGCCACAGAGGGGCCACAGCAAGATGAAGCAAGTGCAGCGTATGTGAACAGATTAACCGAACTACAGAAGAATATCGTGGCACCTGCCGTGCAGCTGGTGCCGGCGATTAACGGCGATGAGCCGGGAATTCTGGCCGGACGGCTGTGCAACCGTGTAGCGACGGTGGCAGACAGCCCGGCACGGGTAAGAACCGGGCCGCTGGTTGTAGGCAGCCCGGCGGTGCCATGGGATGACAAACATAACAGCCTCGATATCACCACCCTTCAGGCGCTGGAGCGCGTGCGCTATTCGGTACCGATGTGGTACCCCGATTATGATGGCTTCTACTGGTCAGACGGGCGCACGCTGGATGTAATGGGTGGCGACTTTGAGACGATTGAGTCCCTGCGCATTGTCGATAAAGTGGCGCGCCGTGTGCGCATGCTGGCTATCCGCAAAATTGGCGACCGTACGTTAAACAGCACGCCATCATCCATCGCCGCAAACCAGATGTACTTTGCCGGGCCACTGCGCGACATGTCTGTCTCTTCGCAGATTAACGGGATTCGCTTTCCGGGCGAAGTCCAGACCCCGCGGGATCAGGACGTCTCCATTGTCTGGATGACCCCCTCGGAAGTCACTATTTACATCGTGATTCGCCCGGTCAACAGCCCGAAACAGATTACAGTGGGCCTGTTACTGGATACCACGATTAATCAGGAGGCCGCATGAGTCAGCGAATTTCCGGATACTCTTTTGACGCGCATATGGGCGGCGAGCTGCTGCACATTGAAAAAGTCACGCTGGATATTACCGACAACACCGCTGTTGCCCAGACCCAGGGCGTGCCGGATGGCTATGTCAGTGGTGATGTGGCCGCAGAAGGGGAAATCGAAGTCAGCAGCAAAGTTTTCCAGCAGGTTACCGGCCAGGCGCGTGCCGCCGGATCGTGGCGTGGTATTGAACCACTGGACTTCCTCTTTTTTGCCAGAGTGGGAACGGAAGAGGTTAAAGTCGAAGCCTTCGGCTGCAAGCTGGTGCTGAGCAACCTGCTGGATATCGACCCCAAGGGCGGCAGCCTCACCACGCACAAAATCAAATACTTTGTTACCAGCCCAAAGTTCATCAGCATCAATGGCGTGCCCTATCTTGAGGCGTTTGCAACAGACAATATTATCAGCTAACGCTGAGTGATGCGTGCAGCAACATGCCGGCAACGTGCCGTTAACGTGGGCAAATACGCCGGCAATGCGCGGCTAACGCGCAGGAAAAATATGCGATTAAGTGAAAAACAGCAGCAGTTTACCCTGTTAATCGCCCGGCTGATAATCCAGGCGAACGAACAGGGAATGGGCCTCACCTTTGGCGAAGCATACCGCACGCCAGAGGCGGCCAGGCAGAACGCCCGTCAGGGCACTGGCATTGCGGCCAGCTTACATTGTCAGCGGCTGGCCATAGACCTTAACCTGTTCATCAACGGCGAATATCAGACCGACACCGGGGCTTACCGGGCGCTTGGTGAGATGTGGGAAGCGCTTGGCGGCAGCTGGGGCGGGCGCTTTAAAAATAATCCAGACGGCAACCATTTTAGCCTCGCACACAATGGCGTGCGCTAGTGAAAATCCGTCTGATCATGATGATGCTGGCCTTCAGTGCTGGATGTGCCAGTGGATGGCAGATAGCTGTCTGGGCACGTAACAGCGAACAGCTGTTAATAGATCGGGCTGCGGCGGCGGCAGGCAATAAAGCGATGGCGGAGATGCAGGCACTCTCCAGCAGCGCAAGCCGTCAGCTGGAAGAAAAACTGGAAGGGCTGAAAAATGCAATGTCGTATGCGATACGAACTGAAATGGCAAAAGGCGTTTTCAACACTGCCTGTTTTTCTGATGACTTTGTCAGGATGTACAACACCGCCAGCACCAGAGCAGAGCGTACCCTTTCAGGAAAACCTGAAAACCCTCTGCCCGGTCAGCATGCCCCGCCTGGCGGGCAGTAACGGGGCCGCCGCCGCCGATCTACTGATGACATGGATGGAGATCTACACCATCTGCGCGGCGCGTCACAATCAGTTAGTTGAAGAAATCAATCTGCGAGAGAAATTACGCCATGACTGAAAACAAGGCCATCACGCTTATCGTTGCGGGCACGGAGATTACGTTTTATCCCGACACCGCAACCTATAACAAATACATCAATGAAATGACGCTGACCAATAAAGTAGCTCCCGCACACAATTTTCTGATGCGCACCGTCGAACCAGACCACAGGGCGGCGCTGGAATCGATTCTCGGGCGTCCGGGCGCGGTATTACAGATTGTCGGCAAGGTGCTGGAAGAGTACACGCCTGAGCTGGAAATTCTGATAAAAAACTAAGTGATCGGGTCCGTAAGATTGACGCCAGCGGACTCGAACAATACACCATCCTGCGGCGTCACTGGCTCCCGCATGAAGCGGACGATATTAACAGTTTTGCCGCCGCAATCTGGCTGGAAAATCGCCATTATGACTACCTGTCAAAAGCGGTAGCAAATGGCGTGGTAATGGCATTCAGGGGCAAAGAATGACGCAGCTCGCTAAGACACTCGCGCTGATTGAAACGCTTTCACGCCCGCTCATGCGGGTGCAGAATAGCGCGGGGCAGTTTGCCCGGAAAATCGACGCGCCGTTACAGTCTGCCAGCGCCGCTGCGGCAGAAGTATTCGATGTCTGGGGCACTCGGGCCTGCCATTGAAATGCAGCAGGCGTTGCAGGAGCAGATTAATGGCGGCATCGACAGCAGCGTGCTAAATGACATCGCGGCTGATGCCAGCACATTTGCCATGACGTACGGCCGCAGTGCGGTGGATTTTGTGCGTTCAGCCGGGGCCATCAACGCTGCGGTCAGTGGTCTGACGGCGGCAGAGCTGCCTGAGCTGATCCGCAGCGCTAATCTGATAGCGCAGGCCTCAGGCACCACCGTGCAGGCGCTGATAGCCGCGTCCGGGCTTCAGCAGCCGGAGGCCAGCCGCTCAGGCAACGGGGGGCTGGCAGGACAAAAGATGATGGACCCAAGCGCCGTCTGGCAGAGGATAACCACCATGATGGCGGCAATGCCAGCCGTGGGCGCCAGTATCGCAGGCGGCCCCGATAACGCCGCCTTGCCTCAACAGTCAGCAGTAATAAACACACTACAACGCGCGCAGGGCGCCGGTGCAGGCAGCACTTATCAGGGCCTGTTAACCATGGCGCCGGGCGCGCTGCTGCCGTCTGGCAGCGGCATCGGCCCAGTAATGCCGCTGCCGGAAAGCCTCACCAGACATCAGCCGGGCTACGGCGACAGCACTTATGGCAGTGCGGAGGGAATACAGCCGGAAAACATGATGCGGCTGCAACAGCAGGTCAGCATACCCGGCGATAACAGCGGCGCGCTGGCACGCACGATGGCGCTGGCTAGCAGCATGGTCAGCCCGTGGGCGCGCTTCGAACAGATAGTGAACGTCATCCAGACCACTATCGGCCTCGCGCTGCTCCCAGCTCTCAGCAAAGCCCTCAATTTGATTGCCGATACCGCACAGCGCTTTGCCGTCTGGATGCAGATGTTCCCCGCCCTCAGCAGCACCATCGGCTGGGTGGCCGTGGCACTGCACGGTCTTACCAAAACGCTGCAATTTATCAGTCAGGTAATGCGCCTTTGCGGTGCGGCGCTATCTGGCCTGAACGCCGTCTGGAAAATGCTGGCGCTTGCCACCCGGCTCTGGCGTCTTGCGGTATTGGCAGGTAAGGCGGCGGTGGTCGTCTTCAACGCCATCATGATTGCCCTGCGCGGCACCCTGATGGCCGTGCGGCTTGCGGCGCTGGCCGCCGGGGTGGGGGCTAACCTCATCAGCCTGCCGGTGCTGCTGGTAGTGGCTGCGCTGATAGCGGGCTGCTGGCTGCTGGTGACCCACTGGGAACAGATCAAAACTGCGGTAATGGACACTACCGCCTTTCAGGTGGTCATGGCTGTCGTACAGCAGGTGGCCGAGCTGTGGGGCCGGGTCTGGGCATTTCTTGCAGATGGCTGGAACCGGTTCACTGACATGATAATTAACTTTTCCATCATGGAAACTCTGGGGAATATGGCGCAGGCGATCACCGGGCTTTTCAACAATGCATGGGCGGCCGTCAGAAACAGTGCTATTGCCGTACTCAACTGGATAATCGACAAACTTAACCATCTTCCCGGCATCCACATCGCGCTGATTGACGATGTTGAGCCCGCCCCCGGCGTCAGCAACACGCTTTCTACCGGGGGCCAGTTACGCGGAATGGACACTGGCGGCATCCAGAAAACGATCACGGCCGGCAGCAGCACCGTCACAGACAACAGCCGGAGTATTGGTAACGTTTATGTGTACACCCAGGGTGAGATGACGCCAGGTAAACTCGAAGAATTACAGGAGATGAGATGAGTGACAGACGCTATCTTGACCTGCTGATTGAAAAGCGCGATATCGTGCTAAACCCGGGCCGTGAGCCGGTAATCTGCTATGACCGCCAAAGCATTGGCCAGGACATTGTGCACGCTATCATGGAGTCGGGTCTGGTCACCGCGCTAATAGCCGAACGCAGCCCGACCTTAAAAGGCGATATTTTCACCCGGCTCGAGATGCTGGTAGAAAGCGACGAACGCATCGTACCGGGAACGGTCCGGATACAGGAAGAGAGCAACAGGCGCCTGCTTATTTCGGTGGAAACTGAGGAATTTGGCCCTGTCTCCGTAGGAGCAGAACTGTGAACGAAAAACCGCAGGTCGATTTTACAAAAGTGCTGAGTGATGCCGGGGTGCCGGTAACGGAAGACGCCGTGCGCCAGCAGTTTGACGCCATCGTCAAAGAGAGCGGGCTCATCACCAATACATCACGAAGGAAGACGTGCGCGCGGTGGTCACGGTACCGCAGGGGACGCTGGTCCAGACTGAGCGCATTAATGGCGTGATTTACCAGCTGGCGACCCTCACCGACGTCACCATCAGCAGCGATCAGGCCAGCGCGCTGATTGCCGTACAGGCGACTGGCACGGGTGGCGCCTACAACCTTGCGTCCGGTTATTACCGTATTCTGCCCGTGGCCGTCAGCGGCATTGAACGGGTGGAAAACGAAGAAGAGTGGCTCACCCTGCCGGGCGCCGATGAGGAGTCAGATGATGAGCTGCGCGATCGCGCCCGCAACCAGTTCAATCTGGTGAGCAGTTTCCATACGGATGCGGTTTATCGCAACCTCATCGCCGGGGTCGTCGGGATGAGTACTGATCGCATCTTTTTCACCCATAACGCGCCGCGCGGGCCGGGCACGGCCAATGCCTGGCTGCTGCTCGACACCGGCGTAGCCTCACAGCCCTTTATCGATGCCGTTAATCACTACATCACCACTCAGGGCCACGGCGATGATATGCGCTGTTTTGCCATGCCGGAAACCCTTCATGACGTCGCCGTGACGATCTACGTGAAAAACCCGAATAACATCGGCGCAGAAGAGCAGGCGGTGCTGCTGTCGGGGGTAGAAAATCTCATCCGCTGCGCGTTTCGTGAAAACCGCGATTTTGATGTCAAAAAAACCAGGCCCTGGTCGCGCTTCTCCTTCTCTAACCTTGGCCGGGAGATCCACAGAACCTTTCCAATGATTGATTCTCTGCGGTTTTCAGCCGAAGACATTGTAAGCGAGCTGAATGTCCCGCGGCTCTCCTCCCTGCGCGTTGGGATCGATCATGACTGATTTCAGAGCAAAACTTAACGGCCTGCGCCTGCCATTCTGGATGAGCGAGGGGGAGCCCGCCCGGCTGCTGGCAGTGGCCCGCCAGTTCTGGCTGCGCATCTGGGAAGCCATCACCTGGCCCCTGCGCCAGTCCGACCCGCTGACCTGCTGTGAGCCGCTGCTGATGCTGACCGCATGGCAGAGCGACATCAACCGGTTCAACAACGAGCCGCTGGCCCTGTTCCGCAAACGGGTCGCATATGCCTTTATCAATGCACGGGATGCCGGCACAGTTGCGGGATTTATTGCCATTTTTGACCGGCTCGGCATTGGCTATGTCGAGCTGCTGGAGCGCCAGCCGGGCACAGACTGGGACATCATTACCGTGCGAGTGACCGACAGCCAGATAGCCGCCAGTCCCGAACTACTTATGTTGATTATTCAACAGTACGGCCGCAGTTGCCGGCGTTACCGGTTTGAAGTCATCACCACCACTAAAATTGCCATCAGTGCAGGCTGGTGCGGCGGCGAATACGTCGTCTATCCGGGCAGACTTCTGGTGGCCAATAGCCTCGCCATGCGTGCGGGCTCGTTTGGCGGACGCTACAACGTCTGCTCAGCCAGCTTAATGGCGAAAACGACGAACAGCGCCACAGGGCGCTAAACTAAACAGGAGTGTTAATTATGTCACAGGCAGTGATAACCCATGCGTTTGAGCAGTGGAAGCAGCAGCAGCGCGCACAAGGCAAGCCGCTGGTGCTTGATGGTTTTATTCTGGCCAATATGCCGGCGTCTGATCTCCCGGCGGCCATTAGCCCCGATGCAGTCATCCCGTCAGAGGGACAGATTGTCCACCGGGCTGATGTCGCGCGCGCCGGGGCTGTTAATGAAAACGCCGTCGCCTATGAACTCGTACTGGACGATTCAGTTGGTGATTTCAACTTTAACTGGATCGGTCTGGTTAATAAAGATGCTGATGTACTGGCGGCAGCGGCGGGGGTACCCGCACAGCGCAAAGTCCGCACCAGCAACAACCAGCAGGGCAACGTGCTGACCCGCTCGGTTACGATGGAGTATGCTGGCGCTCAGGCTGACACCCAAATCAGCGAGCGGGCCGACCTGATGCAGATTGACGTAGATATTTTCGCCAGGCTGTTAGGTCTGGAAACCAACGTCAGGCTACAGCTTCTTGATCTGTATGGTCGCGGTGGTTTTCTGGGTGATGGTTTTCTGGTGGTCAGGAACGGCGATAATTACAGCATCCTGCCGGGGACAGGTTACGTAGGCGGGTTGCGCGTGGAACTGGATAACGCCCGGGCGCTGCCCGTCACCAACCTGCCGACTTATGTCTGGGTAGACGCCAGCCAGCAGGGCAGCCTGTTTGGCGGCTGGAATGTGGTGACGCAGATAACGGTGGCGCCCTCGCTTGAGGATTACACCGACAATAACGGTTTTCAGCACTACGTCTTTGCCGTCGCGTATATCGATGCTGAAGGCAACGTGACTGACCTGCGCCCGATCGGTACCCAGGGAGACCAGACCCAGCAGGGGGATTTTCTGCGTAAGGAAAACAACCTCAGTGACGTCAACGACCCCCAGCAGGCACTCGCCAACCTCAACGGCGTACCCACAGATCGCCGGGTTAACGGCCACCCGCTGAGTCAGGATGTTGCAGTGACCGCTCAGGATATTTTTGGCGGCCAGGCGGTAGAAATAGGTATTGGCGCTGATCTCAACAACTACACCGTACCGGGGCTCTACTTCCAGTCTCTGGATAGCTGGGCGGAAACAGGCTTTAATTACCCGGAGCAGGTTGCCGGTTCGCTTGAGGTACTGCGGAGTGCAGGCGTGACGCAAATTTACCGGGTCGCCAGCGGCTCGCGCCACTATATCCGCAGCCTGTATCAGCAGGACTGGACAGACTGGGCGCGGGTGTATGACAGCAACGACCTGCCCGGCGCAGAGGAATTAGGCGCGCTGCCCCTGACCGGCGGCACGCTAAACGGCAGGCTGAGAATCAACGCCGAGGGCCCGGAACTGACGCTTGAATCCCCCAGAGGATACCCGAGCTTTATTCAGTCATGGGACCCCACGTGGGACAGCGCCCGCTGGTATGTTGGTAACGGCGGCAGAGATGCCAAACTGGTGCTGCACAACTACACCTGCGACACAACGCTTAGTCTTTCCAATATTGCCAGAATCAATAAGCCGCTCGAGGTAGAAGGCACCATCACCCCGACCAACTATGACAACTTCAATCAGCGCTACTACCCCCGCGATGAGGGCGAGGCGATGGCAGGCAAAATCGCGCCGAGGAATATCGCAGGCAATAACTGGTGGAAGTGCGGCAGCACTGGCAAGATGATTCAGTCAGGCACGGGCAATTTTGTCACGAATATCCCTTTCCCGCTGGCGTTCCCTAACCGCTGTCTTTCCGTGGTGGCGGCCGTCGCCTCGTCAACCGTGACGCCGGAAAATCACGCTGTTTATGTTTACAGTGTGACTAACACCGGTTTCAGGTTGCGGGTAAAAGGCATTGTTGACGGTCCTATGCGCTTTTTGGCATTTGGAGATTAACTGATGAACTATCTGTACAGCAGAAAAACCGGGGGGTTTTATCCGCTGTTGCTGCAAAGTGATTATCAGCACTCCCCGGCAGGCTTGCCGGACGATGCGGTGATGATCTCACAGGCGCAGCACCAGTCTCTGTTCAGTGGTGTGGCAGAGGGAAAAGTGATTATCGCAGATGCCGCGGGTTATCCGCAGCTCGCAGATCCCCCTCCGCCACCGCAGGAGGAGTTAGTGGCGGCGGCTCGTGCTGAAAAAGCGCAGTTAATGCAGACGGCCAGCGAGGCCCTTGCGCCGCTTCAGGATGCCGCTGACCTTGGGATGGCGGCAGAAGCTGAGAAATCACAACTGCACGCCTGGAAAACCTACCGGGTACAGCTCTCCCGCGTTGATGTCCGTAGTGCTCCTGCCATAAACTGGCCGCAGGTACCTGCGGCTCTTTAGTCGCTGCTACCGGGCACGACGCCTTACGCAGTACACCCGGCCCGCCTCTCTCACAGGGTGGCGGGCCGGGCTGACTGTGCGATACAGCGCTCCAATGCACTATTGGTATCACGCCTCAACAAACCCAACAGCCTTACCCATGGCAGGAGAACGAGACCATGTTGCAAACCATCATCACTTGTGCACTGGCGCAGTGGCGGGCAGCGCTGCCCGTGTCGAGTCATCTGGCCCATCCGGCCCGCAAGATCATCCGCGACGCCGGCCGGGGAATGTTAGCGCGCTATATGGCCTGCGCCTGCGCCGCCCGTGCAACCCCCAGCCGGAGAGCAGCGCCCGGCAGCTGGCCGGTGCCGCCTGTCACTCCGGTGCCACCGTTACCGCCGCGGCCACCGAAAAAAAAGTGAGGCAGCAGCCGGGCCGTCAGCCACGGCGCTGCCAGCAAGGTGCAGTCATCCCTCTGTCACGGGGCAGGAGAGGTTAACGTGCCGCACACTATTCTCACTCACGGCACACAACAAGGAAGATAACGTGTCGCAGACTATCGTTATTCACAGCACACAACAGGGAGGTCAACGTGTCGCAAACTATTATTACTCACGCCTTTGAGCAGTGGCAGGCAGAACAGGATGCCGCCGGCGAGCCGGTGGTGCTCGATGGTTTTATTCTGGCGTATGTGCCGGGGCTCGACCCGGCACATACGCCAGCCGCGACGAAGGCATTCCGCCGGACGACCAGATTGTGCACCGTCAGGATGTCAGCCACGCGGGCGTGGTCAATCAGAACACCGTCGTGTATTCCGTGACGCTGGGCACCGATACCGGCGACTTCAGGTTTAACTGGATCGGGCTGGTTAACAAGGCCCGCAACCTGCCAGCCATGATCGTCCACGCGCCCGACCAGCAGAAAATTAAAAACGCGGCAGGCCAGCAGGGCAACGTGCTGACCCGCTCGTTTCTGATGGAGTACAGCGGTGCGGCGGCACAGACGCAGATTAACGTCGCGGCAGAAAGCTGGCAGATTGACTTCAGCGCGCGGCTGGCGGCAGTGGATGAGCGCCAGCGCCACGAGAACGCTGATATCTACGGTGCGGCGGCGTTCTTTGATGATGGCTGGCTGGTTACCCGCGAAGAGGGCGGCTATCGCCTGACCGCGGGCACCGGCTATGTGGCCGGGCTGCGCGTGGTGCTTGGCCAGAGCCAGGGCATCACGGTCACCGGGACGCCGGTCACGGTCTGGCTCGATGCCTGCTTTCAGGGCACGGTCACCAGCGTCTGGCAGGTAGAAACCGCGGCGCGCCTGACAGACAGCCTCAGCGATTACGACGCAGAAGACGGCCGCCGCCACTATGTGGCCGCCCTCGCGCGCATTAACGAAGACGGCAGCGTCAGCGGCCTGCGCCCGCGCGGCTCGCTGGCAGAGCAGAGTGCGCAGGCACGGCTCACCGCACATGAGCAGTCGCGCAATCACCCCGACGCCACGACTGACGCGAAAGGCTTTACGCAGCTCAGCAGCGCCACCGACAGCGATTCAGAAACCATGGCAGCCACCCCAAAGGCAGTGAAGGCGGCATATGACCTGGCCCGCGGCAGTGTCAAAAGCGTCAATCAGAAACTAGCGGATGGGTCCGGCGATGTGGCGCTTAGCTACCGCGACGTCAGCGCGCTGGGGGCAGATGACACCGCAGTGGCCGCGGCAAAACTGGCCACGGCCCGCAAGATTGCCGGCGTGACCTTTGACGGCACGGAAGATATCGCCATCACTGCCGCCGGCGTGGGGGCCTTCCCGGCAGAGGGCGGAACTGTTGGCAATCAGGGCATCGACACCAGCGGCACCATCAAAGAGCAGGGCTACCGGGTTTACAGCCCGTTAAATCGGCCGCCAGCGGCATCGGAAAATACGGCCAGTAAAACAACAAACGGGTGGTGGAAATGTGGGGATACAGGATTAATTATTCAGTGGGGGTATTCCAGTTTCTACTACTATCCGGGGTACTGTTCTGTTACCTTCCCCATCAAATTCCCTCATGATTATTTTAGTATTTCTAACACTGTCATTCGTCCGAACGGATGGACCGCTGGTGCTGGTAACTGGTCGAGTGTGCGTGAGCCAACAAAGACTGGTTTTGAATCAGGAAGCGACCGGGCGGGAACATTCTGGATGGCAATAGGATACTGATATGAATTACTACTAGTGCTAAAACCAGGGGATTATACCCCTTTTCAATGAAGGAAGATTATTTGCAATCCCCTGATGGCTGGCCGGATGATGCCGTTGAAATCAGCGAGGAAAAGTATCAGGCTCTTTTAGCCGGCCAGACACAGGGCAAAATCATTGTGCCGGATGAAAAGGGCTATCCGGTGCTTGCCGATCCCCTGCCGCCAACACCAGAGCAGTACATCGCTGAGGCGGAGCGGGAGAAAAGAAGGCTGATGCAGACGGCCATCGAGACAACAAAAAATCTCGAATACGCCGTTGAATTAACAATGGCGAGCACAGAGGAAAAGGCGGCCCTCGCGGCCTGGAAAAAATACCGGGTACTGCTTGCACGGGTCGACACCAGCGGCGCCCCCGGCATCGACTGGCCGGCGGCCCCCGTCTCCCCAGTGCCAGCGGTATCGCCGCAACCATCCTAAAAAAAGTCAGGCAGCCGCTGGGCTGCCCCTGATGCGGCCGGCAAGGTACCGCCAGCCCTCTGACACGCAACAGGAGGTATTAACGTGTCACAAACCATCATCCCCCACGCCTTTGAGCAGTGGCGTAAAGCATCGCTGGCCATCCCGGACCTGTTGCAGCCGGTAAACTGCACCAGCATCGCGGTGCATCCATGGACTCATGGTGTCGGGCAGCAGACGGAAAGTGGCACTTACCTGAGCCCGGCGAATGCGCTGGCGTATCTGGCGGTCAGGCTGGCCGGCCGGGGCGGTCAGGCTGATGTCATCGTGCTGATGGCAGCGGCAGAGTCTTATGATAACTTCATGCACCAGTTAACCGCGCTGGCCGGGGTATTCCCGACCCCCGCCTTTACCCAGGTGGCGCGGCTGGCGAAGTCGGCGGCGGAACTCGCCACAGTAAAAATGCAGCGCCCGGCGGCAGACAACGCGCTGCCGCCCACTATGCCGCTATCGGTGCCATCCACCCGCCTCGCCCATAACGCCACGCGCATCGAAAGCGCTCAGGCAGAGGCGGCGGCGGCAGGCAGCATCGGTCAGCTGGAGGCTAATGCGCAGTCGTTTGCCGAAAAGCACGCCGATCTGCTTGCGGAAAGCCGCCATGGGTTCGCAGAGCTTAAAAACAAACGTGCTCAGGCGTGGGTATTCACCGCCCGAGGCAGCGTAGCCACCGCCATAACAGCAATGAAGAAAGAGATCCCACAGCCGTCCGCGATTTTCAGTGCGGCGGTCATGTTTATCGGGGAGGATCTCTCTCCACTCGAGGGAATGATCAATGATATCAATAATGACACTGGCGCTTAACGGCGAAGCCATCGCACTCAAAAATATGCAGGTTTCTGTCTCGATGGCCTACCAGGACAAAGACCAGTCCGGGCAGACATCCAGCACCGCCAGAGCAGAGCAGGGCAGGGCATCAAGGCCAAGGAGCTGCGTGTCTCCGGGCTGGTGCCGTTCAGTCAGCCCGCGCTGCTGCGCCGCATCTTCGAGCTCGGCTGCGCCCGCGACGAGTCCGGCAAACTTCAGGTCTACCGTGTTGCGCACCTGCTTGCCCGCAGCGTCAATTTCAGAGAAGGCACCTTTACCGGCAACATCGACGCCCCGGAGCAGGATGGCAGAATGGCCTGGCAGGTCTCGTTCACGCTGCGGGAAAAAATGAGCGCTGATGAGCGAAAGGAGCAGCGGGCCATGGCCAAAATCAGCACTAAAAAGCAGACGGCAGACGGCGGGGGCAGCGCCACAGCTGGCGCGGCAGAAAGCCCTGAAAAAATTGCGCAGATGCAAAACAGTGTGCAAAAGCACATTTCTGGCGCGAGGAGCCGCTGATGAAGCCGGTAAAAAAACTGTGGCTGGGAACAGAGGAAGTCCCGCTGGTCGATGTCAATCTGGTGCTGGAGCTCAATGGCTGCGGCCGCGGCTTTATTACGGCAATAACCAGCAACGACCACACCGGCCATCTGGTGCGTTTTGATGCGGGCGACAGCGACCTGCTGCTGCGCTGGTTCACCGGCTTTGTCGAGCGCAGCCAGCCGGCAGAAAACGGCTCACAGCGGCTGTTTGTCCGGGAGCTGACAGGTGTGTTTGAACGCCGCTGGCCCTGCTCGTTTCAGCACCCCACGCTGCGTGAGGTGGCAGACTGGCTCACCAGCGAGAGCGGGATAACCGTGCAGCTGCCGCAAATGGCGTACTGCGATAAACCAATTCCTCACTTTATTCACAGTGGTTCGGGTTATCAGCTGCTGGCCAGCCTGGGCGCGGCATTCTCGGTGCCGGATTACCTCTGGTATCAGCTGCCGGATGGTGATCTCTGGCTTGGCGATGCACAGCACGCCCTGTTTGCAGGGCATCCACTGGAGATCCCGCCGGCACTGACCACGGCGGCGGCAGGCGGGCACACCATCACTATCCCAATGCGGCAGCAGCTTCGTCCCGGCATCGAGCTCAACGGCCAGCGCGTCACGCGGATTCGACTGCACAATGACGATATGGAGGTCACCTGGACGCCGCGCAATGAGGCGGACGGCAGGCCGCTGCAACAGTCACCGCTCCGGCGGCAGATAGAGACGGCATACCCGGAGATGGCCTCCGGCCTGCATCTGCCAAAACTCGCCCGCGTGGTGGCGCCGGTTACCAGCGGCGATTTTGCCGACCCTTATCGGCCGCGTTATGCCGTTGATCTGCAACTGCTTGATGCCGATGGCAATCCGGACCAGCAAACGCCGGTTTATCGCGCTGTGCCGCTGCCGATGGCGGGCAATGATTCAGGGATGTTCCAGTTTCCGCCCGAGGGCACGCTGGTCGAAATAGGGTTTGCGGCGGGCCGCCCCGATAAACCGTTTGTACGCCAGACAATGGCGGAAGGCATCAGCCTGCCGGATATTAAACCGGGTGAACAGCTACAGCAGCAGCGCGCGGAGGTATCGCAGCGTGTCACCCAGGGGGGCGACTGGGTGCGCCAGACCGATCAGAAGATTTCGGAGCTCTCGATGTCGCGCAGCATCGTCGCTGATGATGAAACCAGATCGCTTGTTGCCCGTAAAACGACCATCAGTGCAACCGATAACACCACGGTGGCGGGCAAATCGACGCTCGAGGCCGGTGCAATCACGCAGATCTCCATTGGCGATTACTGCGTGGCAACCCGCGCCAGCCATCTCACCAGCATAGAAGGCGACTGCGAAACCCGCACGGGCGGCAGTGTCCGGCTGGAGGTGGCGGGCGGGCTCACAGAAAAAATTGCGGGCGTGTGCGCAAGCGTGGCCAGCGCTATCCAGCAGATTACCGCGCCCAGCGTCTGGCTTGGCAGCCAGCAGCTCAACGTATTGCAGCTAATGCTCGATACGCTCGATACTATAGCAGCGCTTGCCACGCAGACAGCCAGCCATGCGCACTATAATACTGGCCCTCCCACCAATGCCAGTGCTATCAGCAGCGCCGGGCAGGCTGCGACCAGCCTCCAGGATAAATACCGTCCGATCATCAAGAGCTGACCATCTCCGGCCGTGCCAGCAGTGTTGTATGCATGTGGCGTTTTGCGCTGGCACACTGCATCAGCATCAGGCGCAGGCATAGCGCGAGCAGCACCCCGGCATGCGCATCAGGCGCGTGCACAGCGCGAGCAGCACCGGGCATGCGCTGTAGCATTATCTGCCATTCCTGCCTTTGTCCTTCCGCCCCCCTGTCCCACCGGAGCAGATAAACTACAAAAAGTGCCGATTAATGATGAGGCAGTCGCGTGTTGCAGACAAGTAATGTGCAGGCGTTACATAACAGTGTAAAAGGAATTACAGGATATATCAGGCCATTGGTAACATCGGGATGATTAACTTAAAAATAAATGGGATGGATAATAAAACAGGAAAGATATCAGTATCTTTCAATTATTATAATTTTTTATATATAAAATAGTTTATTATGTAATGCATACATTAACACGTCACGATAACAGTTAGCCCTGTATGAGATGAATTTCTATGATAATTTTCAGTGATATAGTGAATTTTATTAAATAATCTAGTAAAGATTATATTTTACCGGATTTTATAATGTAACTAT
This sequence comes from uncultured Enterobacteriaceae bacterium, assembly GCA_936920625.1. Taxonomy (GTDB): domain Bacteria; phylum Pseudomonadota; class Gammaproteobacteria; order Enterobacterales; family Enterobacteriaceae; genus Izhakiella. Next base: position 35,851 of record CAKZHC010000016.1, read on the forward strand.
TTATTTTATATTCGAAAATTTATTAAATAAATCAGAAAAATTAAAATAAATAAATCTTTTCATTTGTTGATATATATGTAGACTATATGGCGGGTGCTTTGGATCTTTTTGTTCCATTGCATCAGCAGCGGACAAAAAGAGAAAAGCCCCACTTTATAACTAAAAAGTGAGGCCAGTCCGATGCGTGAGAACATCAGGTTAGCCTTTTACCCGCCGGAAGGCAAGGAAGAAGGAGGCCGCGATGCCGCAAAAAGTAATTGTACTCTGTGTAATTGTTGTTTGTGTAACAATTATTATTTTCACCCTGTTAACCCGTAACTCACTGTGTGAAGTACGGCTCAAACGAGGAAAAACGGAGATTGCGGCACTGCTGGCCTGTGAATCCAAACGATAAGGCAACCGATGGCGGGGGAGTGCTCTCCCGCCAGAAGGATGTAAGCTGGTCCTTACGCACCCATTTTCCACGCCTTTTACCTCTTAACTGCCCTTCACCGCCTGGCGCCGATGTTATCACTGTGGTTATTCACAGTGGCGGAACTCGCTGCCGGGCTGCGGCCTGTCGTTTCTGCACGCGGAAGAGCAGCCGCCATCCGGACTGAGTTTTTCGTGGCAGCCGTCGTGAACAACCGGAAAGTGGCCGGATCGTTGCTCATTAAAGTCAGCAGAAGGGTTTTACTGCGCCGTTTTACGGCGGCGAAAGGTGAGTAAAACAGAAAGCTGGCCGCACGGGGAATCACCTGCCATGCCTGGAGCTCGCCACTCCGCCAGCAGCAGACAGGCCAGCAAACAGCCTTTGCAGCTTTTATATTTCAGAAGAAGGAATTATAAGGGGCGCAGTAACACTTACAGCGGTACACTGCGCGCCCCACGCCCGCCTGCCGTAAAGACCAGATAGTGAGACAAAAAAGCGCCACAGGGGAAGATTAGCAAAACCTATATCATAAAAAAATCGCTATGCTTATGATATATAACAGAAATTTGGTGGCCCCTCCCCGGTTTGAACGGGGGACCAAGCGATTATGAGTCGCCTGCTCTGACCACTGAGCTAAGGGGCCAAGGGGCAGGATTATAGAGTATCTGCGCCGGACGATCCATAGTTGTAAAGTTTGATTGTTGGTTTTACGGTCAGTTAGCAGGCTCTGGCCTGTTCTGGCACTGAAATATCATCCCGTATTATCAAAAGTCGTGCTTGTGTAGTGTGGCTTAGAGTAACGCAATCAAATATAGCAGAGGAAACTGGTGCAGTTCATCCCGCTGGTATAAAAATTGCCCGGTATACTTTATAACGACCATTATGTGCCAATACATCGTGCCGGCCAAACGTTTCGTCGAGGATGTCGGGATAGGGTAAAAAGGCATTGGCGACTATACGCAGTTCTCCCCCGTAGTTAAGATGGCTGGTTGCGCCCTGGATGAGCCGCCGGGCAGTGTCGAGTGTGGTTTGTGTTCCTTCGTGAAATGGCGGATTGGAGATAATTAGATCAAAACGTCCGGTGACGTCACTATACAGGTGGCTGGCAAAGACGGTGCCCGCTATTCCGTTGATTGCAAGCGTGGCCTTGCTTGCGCTGAGTGCCATCGCATTCACATCGCATAGTGAAAGACTGGTCTCACTCGCACGGCTCGCCAGCACTGCCGACAGCACGCCAGCGCCACAGCCAACATCAAGAACGCTGCCTTTAATCGTTGAGGTAAAAGTTGAAAGTAATAACTCGCTGCCACTATCCAGACCATCACGGCTGAAGACACCGGGTAGTGTTTTTATGGTCAGGTTGTCCACTTTGTAGCTCTGCCACCATGCCTGGCTATCAAAGGTGGCCGGAGCTTGCAGACGAGCATGCCAGAGCCCGCAACGGCGGGCACTGTCTATTTTACTGGCGGTACCAAATGATGAAAGGATCTGTTGGGCGCTGCGGACACCACTACGGTTTTCACCTGTTATGAACAGGTCACAGTGCGGCGGAAGTATCGATAACAGATTATGTAGCTGAAATTGTGCCTCTGATTTGTTTTTAGGCCAGTAATAAATCAATGTATCGCAATCAGAAAGTGTGGCAGCATCGGCTTCGAGGCCGAACTCAACATGCAACCCCGGTATTCTGGTAAATGTCAGCCAGTGATGGTACTGCTGCGTGTGGATTTTGGTCAGGGCAGTTTTTAGTGTAGCGGGCAAAGTGTCTTGCAAATCACCGGCAAACAGTACTCTGCGTGTTATAAATTCTTCACTATGGCGCAGAATAATTTCGCTGGCCGGGCTGTAGGCTGACATTGGTGGCTCCTGTTTTAAGAGCGGTGATTATAGTAGTTTGTTGGTACACATTCGACAGGTTTGCTAGCATAGTCTGCTATTCATTTTGTCAGACAGGAGCGGGAATGTCGTCCAGACGTGACTGGTTGTTGCAGCAGATGGGGATAACCCAATATTTGCTTCGCCGCCCCCATGTACTACGGGGCGAGGCAGCGGTGCGGGTGCCTGAATCTGTGCGTCTGCTGATTATAGCTGATACACCACCGCATCAGACTGAGTCTTTGTTCCTGGACGTTATCAGGTCTTTGATGCTCAGCCCCGAACAGATTCTGGTACTGACACCGCGTCAGCTGAGCATGGTCTGTGAGGATATCATTCATCCATGCTGGTATCTCGGGATAAGTCCGGTTTCGGACGTTTCGTGTAAGGTCGCATTCACTACACCCTCGCTGGCTGACCTCAACCATAATGCTGACGCCAAAAGGGCGCTCTGGCAGCAAATTTGTCACTATGAACACTATTTCTTTACTGAAACCTGCCGATCTGCAACGAGCGTTGCAAATTGAGCAACGCAGCCATCGGTTTCCCTGGAGTGAGAAAACGTTCAGGGCAAACCAGGGTGAACGCTTTCTTAATTTTCGCATAGATGCTGATGGCCTCATGGCGGGGTTTGCTATTACACAGTGGGTGCTGGATGAGGCGACGCTGTTTAATATGACAATTGATCCTGACTGGCAGCGGTGTGGATTAGGGCGAAAGTTACTGATTCATGTTACAGACCAGCTTAGGCAACGCGGCGTAAACACACTCTGGCTTGAAGTCCGGGCATTAAACCATGCAGCCATTGCTCTTTATCAGCAGCTGGGATTTAACGAGGTTGCGCTAAGGCGCGATTACTATCCTGATGTCTCGGGGCGTGAAGATGCTATTGTGATGGCTTTGCCCCTTGCCGAAGGTGACTGACAAACGAGGCGGATAATTTGATTGTTACCTAATTTGACCACTATATTAATCAGCATCATTTATCATATTGATTATTTAGCATGCGTTGATTTTCTGTGCAGTGTTAACTGGGTTATTAATTAATAGTTCACTGCATCTTGTAGGGTCAGATGTCAGTTGCTCAGGGACAACGTGCTTGATAATTTTTATAACGCATCACCATCATGCCGGAGAGGAAATAACAGGATGTTCTCCGGCCATTACCGGATATTGCTTCTGAGCACGTTGTTACGGGTTTGATAAAAGTTAATGGCCAATAAATGCAAGGCTATCACGAGTCTGGCAGAGATCATTATGTCTCATGTACACTAGCGCCCATTAAATCGCAGTGTGTTTATAAGTTAAGGAATATAATGACAGATCTTACCCATGCTTCAGAAATAGCGCGCCGTCGTACGTTCGCTATTATATCTCATCCTGATGCTGGAAAAACGACGATTACTGAGAAAGTATTACTGTTTGGCCAGGCGATACAGACTGCTGGTACGGTCAAAGGTCGAGGCTCGAATCAGTATGCCAAATCAGACTGGATGGAGATGGAGAAACAGCGTGGCATATCGATTACTACCTCTGTTATGCAGTTTCCCTGGCGCGATGCTTTGATTAATCTGCTGGATACTCCCGGCCATGAGGATTTTTCAGAGGATACCTATCGCACACTGACTGCCGTTGACTGCTGTCTGATGGTGATTGATGCCGCAAAAGGGGTTGAAGATCGCACACGTAAGCTGATGGAGGTAACTCGCCTGCGCGATACGCCAATCATCACCTTCATGAACAAACTCGACCGCGACATTCGCCATCCCGTGGAGTTGCTGGATGAAGTAGAAAACGAGCTGAAAATTGCCTGTGCGCCTGTTACCTGGCCAATAGGCTGTGGGAAACAGTTCAAAGGCGTTTATCATCTATGTGATGATGTGATTTATCTCTACCAGTCTGGGCTCGGTCATACTATTCAGTCAGCGCGGGTCGTGAAAGGGCTGAACAACCCTGAGCTCGATAGTGAAATTGGCGAAGATATGGCCCGCGAGCTTCGGGAAGAGCTGGAGCTTGTGCAGGGGGCATCACATCAATTTGATAAACAGGCTTTTCTCGCTGGTACGCTGACGCCGGTATTTTTTGGCACTGCATTAGGCAATTTTGGTGTTGATCACATGTTAGATGGCCTGGTGAACTGGGCCCCGGCGCCACAGCTACGAACCAGTGATCTTCGTGTGGTGAAGGCAAGCGAAGAGAAGTTCAGTGGTTTTATATTCAAGATCCAGGCGAACATGGACCCTAAACATCGCGACCGGATTGCCTTTATGAGGATTGTGTCGGGCAGTTATCAAAAAGGGATGAAGCTCCGTCAGGTACGCACAGGCAAAGATCTGGTTATAGCGGATGCACTGACTTTTATGGCCGGTGATCGGGCACATGTTGAGCAGGCCTGGCCCGGCGATATTATCGGCTTGCATAATCATGGCACTATCCAGATAGGTGACACCTTTACTCAGGGAGAAGTGATTAAATTTACGGGTATTCCCAACTTTGCCCCAGAGCTGTTTCGTCGTATTCGTCTGCGCGATCCCTTAAAGCAAAAACAGTTGATCAAAGGGCTAGTGCAGTTATCAGAAGAGGGAGCAGTACAAGTGTTTCGTCCCGTGAGCAACAACGATTTGATTGTGGGTGCGGTAGGTTTACTCCAGTTCGATGTTGTGGTGGCGCGCCTTAAAGGTGAGTACAATGTTGAAGCAATTTATGAACCGGTTAATGTGGCGACAGCCCGTTGGGTTGAGTGTGATGATGCGCGTTTGTTTGAAACGTTTCAGCGTAAAAACGAAGGGAATCTGGCTTTGGATGGTAGCGATAATTTGACCTACATCGCGCCAACTATGGTTAATCTTACGCTAAGTCAGGAGCGTTTTCCTGACATTCTATTCCGCAAAACCCGCGAGCATTAATTCTCCTGCAGGATGGGAAAATCCCGTCCTGAATCAATAAGATAGATTCTGTGTTTTCTGTCCGTTAATCTGATTAAAAAGTCTGTTAATCGCTGGTTTCTGCATACCTTTTTCTTTTCCTGCCAGGCGAACTTCGCCAAACGCACTATAGTTAATATCGCAAGACATAAAATTCTGCGGCCGTAAAGTCGCGGCGTTATTAACGATAGCCACATCGAGTGGCTTGCGACTCCACGTTGTGAATATCGTGACAGGAAGGAAAACAACGATGAACCAAATTAAGAGTGTAAAAAATCTGGTGGCGATAATCGTCAGCAGTCTACTGCTGAGTGGTACCGCTTTGGCGGATAATTCTGCTGCCAGTCAGGTTCGTGGTGCGGCCAGTGACCTTGGTGAAAAAGTCGACAGATCGCTTGATAAAGTCGGCGATTATGTGGATGACAGCGCTATCACAACCAGAGTCAAACTTGCTCTGATTGATGTCGACGCCATCAGAGGTAACGACCTTTCTGTGACGACCGAGAAAGGCGTAGTTATGCTGGAGGGCTCAGCGGAGTCACGCGAGCGGACAGAGCGGGCGATAGGGTTGGCAAAAGCCGTTAAAGGGGTGAAAGCCGTCAATTATAAATTTCTCTTTAAAGACACCAATAGAGTGATGTTAGAAGGTTCTACAAGTAACTCCGCATCACCTGCTACGGATGCTAAGCCGAAGTCATCAGGTGCTGATACTAAGTCTGCGCCGGGTGTTACTGAGAAATCGATGCCACCTGCTTCCGTTGCGAAACCTGAGCCACCACGTGTGGTAGAAAAGCCTGTATCACAGGGTTCTGGCAAGAAGTCAATGTCTGGCAGTTCTGCGCATAAATCGATGTCACACAAGTCGGGTGGGCAGTCAAAATTATTCAGTGCCAGCGATAAGACAATGATAAACGGCTATACCGAGGATGGCGCTGTCAGTGAAATCAAAGCGAAATTACGTGCTGATGATATTGTTCCATCGCGCGAAATCCAGGTTACCACCTTTGATGGCAAAGTACAGCTGACAGGAACAATGAACTCTGAACGGCAATTGAAGCGTGCTATTGGCCTGGCGGAAGCGGTAACGGGTTCGGGTAAAGTTGATAATCATCTTACCGTAAAAAAATGATTATCAGAGAAGAAAGTGGGTTTGGCTCGTGGCTACGGGCAGAGCTGACCCCCGGATGAGACGAAGAGTTTTGCGCCAGTGGTGCTAAATGAACTGAAGCAATTTGACTATCTACGGTTTAGGAGGGGTCTATGTTACACTAGGGAATTATCTTTCTAACTTATTGCCATTATCGCTGCGGCACTGGGTTTTGGCTCTCTGGCAGGTACGGCGGCGATGGCGGCAAAAATCATTTTTGTCGTGGCAATTATCATTTTCCTCGTCAGTCTGTTTACGGGTCGCAACAGGCGGTTATAACTCAACGTGAAATATCACGGGGCAGTGGTGGCAATGGGATGGCGCTCAGGTACCAGGGCGTCCGCCTGGCGCACTTGATTTATACCGTCAGGATTTTTATCCAGCGTATTCTGATAACGGTCCGAAGGTAAGAAGTATTATGCTTTTTCAAGATAATCTTTCTTTTAACTTGCCATAACGTGACTGGCAATTGAGAGATTGCTGCCTCAGCTGGCAGCCACCGGGTTGATTGCAGCCATCAGTTATGATGATCACATTTAATTAAATTTCGATCTGAGATTTTTTATTTTTTGGATGAAAGTACTGTGCGATCAAGATCAGCTACAGGAGAAGCAGAAATGATAAAAACTATAAATGATTGTTGTAATCAAACTATATCTATATGGATAATTGACGGAGGTACGGTTGTTGATGTAGAAAGAGGTTGCTAATAATTGAAAATTTAGAAATTTTTATCTATAAGTGACAACAATAACTACAGTCTTCTCTTAAGTATTCTATTAATCATAGGCTATCTATTTTTTATTTTATTAGGAATTCGTCAATTTTTACTCACGTTTAGCAAAGCAAAGCACTATTCTATGCCTGTTAAAATCATTTGTATTTCTCTGTAATCTGCACTAATCTTCTTTAACTCATAACATCATCAGATGTCAGTCATTCCTGTTTTTTTACAAGCTGGGTATATGGCAATTTTATCTACATCATGACCTTGTTTCACAGTTTGTCCTCAGTCCATCAACAATATTACTAAAATCAAAAAGCTATATCTAAAACTGAAGAAATGGGAAAAGTTGTTTATATGTAATAAAAATTTAGATTTTTCTGATTGATTATCATAATATACTGTTTTTGCAGGATAGATTTTATGAATCAGAAAAAATGAATATTTTATATACTAATTTTCACATTGACTACGGTGGAGGGCACGATACCTACATCAAGAATCTGGCAATAACAGCACAAGCGAATGTGTATGTAGCTTGTCCTGCTTCTGGCAACCTTTATATAGAATTAAAACAAGCTGACAGCAAGGTTTACCCTTATCTTAAAGGATTATATCCAGTTGCATTTCCCAGTAAATTGAAAGAATTTAAAAAGCTGTATGAATCAATTTCAATAATCAAGAAAATTATAAAAGATAAACAGATTGATATTGTTCATACCAATGGCAGTGCAGATAATCGTTTATTGCTCTATGTTAAATGGTTTTCTAAGCTAAAATTTAAGATAGTTTTTACCAAACATAACTCTTATCCAGTCAATGGCGTTATCTCACGCTGGCGGTTAGTGCACTTTAATGACGCCATTATCTTTGTGAGCAAATCCATTTATCAGATACTAGGATTTAAGGTTCAATCTAATAAAATCACCGTCATACATAATGGCATTGATATCAATCGATATATTCACTTAGATAAAAACAAACAAGACTCTTTATTCACTTTTGTTAGTAATGCTGGCACAGCACACCATAAAGGATGGCATTATCTTTTCCACGCTATCAAATTATTGCCATTAGAGCATCAAAACAAAATCAGAGTAATTATGGTAGGAACTATACCCCCCGCCAGCATTATTAGTTGGTTAATTAAAGATCTGCCTTCTTGTACTATAGAGTGGACTGATTTTAGCAAAACGCCTGAAGATTACCTTATTCAAGGGGATATTGGTTTTGTTCTCTCGAATGGTTGCGACACTATTAGTTTTGCCTGTCGTGAGATGATGGCCTGCGGTTTGCCAGTCATTGTTAGCAATTTTGGCGGCCTGCCTGAAAATATTGATGATGGTATTAATGGCTGGATAACGCCAGTCGGTGATATATTAGCAATCAAGCAACTTCTACAAAGTATTCTTGCGATGCCAGGCGAACAATTGCAACAAATGTCTTTTAATGCCAGGCAAAAGGCGATTCAGTCATTTGGTATGGATCAGATGATAGACAGGACGATTCAGATTTATAGAGAATTGTTGTAATATTGTTAACAATTAAAGCCCCCGGCCGGGGCTGTTTTTGGCCAAAATGCATAAAGGCAGGTCAAAGAAAGGATTACCTGATATTACCAGCAACAAACTTCCGCCTTCCTCTGGTGACAGAGGCAGCAGAATAGCGTTTTACTCCGGGCAGAATGTTTCTGCATGTGTGCTGTCGTAGCGAAGATTACCATCCTTTTTATTTCACACCGGCATCAAAAACGTAGCCAGGCATCATCAAAGCGTCAAGTGCCATGCCTGGTTTTTATCGTCCCAGCGTCACGCCGGATGATGTTCATTTTCTTAGATAGTGGCATAGCCGATGCCATTCCCATCTGCAAAGCGGCCAGGCCAGGCGCACGGACCATTGTAGTAATCTGAACTATGGCTTCTCAGTGAATCTGTATGTCTTGCTGGGTGCAGTGTATGGAATACTGATTAGGTGACAGCATGGTGCCAGACAGCCGTGTTCCAGTATTAAATCAGGATTATTATTTGGGGCGTTGCTGTGGTCGCTATTTTATTGAAACTATGGGAAGCTGGTTATTATCTGGAGATCAATCCAGACGTTTAAGGACAGCGCCCGGCTCTGGGTTAATTCGGGATTATACCCGGCTCTGACGGGCTATTACATCACTCTGTCAAGAGGCTGTAGCCATGATGCCTGGACTGGTCGATACTCACTGCCATTTTGATTTTGCGCCTTTTTATGGAAATGAGGAGGGATGCCTGCAAACTGCCACCAGAGCCGGGGTTGAGAAGATCATTATTCCTTCCGTTGATGCAGAAAATATTGAACGGATTCTGGTACTGACGGCAAAATGGCCGATGCTTTACGGAGCGCTGGGATTACATCCCACCAAAATTGAATGCCATTGCCCTGAACAGGATCTGGCTTTGCTTTCGCAGCTGTTGGATAAACGTCCTGGGAAAGTGGTGGCAATTGGTGAAATCGGTCTTGATGGTCCGCTGGAAGCGCCACATTTCAGCCGGCAGTTGGCATTACTGGATGAACAGCTACGGCTGGCACAACGGTATGATTTTCCGGTCATTCTGCATTCACGGCAAACCCATGACCGACTGGCTCACCGTTTACGGCGAATAAGACTGCCGCGCTGCGGTGTGATTCATGGTTTCTCGGGTAGCCTGGAGCAGGCCCAGGCCTTTGTAACGCTGGGATATAAAATTGGTGTTGGTGGAACAATTACTTATCCACGCGCAAATAAAACCCGGCAGACCATTGCACGGTTGCCTCTGACTTCCCTGCTTCTGGAGACTGATGCACCTGACATGCCGCTACAGGGTTACCAGGGAGAACCCAACCGCCCGGAGCGAGTAGTTGGTGTTTTCAACACGCTTTGTCAGTTGCGGCCGGAATCTGAACAGCAGATTCGGCAGACCCTGCGGGATAACACTCGTGAACTGTTTGGTATCTGAGTTCACCGGTTATGTCCGGCCACCATCATGGATGATAGCGTATTTATATCTGATTGATTACTGCTCCCGGAGTGTTTATGAGCGATCTGACTGCTATTGCGCTGCAAGCGCTGAAACTGATGGATTTGACGAGTTTAAATGGTGATGATAACGATAACAGCATAATTACCCTATGCCATCAGGCAAAAACCCCGGTGGGCAATAGTGCTGCTGTTTGTATCTATCCCCGTTTTATTCCTGTCGCCCGCAAGACCCTCAATGAGCAGGGAACGCCAGAAATTCGTATTGCAACAGTCACCAATTTCCCACACGGGGGTGATGATATTGGCATTGTGCTGGCAGAGACGCGTGCGGCGATTACAGCTGGTGCCGATGAGATCGATGTTGTATTTCCTTATCGTGCACTGATGGCAGGCAATTCGCAGGTCGGTTTCGACCTGGTTGCTGCCTGTAGCGATCTCTGCCATCAGAATAATCGGCTACTAAAAGTGATAATAGAAACGGGTGAGCTGGAAGAGGAGGCACTGATTCGTGCTGCGTCGGGCATTGCCATTGATGCTGGCGCGGATTTTATTAAAACCTCTACCGGCAAAGTTGCGGTGAATGCCACGCCTTACGCCGCAGAGATAATGTTGCAGGTGATTGCTGAAAAAGGGCAGGGAGAGCGTGTGGGATTTAAAGCAGCCGGAGGGGTGCGCACGGTTGCCGATGCGGCTGTCTATCTAAAGCTGGCTCGGGATATCATGGGCCCTGACTGGGCGGATCAGCATCACTTCCGCTTTGGTGCTTCCGGTTTACTGGCTAGTCTGCTTGATATGATGGGGGTTAGTCATACTATTAATAATGGTCAGTATTGAGGATGAGCTGGCAATATTGCCTGTAAACCTGTTTCAGACACGCTAACAATAAGAAAAGGTGCTATGTTTTTCGCTAAAGAAATTATCCGCAAAAAACGCGATGGTATGGCGTTGAGCGAAGAGGAGATCCGTTTTTTTATCAATGGTATCTGCGACAACACTGTCTCTGAAGGTCAGATTGCAGCGCTGGCAATGGCAATCTGGTTTGTTGATATGACCTCTTCTGAGCGAGTGGCGCTTACGCTCGCAATGCGTGACTCAGGCCAGGTGCTTGACTGGCGCACGATGGCGTTAAACGGGCCTGTGGTCGACAAGCACTCAACAGGGGGGGGTGATGTGACTTCGCTGATGTTAGGGCCGATGATTGCCGCCTGTGGTGGTTATGTACCCATGATCTCTGGTCGTAGTCTGGGGCATACCGGGGGGGACGCTCGATAAACTCGAGTCTATACCGGGATTTAATGTTTTTCCTGATGAGGCCCGTTTCCGGCAGATCGTCAAAAAAACGGGCGTGGCTATCATAGGTCAGACAGGTTCGCTGGCACCTGCAGACAGCCGTTTCTATGCCACCCGCGACATCAGCGCGACGGTGGAGTCTGTTCCCCTTATTACTGCATCCATTCTTGCTAAAAAACTGGCAGCAGGCGTAGAGGCTCTGGTCATGGATGTTAAAACAGGTTCCGGGGCTTTCATGCCAACCCTGGAAGATTCTGAACAACTTGCACGGGCGATTGTCAGTGTAGCGCGGGGCGCAGGTTGCCGTACCACAGCATTATTAACCGATATGAATCAAGTGCTGGCATCCAGTGCGGGCAATAGTCTGGAGGTACGCGAAGTCGTTGCCTTCCTTACCGGGAAATACCGCAATCCCCGTTTACTGGAGGTCACGCTGGCATTAGGTGCTGAAATGCTGACCACTGCAAATTTGGCCCGTGATAGTAAAGAGGCGCGTTTGAAGCTGCAAAGTGTGCTGGATAACGGTACTGCTGCTGACATATTTGGCCGGATGGTGGTGGAACAAAATGGCCCTGTTGATTTTGTCGAGAAATCTGACCGCTACCTGCCGCGTTCGCCAGTCAGCAAAGCTGTGTATGCCTGGAAGAGTGGGTATGTCACTGCCATGGATACCCGCACATTAGGTATGGCTGTGGTTGCGCTGGGCGGAGGCCGCTCCCGTGCCAGCGATACTATCGACTACAGAGTTGGGCTAAGTGATATGATACAGATTGGTGACTGGGTGGATGGAGAGCGGGCGCTGGCCGTGGTCCACGCTGCCTGTGGTAGCACCTGGCAGACAGCAGCCGTGATGGTAGCCAGTGCTATTACACTTGGTGAAACTCCTCCAGCATTAACACCACTGGTTTATCGTACTATCAGCTAAGAGACGTCATACGTTATGACCACGTAAATCGTATCTTAACTGGAGCACACGACTGAGGCATGATATGAAACGTGTATTTATTATGGTTCTGGACTCTTTTGGAATCGGCGCGAGTAGTGATGCCGCTGAATTTGGCGATGCCGGGTCAGATACGCTTGGGCATATCGCTGAAGCGTGTTTCAACGGTAAAGCGGATACAGGGCGTAAAGGCCCGCTGCATCTGCCTAATCTGACCGCGCTGGGGCTAGGCAGAGCGGCAGAGCAATCCAGCGGACGTTTTCCGCCCGGCCTGGATCCCAGCGCCAATATCATCGGCGCCTGGGCTTATGCTAGTGAGATATCAAAAGGAAAAGATACCCCTTCTGGTCATTGGGAAATCGCCGGGGTGCCAGTGCTCTTTGACTGGGGCTACTTTAGTGATGCTGAGAATAGTTTCCCTGAAACCCTGTTGAATACACTGGTGGAACGAGCCGGTCTGGCGGGCTGGCTCGGTAACTGCCACGCATCGGGGACTGTGATTCTCGATCAGCTGGGGGAGGAGCATATAAAAACGGGCAAGCCGATTTTTTATACATCGGCTGATTCTGTATTTCAGATAGCCTGTCATGAAGAGCATTTTGGTCTTGAACGTCTCTACGCGTTGTGTGATATCGCAAGGGAAGTATTAACTGATGGCGGGTATAACATTGGCCGCGTGATTGCCCGTCCGTTTGTGGGCAACAAACCGGGTGAGTTTGTACGGACCGGTAACCGCCACGATCTGGCAGTGGAGCCCCCTGCCCCCACTGTACTCAGGAAGCTGGTTGATGAGAAGGGGGGAGAGGTAATAGCGATAGGGAAAATAGCTGATATTTACGCCCATGTTGGCATTACTCAGAAAATCAAGGCGACTGGGCTTGATGCGCTTTTTGACGCCACTATTGCGGCCATGAAAACTTCACCAGATAATAGTATTGTATTTACCAATTTTGTCGATTTCGATTCATCCTGGGGGCACCGGCGTGATGTAGCAGGTTATGCTGGCGGGCTGGAATTATTTGATCGGCGTTTACCCGAATTGATGGAACAGGTCTGTCAGGGAGATATCCTGATTCTGACCGCCGATCATGGCTGTGATCCCACCTGGCATGGTAGCGATCACACTCGTGAACACATTCCTGTTCTGATCTACGGACCTGAGGTTACGCCCGGTTTTCGGGGGCATCGTCGTACCTTTGCCGATATTGGCCAGACGGTGGCAAAATATTTTGGCCTCTCTGCTATGGAATATGGCGAGTCAATTCTTTAATCTGTGGCAGAAGTGTTTCTGAGCAGTTTAACGGGATTAAAATACCCTCACCATTGAGCCGCCAGCGGCACTAACCCCATCTGATTTCCAGTTATCGACATAAACCATAGCCGGGATGCTTATCAACAACGAGGAAAATAATGGCCACTCCACATATTAATGCGCAGCCTGGTGATTTTGCTGACGTGGTGCTGATGCCTGGCGATCCGCTGCGTGCCAGACACATCGCCGAGACGATGTTGGATAATTCCCGTCAAGTCAATGAGGTACGTGGTATGCTGGCATACACTGGCAGCTATAAAAACCGGCCTGTCTCGGTAATGGGCCATGGTATGGGAATACCGTCATGCTCCATCTACACCAAAGAACTTATTACTGATTTTAATGTGAAGAAGATCATTCGTGTCGGCTCCTGCGGTGCAGTTCGCGCTGATGTCAGACTTCGCGATATTATTATTGGCATAGGGGCCTGTACCGACTCTAACGTAAATCGCCTGCGCTTCAAAGGCCATGACTTTGCCGCAATCGCCGATTTTGATATGGCATGTCATGCTGTCGAGGCAGCCAAAACAGCGGGGATAAACGTGAGAGTGGGTAACCTGTTCTCCAGCGATCTTTTCTATACACCAGAACCGGAAATATTCGATGTGCTGGAGAAATATGGTGTCCTTGGCGTAGAGATGGAAGCTGCCGGTATTTACGGAGTCGCCGCAGAGTTTGGTGCCAGGGCGCTCTCTATCTGTACTGTTTCTGATCATATTCGTGATGATGAGCATATTGACGCGGCTGAGCGTCAGACAGCGTTTAACGATATGGTTAAGGTAGCTCTTGAATCAGTCTTGCTGGGTGATAAGGGTCAACGCTCTCTGGACGCGGTAGCGGCTTTTTCCTGAGTTGCCAGCTCCTGCGCTGGCCCTTCTCTGTTGCAGGGTAACTGCCAGTTGCCTTCATTACAGGGGGGAGCGTAAACTAACGAAAACTATTTCAGTGCGCGTATCAGCTCGTGATCTGCATTTCTCCCAAACCCGGTATGCTCTGGTTTCGCTATTTCGCTATTTCGCTATTTCGCTATTTCGCTATTTCGCTATAAAGTCCCTTCTGATATCCGCATGACTGGCTGCATGGCACAATTGCTTAATTAAGCAGATGATGCAGGCGAAGCCGCTATTTATCTTTTATTATCAGATGGCTTTATTATTTTTATGCATGCTATCTGCACCATGTTGCCCGAGCCAGGTAAGGTAAGGTAGTCTGTGCGCGACCAGCTTTATAAAACAGGAGCCTGAGATGTCCAACCCCCTAACCTGGTGTGATTTGCCCGATGATATCTCCCTTTGGCCCGCCTTACCTCTCTCGCTCAATGGCGATGAGATTATGCCACTGGATTATCATGCCGGCCGTTCTGGCTGGTTGCTTTATGGGAAAGGGCTTGACAAATTACATTTGACCAGATTTCAACGCGCATTGGTTGTGCCTATGGTGATTGTCAGCGCCTGGTGTGCAGGAGATTACCAGGTGGTACGGCTGGCGGGTTCACTCACCGCCAGGGCGGCAAAGCTTGCTCACAGCCAGCGCTTAGACGTTGCGCCTCTGGGCAAAATACCTACTCTGCGCTCCCCCGGACTGCTGGTAATGGATATGGATTCCACTGCTATTCAGATCGAATGTATTGATGAAATTGCCCGAATCGTTGGTTGTGGTGAGGAAGTCGCTGAGGTGACAAAACGTGCGATGCGTGGTGAGATAGATTTTGCCACCAGCCTGACTCAGCGTGTTGAGATGCTGGAAGGGGTGGATGTTTCAGTTTTGCATCAGGTGCGTGAGAGCCTGCCCCTGACACACGGAGTAACAGAGCTGGTTGCCAACTTGCGTGCTTATGGCTGGTATGTTGCTATTGTCTCTGGCGGCTTTAGCTGGTTTGCTGATGTGCTGCTGGAGCGGTTGGAACTGTCAGCTGCTGTTGCCAATCAGCTTGAGATCACTGGCGGTAAACTGACAGGTAAACTCACTGGTGATATTGTTGACGCGCGTTATAAAGCAGATACGCTAACTAATCTGGCCACGCAATTTTCGGTAGTTAAAGAGCAGACAGTGGCTGTTGGGGATGGTGCAAATGATCTGCTAATGCTCAAAGGGGCTGCACTGGGTATCGCCTGGCACGCAAAGCCGAAAGTAAATGAACGGGCCGAAGTGTCAATTCATCACGCGGATTTGATGGGAGTCTGGGCTATTTTGAGTTGTACGCTCAACACCGATGAACGATAACTGAGGTTAACGTGGCAAAAGGGATCAAACGGGCATTTGTCTGTAACGAATGTGGTGCAGATTATCCGCGCTGGCAGGGGCAGTGTGGCGCCTGCAATGCATGGAATGCCATCACCGAGATACGGCTCGCTGCATCGCCTGCTTCAGTTCGCGATGAGCGCCTGAGTGGCTATGCGGGTAGTGCGGGAATTAGTCGTGTACAAAAGCTCGCTAGTATCAGCCTTGAGGCACATCCCCGGTTTTCCTGCGGCTCCTCTGAGTTTGACCGGGTGCTGGGTGGCGGGATAGTGCCGGGCAGTACGATTCTTATCGGGGGCAACCCTGGGGCAGGTAAGAGTACCCTGCTCTTGCAAACGCTCTCCTGGCTCGCCGGGCAGATGACCACGCTCTATGTTACTGGTGAAGAGTCGCTGCAACAGGTAGCCATGCGAGCGCATCGGCTTGGATTAGCCAGCGAAAATCTCAACATGCTATCGGAAACCAGTATTGAGCAGATTTGCCAGGTTGCCTCGGAGCAGCAGCCTGGCCTGATGGTGATTGACTCTATTCAGGTAATGCATCTGGCCGATATCCAGTCCTCTCCCGGCAGTGTGGCACAGGTTCGGGAAACTGCCGCCTGGCTGACCCGGTTCGCCAAGACGAGTGGAGTGGCGATTATTATGGTAGGGCATGTGACCAAAGATGGCGGTCTGGCCGGGCCAAAGGTACTTGAGCACTGTATCGACTGCTCTCTGCTGCTCGATGGTGATGCTGACTCACGCTTCCGTACGTTACGCAGCCACAAAAATCGATTCGGAGCGGTAAATGAGCTGGGTATTTTTGCGATGACCGAACAGGGACTGCGGGAAGTTAACAATCCTTCTGCCATATTCTTAAGCCGGGGCGATGAAGTGACGTCTGGTAGTTCAGTGATGGTGCTCTGGGAAGGCACGCGCCCACTGCTGGTGGAGATTCAGGCGCTGGTGGATCACTCGATGATGCCAAACCCGCGCCGCGTGGCGGTAGGGCTGGAGCAGAACCGGCTGGCGCTGTTGCTGGCAATTCTGCACCGTCATGGTGGCTTGCAGATGGCGGATCAGGATGTCTTTGTTAATGTTGTCGGCGGGGTAAAAGTAACTGAAACCAGTGCTGACCTGGCATTGCTACTGGCGATGGTGTCCAGTTTGCGTGATCGTCCTCTGCCGCAGGATTTAGTTGTTTTCGGAGAGGTGGGGCTGGCCGGAGAGATCCGTCCGGTGCCGAGTGGCCAGGAGCGAATCTCTGAAGCGGCAAAACATGGTTTTCGGCGGGCTATCGTGCCAGCGGCTAATGTGCCTAAAAAACCACAGCAAACGATGCAGGTTTTTGGAGTAAAAAAACTCGCTGATGCGCTGGTGATAATAGATGACCTTTAAGTTTACTTACGTTGTTTCTGCCATCCTGAGAAGCGACACCGTTATCATTTAGGAGGCATGACGTGTTATCGTTTGATTACCTCAGGAAGGCTATTCATCTCCAGGGGTATACACTCAGGCAGGTAGCAGAGGCTGGCGGCATTAGCAGTCGCTGCCTCAGCCAGTTGCTGAAGGGAAAAGTAACTAACCCCGATGTTGCTAAGCTTGAGGCGTTACATCGCTTTCTCGGGCTGGCGTTTCCACGCCAAAAGAGGGGAGTAGGGCTGGTATTTGGCAATTTTTATCCTCTGCATACCGGGCATATCTATCTTATTCAGCGGGCTAGTAGTCAGGTTGATGAGCTGCACGTCATTATGGGGTATGACGATCACCGTGACCGGCAGATCTTCGAAAGCAGTGCAATGTCACATCAGCCCTCGGTCAGAGATCGTTTGCGCTGGCTGTTGCAAACCTTCAAATACCAAAAAAATATTCATATCCACTTATTCAACGAACAGGGAATGGAACCTTATCCGCACGGCTGGGATATTTGGAGCGAGGGAATCAAAAAATACATGCTCGAAAAAGGTATTAATGCTGACCTGGTCTACACGAGCGAAGTGGAAGACGTATGCCAGTTTCGTACCTGGTTTGATATAGATACGGTGGTAATTGATCCGGCGCGTTCATTTATGAAAATAAGCGGGGAACGGATCCGCCAAAATCCCTTTCATTACTGGGAATATATTCCAACAGAGGTGAAGCCTTTTTTTGTGCGAAAAGTGGCAATTTTAGGGGTGAGTCGAGTGGTAAATCGATGCTGGTGAATAAGCTGGCGAATATATTCAACACCACTAGTGCTTGGGAATATGGACGGGACTATATTTTCTCTCATCTAGGGGGTGATGAGATGGCGCTGCAATATTCTGATTATGACAAGATAGCATTAGGCCAGGCTCAGTATATTGATTTTGCTGTTAAATACGCCAATCGTGTTGCCTTCATTGATACGGATTTTATTACTACTCAGGCATTTTGTATTAAATATGAAGGGCGCGAGCACCCTTTTGTGCAGGCGCTAATCAATGAATATCATTTCGATTTGGTTATTTTACTGGAGAATAACGTACCCTGGGTAGCAGATGGATTACGCCATCTTGGGAGCCGGGAGCAGCGCAAATCATTTCAGTCACTGCTGATTGATCTGTTAAATAAAAACAATATCCGGTATGAGCACGTGACTGAGGGAGATTACGACCTGCGCTTTATGCGTTGCATCGAGCTGGTGCGTGAAATGCTGGGAGAAGTGATACATCCGGCACGGTAAATAACAGACTGCATTGTACTTTTGCAATGTATTGTAATAAACACGATAAAAGTTGATTGGTTTTTCATATCAGGTGATTTGAATCACCAGCTGCTGTTAATGGCTGATTTCGCCAACCAGCCAGCCATACAGCCGGACAAATTGCTGTGCATGACGCCCTCTGAGGTAGGCTGCTCTGGCACAGAGCACCGCTTTGTACTCCTCAATACCGGCCTGTCTTAGGGTGGAGAAGATTGCTCCGGCGCTGCGCTGGCTCATATCATAGCCCCGTCCTAAAGTAACGCCTGAATTACCCCCTGGATAGTGAAGGATGCGGGAAAAGTACGGCATTCTGGCAGGCTGGCGCAGGGGTATAACGCCGGTGAGGTAATCCTGGCCTTCTGCATCGAAGGTAACCTGCCCCTCAGAGACACGCAGTGGCCCGGCGACATGCATGGGGCGCCATTGTGGCGTTATGGCCTGACGGATTGCCTGATGAAACCAGAAATCACCCGGGCCAATTAGTCCGGTGGGTGATCGGCTCAGCGCCCGTTGATAAAAACGAATAGCATCAATGGCTTCCTGAGTGCAACGTCCGTTAACGTCAACCGAACGACCTGTGGCTATTTTATAACCGGAGTCCATGATGGCCTGTTGCAAGATTTTGACCTCACTGGCATTGTTGGTACCGCAGTACCCAACAGAGGAGGTGAGCAGAAAAAAAGGAATGGGAGGGTGTTTCATTATGTTCCTTTTTTATCAGGGTGCAGTGCACACGCTGTTTTCCTAACAGAGAGTCTGTAGTGGCATGGTAGCGTGAATGCAGTCAAAAAAAGTGACCGCTATTGCGCCGTTGGCGTGCGTGTTATGGCGTTGTGCCAGGTGGATTAGTGGAGGGGGCTGGGTTGGTCAGTAGCGGCTATTCACATTTGCCGTTGACCGGACAGGCCAGAGCAGGCTTGACAGAGTGATAGCTGATGAGGATGGCTAAAAACCTGAATAGCAACAGCATAAGGGTGTCAGGCGGTGCGGGTGCAGGAAAGATGGCGAGATGAACCCGCCATCGAGGTGGCTATTTTGAAATTTTTTTGTATTTCGGTCTTTTAGGCTGTAATGATTCGGCACCGAAGGTCCGTTTCTTGTACTCTTCATACTCGCTGAAGTTGCCCTCGAAGAATTCTACTTTCCCCTCATCCTGGTAATCGATGATATGCGTAGCGATTCGATCGAGAAACCAGCGGTCATGGGAGATAACCATGGCACAGCCTGGAAACTCCAGCAGCGCATTTTCAAGCGCCCGCAGTGTTTCAACATCAAGATCATTGGTGGGTTCGTCAAGTAATAGCAGGTTGCCGCCTGTCTGCAACAGTTTTGCCAGATGCAGACGGCCGCGCTCTCCTCCCGAGAGTTCGCCAACACGTTTATTCTGATCCGTTCCTTTAAAGTTAAAACGACCGAGCCAGGCGCGGCTTGGCATTTCAACATTGCCGATACGCAGAATATCCTGGCCACCTGAAACCTCTTCCCACACCGTTTTGCTGTTGTCCATAGCATCGCGGAACTGATCAACTGAGGCTAGACGAACTGTTTCACCAAGCTTAACGGTGCCGGCGTCTGGTTGTTCCTGGCCTGCAAGCATGCGGAAAAGTGTTGATTTCCCCGCACCGTTCGGGCCGATGATGCCAGCGATGGCCCCCTTGGGCAGTGAAAAGGTGAGATCGTCAATCAGCAGGCGATCCCCATAAGATTTCGTGAGGTGTTCGACGTGTACTACGCTCTCCCCCAGGCGCGGGCCGGGCGGGATGAAGAGTTCGTTGGTTTCGTTACGTTTTTGATATTCGGCACTATTGAGTTCCTCAAAACGCGTCAGTCTTGCCTTACCTTTAGCATGACGCCCTTTGGGCCCCTGGCGTACCCACTCCAGCTCTTTCTCAATTGACTTACGGCGTGCGGCTTCCTGAGAAGCCTCCTGCGCAAGACGCCTGGCTTTTTGCTCAAGCCAGGACGAGTAGTTACCCTCCCAAGGGATACCTTCACCGCGATCCAGTTCAAGGATCCAGCCCGCTACATTATCAAGGAAATAGCGATCATGGGTGATGGCTACGACAGTGCCTTCAAAATCATGCAGAAAGCGTTCAAGCCAGCCGACGGATTCCGCATCCAGATGGTTGGTGGGTTCATCCAGTAACAGCATATCCGGTTTTTCCAGCAGCAGCCGGCAGAGTGCTACACGCCGGCGTTCACCACCGGAAAGTGTTGCTATTTTAGCATCCCAGTTTGGCAGACGCAGAGCATCTGCCGCGCGCTCGAGCTGACTGTTAAGATTGTGGCCATCCTGGGCCGCAATAATCTCTTCCAGTTTGCCCTGCTCGGCGGCTAGCTTGTCGAAGTCAGCGTCAGGCTCGGCATAAAGCGCATAGACTTCGTCCAGTCGTTGCAGTGCGCCCACGAGGTCAGAGAGAGCCTCTTCAACCGACTCGCGCACGCTGTGTTCAGGATTGAGTTTCGGTTCCTGAGGCAAATAGCCGATTTTAAGCCCCGGATGCGGGCGGGCTTCGCCTTCAATGTCTTTATCAATTCCGGCCATGATGCGCAGCAGGGTGGATTTACCCGCGCCATTCAGACCCACTACACCAATTTTAGCGCCTGGGAAAAAACTAAGAGAGATATTTTTGAGAATATGACGTTTCGGTGGAACCACTTTACCGACACGGTTCATGCTATAAACAAATTGAGCCACGATAGCCTCTTATGTGATGGAATGGGGTGAAGCCTGCCCACACGGAACGAGAATTTTAGCGGTTTTCACCCTCTAATTACAGCTGTTGCCATGGTACACGTTAGACTAGTTTCCATCCAGGCATGTGTTTTATTGCATTGAAGTAACAATATTAATAAATAATGCTATTTATCAATGCGTTATTTTTCTACATTGTTCTGCAATGCTGTGCAGATTGCTTCGTGTGTTTAATTAATAAGAGTATGCAGGGCAATGCCCTGCTCGGTTAATATTTCGCTGAGTGGTCCCGCAGGGGGGCGATCACTTATCAGAGTCTGAAATTGCGATAGTTCACCGATACGGGCTGGGAGCACTTTGCCAAATTTAGTGCTGTCAGCAACCAGATAGCTGGTAGCACAGCGCGCCAGAGCCTGATGTTTCATGGCCAGTTCGTTAACGTTATAGCAGGTCACTCCCTGCCAGGCGTCGATACCTGATGCCGAGATGAACGCTTTATTCGGGCAGAGCGTTTCCAGTAAATTGTGGCAGCCGATTGGGGTGAATGTTGTGTTTTCAGCGGAAAACTCCCCCCCATTTAACAGAACCCGGCATGCAGGCTTTTCGCTCAGTGTCAGGAATGTATTCATGGCATAACAGATGCCGGTGAAGGTAAGCGTGTCAGGTATTGCTTTAATAATAAAGGGTATCGTTGTGCCACAATCAAAAAAAAACAGTATCCCCCTGCTGGATGAAGGTGGCAGCAACGTCAGCCAGTTGCCGTTTACGGGCTACATTTTGTAATTGATGGCGGGAGATGAAAGCGTGACTTTGGTTCCAGGAGGGGTCACAAACAATATAGCCTCCAAGTAAAGCGATGCTGGTATTTGCTACGTTGAGATCGCGTCTTACGGTCATTTCTGACACGCCAAGCAGACGTGCTGCCTGTTGTAAGTGAATTTTATTAGTTCGTTTTAGCGCCTGAATTAATCTGGCGATGCGTACTTCGCGACGTTTTTCCATATGTTGCCATCCAATTCGCGTTTTCGATTTGGCCAGGGCGCACAAAGCAGAAAAGATATTGAATAACATACTCCACTAAATACGCACGGGTTTATCGAGGCTGAATCATTCCAGTTCCAGCAAGTGGTACTGATTCCCGTTATTCAGGCAGTCATGCCCCTGAATTTTCCAGCACCGCCATCCGATTAATGATTAATTGAAAATCGTCTGAATGAGAGCAGTGCTTACATTTTCGTTACTTACGACAGACCGATAAAGTTTGAATAAAATGATATACCGGTCTACGCCTGAGATTTTTATTAGTGTTAACAGACGTGTGAATGAAAAATGATGATCTTCAGTTTGATATGTGGTCTGATTTCAAAATTATTCTCTCCCTAAAAATGATAATGTGCAGCGAAGATAATCTGCTGGCATTATTATTTGCTAATGTTATTAATACCTGTTTCTGCATCGTGTTTTTGAACATGGCTTATGATAGACGGGATATCGTGAGTTGTATAGCTATTCGTTGGATACAAAGAGCGTTGTCAATAAAGAATAGTTTTTTAGGGCGCAAGTTATAGTCTGTTTTTTCCGCCATTAACAGCAGGATAACATAGTGGTTTTCTAATTTTTTTAAATAAAAACTAATGTAATGCAGCACTATTAACTTTAACCAGAATATAGGATAACAGTCAATCAGTCGTTAACCAGTTTATTATTCTAATATTAGTGGAAATTTCAGGTAGCATGTTTTTTAGTAAAGCTAGTAAGGGTTGCCGGGGATGATGCGACTAGTGGAAGCTAAATTGATTTAATTTTGGGTGTTGATACTGTGATATCGTGTGATTATTTCTTTAGTCAAATTTATAAATTTAATTATAAAACTATTTATTATCTGACCGGTCATATATTACGAAGGGTTAATGAAGCAAGAGTCAGTCTGGTGTTATCTTCAGGAAACAGAATGCCAGAAGACCAGTATCTCTTCGTTGTATTTAATGTACTGTTTAGATAAAAGGCGCGATGCTATAAGAGATTAATTTTTTATTTTACAGTATTGAAAATTGCTTTCAGCAGATAAAGCCGGTGATAACGGATGCTGAAGTAATACCTGCGCCACAGGCAATGCATGATAGTCCCTCTTCAGACATTATCTGGCGGGAATGGTAATGAAGTCTCTTCTCCGGGTAAGACAAAAAGTAGGGAAATTGCTGTCATGCTATGGCCGAAATAGCTTACTTATTGACTCAGAAACACAGATGCTTGCTATCAGACGTTTGCTATGTATCAATATAAAGACAGCGCTATTAATAAAAAATCTGATGGCCAACCTAGCGTCAGCACATCGGTTCGGTTTAGCATGGAAGCCAAATAAACATTCAACAGCAATAATTCAGACACCTTTGGGAGAATGTTACAGTGGATAAATGGCGGTGGTATGTAGCTGGCGCAGGCATGATGATGTTAAATCTGGCCCATGCTGACTCACTGCAGCAGCAGCGGGGGCGTTATCAGCAGATCGAGCAGGCTTTCGGGAATAATCAAATGGACAAAGTTAAACAACTTATGCCAGCGTTACAGGATTATCCTCTGTATCCTTACTTACAATATCAGTTGCTGACACAGAATCTGCAAAATGCCACTGTGCCCGCAGTGCGCGAATTCATCAAAAATTATCGTCAGTTGCCGGTTGTTACTACACTTGATGACCGTTTTGTCAGTGAGCTGGCACGTCGTGAAGACTGGCAGGGGTTGCTGAAATTTAGTCCACAAGAGCCCGCAATGGTAGCTGCCCGTTGCAACTGGCATTATGCTCAGTGGGCCACCGGCAAACAGCAGGCTGCTTATCAGGGTGCAGAGGCTATCTGGCTGCGCGGAAGCTCGCTGCCTGCTGACTGTGACAAACTATTTTTAGTCTGGCAGGCAGCAGGCCACCAGACAGCGTTTATTACGCTTGAGCGTATACGACTTGCGATGAAAGCGGACAACCGCAGGCTGATAAGCTATCTGGTTAAACAGTTACCGGAAAATTATCAGACTACGGCAAAAGCCATCACAGCGTTGCAGAACAATCCCGCTACAATTGGAAACTTTGTCCGTCAAATGGCGCCCACTGATTTTACACGTCGGGCTACTCTGTGGGCATTAAAGCGTCTTGTTCGCCAGGATCCACAGACCGCCAGGCAGGTAATCGATTCAGCTGGACAATCGCAACAGATGAGCGCGGCGCAAATCAGAGAGATGAAAGAGATTGTTGCCGCGAATCTGATGTCAGCAGATACCACCGTACAGGAGGCCCAGTGGCGTGATAGTGTCATCATGGAGAGCCATAATACAGCCCTTATCGAACAGCGCGTGCGTTTAGCTTTGGCTGCCCATGATCGTCGAGGGCTGGGCATCTGGCTGGCACGATTGCCAAATGACGCGAAAAATAAAGATGAGTGGCTCTACTGGCAGGCTGACCTGCTGCTTGAACAGGGGCATGAAAAAGAAGGTAAAGCACGATTACGTCGTTTGATGGCCGGAAGGGGTTTTTATCCGATGGTAGCGGCACAACGACTGGGTGAGTCTTTTCCACTCATAATTGATCAGGTAGCAACGGTAAAAACCGCTTTGACTCAGGAACCAGCCCTCAAACGTATCACTGAGCTGATGTACTGGGGAATGGATAACCTTGCTCGCAGTGAATGGACGGCACTCATTCAGAAAAAAACAAGAACTCAGCAGCAGGAGCTTGCAAATCATGCGCTTAAGCAGGGCTGGTGGGATCTGAGTGTTCAGGCCACTATCACGGCAAAGTTATGGAACCATCTTGAGCAACGATTCCCACTCGCCTGGCAGGATATGTTCGCGCGTTACACCAGTAATAAATCTATTCCGCAGAGTTTTGCGATGGCTATTGCCCGTCAGGAGAGCGGCTGGAACCCTAAAGTGTGCTCACCTGTGGGTGCATGTGGTCTGATGCAGGTTATGCCGGCAACGGCAAAATATACTGCTAAACTGTATAAATTATCAGGATACAACAAAAGCAGCCAGCTGCTTGATGTGCAGACTAATATTGAAATTGGAACGCACTATCTGGAGTACGTCTATCAACAATTTAATCATAATCGCATTTATGCAGCTGCAGCTTATAATGCCGGACCGCACAGGTTAAAGCGCTGGCAACAGTCCAGTGCCGGACGACTTGATCCTGTTGCGTTTATTGAAACCATTCCATTTCTCGAGACACGGGCATACGTAAAGAATGTGCTGGCTTATGACGCCTATTATCGCCATTTTTTAAACCAGCCAGCCGTGATCTTTTATCCCGATGAGTGGCAGCTTCACTACTGACTGATGAACATGTGATAAGTTAGTTTACTGACTGATAAATAAGGTTATATATGATGGTAAAGCATTCAGATATTTCTGCCACGGATGAGTCGCGAGAGATAAACTGGCAACGTTTTGTCGCAATATTATTAACTGCCAAAGATAAAGATCTTCATCTGGCACTTTTAGAATTAATGCTGACGCCGGATGAGCGGGAAGCATTGGGAACACGCTTGCGTATTATTGAAGAGCTGATGCGCAGGCAAATGAGCCAGCGCGAGCTTAAGAGTGAACTTGGCGTGGGGGTTGCGACGATTACTCGTGGTTCTAATAGTTTGAAGAGTGCACCAAAAAAATTAACCGAATGGCTCAGGGCGCAATTATTCAGCCAGGATTGCGCGACAGAGTAGAGTGCGATATCGGAGATGCACCGGTGTTGTAGTTTGGCAGTGCAGGCTGGAATGGCTGAGTCCGCGCGTCGTTAAACGTATTTGCAGAGTCTTGTGCTGGCTGAGCCATTGGTATCCAGTTCTTTATTTACACAGAATACCCATAATCTTAAATACATCGTTAAGTCCTTAATATATTGTTTTTAATTTTGCTGGATTGCAAGTTCTTAGAATGACATAGTAGTTCATGTCATAAATCCTTCATAAAAGCGTGTTTCAGCATGATGAAAAAATTATGTTAAAGGTTTACCTTGTGCGGCATGGAGAAACACTATGGAATGTGCAGGGACGTCTTCAGGGGCAATCAGATAGTCCGCTTACGAATCAGGGTGAGCTTCAGGCCCATCAGGTTGCCGCACGCGTTAAATCATTCGGAATAACACATATTATCTCCAGTGATTTAGGACGAGCGCTCAAAACCGCAGATATTATTGCTGATGTCTGCGCTTGTAAGGTACAGCAGGATCCGCGTTTGCGGGAGCTGGATATGGGTGTACTGGAGGAGCGCTTGATCTATTCGCTAACCGTCCAGGAGGAGGGATGGCGCAAAGCACTGGTCGACGGGACTAAAGGCGGGTGTATTCCGGGCGGAGAGACGATGGATAAACTGGCAGCTCGTATGCATGAGGCACTGAATGCATGCAGAAGATTACCGGCAGACAGTTGCCCGTTGCTGGTAAGTCATGGGCTGGCGCTGGGGGTCTTAATTGGAACACTGCTTGGATTATCTCCTTCGTCGGAGCGCCGCTTGCGTTTGCGCAACGGTTCTTTGTCACGCATCGATTACCAGCAAAGTGCCTGGCTGGCACCCGGCTGGGCAGTAGAGATGGCGGGGGACATTTCTCATCTGACCTCAGGTCCCCGGATGTCAGAAAGTCAATAAAGTTAGTCATTAACGGTACTTTTGGTCTTGTCAGTTTCCACTTGTTGCGGTAGCCCCCCGATAGGAATTAAATATTCGCAATGTATCTCTTCAGATGGGTCACACTGCTTTTTACCGTCCTGAATATAAAAGCGTTCAATGTCCTGACCAGAGCGTCGTGTCAGCCCGAGTGTTGGCATACAGGTTCCGTAGAGCATCACAATGAAATCCTGTAACGCGCCGGGTGGGCCGTAGTAATTGAACAGAACGTAATCCCCTCCTTCAATCTGCAAGGTCTGCTTGTGCTGATGGGCCGGGAAGCTCTGATCGATGTGTACTGCAGTGGTGTAGGAAACCTCCTGCTCATCGTCCTTATCCCGGCTGGGCCTGACCTGGCGCAGCCCATATAGCACGGAAGGTAAGGTTTCCGTTTCATTAAGAAACTGTTGCCAGAGATAAAATCGCATGTCATCGCGTTCAGGTGAAATCCGTTCAAGCTTGCAGGAGTAGCTCTGCGTCTGGCCAGTCAGTAAGAGGTCAGGTAACTTGACATATACTGCTTCGGGTATCATGAACTCATCAAGACGAATAGGCGGGCGTAGTCCAAATGAGTTCCAGTCACATGCCCGGCGATACCAGGCGGGTGTCTGGTTAAACTGTTTTTTGAATGCACGAGTAAAAGTTTGTTGTGAATCGAAGCGGTATTGCAGAGCAATATCCAGAATTGGCCTGCTGGTCATGCGTAGTGCTACGGCAGCTTTTGACAATCGCCGGGCCCGGATATAGGCTCCGATAGCATCCCCTGTAACATTTTTGAACATCCTTTGCAAATGCCATTTAGAATAGCCTGCTTTAACTGCCACATTGTCAAGAGATAAAGGTAAATCTAAGTGGCTCTCCAGCCATACAAGCAAATCACGAATGATACCAGCCTGGTCCATAAATCGTCCTCAACTTTCTGATTTAGCGTGTTCTGATACAAACATGTGAAAGTAATAAATGGTCCTGAATTCAGAACACTTCCCGCGGTGAGTATGCCGTAATATGTTTTTTCATGCCAGTCACTTCGTACAAATTTAGTCAATATGTAAATAAATACTGACAACATATGGTTATTTTTCTGATAAAAAATCATAATACCATGCAAAACGAGTTAAAGTTAGTTAATCGCTATCACAGTGATATGCCCAGACGTTTTGCATGGGGGGGGGGGTGACTGGCTTTGTTAACACCGAGCCTAAACGGCTGAGGTCAGATCATAAAATCGTGGCAGAAGCCTTTGATGATCCTGATGTCAAAAAATGGGACTTATCAGCATTTTCGTGTCAAAAAAGGTGAAGTAAAAAGTGGCCTTGGTGTAGCAGAAGATGAGGCTGATGCAGCAATTCCTCTTTTACCGGCGGATTTAAGTCACTCTTGCGGATAGTCATCTTCAGAGCAGAGTGAAAGAAGTGCAGTTTTTTGACAGCTTACTCTAAATACAGGTGGTACATTTCAACAATGTTGGAGGATCTTTTACTTCATTTGAGGGATTCAGATAAAGCAGAGGGGGATTGTCAAAGAACGGGCTCTGCGCTGTGCCAGTAATATGATGGCCAGCTGGAACTATGACATGACACAATGACGTATTGTAGTCTGTCAGAACGATATAATTTGTTTCAGGTCTGCGTAGTTATCATTGCAGATCGCCACAAAAGCGGTAGCCCTCTCCGTGAATGGTAGCAATGATTTCTGGTGTATTGGGAATAGATTCGAAATGTTTGCGTATGCGACGAATGGTGACATCTACCGTACGATCGTGGGGCTTAAACTCGCGTCCGGTCATCTTTTTCAGTAAATCAGCCCGAGTCTGTATTTTTCCGGGATTTTCACAAAAATGTAGCATCGCGCGAAATTCGCTACGAGGTAGTTTGTAGTGCCCCCCCTGCGGATTAATAAGGGTGCGGCTGTTAATATCCAGTTCCCAGCCATTGAATTTGTAACTTTCGATAGTTTTGTGTTCATCGCTGCCAGCGGCAGTAAGGTTCATGGTACGATAAAGCAGATTACGCGCCCGTATAGTTAGTTCACGGGGATTATAAGGTTTAGTAATATAGTCGTCTGCACCAATTTCCAGTCCCAGAATTTTATCGACTTCGTTATCGCGCCCGGTCAGAAATATGAGAGCCACATTTGCCTTTTCCCGTAACTCCCGCGCTAAAAGTAGTCCATTTTTGCCGGGCAGATTAATGTCTAAAATGACCAGATTGACATCGTTTTCAGTCAGAATATGATGCATTTCAGTACCATCTGTAGCTTCATATACCATGTAGCCTTCTGCCTCAAAAATATTTTTGAGGGTATTGCGAGTGACTAATTCGTCTTCAACAATCAGAATGTGCGGAGTCTGCATGTGTTTGCTACCTAAATTGTTATTAAAATGATACTCAATAAACTGCCATTAAAATAAATTCTGTCCGCAGTGACACTACATTTTACATCGGCTTTCTTTTCTTTAATCAAACTAGGCAATGTCAGCGATTAACACAGATTAAGCCGGATTACTCAAGGCTGTTATATCACTATGTCTGTTCCGGACCGGACCATGGCTGATAAACTACTTATAAACTTTCGGTATCAACGTTTGTGTAACCAGTGGTACTCTCAGGGACGCCCGATGAACCAAGCTATATGGAGAGACTACTGTATTCAAGTCGCTACGGCAGTATGTCATACAATCTCTTATTGCGCTTTTAACAGTAAGATAACAGCAATAATAACATTCGTTAAGCATTAAGATGATGTTAGATTGACTTATATTAATTTAATTGTAGCATCTTAATGAAATTGTGAAGAGCTTATCAATACGAGTTATTAGTAGTTAAGATTCCTGTACTTTGAAAAAGAATGATGAATGGCGTGTCTGTTCTGCATCTGAAAATGCTATCTTCCTGATAATTTTATATAAAAGTTGTTATTTCTTAATATAATACCCTCCGGACTGAGTTTATAACGGCTAATAGTTTATCTCTGATTAATTTGACAGGTGCCGCCAGTGATACCTTTTCTTCAAAAAATAATTTTCAGGATTATTTATCCTGCCACTCTGAACGATCGCTTATATCATATCAGGTATATGATAGGATTCAGCAGGTTAGTCCGGGGATGATGGGATATACATGTTCGCGCATTATATGCCCGGATGCCAGCCATGGCCTCCCTTGCGTTTCTGGCGTTCAGCTGTCTTTTGCAGGCCTGAATACACAGCAGCAAAGACCCGGCCTTCATTTTATGCGCTCCCCGGCGCGGCGGGCACAATGGTTCCCTGAATCACTACAAACAGTGCAGAGCTGGTGTATTTAGTGTGATTCTGCCGGTGGGGTGGCTCAGGTAATGGCTAAAAAGAGAGCTAAGAAAAAAAACTATAATACAGTTCTAATAAATTTCTTTGAGTTAATTGTCATATTTATTAATGTTTTTTATTGTAAATTAATAATGTTATTACCAGCAGTCAGCCTTTTCAGGCTAATTTGACAATAAAATAAATTGACTTACCTCGTAGATTGCTTTACTTCTTGGAGCCCAGCGATGTTATTAACAAACAATAACTTTATTTTTTATGCGCAATCATAGCCTTGACATCATCAGCCTCATTACCACCACCTTTATTACAGATAACGGTGTGGGCTGGTACATATACTAGATAACAACTAAAAAGCCCGCACCTCACCAGTGCGGGCTTTTTTTTCGAGTTAATTCAGGAGAACAGATAATGCGAGTGCTGAAATTTGGTGGAACATCTGTAGCAAATTCAGATCGCTTCCTGCGTGTTGTTGAGATTATCGAAAGCAATCTGCGCCACGGAGAGGTGGCAACAGTACTCTCAGCACCAGCAAAAATCACCAATCACTTTGTAGCGATGCTTGAAAAGGCTATTGCTGATCAGGAGGCCGGACCTGATATCAGTGATGCTGAAAATATCTTCACTTCATTACTCAGAGGGCTGGCTGATGCAGAACCTGGTTTTCCCTGGTTACAGCTTAAAGAGCGTGTTGAAAACGAGTTTGATCAGCTCAAAAAGCTGTTGCAGGCTATCAGATTGCTGGGGGAGTGCCCGGACAGTATTAACGCGACTATCATCTCACGTGGCGAAAAACTCACTGTCCTGATAATGGAGGCGTTGCTTACTGCACGAGGTCACAAGGTGAGCGTCATTTCTCCGGTGGAGAAACTGCTTGCAGTTGGGCATTATCTTGAGTCTGCCGTCGATATTGCCGAATCTACCCGCCGCATCGCTGCCAGCCAGATCCCGGCGGGCAACATTATTCTGATGGCGGGATTTACCGCGGGTAATCAGCAGGGAGAACTCGTGGTGCTTGGCCGCAATGGTTCCGACTACTCTGCTGCGGTGCTGGCCGCCTGTCTGAGTGCGGATTGTTGTGAAATCTGGACTGACGTTGATGGTGTGTATACCTGCGATCCGCGCCAGGTGCCGGATGCCCGCCTGCTAAAATCGATCTCTTACCAGGAAGCGATGGAACTCTCTTATTTTGGTGCAAAGGTGCTCCACCCACGAACTATCACGCCTATCGCGCAATTCCATATCCCGTGTCTGATAAAAAATACAGCCAGGCCTCATGCAGCGGGTACACTCATCGGCGGTGAAGCTGTTCCCGATGAAAATCCGGTTAAAGGAATTACTAATCTAAGCAATATGGTGATGTTCAATGTCTCAGGGCCGGGAATGAAAGGGATGGTGGGAATGGCCGCCCGTGTGTTTGCCGCCATGTCCCGCGCACGTATTTCCGTAGTATTAATCACGCAGTCCTCCTCAGAATACAGCATCAGTTTTTGTGTGCCGCAACATGATCTCATGCTGGCACAATGTACTCTGGAAGAGGAGTTTCATCTCGAACTGGAAAATGGTCTGCTGGAGCCACTAGATGTAACAGGTCAGCTCGCTGTTATTTCCGTCGTTGGTGATGGGATGCGTACTCAGCCTGGAATTTCAGCAAAATTGTTTGCAGCGCTGGCGCATGCCAGCATTAATATTGTAGCTATCGCGCAGGGATCATCGGAGCGTTCAATATCAGTAGTCGTCAGCAATGATGATGCTGTTACTGGCGTTCGCGTGGTTCATCAGATGATGTTTAATACTAATCAAATGATTGAACTTTTCATTATTGGTGCTGGTGGTGTGGGCAGTGCATTGATCGACCAGTTAAAACGCCAGCAGACATGGCTAAAAAATAAGCATATCGATCTGCGTGTTTGTGGCATTGCCAACTCCGGCAGGCAGGTCATTTGTATGGAAGGCATTGACTTGTGTCACTGGAAAACAGCGCTTAGTGAAGCCAAACAACCCTTGGAGATCAACAGCTTAATTAGTCTGGTACGGGAATGTCATCTGCAAAATCCGGTCATTGTCGATTGTACCTCGAGCCAGAGTGTGGCCGACCGCTATATTGATTTTCTGGCAAATGGTTTCCATGTGGTGACGCCGAATAAAAAAGCCAATACGTCACGATGGCATGACTATCAGCAACTGCGACTGGTTGCGGCTAAATCCCGGCGTAAGTTTCTCTACGATACTAATGTGGGGGCAGGTCTGCCCGTAATTGAAAATCTGCAAAATCTGCTCAGTGCAGGAGACGAGCTGATAAGATTTACTGGCATTCTCTCAGGCTCACTCTCTTTTATCTTTGGTAAGCTGGAGGAAGGAATCCCATTTTCGCAGGCCACGCTTTTGGCGCGCAGACTGGGCTACACAGAACCCGACCCTCGTGAAGACCTCTCAGGCATGGATGTGGCGCGCAAGGTTCTGATCCTGGCACGTGAAGCAGGTTATCAGCTGGAGCTGGACGATGTTGTCGTCGAGCCGCTGCTGCCTCAGGAATTTACTACGACTGGCGATGTTGAGACATTTATGGCACGACTCCCCGAACTGGACGATGCTTTTGCCACCCGCGCTGCTAAAGCGCGTGACAGGGGGCAGGTGTTGCGATTTATTGGAGAAATAGAGGCTGGAGGGCGTTGTAGTGTCAAAATTGCTGAGGTTGAAGAACATGACTCTCTGTATGCCGTGAAGAATGGTGAAAATGCTCTGGCGTTCTACAGTCATTATTATCAGCCGGTGCCACTGGTACTACGTGGATACGGGGCGGGTAATGATGTCACGGCAGCAGGCGTATTTGCTGATTTACTCAGAACGTTATCCTGGAAGCAGGGGAGCTGACTTATATGGTAAAAATTTATGCTCCGGCGTCTATTGGTAACGTAGGCGTAGGGTTTGATGTTTTGGGCGCCGCAATCTCGCCAGTGGATGGTTCTTTGCTTGGAGATTGTGTTACAGCACAGCCAGCGCAACATTTCCAACTGGAAAACAAAGGCCGGTTTGTTCATGATCTGCCATTAATACCAGAAGAGAATATTGTCTGGCAGTGCTGGGATCGTTTCTGTGTGGAGCTTGGCAGGCGGATATCCGTGGTATTAACGCTGGAAAAGAACATGCCCATTGGGTCTGGATTAGGTTCCAGTGCGTGTTCGATCGTTGCCACCCTGATGGCGCTGAACGAATTTTGTGGTAATCCACTGGACGACAACCGGTTATTAGAACTGATGGGCGAGATGGAGGGGCGTATCTCCGGCAGTGTGCATTACGACAATGTGGCACCCAGTTTTCTTGGAGGGCTTCAGCTGATATTGCAGGAGGGAGCGATTATCAGTCAGAGACTACCTGTTTTCGACAACTGGTTATGG
This sequence comes from uncultured Enterobacteriaceae bacterium, assembly GCA_936920625.1. Lineage (GTDB taxonomy): Bacteria > Pseudomonadota > Gammaproteobacteria > Enterobacterales > Enterobacteriaceae > Izhakiella. Next base: position 69,457 of record CAKZHC010000016.1, read on the forward strand.
CTAATGGCCTATCCGGGGATTACTATTTCAACGTCGCAGGCGCGGGCGATTTTACCTGCACATTATAAGAAAGCAGAGTGCATCAGCCATGGGCGTCAGCTCGCAGGCTTCATCCATGCCTGTTACACTCGCCAGCCTGAACTGGCAGCAAGTTTGATGAAGGATATTATTGCTGAACCTTATCGCGCCGGATTGCTGCCGGGTTTTGATGAGGTGCGCAAGACAGTTATGGAATATGGTGCTTTAACCTGTGGTATCTCCGGCTCAGGGCCAACGTTGTTTACCCTTTGTGATGAGATGGATACGGCGGAGCGGATAGCCGTCTGGCTTGGCAAGCATTATGTACAAAATGATCAGGGCTTCATCCATATTTGCCGGCTGGATACGCCAGGTGCACGTAAACTGGGATAATGTATGAAACTTTACAATCTTAAAGATCATAATCAGCAGGTCACTTTTGCACAGGCTGTGAAACAAGGACTGGGGCGCTGGCAGGGGCTCTTTTTTCCGCTTGAATTGCCAGCATTCCCACCGACGAACATCGACGCTCTGCTTGAGATGGATTTCGTGACTCGTAGCAGTAAAATTTTGTCAGCATTGATTGGTGACGAAATCCCTCTCTCACTGGTTGAACAGCGGTTGCAGGCAGCCTTTACGTTTCCGGCTCCACTTGCAAAAGTAACTGATAATATTTCCTGTCTTGAATTGTTTCATGGACCGACGCTGGCTTTTAAGGATTTTGGCGCCCGTTTTATGGCGCAAATGCTCCAGCATGTTGGTGCCAGTGATGAACAGGTAACCATCCTGACTGCTACTTCTGGTGATACCGGCGCAGCGGTTGCCCATGCGTTCTATAAGATGAAAAATGTACGCGTAATTATCCTTTATCCCAGGGGTAAAATCAGCCCGTTGCAGGAGAAGCTATTTTGTACACTTGGCGTGAATATTTCGACTGTAGCTATTAATGGTGATTTCGATGACTGTCAGGCGCTGGTCAAACAGGCGTTTGATGATCAGCATTTGAAGAAAGCAATAACACTCAACTCTGCCAATTCCATCAATATTAGTCGGCTACTGGCACAAATCTGTTACTACTTCGAAGCGGCTGCTCAGTTGTCTCAAACACAGCGTAATCAGCTGGTGATTGCGGTCCCGAGTGGGAATTTCGGTAATCTGACCGCAGGCCTGGTGGCAAAAGCGCTGGGGCTGCCGATAAAACGCTTTATCGCCGCTACAAATGCTAACGACACGGTGCCGCGCTTTCTTCGTAATAACCAGTGGCGGCCCCAAAAAACCGTCGAAACGCTCTCCAACGCGATGGATGTCAGCCAGCCAAACAACTGGCCTCGTGTTATGGAGCTGTTTCGCCGTAAAGACTGGCAGCTCGCTGATCTGGTCAGTGGGTCGGTGAATGATGAGATGACTAAAGCGTCTATGCGCGAGCTGGCAGATTTGGGTTATCTTTCTGAACCCCATGCTGCTACCGCCTGGCGACTGCTGCGGGACTCTCTTGCAGCCGGAGAATATGGGCTGTTTCTTGGTACCGCACACCCAGCGAAATTTAAGGAGAGTGTGGATGAGATTTTGGGTCAGCAGATGCCGTTGCCCAAAGCACTGGTTGAACGGGCCGATCTGCCACTGCTCTCACGTCAGATGGATGTCGATTTTAGCGCCCTCCACGCTCTGTTGCTGGCAAATTAATCTGCTACATGGCCTCGTCCCCTCAAAAGGGGAGGGTGTTCCTGCCAGACTGCGGTTAACCCGCTCCAGGTTCAGAAGTTGGCAATCACAAAATACGGCTTACAAAAGAGATGGTGATAACACGGCCATCTCCCTGCTAAAAACCAGTCAGTCACTTTTTCTGGTATCGCTTGAATACCAGTTCATCGCACCCGCTGTGTTCTTTATCAAAAAAATATCCTTCCAGATCAAATTGCTCGAGCTGGCAGGGGCTATCTATCCGTTCCCTGATAATAAAACGGCACATCAGCCCACGCGCTTTTTTAGCGTAGAAACTGATCACTTTAAACTGGCCATTTTTTTCATCCAGAAAAACAGGCTTAATTACCCGGCCATGCAGTTTCTCTGTCTGGATCGCTTTAAAATACTCGTCTGAAGCCAGGTTAATTACGGTATCGCTCTGTTGCTGCGCCAGGGCAGTATTCAAGGTGAGGGTGAGACGGTCACCCCAAAAACGATAAAGATTTTGGCCTGAAGGCGTATTCAGCCTGGCACCTATCTCCAGCCGGTACGGTTGCATCAGATCAAGCGGGCGCAGGACGCCGTAAAGCCCTGAGAGTATGCGTAAATGCTTCTGAGCGAAGTCAAAATCGTCAGCGCTGAATTTTTCAGCCTGCAAACCACTATAGACATCACCCTTAAATGCCAGAATTGCCTGCCGCGCATTTTGTAAAGTGAAAGGCTGCTGCCAGTCATGGAAGCGACGAGCATTTAGCACAGCCAGATTCTCACTGATATTCATCAGTGTGCTGATTTCTTCCGGGGTCAGCGTTCGCGCGATTTCAATCAACTCCTGAGCATTATTAAGTAGTTCGGGCTGAGTATAGCGCGTCGAAGCTATGGGAGAGCTGTAATCCAGTGTTTTGGCAGGAGAGATAACCAGCAGCATCAATATATCCTTTTTACAGTCGTTGTTATTGGCTGGCCTGTTGGCAAGCCGCTACTGCCCGTTTCGCCATAACAGCGAAAATACTATTGAGCATCCCGCAGTGAATTAGCGTGGCTGGCATGAAGATATCGCCTAATCCGGCACTCATCAATACCCATAGCGGTCAGAATAAAATGTACCCGAAAAAGTCTGCATATGTTTTAATTTTATGCAATTTCCCAGCGCGATCTCTGTAAAGGGCGTGGTTGCCTGGATTTAAGGCCAGTTAATAATGACCATGCGTTATGATGATCGACTGATAATAGAATTTGCCCCTGGCAGAATATGGTGTAATTGCAGGAGTAGTTACCATCAACAGGGAGAGATTTTATTTTTTATGAGTATAACTTTGAGTGCAGGCAAGCCGTGCCTTGCGCCGTCAGATGCAAGTGATATTATCCCTGCAACCATTTTCAATACTCCTGATCTGTTCCACTCTACATTGAGAATACTCGTTATGACCGATAAACTTACTGCCCTACGCAAGCATAGTACGGTTGTTGCTGATACCGGTGATATTGCCGCAATGAAGCGCTACCAGCCGCAGGATGCTACGACTAACCCTTCACTTATTCTCAACGCTGCGCAGATCCCTGAATACCAGCCGCTTATTGATGAAGCTATCACATGGGCGCGTGAACAAAGCAGTGAAAAACAGGCGCAGATACCGCTTGCCTGCGATAAGCTGGCCATTAATATCGGGTTAGAGATTCTGAAGCTCATTCCCGGGCGCGTTTCCACTGAAGTGGATGCCCGCCTTTCTTATGATACTGCTGGCAGCATCCAAAAAGCGCGGAGTCTTATCAAACTCTATAATGGCAAGGGCATCAGTAATGATCGTATTTTGATCAAACTGGCTTCCACATGGCAGGGTATACGCGCTGCGGAACAGTTAGAGCGGGAAGGTATCAACTGTAACCTGACACTACTCTTCTCTTTTGCCCAGGCGCGTGCTTGTGCTGAAGCGGGCGTTTACCTGATTTCTCCTTTCGTTGGCCGTATTCTGGATTGGTATAAAGCGAACACGGATAAGCAAGAGTATGCTTCCCATGAGGACCCGGGCGTCATCTCTGTGACCGAAATTTATCATTACTACAAGCAGTATGGTTATGACACTGTCGTGATGGGGGCTAGTTTTCGCAATGTAGGTGAAATCCTCGAGCTGGCTGGCTGTGACCGCCTGACCATTGCGCCGCCGCTATTACAGGCGCTAGCAGAGAGTGAAGGCAGTGTGGAACGTAAACTTTGCTGGCAGGGAGGAGTTGAAGTGCGCCCAATGAAGATGACTGAAGCTGAATTTTTATGGCAGCATAACCAGGATCCTATGGCCGTGGAGAAACTGGCACAAGGGATCCGCAATTTTGCTATCGATCAGGATAAACTCGAAAATATGATTGCGGCGATGCTGTAATCTGCAATCAGGCAGCTTACCCAAGGCTGGCTTTATTTAATACCATGCCGTGCCGACAACATCAGTGAATTCTGGCTGGCATCATTCAGTCGAACATCGCTCGTTTTATGCCAGCCACTGTACTACCACGAATTGAGGTCATGATGACGCTTCACATAGGTTTAGTATCTGTTTCAGATCGTGCATCACAAGGCATCTACCCGGATAAGGGGCTGCCCGCTCTTGAGGCGTGGCTCAGGCGGGCACTCGTTACCCCTTTCACTCTTGAGAAACGCCTGCTGCCAGATGAACAGTCTCTGATTGAGCAGACGTTATGTGAGCTGGCGGACAGGCACCATTGCCATCTGATACTCACTACGGGCGGCACCGGGCCAGCTCTCCGTGATGTTACCCCAGATGCAACACTTGCGGTTGCCCATCGTGAGATGCCCGGCTTTGGTGAGCAGATGCGTCAGATAAGCTTGGGTGTAGTTCCTACTGCTATTCTGTCAAGACAGACGGGCGTTGTCCGGAATCGAACATTAATCATCAATTTGCCCGGTCAGCCAAAGTCGATTCAGGAGATGCTCGAAGGGTTAAGAGGGTCTGAAGATTGCAGGCCAGTTCCTGGTATTTTTGCCGCTATTCCCTACTGCATCGAGTTGCTTGAAGGGCCTTACATTGAAACCGATCCCGATGTTGTTGCCGCTTTCCGCCCTAAAAGTGCAAGACGCGATATTGGTCACTCATGTTGAATAAGAGATAGTATTGTTATTCCAACTACCAAATTGTTTATAAAAAGTTAAGTGTGTGATGGTTACTTTGTTGCCATCGTTTATTTCTCTTACCTTATTATGACTAACTCACAGTAGACTGACATGTACGTTGAACCTGTTCGCCGCCTGAACTCTCGGGATTTCAGGACACTCGTGCTCTCCGCGTTAGGGGGCACACTCGAATTCTACGATTTCATCATTTTCGTTTTCTTTGCCAGTGTGATGGGGCAGCTCTTCTTCCCAGCCGATATTCCCGAGTGGCTGCGGCAGGTACAAACTTTTGGTATCTTTGCCTCAGGTTATTTGGCACGTCCGCTGGGTGGACTGGTCATGGCACACTTTGGTGATAGCCGCGGACGTAAGAAGATATTCAGTTTTAGTATTCTGCTAATGGCGCTGCCTACCCTGATGATTGGATTACTGCCTGTTTATACTGCTATTGGCATTACGACTCCCTTGCTGTTACTGCTGCTGCGCGTGCTTCAGGGCGCTGCTATCGGTGGTGAGGTGCCGGGAGCATGGGTATTTGTTGCTGAACATGTGCCGGGAAGACGGCTAGGGCTGGCCTGTGGCATTCTCACTGCTGGATTGTCAGCAGGGATCCTGCTCGGCTCAATAGTGGCAACGCTTATTAATAGCAGTATGACCACAGAAACCATTTTGGCGTATGGCTGGCGGCTTCCTTTTCTGCTTGGAGGTATCTTTGGACTGATTGCGCTATTTTTACGCCGTTATCTTCAGGAAACCCCCGTATTCCGTGAAATGCAAGCCCAAAAAGCGTTATCAGCACAGCTACCTATCAAAACAGTTATAAAGGAATACCGCCGCGAGGTGGGTATTTCCATGCTCCTGACTTGGCTACTTTCCGGGTGCATAGTGGTGTTACTGCTGATGGTGCCTGTCTTATTACAAAAGCTTCATGGCCTGTCTGTTGCGGTGACGTTACAGGCCAATATTCTGGCTATCCTATGCGGCATAGTAGGATATCTTATCGCCGGTGTGCTGATTGATCGTTTTGGTGCTGGGATTGTATTGTTAATTGGTTGTATCTTTATGGCAGTAGCCAGTTGGATCTTCTTCCTGATAGCTGGCAGCAATCTTACTTATCTGTTTATTTCTTATGGGGTGGCGGGTCTGTCGGTGGGCACCATAGCTGTAGTGCCCTATGTTATGTTAATGATGTTCCCAGCCCAGGTACGTTTTACCGGTCTCTCTTTTTCCTATAATCTGGCTTATGCCGTTTTTGGTGGGATGACGCCGATTTTAATCAGTCTGATGGTAACAATCACCCCTTTAGCGCCCGCCTGGTATCTGCTTTTCCTCGCACTAAACGGTATCCTGATAGTATACTGGTTGGTAGGTAAAACACGCCATCAGGTACTAATAACCACGGTCAATACGCAATGAGCTACACTCGTAATAGAGCATCGGTGCCAGGCCGGATGTGTGCCCGGTAATAAAAAATTTTTCCTGCCCCCCTTGATGTCGTTTAACCCGGCCCCATCTTATTTGGCATCCGTTGTGCTGAACCTGAAAAAAAGTGAATAGTGAGCAACGCAAATACGTTGTCTATCCACACTTAGTGTTCACAAGTTGATTAAACCGAATTCGAGTGGGAGACGTTTAGATGGGTAAGATTATTGGTATTGACTTGGGTACAACCAACTCTTGTGTGGCGATTATGGATGGCACTCAATGCCGCGTTCTGGAAAACGCAGAAGGCGACCGCACCACGCCTTCGATTATCGCTTATTCCCTGGATGGTGAAACTCTGGTCGGTCAGCCTGCTAAACGTCAGGCTGTGACAAACCCGATGAATACACTGTTCGCAATTAAGCGCCTGATTGGACGCCGTTATCAGGATGAAGAGGTACAGCGTGATATAAAAATCATGCCGTACAAAATTACTCAGGCGGATAATGGTGATGCCTGGCTGGAAGTAAAAGGCGAGAAAATGGCTCCACCGCAGATCTCCGCCGAAGTACTGAAAAAAATGAAGAAAACAGCGGAAGATTACCTGGGTGAAGCGGTAACTGAAGCGGTTATTACCGTTCCGGCCTACTTTAACGATGCTCAGCGTCAGGCAACCAAAGACGCAGGCCGTATCGCTGGTCTGGATGTAAAACGTATTATCAATGAACCTACCGCAGCTGCACTTGCTTACGGTCTGGATAAAGGGCAGGGCAACCGCACTATCGCAGTATATGACCTCGGCGGCGGTACCTTCGATATTTCTATCATTGAAATCGATGATGTTGAAGGTGAAAAGACCTTTGAAGTCCTGGCGACGAATGGTGATACTCACCTGGGCGGTGAAGATTTCGATAGCAGACTTATTAACTATCTGGTTGCTGAGTTTAAGAAAGATCAGGGCATCGATCTGCATAATGATCCTCTGGCAATGCAGCGTCTGAAAGAAGCGGCAGAAAAAGCCAAAATTGAGTTGTCTTCAGCTCAACAGACTGATGTTAACCTGCCTTATATCACAGCAGATGCAACCGGACCTAAGCATCTCAACATAAAAGTGACCCGGGCTAAACTGGAGTCTCTGGTTGAAGATTTGGTGACACGCTCAATTGAGCCATTGAAAGTGGCACTACAGGATGCCGGGCTTTCTGTTTCTGATATCAACGATGTCATTCTGGTGGGCGGTCAGACCCGTATGCCGCTGGTTCAGTCAAAAGTGACTGAGTTCTTTGGTAAAGAGCCGCGTAAAGATGTTAACCCGGATGAAGCTGTAGCGGTGGGTGCAGCGGTTCAGGGTGGTGTGCTGGCAGGTGATGTCAAAGACGTTCTGCTGCTGGACGTTACGCCGCTATCGCTTGGTATCGAAACCATGGGTGGTGTGATGACCTCATTGATTACTAAGAATACCACTATTCCGACTAAGCACAGTCAGGTATTCTCCACGGCTGAGGACAATCAATCGGCGGTGACTATCCATGTGTTACAGGGGGAGCGTAAACGTTCGTCTGATAATAAATCTCTGGGGCAGTTCAATCTGGATGGTATATCGCCTGCTCCGCGTGGCATGCCTCAGATTGAGGTGACTTTTGATATCGACGCAGATGGCATTTTGCATGTCTCGGCTAAAGATAAAAACAGCGGCAAGGAGCAAAAAATTACCATCAAAGCCTCTTCCGGCCTGAGCGAGGAAGAAGTGGAAAAAATGGTACGTGAAGCGGAAGCTAACGCAGAATCTGACCGTAAATTTGAAGAGCTGGTACAGATTCGTAATCAGGGCGACCAGTTATCGCACAGTACCAGAAAGCAGCTGGATGAAGCAGGCGATAAACTGCCATCTGAAGATAAAACCACTATTGAAGCGGCGTTAACTGAACTGAATAACGCATTGAAAGGCGAAAATAAAGCAGATATTGAAGCCAAAATTCAGGCGCTGGTTCAGGCATCTGTCAAGCTAATGGAGTTTTCCCAGCAGCAGGCACAAGCGGGTGCCGCGGACATGGATGGGGATGCTTCCACTAAAAAAGAGGGCGATGTTGTTGATGCTGAATTTGAAGAAGTTAAAGACAACAAAAAATAGTTGCCCTTAAGCGGGCGCTCTCCTCAAAGAGGGGCTAACCAGCACGGGCGGCGGATTGATATCCACGCCCGTGTACGCATGTTAAGGGGCGAAATATCATCATGGCGAAGCAAGACTACTACGAAATTTTAGGCGTTTCGAGATCAGCGGACGAGAAGGAAATTAAAAAGGCCTATAAGCGTCTGGCAATGAAATACCACCCGGATCGTAATCCCGGAGATGCAGCAGCAGAAAATAAGTTTAAAGAGATTAAAGAAGCTTACGAAATCCTGACCGATGAGCAAAAACGGGCAGCTTATGACCAGTATGGTCATGCGGCATTCGAACAGGGCGGCATGGGAGGTGGTGGTTTCGCGGGTGGAGCGGACTTTGGCGACATCTTTGGTGACGTTTTTGGCGATATTTTCGGGGGTGGCCGCCGTCAGCGTGCCGCGCGTGGCTCTGATTTACGTTATAACATGGAACTCACGCTTGAAGAAGCGGTGCGCGGTGTTACCCGTGAGATCCGCATACCTACACTGGAGCAGTGCAGCGTATGTCATGGCAGTGGTGCTAAGGTGGGAACGCAGCCGAAAGCCTGCCCTACCTGCCATGGCGCCGGACAGGTGCAGATACGCCAGGGGTTTTTCACTGTACAGCAGGCGTGTCCCACTTGCCATGGGCGCGGCACAATAATTACAGATCCTTGCAGCGCTTGTCATGGGCACGGCCGCGTAGAGCGCTCTAAAACACTGTCGGTAAAAATTCCAGCCGGTGTGGACACCGGTGATCGTATTCGCCTCAGTGGTGAGGGTGAGGCCGGAGAGCAGGGCGCAGCACCGGGCGACTTGTATGTTCAGGTTTCTGTTAAAAAGCACGCTATTTTTGAGCGTGAGGAAAGTGATCTCTACTGTGAAGTCCCTATTAACTTTGCCATGGCGGCGCTGGGTGGTGAAATTGAAGTACCAACTCTTGACGGCAGAGTTAAGCTAAAAATTCCGTCAGAAACGCAGACGGGAAAACTGTTTCGTATGCGTGGCAAAGGGGTAAAATCAGTACGGGGTGGCGGTACTGGCGATCTGCTTTGTCGGGTAGTGGTAGAAACCCCGGTAAATCTTAATGACAAACAGAAAGGGTTTCTGCGTGAGTTGCAGGAGAGCTTTGGCGGTCCTGCTGGAGCAAATAATAGCCCACGCTCTAAGAGTTTCTTCGACGGTGTTAAGAAATTCTTTGATGATCTGACGCGTTAAGTTACGTGCGCAATATGTAAATGCGGGGGCATTCTCCCGCTTTTTTATGTCTGCAATAGACCAAATATTGGTACATCCTGCTCCATGAGAGGCCCTGCTTTTGATTTTAGTAAAACAGAATTCGTATTCTGGCAATGGCAGTACAGCCAGAAGCGATCCAGGCAGCACGTTGCTGGGTTTTGACTGGCCCCTGCCCGCTACTGAAACAGTGTTTACTGACGTTAAATTCACATCGGCCAGCATAATCTTTGTATAAGTAATTTTAAATCGGATGCTCAAAAGGATAAACTACCCTAGGCTCTTATCTGGAGCCATATCCTGAATGGTTTATGAGCATTTTATCTCCCTAAAGGACGAGCTGTGCAGTAGCCAGCCCGGCGGCCCGTTGCGGGACAATGCCCATAGAAACAATAACAATCTTAGGCTGAGGCGTATCAAAGCGGGGATGCCGAAGGTGAATAAAACAGGTGGTTCAGTCAGCATAGCTGGCTGTTGCCGGACTGGCTGCCACTAAATCATCATCTGACATAATCAAACGCTGCTGGATAACGCTCAGGAGAAATAGTGAACACCAGACCCAAATTCCGAAGCCTGATAAAAGGTTTTATCGAGAGTGACGCCAGCAATGGAATCGTACTGATCATCGCAACGGTAGCCGCTCTATTCTTCGCCAACAATGGGCTGACAGAAGCTGGCTACCACGCACTGCTTAATCAGCCGGTACAAATTCGTATTGGTGCTTTAGATATCAATAAAAATCTGCTGTTGTGGATCAATGATGCACTCATGGCGCTGTTTTTTTTGTTAATCGGGTTGGAGATAAAGCGCGAGCTGGTGGCGGGTGAGCTGGCGAGCTGGAATCAGGCGGTTTTCCCTGTCGTGGCTGCTATGGGCGGAATGATAGTACCAGGTCTCATCTACTTTCTGTTTAACCATGCTGATGAGGTAGCGCGTAATGGCTGGGCTATCCCGACCGCCACAGACATCGCTTTTGCACTGGGTGTGCTGGCACTGCTTGGCAGCCGGGTACCAGCTGTTTTAAAAGTGTTTCTGATGGCGCTGGCAATCATCGATGATTTGGGGGCGATTGTCATCATTGCGCTGTTTTATACCAGCCAGCTGTCACTGATATCACTCACCATAGCCGCGCTGGCTATTGTCACGCTGGCGCTGCTTAATCGTTATAACGTCCGCAATATCACTGCTTATATGCTGGTGGGAGTAGTCCTCTGGGCCGCAGTGCTAAAATCAGGGGTGCACGCTACTCTGGCCGGGGTAATAGTCGGCTTTTTCGTTCCGCTTGAGAAAAGAGAAGGGCATTCTCCCGCAGAGCATCTGGCACATGGCCTCATGCCATGGGTTAACGGGTTGATTCTGCCGCTGTTTGCATTTGCCAATGCCGGAATCTTTTTGGGCGGTATTACTTTTACAGATGTATTATCACCTGAGCCAGCCGGTATTATTCTCGGCCTGTTGATAGGTAAACCACTGGGGATCACATTATTCTGCTGGCTGGCGGTAGAGTTGCGGGTGGCGACGTTACCGAATGCGACCAGCTTCAGAGATATTATCGCTATTGGGGTACTCTGCGGTATCGGGTTCACCATGTCCATTTTTATTAGCTCGCTAGCATTTGATGCGAATCATCACCAGCTCGTGGCTTTCTCCAAAATAGGAATCCTTACCGGATCGCTACTTTCAGCGGTGATTGGCTATATTCTGTTACGTTTTAAATTCAGTTTTACCCGCACCACTCCGATGCATGAATAGGCCTAATGATGTTAACGCTCAAATGTGCTATTTTGAGCGTTAAATCATATGGATAAGGGATGGCTGGCGGATGCAGGACGTAACTGAGCAGGAACTGCGTGACAGTGGTTTTAGTGAAAGACAGATTACAATATTAAAGAAAAATTTGGAAAGAGAAAATCTTACTATCCATTTTCAGTTAACTGAATTGAAAAATCGTCTTTTTCGTATGTGTGGTTTACTTACTTTTGTATCTGTCATCTGGATATATGTTTTTTTTACTTCGGATGAGGATTCATTTATAGCTTATTGCATAGCTATGATTATTTTCTTTTTTCTTGTGTATTTTATGACACCACTTCCTTTTGCCATAAGGGCTTATCACTTCTTGAAAAAAAATAATAATCGAACGTAATCATTATTTTTTACAGGCTTCAATGCGAATTGAGTTTAATGCGTTGACATCATTATAGATTTCTATTCCCAGGTCCAGTCTGCTCATATTATTAAAATTCCTTACATAATCACTATTAATATAGCGAAATAAGCGCCATGCATCTGGCTTCAGGGTATATCTGAGTATCCCATACCCTGATAATACAATGCTCACACTATGATAAGCCATTCTCCCCACTTCAGGTGAAAATCCCAGGAATTCGGCAGTGCCAATAAAACCATTTTTCAGAAAGCCAGTATTATTGCTCTTACCTTTTAGGTCATTAATAGACTCTTGTAAATCGTTAACTCCGTAAGCCATTATCGCCGCACCAAACAATATACCCACTGGCGTCCCTGTTGCCGCCAGGCCAATACCCGCTGCTACTTCGAGTGTGCTCAGAAGAATTCCCGCCCCTTTAATCACATACCCCCAGGCATCGCCATTTTTCTGTAATTCTATAGCGATGGCGGGTCGGGCCTGTTTGCCAGAGAGCATTCTGTCCTGCTCGTGCAGGTATGCTTCTTCCTGTTTGATATTTGCAATTGCCTGCATGCAGGCTTTCTCTATCTGCAATCAATACTGACTCTGGCGACAGATAAGGCGCCGTCTGACGGATAGCTGCTATATTTTGATCAATAAAATCGTCTGTGTGTTTAAGGAACTCATTTGCAGTCGTGAGACTTTTAATATAGCGCAGAGCGAGGATATTTGCTGTCCGGCTGAGTGAATCAGCGGCATTGTTAATTTGTTTTGACCATCTTTCGGTAATCGGGTGGGTGGACCGGAATGTGATTTTGCGCATCGTTAAGAATCCTTTCTGCTATCAACGAATCATGAAGCTGAATAACATATTTATATCCATAGCGAAAAAATTTTTCTGATCAGTTCTGAAATATGTGAATGATGTCATGCTTTATATTTCACTGTCTGATGACAGGGGTCAGATAATGATTTATGACAGGCGGGAATATGCAGTATTTGCATACGTGTCTGGGCAGAGAGGGATTTTTACTGGCAAATAGCGATATTTCCGGGCTCAGTAAACACTAAAAAACCGAGGCGTTGGCGTCGGTTTTTTAGTGTTTACTGCCCGTTGCGTTTGGCATTTTGCTACTTATTTATGCTAACTGATGGCCACTGAATACCTGTGCTATCTCATTTACTGTGCTCCAACTGGCTGGATGACAGGCCGGGGCATTTAGCATTTCAGGCAGATATTAATGAGAGCGGGCAATCAGGTCAGTTTTTTGATGTGGGCAGAAAGCTTCGCTTTATGGCGCGCTGCTTTATTCTTGTGGATCAACCCTTTTGCAGCCTGACGATCAACGACAGGTTGCATTTCACTGAATGCTTTTTGCGCGGCTTCTTTATCGCCAGCAGCAATCGCTGCATACACTTTCTTGATGAAGGTACGCATCATAGAACGACGGCTTGCGTTATGTTTACGACGTTTTTCAGATGTTACGGCGCGTTTCTTAGCTGATTTAATATTAGCCAAGGTTTGACTCCCAAATATGTTCTGTAGACAACTTAAAGGCCGGGGACTATGCCTCTTCAGGCTTCTGTTGTCAATGAGTTTGTGTAAATAAGCGCCGCCTGAAATAGCGCCGCCCGATTAATTAACTGTGTAGTTTGTGGCAGATCCTAACAGTTTTTTATCAGGGAAAATAGTAGACAACCTATAAAAGGTCTGTTTCCGGGCGTAGCTGGCAGTATATTGTGAAAAAACCAGCCTTAAAGCCGAAAAAAGGTTTTAGGAACGGGTTAACCTTCCCGGCTGTACAAGGTATAATCCGCCGATTTATATACTGTTGAGCCAGCCATGAAGTTTATCAGCGGCATACACAATTTACGGAAACAGCCTCATGGCTGTGTACTGGCTATTGGTAATTTTGATGGTGTTCATCGCGGTCATCAGGCGCTGCTTACCCGCCTGAGTGAAGAAGGGCGCAGGCGTCAGTTGCCTGTAATGGTGATGCTGTTTGAACCCCAGCCACCGGAGATGTTTTTTGGCACGTCGGCTCCTGCCCGGCTGACACGTCTGCGTGAAAAACTGCACTATCTGGCCTGTACAGGCGTGGATAGCGTGTTGTGTATCCGTTTCAATCAGGCCTTCGCCGCCTGTTCAGCAGAGCGGTTCATCATCGAATTACTGGTCGCTAAACTTGGCGTTCGCTTTCTGATGACCGGGGATGATTTTCGTTTTGGTTCAGAACGCCGGGGTGATTTAAGGCAACTCCAGCAGGCGGGTGAAAAATATGGCTTTGAGGCTATCAGCACCGAGACATTTTGTGCCAACGGGACGCGTATTAGCAGTACTGCGGTGCGCGAGGCGCTAGCCAGCGACAACCTTGCGCTGGCAGCCACACTGCTTGGCCGCCCGTTTACCCTTTGCGGCCGGGTTGTGCATGGCGACGCACTCGGGCGGACCATTGGTTTCCCCACAGCGAATGTACCGTTACATCGCACGGTTTTGCCAGTTGGCGGGGTTTATGCGGTTGAGGTCCATGGTCTGGCAAATACCCCGTTGCCCGGAGTGGCAAATATTGGAACCCGCCCGACGTTAGGCGGGCAGCGCCAGCAGCTGGAAGTCCACCTGTTTGACGTTAAAATGGATCTTTACGGGCAGTATATTAATACAGAACTTAAGAGCAAAATTCGTAATGAGCGGCGCTTTGAATCTTTCGGGGCGCTGGTGCAGCAGATTGGTAAAGATGCAAAGGCGGCCCGTGAATTTTTTGGGCTAAAAACGCCCGAATAAGCGGCGCTGAATCACGGAAGCGAGAATTTAATGAGTGATTATAAATCAACCCTGAACTTGCCCGAAACTGGGTTTCCAATGCGTGGCAATCTTGCAACACGCGAACCAGAGATGCTACAACGGTGGCATCAGGACAATCTGTATGCCACTCTCCGTGCTGCTAAAAAAGGTAAAAAACTCTTTATTCTTCATGATGGTCCTCCTTATGCCAATGGTAAGACCCATATTGGTCACGCGGTTAACAAAATTCTGAAAGACATTGTTGTTAAGTCGAAAGGTATGGCAGGTTTCGACTCACCTTATGTGCCGGGCTGGGACTGCCATGGGCTGCCGATTGAACATAAAGTCGAGCAGATGATAGGTAAGCCCGGCGAAAAAGTCACTCCCGCTGAATTCCGGAAAACATGCCGTAATTATGCCGCAGAGCAGATAGAGGGGCAGAAGAGCGACTTCATCCGAATGGGGGTAGTGGGTGACTGGCAGAATCCGTATCTGACGATGAATTATGATACTGAAGCTAATATTATCCGCGTGCTGGCCAGTATCATCGCGAAAGGCCATCTCCATAAAGGGGCTAGGCCAGTGCACTGGTGTCTGGACTGCCGCTCGGCGCTGGCGGAAGCAGAAGTGGAGTATTATGACAAAACGTCGCCTTCGATTGATATCATGTTCAATGCCAGTGATAAAACGGCGGTTGCTGCTTGCTTCGGTGTCACTGAGGTTAATGGCCCGATGTCACTCGTCATTTGGACGACCACGCCATGGACCATACCAGCAAACCGTGCTATTTGCCTGCACCCCGATTTTGACTACCAGCTCGTGCAGATTGCCGGGCGTGCACTCATTCTGGCCACAGCGCTAGTGGATACTGTAATGCAGCGTGCGGGTATTACTGAATGGACTGTTTTGGGTGAATGCAAGGGTGTGGTGCTTAGCCAACAGTTATTCCAGCATCCGTTCCTCGCCATTCAGTCTGTAGTAGTGCTGGGGGAACATGTGACTCTTGAAGCCGGAACAGGTGCTGTACACACAGCGCCGGCGCATGGTCCTGATGATTATATCATCGGTCAGAAATATGGCCTTGAGATTGCTAACCCGGTGGGGCCGGATGGCTGCTATCTGCCGGGCACCTGGCCTGAGCTGGACGGAGTAAACGTCTTCAAAGCCAATGATATGATAGTGGAGCTGTTAAAAGAGCAGGGGGCGCTACTACATGTAGAGAAATTGCAGCACAGCTATCCCCACTGCTGGCGGCATAAAACCCCCATCATCTTTCGTGCGACTCCCCAGTGGTTTGTCAGCATGGACCAGAACGGGCTGCGCCAGCGGTCGCTGGAGGAAATCAAAGCGGTGCAGTGGATCCCTGCCTGGGGCCAGGCTCGCATTGAATCTATGGTTGCCGGTCGTCCTGACTGGTGTATCTCACGCCAGCGTACCTGGGGTGTGCCAATGGCGCTGTTTGTGCACAAAGAGAGCGAACAGCTACACCCCAATACCCAGGCACTGATGGAAAAAGTCGCGCAGCGTGTTGCGCAGCACGGCATCCAGGCATGGTGGGATCTGGATCCCCGTGAACTACTAGGCGATGATGCAGACGACTATGTGAAGGTGCCGGATACGCTGGATGTCTGGTTTGATTCTGGCACAACGCACACTTCTGTTGTCGCTGTGCGCCCGGAATTTCACGGTCACCGTCCTGATATCTATCTGGAAGGTTCTGATCAGCATCGTGGCTGGTTTATGTCCTCGCTGATGATCTCTGCGGCCATCAAAGAAAAAGCCCCCTACCGCCAGGTACTAACTCACGGCTTTACGGTTGATGGTGAGGGACGCAAGATGTCGAAGTCTCTTGGTAATACCATCAGTCCACAGAAGGTGATGAATCAGCTGGGTGCCGATATTCTGCGGTTATGGGTGGCGTCGACTGACTATTCCGGTGAAATTGCCGTTTCTGATGAAATTCTGAAGCGTGCTGCCGACACCTATCGGCGCATTCGTAACACGGCACGTTTTCTGCTGGCTAATCTGGCAGGCTTTAACCCGGAAACGGACAGTGTAAAACCTGAAGAAATGGTCGTGATAGATCGCTGGGCAGTAGCACACGCTAAAGCGGCTCAGGATGAGATTACGGCTGCATATGCACGCTATGACTTTCATCAGGTCGTTCACCGCCTCATGCAATTTTGCTCGGTGGAGATGGGGTCTTTTTATCTGGATATTATTAAAGATCGCCAGTACACCGCTAAAAGCGACAGTGTAGCCCGGCGTAGCTGTCAGACAGCACTCTGGCATGTCGTGCAGGCACTGGTACGCTGGATGGCTCCCGTTCTCTCTTTCACCGCAGACGAAATCTGGAGCTGGCTGCCGGGCAACAATGCACGCTATGTCTTCACTGAAGAGTGGTACGACGGGCTGTTTGAACTGGCAGAAAATGAGCCAATGAGCAATGCTTTTTGGGATGATTTGCTAAAAGTCCGGGGCGAGGTAAATAAAACTGTGGAGCAGGCGCGTAACGATAAACGTATTGGCAGCGCGCTGGAAGCATCTGTGACACTTTATGCAGATGCCCGACTTGCAAAACAACTGGCTATACTGGGCAGCGAGCTCCGCTTTGCGCTCATTACGTCCGGTGCCAGGGTTGCCGATTATGCAGATGCTCCCGAGGGTGCTTGGCAGAGTGAGGTTATCAGGGGACTGAAAATTGTATTAAATAAGGCTGAGGGGGAAAAGTGCCCACGCTGTTGGCACTATACCCAGGATACGGGCCAGAGTGCTGAACATAGCCAATTGTGCAGTCGCTGTGTGACTAATATTTCCGGCAATGGTGAGGAGCGCAAATTCGTCTGATGAAAAAAGCATTATTATCCAGCGGATTGTGCTGGCTATGGCTGGTGCCTGTGGTGGTCGCGTTGGACTTAACCAGCAAGCAGTGGATCGTGGATAATCTGTTTCTCTACGAAGTACAGCCGGTTATTTCCCATTTTAACCTGTTTTATACCCATAACTATGGTGCAGCATTCAGTTTTCTTGCCGATAAAGGGGGCTGGCAGCGCTGGTTTTTTAGCGGTGTAGCTATTGCTATCGTTGTGGTGCTCCTGATAACAATGTATCGTTCGCAGGCCTGTAACAGACTAAAAAATATCGCCTGTTCCCTGATCATTGGTGGAGCCTCTGGCAACTTATTTGATCGGGCATATCATGGTTTTGTCATTGATTTTGTTGATTTTTATATTGGAAACTGGCACTTTGCTACCTTTAATATTGCCGATTGTGCGATAACTACAGGTGCACTGCTGATCATTGCGGAAGGTTTTTTAACGCCATCAGAGAAACAAGTGGATGAGAAAGGTTAGGTGATGTCCGATTCTGTACAGCACGACAGCGTAGTACTTGCGCATTTTATTTTGAAGTTTGAAGATGGCATTATAGCGGAATCGACGCGCAAAGAGGGCAAACCGGCACTGTTTCGCCTTGGCGATGGCAGCCTTTCAGAGGCGCTGGAGTGTGCGCTGCTGGGTCTGGCTGTGGGCGAAAAAAAGTGCTTCTCATTGCCACCGGTGGACGCTTTTGGCCCTGTTAATCCGGATTTAATTCACTACTTTTCGCGCCGAAGTTTTATGGATGCAGGAGAGCCAGAAATTGGCTTAATTATGGCGTTTACTGCACTGGATGGCAGCGAAATGCCCGGCGTGATCCGTGAAGTTTCTGGTGATTCAGTTACCGTTGATTTTAACCATCCACTTGCCGGACAGACTGTTCATTTTGAGGTTGAGGTGCTTGAGATCGATCCTGAACCGGAGATAATCGATGCGAATTCTGTTAGCTAATCCCCGTGGCTTTTGTGCTGGTGTGGATCGCGCTATCACTATTGTTGAACGTGCACTAGAGATATATGGTGCGCCGATTTACGTTCGGCATGAAGTGGTACACAATCGTTATGTTGTTAACAGCTTACGGGAGCGCGGCGCTGTCTTTATCGAAGCCATTTCGCAGGTACCGGATGGTGCTATTCTGATTTTCTCAGCACATGGTGTTTCTCAGGCAATACGCGCCGAAGCCAGAGCCCGGCAGCTGACCATGTTGTTCGATGCCACCTGTCCTCTGGTCACCAAAGTGCATATGGAGGTAGCGCGCGCCAGCCGCAGGGGGGCATGCGCTATTCTGATAGGGCATGCCGGGCATCCGGAGGTGGAGGGCACCATGGGCCAGTACAATAATCCCGAGGGGGGTATCTGGCTGGTTGAATCACCCCAGGATGTCTGGAATCTTCAGGTCAAAGATGAGAGCGATCTCTGCTTCATGACCCAGACTACGCTTTCTGTTGATGATACATCAGAAATAATCGATGCGCTCCGCACCCGCTATCCCAACATCACCGGGCCCCGTAAAGACGATATTTGCTACGCTACGACTAACCGGCAGCAGGCAGTGCGTGATCTTGCAGCCCAGGCACAGCTGGTGCTGGTGGTAGGGTCAACAACCTCTTCCAATTCTAACCGGCTGGCGGAGCTGGCACAACGTGCTGGCAGGGCGGCACAGCTGATCGATTCTGCTGATGACATCAAGCCGGTGTGGTTAGAGGATATTGAATGCGTCGGGGTGACGGCAGGGGCATCTGCTCCCGATATTTTAGTAAAACAGGTCATAGCCAGACTGATGGAACTGGGTGGTGAGGCTGTTATCGAACTGACCGGGCGTGAAGAGAACATGTTTTTTGAAATTCCCAAAGCGCTGCGGGTAGCGGTCAAAGAGACTGACTAACTGCCTGCTGTGTCATCAGATAACCCTTTGATTTATGACAAGGCCAGCTCCACCAGATGCAGAGCGTGTTCAGCCTGTTTTTTCATCCCCTCTTCCATAAACCAAGCCGCTGAGAGCGCCTGTTGGGCTGCAATCCACTCTTTTAACGTTTTTTCGCTAAGCTGTGCCTCTTCACCTGCCCATTTGACACGCCGGTTAAAATTAGCGATCTGGATATCAGGGTTTTCCTGTGGATTAGCAAACAGAGCAGCGAAATCAAACGCTGGCGAACCTGTGATACCTTTAGGATCAATGAGCTGCCAGCCCTTTTGAACGCCGAACCACAAAAGATTTCCATGATGCAAATCCCCGTGAAGCAGCACCGCCGGGGCCGGGTCAGCCAGTAGCGCCAGGGCTGTCTTACGGGCCGTCACCAGAGCGCTATGCTGAAGAGTATCCAAAGTGAGCAGTGATTGAAAATAGTGGGAAAGAGGAACGGTCTGTTGGGGCAACCTCCCTGACCAGCGGTGTAGCGCCAGCGCCATTCGGCAAAGGATCCGGCAAGCCTGCTCATCCTGATCACCAGCTGACATCCTCTTCAGTCTGTCAGGATCTTCAGACCTGGCCATTAGCAGGGCATGGCCAGCAATGGCATACACGTCTGCGGTGACGACACCACCTAAGGCAGCCATTGTATGGTTCCCGCGTATTTCATCCTCTGATAGCGCGAACTTCAGCATGGCTGGTTTATCCCGCCAGCGGACTGGTTGTAGAATAGAAGCGTGTGTCTTAAACGCCTCGCCATCAGCAGCCAGGTGCCAGTACTGAAAATAACCAGATAATGCCGCATGAATATCCACACTATTACATCTGTTCTGATATCGTTGACATTCTGGCCTGCACAGAGGCTGGACTGCTTTTGCCACTTGTCGCTGGGGTTCTGATAATCGTCCGCATTCCTAAGTGGCAATGATCACGGGCTCAATGATAACGGATTAAAAATTCAGGCATAAGTGATATATTTGCCGGATTCACCCTGTCAATATGGCTGACTATTTTTAACTGTCTGAGAGGGTGGGCATCACACCGTCCGGGTTACGCACATCGACCCTTTTTTAGGAATAAATACAGTGACAAATGATAAAACGATTCGCCTTGCTATTGCCGGGGCCAGCGGTCGTATGGGGCGCCAGTTAATTCAGGTGATCCCCCAAATCCCCGGCGTTTCACTGGGCGCAGCGTTAGTACGCCAGGGTTCAAGCCTGCTGGGTGCTGATGCCGGTGAACTGGCGGGAATAGGTAAAACGGGTGTCATACTGCATCACAGCCTGGAAGCCGTTACTGATGATTTTGATGTACTCATCGATTTTACCCGCCCGGAAGCCACCTTCAGCTATCTGACTTTTTGTCGTGATAATCATAAAGCCATGGTGATTGGGACGACGGGTTTTGCGGAAAGCGAGAAGGCGATAATTGAGGCAGCAGCACAGGAGATCGCTATTGTTTTTGCTGCTAATTTTAGTGTTGGTGTCAGTCTGATGCTGACATTGTTAGAGCAGATCACAAACGTAATGGGTGATTATGCCGACATTGAGATTGTCGAGGCACATCATCGCCACAAAGTAGACGCGCCATCAGGCACAGCACTGGCAATGGGTGAGGCGATTGCCCGTACAATGGGGTGGGAGCTGAATAATCATGCTGTTTATACACGGGAGGGGCATACGGGCGAACGGGAGCCTCACTCAATCGGGTTTGCCACCATCCGGGCTGGCGATCTGGTTGGTGAGCATACCGCTATTTTTGCAGATATTGGTGAGCGTATTGAGATTAGCCACAAAGCTACCAGCCGCACAGCTTTTGCAAAAGGAGCAATAAAGTCTGCTATTTGGCTATTCGCTAAAAACAGCGGTCTTTATGATATGCGGGATGTTCTCAACTTGGGTAAGTGAGTTAGCTATTTTTACTACAATAATTACAAAAGGAAAAATAGTATCTCAATGATATTAGCTGATAATATATTAGTTATATTTAATAAATAGAGATTTTGTATTATTCTTCTACAGGGCCGGTAGTTTTTATTATTAAAGGATAGTAAAAAACACACTTTTTTGTGTCCCTGATGACTATCTTGTCTATTTTCTGGCCTTTTGACTCGGCAGACTTATAATGTCACGTAAAAGCTGGTCTTCAGGTCGCATTTCTCATCAGATAACGGTTTTTTAGTGCTAATGTCCATATAGTGAGCTCAGGAGCATTAAAAATTATTGTGCAGGATGGACAATCTTCAGACTGATTCGTAGAATGCGCACCATCTGAAAAAACCAATCAGAAAGACCATTTCACATTGATTTAGTCAATATTTGTGAATTATTATGCACTTGAGTTGACTGCTTATTCCCGGGAGGCTGTTTTGTTTAAGTCGGCATTACTGGTTTTGGAGGACGGAACCCAATTCCATGGCCATGCTATAGGAGCAGAAGGCCTGACCGTCGGGGAGGTGGTTTTTAATACGGCTATGACCGGATATCAGGAGATTCTCACCGACCCTTCTTACTGTCGTCAGATTGTGACGCTCACTTCTCCTCATATTGGTAATGTTGGTGTCAATGATGACGATGAAGAGTCTTCCCGCATACATGCCCAGGGGCTGATTATTCGCGATCTGTCACTGCTTGCCAGCAATTTTCGTCATAGTGAAAGATTATCCGACTACTTAATACGCCATAATATTGTTGCGATTGCCGATATTGATACGCGCAAGCTCACCCGCCTGTTACGTGAAAAGGGTGCCCAGAATGGTTGCATCATTGCCGGGGATAATCCTGCCCCGGCGCTGGCTTTGCAAAAGGTACACACTTTTCCGGGGCTTAAAGGGATGGACCTGGCAAAAGAGGTCACTACTAAGCAGCCTTACCCTTGGCGGCAGGGTAGCTGGCAGCCGGGTTTGGGTATGACGGAAATACCACAAACGGACAGTAAACTGACCCGCCACGTAGTGGTTTACGACTTCGGTGCCAAGCGCAATATGCTGCGTCTGCTGGTCGATCGTGGCTGTCGCCTGACCGTTGTCCCGGCACAAACGCCTGCAAGGGAAGTCATCAGTATGAAGCCCGATGGAATTTTTCTCTCTAATGGTCCCGGCGATCCGGCCGCATGTGATTATGCCATCAGCGCAATCCAGTCCCTGCTGGAGACCAACAAACCAGTCTTTGGAATCTGCCTGGGCCACCAGTTACTGGCCCTTGCCAGTGGTGCGCGGACAATCAAAATGAAGCTGGGTCATCATGGTGGTAACCATCCGGTCAAAGATCTTGATAACAACCGTGTGATGATCACTGCCCAGAACCATGGTTTTGCCGTTGATGATGTTAAGTTACCGCCAAATTTGCGCATTACTCATCAGTCCCTGTTTGACAGCACGGTGCAGGGTATCCATCGTACCGATAAACCGGCATTTGGTTTTCAGGGCCACCCGGAAGCCAGCCCAGGCCCGCATGATGCAGCGATATTATTCGACCACTTTATTAGGCTGATTGACGCATATCGTTAGTCATCAGGTAGCAGGAGTTAATCAATGCCAAAACGTACCGACATCACTTCAATTCTGATTCTGGGCGCAGGTCCGATTGTTATCGGCCAGGCGTGTGAGTTTGACTATTCGGGTGCACAGGCGTGCAGAGCACTGCGCGAAGAGGGCTACCGGGTGATTCTGGTCAACTCTAACCCGGCGACCATTATGACTGATCCGGAAATGGCTGATGCTACTTACATTGAGCCAATTCACTGGCAGGTGGTACGCAGAATAATAGAAAAAGAGCGTCCGCAGGCGCTTCTGCCCACTATGGGTGGCCAGACTGCGCTCAACTGTGCGTTGGAGCTGGAGCGCCACGGCGTGCTTGAAGAATTTGGTGTCACGATGATTGGGGCCACGGCAGAGGCTATTGATAAAGCAGAAGATCGCCGGCGGTTTGATGCCGCGATGAAAAATATTGGCCTGAGTACTGCCCGGTCGGGTATTGCACACAATATGGACCAGGCACTACAGGTCGCAGAAGAGGTAGGATATCCCTGTATCATCCGCCCCTCTTTTACCATGGGCGGCACAGGTGGCGGCATTGCTTACAACCGTGAAGAATTTGAAGAGATTTGTCTGCGTGGTCTTGACCTCTCACCAACCAATGAGCTGCTAATTGATGAGTCGCTGATTGGCTGGAAAGAGTATGAGATGGAGGTAGTACGGGATAAAAATGATAACTGCATAATCGTCTGCTCTATTGAAAACCTCGATGCCATGGGTATCCATACCGGAGACTCTATTACTGTAGCGCCCGCACAGACGCTGACCGATAAAGAGTATCAAATTATGCGTAATGCCTCGCTAGCGGTATTGCGTGAAATTGGTGTAGAAACGGGCGGCTCTAACGTCCAGTTTGCAGTTAATCCCGATACCGGGCGTCTGATTGTCATAGAAATGAATCCAAGAGTATCACGCTCTTCGGCGCTGGCTTCCAAAGCAACAGGTTTCCCGATTGCTAAAGTTGCAGCAAGGCTGGCCGTAGGTTATACCCTGGATGAGTTGATGAATGACATCACCGCGCGTCAGACGCCTGCCTCATTCGAACCGGCTATCGACTATGTAGTAACCAAAATCCCACGTTTCAACTTCGAAAAATTCAAGGGTGCCAATGATCGTCTGACCACACAAATGAAGTCGGTAGGTGAGGTGATGGCGATTGGGCGTACTTTTCAGGAATCGGTGCAGAAAGCGCTTCGGGGGCTTGATGTCGGAGTGCATGGCTTCGAGCCAAAAGTAGAAGTCGATGACCCTGAAGCGGCTACCCGTATTCGGCACGAGCTGAAAGATGCTGGCGCAGAACGTCTCTGGTATGTTGCCGACGCATTCCGCGCCGGTATGAGCATGGACGAAATCTTTACGCTGACCAACATTGATCGCTGGTTTCTGGCGCAGATTGAAGAGCTGATACAGCTGGAAGCAAGGGTGATGCGTGAAGGCATAACGGGGCTGGATTATACGCTCCTGCGGCTGTTAAAGCGTAAAGGCTTCGCTGATAAACGTCTGGCGCAGCTGGCAGGCGTCGCTGAATACGTGATTCGCGAACGGCGGCATCAGCATAATCTGCACCCGGTTTACAAAAGAGTAGACACCTGTGCCGGCGAATTTTCTACCGATACCGCCTATCTCTACTCCACTTACGAGGATGAGTGCGAAGCCAGACCAGCACAGGGAACAGACAAAATCATGGTGCTGGGTGGTGGCCCTAATCGTATTGGCCAGGGAATTGAATTTGACTACTGTTGCGTACATGCAGCTCTGGCGTTGCGTGAAGATGGCTTTGAAACCATCATGATTAACTGTAACCCAGAAACCGTCTCTACAGATTATGATATCTCTGACCGTCTCTATTTTGAGCCCGTGACACTGGAAGATGTGCTGGAAATAGCCGCTATCGAGCGGCCAAAAGGCGTTATCGTACAGTACGGCGGTCAGACGCCACTGAAGCTGGCGCTGGCGCTTGAAGCGGCTGGAGTCCCGATCATTGGCACCAGCCCGGAGTCGATTGATCGTGCGGAAGACCGGGAGCGCTTTCAGCAGGTAGTCCGGCGTCTCGGCCTGAAACAACCTGCTAATGCGACTGTGACCACTGTGGAACAGGCGATTGAACAGGCACGTTTGATTGGTTACCCACTGGTCGTGCGTCCATCTTATGTACTGGGAGGGCGGGCAATGGAGATCGTCTGTGATGAAGTTGATTTGAAACGCTACTTCATGACGGCAGTATCTGTTTCCAACGATGCTCCGGTACTGCTGGACTGTTTCCTGGATGATGCCGTAGAAGTAGACATCGATGCTATCAGCGATGGTGAAAGCGTGTTTATTGGCGGCATTATGGAACATATTGAACAGGCGGGAGTCCATTCTGGAGATTCGGCCTGTTCATTACCAGTTTATACTCTGGGGCAGGAAATTTTAGAGGAGATGCGGAGACAGGTTGCCAGCCTGGCACGTGAACTCGCCGTATGCGGCCTGATGAATATTCAGTTTGCTGTCAAGGATAATCAGGTGTACCTGATTGAGGTTAACCCGCGTGCCGCGCGTACGGTGCCATTCGTCTCTAAAGCGACTGGCGTGCCACTGGCAAAAGTTGCTGCGAGGGTAATGACGGGCAAAACGCTGGTCAGTCAGGGGATGACTAAAGAAGTAATCCCGCCTTACTACTCAGTTAAGGAAGTCGTATTGCCCTTCAACAAGTTTCCAGGTGTTGACCCCATTCTTGGGCCAGAGATGCGTTCGACTGGTGAGGTGATGGGGGTTGGGCGTTCCTTTGCGGAAGCCTTTGCCAAAGTGATGATGGCGGCGCAGAGTACGATGAAAAAAAGCGGGCGAGCCCTGTTGTCTGTGCGAAATGAAGATAAAAAGCGAATTGCAGAACTGGCGAGAAGGTTGTCAGAGAAAGGGTTAGAACTGGATGCGACCAGAGGTACTGCGGCGGTATTAAGTGAGGCCGGGATTCATGTACGACTGGTGAATAAAGTGCATGAAGGACGCCCCCATATTGGGGATTGCATTAAAAATGGCGAATATAGTTACATCGTCAATACGACGGCAGGTCGCCAGGCAATTGAGGATTCCAGAGAGATTAGGCGGAATGCATTGCAATATAAAGTGCACTATGACACCACGCTTAATGGCGGTTTTGCTACGGTAAATGCACTGGGTGCCGACCCTGCCAGCCAGGTGATATCGGTGCAGGAGATGCATGCTGAAATCAATAGTTTGACATCACCTTTGGCAATACCACCAGTCATAACCCCCTCTGCAACTTGATGATTCTTCGTGCTATCATCATTCAGATTTCTATTGGGGCAGGTACGTTTGTTAATCCATTTCTCTATGCCAGATTGTTGCGATAATCAGTGTCAATCTGGCTGACGAATAGCTCAGCCTCTTCCATGTCTGTTTAATGCAGCGCGTAATTTCTGCAAACCCGGTTATGTTTTTAAGGCGCAGGCACAATTACTCTGTGCGTGTCGTAAAAAAGAAATGTACTGGCACTAAAGTTTTGTCACTAATGTGCCGTTACTCAGACTGGGCAGCCCGCTCAATCTCAACAACAATTTACTGTTCGTTTAGATGAAAAAAGAAAAAGCCGATTTTTCAAATGCAGCCAGAAAAGCTGAACTCCCGGCATCTCTCTGCGCGAGATAGCAGTCAGTCATCGCGGGCAAAGCATATTCACGTACAGAGTGCAGGGCAAGTCAAGTTCCGACTGAGTGCTCTTAAATGACGTTAAAAACGATTTTCAGATTGATAATCATGATGACGTGAAAATTATCCATTCATCGTAAAAAAACAGTCGTAAAATCAGTATGGTTAATTTTCCGGAGGAGTTGTGAATGTCTGTTGTAAATTGGGATTATATCGATACTGTTATTTATATTAACTTAAAAAAACGTAAAGATCGCAGAGTTCGTATTACCCGCCAGCTTAAAAAAATAGGTATACCCAAGGAGAAAATTGTCCGTATTGAGGCGATAGAATATCATCCGGGCCATATCGGTTGTACTAAGTCGCATATTCTGGCCTTAGAAACAGCTAAAGCACATGGCTGGCAAAACGTCCTTATTTTGGAAGATGATTTTGAGTTTAATCACGACGACGATACCCGCAATCGCATTAACAACTATTTTAAAGCCTTATCATCTATCAAATGGGACGTCGCCTTTCTGGCGGCTAATCATTATTTTGTCACCCCGCTTAAAAGCGTAGATTATCTGGTAAAAGTTAACAAAGCTTGGTGTGCTTGTGCTTATATCGTCAATCATAGTTATTATGACACGCTCATCGACAATTATATATTGAGTTTGAATGCGTTGTTGCAGGGCGGGGAAAAGCAGCAGTTTGCTCTTGATGTTCACTGGCAATGGCTAATGCTGCGAGATCGCTGGCTGGGTATTTTCCCTAATGCCGGATTGCAGGCGGCAGATAGAAGTGATATTGAGCAATGCGACGTCAATTATAAATTGCTATTTGAAAAACCCCTTTCCACGATTGCCTTTCAAGATGTCCCTCATCATCAGCGCCGCATAAAAGTCGATTTCTATTTTCAGTGGACGCCCGGCTGGACCAATTTTGAATCAGTGATTGCTGCTTTTCAGCGAGATCAACAGTTTGATTGTCAGATAGTTGTTATTCCTTATCTCAACCGAGGCGCAAAGGATGTGAATGGTCAGGCCCAGAGGGATCTGCTAGATAAGAAGGGGATTGAGTATGTGGCGTTTGAAGATTATTCACTGACTGCACGTTCTCCCGATGTGGTGTTTTTACAAAATCCTTATGACGAGGCCCGGCCACCCCTTGTTCAGTGTGAAAATTTACTGCGTCATGGCATCCAGATAGCGTATATTCCTTACGGTCTCGATATGGGAGCAGGAGAACGCAACACTGTTTATCAATATAACAGGTCCTGCCATCTTTCTGCCCGCTGGATATTTGTTCGTTCAGACCGTCATAAGCTTGAATATGGGCGTCTATGTGCCGCTGGCAATGAGCACGTTTACGTTACAGGGCATCCTAAATTTGACCACTATAAAGAGCGCTATCAGCATACGTTGAAGCCAGATGATAACGCTAAAACAACTGTACTCTGGACTCCCTATTTTGTTGTACCTTCTGAGGAGGGCATGACATTTTCTACGTTCAATGTTTATGTTCATACAATGTTATCTGTTGTAGCCCAGTATGATATTAACTTGATCATTCGCCCCCATCCGGTATTTAGACAATTCATCGATTCACTACCTGATTCAGATCTCAAGAGAAAGACGCAGAAAAACTTTGCCGCACTGATGGCAGCCAGTCAGCAAAACAGGCGTATCACCTGGGATTTCGATTCAGATTATACATCGGCATTTTCCAGATCTGATGCATTAATGGGGGATGCCGGATCGTTCCTCCTGGAATATCTGCCCTCGCATAAACCTATTCTGTATCTCACCCACTCAACCTGTCTGGGTATCAATCGCAGTGCTGATTTTATTTATCAGGCTTATGATATTGCCCGCTGTGAGCAGGATATTTTCAATTTCATCGATAATGTCGTAAACAACCGGGATCCCAATAAAGATAAAAGGTTGAAGGTGCTTGAACAGGAGCTATATATCCCGCCGCGAGGGGCAGGAGAGGAGATCGTGACCCTCATCAAACGTAGTTTTCCATCGTACACAGGGGCGGAACGTGTCAGTTAAGCGCGCGGCTATTTTTCTGGTTGCCGGGCAGGGGAAACGTATGGCTGGCCTGACAGCCGCATTTCCTAAGTGTTTGCTGTCCGTGGGCGATGTCACCGTGATTGATATGCTACTTCAGCCTATGCTACAGGACGAAAACAGGGAAATTGTTATTGTGACTGGTTATCAGTCCAGCGCAGTGGAGGCGTGGCTTAAAACGCGTTATCCGGCATTCCAGTTGCGTTTTGTTCATAATTCAGAATATTTGTCTGATGTTAATATTCTCTCAGTCGAACTTGGGGTCAATGCACTCACTTTCCCAGAGCGCGGATATACCATCATTGAAACAGATGTTCTGCTCGATCCTCGTGTCTGGCCGATAATTCATCAGGCTGAGAACACTCGCCAGAGTTTCTGGTTAACACATGGTCGTTACAGTCCGTCACTGACCGGAGGAATTGTTGAAGTCACGGGGTTGTCAGGCGAAATCGGTCGCATTGCCTATGCACCAAACTATGACGCCATGTTTAATGGCTGGTATAAAATGGTAGGTATGCTCAGTGTCGGCCCGTATCAGGTTAGTGCCGACCGGATGTTACGTGCTCAGGCGCTATGTGCAGGTTATGGACAATATTATATGGTACCGTGGATCACGCATCGGGCACAGTTACCCTGTGTTGCTGTTGACATCTCTGGTTATTACGGGCGTTCATTTAATAGCCCTCAGGAGTATCAACTCGCGGTAGATGATTATCAGCAGATTTCCGCTTATGTTAAATGTTGAGGCCAGAGTGTGAAAATCCATTTTTATCAACCCAGCCTGTTACGGCATATAGAGAAATTTAGCCTGCGCCGTGTAGCGTGGCTACACGATAAAATCATCTCTGATGGCGTCTGGATCAAACCGTTGGCACTGTGCCAGAATTATGGTCTGGTGCTCGATGGCCAGCATCGGATGGAAGTGGCGTTGCGTATGGGATTAACTAAGGTTCCGGTAGTTCTGTTTGATTACCAGACAGTCGCACTAAGATCATTACGCAATAAGTACCAGTTTGACTGGCAGCAGGTGACCCATAAGGCATTAAGTGGCGATCTATATCCTTATAAAACCGTTAAACATGATTTTACGTCCCCTTTACCCCACTGCCATTTTGCGCTTACAGAGTTAGGTTATCATGGTTAAACACGCAATCATTCTGACAGCAGGCAAAAGCTTATATCTGGATGGCAAAAATAAAGTACTTATCCGTCATCCGCTGACCCGTGAGACGATTATGGACTCTCTCATCAGCGCTTTTAGCGGGAAGAAGATAACGGTTGTTGTTGGTTTCGGGGCACTACAGGTTATGGAGGATTACCCGCAACTTGACTACATCATCAATGACCGTTGGGCGACGACCAACAACGCAATGAGTCTCGGGTTGGCACTATCAAAGGTGACTGAGCCCACGTATGTGGTTTCCGGTGATATGTTTTTTGATCGCGATCTGATCACCGCGATGGACAAGGGGCCCGCTAATCTGGTGTTAACGGAAAACCGTGAAAACCGAACACTCACATCGATTCACTGTGAACTTGATGAAGAAGGTGTAGTACAGGAAACCTACCTAGGGCCGATCCGTTCAGCGCATCATCCTGAAACAGCAGGATTATTTAAGGTGAGTGATGAGCGTCTGCGAGATAGCTGGCATAAGCAGTCATTACGTCATGGGAATCTGTTCATTGCGCAGACATTACCGTGCCACCAGGAGTCTGTTTTTAAAGCCTTTGATCTTGGCAGGCACTATTTCCGTGAGGTCAACAGTATTGCGGATTACTGGCGTTTGATTGAGGAGGGCCGAAGTGCGTGATTCGAGCCATAACGATTGGTGTACCAGACCACAGATTACCGCCCGATACGATTGCTAAAGCGTTACTCGAGTTTAGCGCATTAGCCAGAAGGAAGCTGGAGGCACGTGGATGGCCGTTACGTACTTTGCGTTTGTCGCTGTCGACGTTAAAACAAGCAGACGAAGATGAGGCCTTTTCCATACCGGCGCGTCTCTCTTCACTGGGGGAACTCGTTGAGCGTGCTGGTATCCGCTGGTTTTGTCTGCCCGTTGATTTGACGAAAGGGGAGCACTATCAGCGACGTCTGGATGCCGCTTTTGCGACGCTTTTCAAACAGCCTAAAATGTTTGTTAACCTGATGGTTGCTGATGAGCAAGGCATAAATATCAGAGCCAGCCACGATATTGCTCGCTTCATACTGGATGTGGCGCATCGAAGCAATAACGGTTTTGATAACTTTCGCGTTGGAGCGTCATGCTGTTGCCCGGCCAATGCGCCCTTTTTCCCCTGTTCACGCCATGAAGGCGACGACTTCAAATTCAGCTTTGCCCTTGAAACTACCGACATAGCACTACAGCTAAGTACGCTTGTTGCAGAGAAAAAAATAACGCTCACCACCTTTGCTGACCGGCTTATTAAAAAACTTAGCGCAAGGCTTAGCGATATTCATCAGTTTGGTCAGGCGTTAGCGTCTGCGTCGGGTATGGAGTATGCCGGGCTCGACGCGTCGTTGGCGCCATTTCCGGATGGCAACATCTCGGTTGGCCGGCTGCTGACTAATCTGGGCGTGATGACCGGCAGCAGCCACGGCGTGATATTCATCACCAGCATATTGACCAACGCGATTAAAAAAGCGGTTGCGGCCAGCGGTGTCACTGCAACAGGTTTTAATGGCGTAATGTTTTCGGTTTTAGAAGACAATGCGCTGGCCAGTGCCAATAATTGTCGTATGCTCTCTATAGAGACATTAAACAGCTGGTCTACCGTATGTGGTTGTGGATTAGACATGATACCAATCCCAGGTTCTACACTTGCTGAAGATATCTCGGCGATTATTCTGGACACAGCGGCACTGGCAGTAAGATTAAACAAACCTCTGGGAATACGGTTGTTACCCATACCGGGTAAAGAGGTGAATGAGTTTACCGAGTTTAATTTTGATTTTCTCTGTAACAGCAGAGTCATGCAGATCGCTAAAAGCGACGTTATTTTGCCGAAGGAAAATGAGCGCTGGGTCTACCGTTAACCACTTAGGAAAAAAGATGTTGGATGCTAAAAAAGTCAAAGCATTTTGGGACAATCGTTCCCGCTATTACAATCAGCAACCATTTGAAAGTATTGTTAATTTGGAGCAGGATCCTGAAAATCTCGATTTAAAAATCCGTGAAGAAACCAGCAAAGTATTCGCATGGTTACCTGATGTCATGGGTAAGCGAGTGTTGGATCTGGGCGCTGGTATTGGTCAGTGGGCGTTTCGTTTTCAGAAGCGCAGGGCAGAGAGTGTAACTGCTGTCGAATTCTCTGAATCATTAGTCAGCATTGGCCGTGAAGAGGCCTGCCAGCGGGGAGTGGATAATGTTCACTTTGTGGTTGCCAGTGCTGAGGATTATACTAGCAATGAGCTGTTTGATATCGTATTAATATCCGGGCTGATGGTATACCTTAATGACTGTCAGGCAGAAAAACTACTCAGCCATCTTGTAGCATTAACGACCCCTGAAACAGTGATTTTGTTGCGCGATGGTACCGGGACTGCCGGACGGTATGAGATCAATAACCGTTTTTCTGAAGTTCTTGATACAGAGTATTCGGCAACTTATCGCACGGCCGAGCAGTATACTACGTTGTTTGCCCGTTATGGTTTTCAATTGTTGAAGCAGGAAGATATGTTTCCTGAAGGTCATATCCTCAATAAATATCCGCAAACCCGTCTGCGGCTTTACCGCTTTCAGAAAAAAAATGGTTAATATTACCTCTATTTATGACGCCGTTACCTGGCCAGAGGATGAGGGGGTGCTTGGTGTGGTGGGTGTGGCGCCCTATGCAACACTCGATTTCTGTCAGCAGTTATACGCATTAACAGAGGTTGACAAAGAGTGGCAGTACCCTCGGGTGATTATTGACAATAATAGTAAAATCCCCAGCCGTGGCCGCCATTTACAACTTGGCGAACGCGATCCGTCTCCTTTCATCAAGGCAACGATTGCTGAACTGGCGCAGATGGGGGCTACAGTGGCGGTGGTTCCCTGCAACACGGCACACATTCTTTGGCCGCGCTGGGGCAGGGACACCGCGATTCCGGTCGTCAACATTGTTGATGCTACCGTCAATACCTATGCATCACATCATGGTCTTGTTACGTTGCTTGGCTCAGAGATGCTAGTGGCCAGCCAGATTTATTCTGCCGGGTTGTCTGAAAAAGGTGGGGAAATTATCGCTCTCAACGCCTCCTGGCAACAGTGTATCAGCGACTGTATAGCCGCTATCAAAGTGGCCAGATGTCTGCCCGCCAGAATGATGAAACGATTACACGATATCGTTGCCACAATGCAGGATCAGGGAGTCACCACCGTACTGCTTGCCTGTACCGAATTGAGTCTGTTAAAAAACGAGCCTCTGTGGCAGGGATTGACTGTGATTGATTCTAATGAGTCACTGGCCCGCGCAGCGCTGGAGGCGATAGCCTATAAAAAAATACGCTAGGACGGAATCGGTTAGCAAAATATTCTTGCAACATTGATCCAGCTTCTCTTTGTACCCCTCTCAATTTCTCACGATCAGCATATTTCTTAGCTTGTTCCGTGCTATCCAAGGGCAAAAACGTACATCATAGTGAATCTGTATCACAAATTGGTAATACGATTATGATAGTTATTTTTTAAATGATAAAATAGTTGCCCACTCAGAACTGGTGAATAATCACATATTATTTATGCAGTAAACTAAAATAGTGACATGGAGAGTAAAATATTATGAAATATATGAGGAACTATATTATTTTAATGATAATGATGGCAATCCCCTACTTTATTGTAATTACTGATAACGTTGTATTCCAAAATAGCGTAAGAAAATTATCACTGACGAGTATTTCTCATGGTATTTTTCTTATCATCGATATTATTTTATTGTTAATAATAAGAAAAAGAGAACCTGATTTAAAAAGCGGATTGACGCTTATCATCGGTTTGTTTGTGGCCATGCTGATAAGAGAGAACAGAGCACTAATTAGATTCTCTTTTAATGGACAAATTGAGTGGTCTGTTATCGATATAGTTGTTTCATTATTGTTCATCTATATGGCCATAAAAAAAGGTGTAAGAAAAGCATTCAGAAATCTTGGAGATATGCATAAATTTCATGGCTACAATTATGTTATTTGTGGTCTTATTCTTGTGTTAATCTGGTCCAGATTAATAGGAAATGGTTTTATGTGGAGATTACTTGCTGCTGAACATTATACAGAAGCGATTAAGAATTCAGTTGAAGAGCCAACACAGAGTCTGGGGTACTTAATTATTATGTTTGGACTTTTTATCATCATGACAGCAGAAAAAAATCTGTACCAGAATATGATCACTCCGCGCTAAAAAATAATCTATCTGCTATCGGGCTGATTCAGCAATACAAAATGGTTCTGGTTATCTTAGTCGGATGATAATACCAGAATTGATGCTGGCAGGTGGCATGACACCATGCTGATTAACGATTTTTTCACAGGATTATTGGCTGTCAGCTGTCAACATAGCTAATTTGGGGCATGTCGTTATCATACTGGCGGCGTGGGCTGCCTTGCTGTGCAAGAGAAGTAGCAACAAAGTCATACATATTCGGGAGATTTCTCATGCATAGCATAGGCGGATCGCTATCGACGAACGTTTGACCTTTGCGTATGATGAGCTTATTTTTTATTGGTGATGAGTTTTCCTTTATGATTAGCCTGATTGCTGCTATGGCCGTAGACCGTGTGATTGGTATGGAAAACACCATGCCGTGGCGTTTGCCGGCAGATCTGGCATGGTTTAAGAAGATCACGTTAAATAAACCAGTAATAATGGGAAGGCGAACTTGGGAGTCCATCGGGCGGGCGTTGCGCGGCAGAACCAATATTGTTATCAGCCATCAGAAGAACGATGTACCCGGTGCAGTGTGGGTTTCATCGCCTGATGCAGCTATAGTCGCAGCGGGTGATGCTTCAGAGATTATGGTGATTGGCGGTGGCGAGATCTACCATCAGTTTCTGCCCAAGGCAGACCGCCTCTATCTTACCCATATTGATGCGGAAGTAGAGGGTGATACTCATTTTCCTGATTACCAGCCAGATGAGTGGCATCCGGTATTCAGCGAATTTCATGACGCTGACGAGTTTAACAGCCACAACTACTGTTTTGAGGTTCTTGAGCGTCGTACTTCTTTTTTATCTGATGATCCTGACGCGCTGGCTCCATAATAATAGTGTTCAGTGATAAAAGAGTGGCAGGGGTTTAGGCCAGGCTTCATTATTACTGACCGGCTGACACATTGGTGGCCAGAGATGCGTAACAAACGGCTTTAACTGACTTATTTTTTGTCTTTTTTTCCTGTCAGCGCAGGTTGTTTGAAAAAAGTTTTGTCCTCCCAGCGTAATAGCGTCAGGCTTCCGCCATAGCAGCAGCCGGTGTCCAGGCCAATGATTCTGTTCATCCGGTTAATACCCCCCAGCGCCGCCCAGTGGCCAAATATGATGGTGTAATCCGGCGGGATTTTGCCGGGAACCTCAAACCAGGGCACTAATGGTGGCGGTGCCAGTGCCAGGGGTTCTTTGCAGATCATATCTAGCTGACCATTGGGAAAGCAGTAGCGCATGCGCGTCAGCACGTTGGTACAAAAACGCAGCCGGGATAATCCTTTCAGTTCTCCTGACCAGTTATCTGGCATATTCTCATACATAGCATCGAGAAAAAGGCAATAGCTGTTACTGGCCAGCACTTTTTCCACTTCAGAGGCACAGTGCCTGGCGGTAGCGATATCCCACTGAGGAGTAATACCGGCATGTGCCATTATCAGTTTTTTCTCCTCATCCACTTGTAACAGGGGCTGGGTGCGTAGCCATTTGATCAGCTCTTCGGCATCACTGGCTTTTAATAACGGTTTGAGATGATCTTTTGACTTGCGTCGGGTAATACCGGCATGAACTGCCAGCAGGTGCAGATCGTGATTTCCCAGCACAATGCGGGCGGCAGGGCCGAGCGATTTAATGTAACGCACCACTTCCAGTGAATTGGGTCCGCGCGCCACTAAATCACCGGTCAGCCATAATGTGTCATGACTGGGGTCAAAATTAACCTGCTTTAGCAACAATTGTAGCTCATCAAAACAGCCGTGAACATCGCCGACGATATAAGTACTCATAGATATCCCCAAACATCATGCTGATCCGCCTTGTACAGACTGGCGGCGCGATATGCCTGTTATTTTTGGACCCTGGTCTGAGGGTAATGCGCGGTTCACCTTTGCTAAAGGGTGGATAGCGACACTGGCCAGTCAGCAAGGGTAAGCTAAGCCGGATGTTATCAGTCACTACTGCCAGGCCAGGTACCTAATGGATACAGGTTTTGACGGCCAGCCGAAAAACAGGAATATCAACCTGAAAGTGTGCACCTGTCATATCAGCCATAATATAGTAACCCTGCATTGTGCCAATTGGCGTTTCCAGCACGACGCCGCTGCTATACTGGAATTCACTCCCGGAATCAATACATGGCTGTTCGCCAACGACCCCTTCACCGTGAATCTTTGTATGATGGTTGTTACCATTGGTTACTTCCCAGTAACGCTCTAATAATTGCACCGGGCCGTGTCCCAGATTACGAATAGTAATGGTGTAGCAAAAAACATATCGCTGTTCGTCAGGCAATGATTGCTCTGCCACATAAACACTTTTTACCTGAATGCAAACACGATGAAGATCATTCATTCAATCGCCCTCTTACTGTAGGGTGGGTGCTCAGCCAGTCCGCCAGCAGACAGTATTGTGCAACGTTGAGGTTTTCCGCACGTAGTGTTACGTCAATATTTAGTGCTTCCAGTATGTCGGCTGTAAAAAGTTTATGCAGTGAGTTACGCACCGTTTTGCGGCGTTGTCCGAAGGCTTCACTGGTGATACGGCTGAGCAGGCGCACATCCTTGACGCAATAGGGAGGGCAGGCGTGAGGCACCAGACGCACCACAGCTGAGTCCACTTTAGGTGGTGGCGTGAATGCGTCAGGGGGAACATCCAGCACAGGTATTATCTGACAGTAGTACTGCGCCATCACACTAAGTCGTCCGTATGCCTTAGTGCCCGGACCGGCTACCAGACGGTTGACTACCTCTTTCTGTAGCATGAAGTACATGTCTTTGATAGCTGAAGCATGGCTGAAAAGGTGAAATATTAATGGTGTTGAGATATTGTAGGGCAGGTTACCAAATACCCGCAGTGCCTGACCTTTTTCTTCTGCCAGAGCAGAGAAATCAAAAGTCATTACATCCTGGGAAAACAGCGTCAGCTTAGGCCCCATGGCAGGGTCTGCTTTTAATCGTGTGGCCAGGTCACGATCAAGTTCAATGACTGTCATGGCATCAACCTGTTGGGCGACGGGCCTGGTCAGTGCGCCGAGGCCGGGGCCGATTTCTACCAGTGCCTCGTCTTTTCCCGGATGGATAGCCGCTACAATCCTATCGATAATATAACTATCGTTAAGGAAGTTTTGCCCGAAGCGTTTACGGGCAAAATGGCCCTGATATACGCGATTATTCATGGCTGGATTTTATCATATCAATGGCAAAATTAAGCGCCGTTATGAAACTTTCCGCTGATGCCTCACCCTTGCCTGCCAGTTCAAGGGCGGTACCATGATCCACAGAGGTGCGGATAAACGGCAGGCCGAGCGTGATGTTAACAGCATGACCAAAACCCTGATATTTTAACACAGGCAACCCTTGATCGTGATACATGGCCAGCACGGCATCGGCCTGTTGCAGATATTTAGGCTGAAATAGTGTATCAGCAGGCAGCGGTCCGGTAAGGTGAATTCCCTGTTCTCGCAGTACATTGATAGCCGGGATTAAAGTATCAATTTCTTCACGCCCCAAATGTCCTCCCTCGCCAGCGTGAGGGTTGAGGCCGCAGACCAGAATATGGGGCTCAGCGATGCCAAACTGCTGACAAAGGCTGCGATGTAAAACACCAGTCACTTCACGCAGGAGCTCCTGGGTAATCGCAGCGGAAACATTTTTGAGTGGCAGATGGGTAGTGGCCAAAGCTACACGCAGTTTATTCGTTGCCAGCATCATCACCACCTGCTTACATCCTGCACGTTCAGCAAAGTATTCAGTATGTCCGCTGAAAGCGATACCCGCATCATTAATGATGCCTTTATGGACAGGCCCGGTTACCAGTGCGGCAAACTCGCCATTAAGACAGCCATCACATGCACGGGCCAAAGTCTCCAGCACGTAGTGACTATTATCCACAGAGAGTTCGCCGGCTGTAACAGGGCTGGCTGTATCAATTGGCAGTACTGTCAGCGCCTTACCGCCGCAAGGGCTGGCGATGTTTCCGGGCTGATATTCACGTAATCTGACAGAAAGCCCTAACTGCCGTGCTCTCTGGTATAACAGCGTGGGGCTTGCACATACAACCAGTTCGACAGGCCAGGGTTGTTGTGCCAGTTTTAATACCAAATCTGGCCCACAACCGGCAGGTTCTCCGGGCGTGATGACGACACGAGGGTTATTCATCATTCTGATTTGATGATTTTCACATAAGTACTGGCCCGCTGCTCCTGCATCCATGTTTGTGCTTCTTCGGCAAATTTACGGTTAAAAAGCAGACGCCATGCACGTTCTTTCTGGACACTGTCGGTTTTATCCACCCGACGGGTATCCAGCAGCTCAATTAAATGCCATCCACTGGATGAGTGGACAGGGGCGCTGATTTGGCCTTTTTTTAGTTTTAGCAGAGCATCATGAAAGGCGGGATCGAACATTTCTGGAGAATTCCATCCCATATCGCCTCCCTGGTTGGCAGAACCGGGGTCTTGTGAAAACGCTTTAGCAGCAGAAGCAAAATCGGTTTTACCACTGCGGATTTCAGTGGCGATCTGTTGCAGACGGCTGCGAGCCTGGCTATCGGTCATAATCGGTGAGGGTCTGAGTAAAATATGACGAGCATGCGTCTCTGTGATTGAGACGTTTTTATTATCCCCACGAATATCGTTAATTTTTAAAATATGAAAACCGACGCCTGATCGGATTGGGCCGATAATGTCTCCGCGTTTGGCGCTGGCCAGTGACTGCGCAAACAGTGAGGGCAATTCTTCAACACTCCCCCAGCCCATGGCACCCCCTTTGAGAGCGTTCTGATCTGCTGACCAGGTGATGGCCAGCTTTGCAAAATCTGCCCCATTTTTGGCCTCGCTTATCAGGCGGTAGGCTAGTTTTTCCTGCTTATCCACCTGCTGCTGTGTTGGGTTCTCTGGTAACGGTAGCAGGATCTGGCTGAGATTAAATGTGGTATTGGTTGTATGCTGAATCGCCATCTGTGCTGCCAGAGTATCAACCTCCTGAGGCAGAATAGTGATGCGATGCCTGACTTCGTTATTACGAATTTCAGCCATGGCCATCTCTTTGCGGGTCTGAGCACGCCAGATGTTATAGTCTATACCCTCATGAGCCAGCTGGCTGCGGAGTTGTACGAGGTTCATGTGGTTGCGTGCAGCAATACCTTTGATGGCTTTATCAACCTGTTCATCGGTAATCTGAATACCTGCTCTGGCAGCCAGTTGTAGCAAAATCTCATCCATGATTAGTTTTTCGACAATCTGATGGTGCAGCGTCCTGTCATCGGGAAGCTGCTGGCCTGCCTGATGTGCCTGAGTTTTTATCGATTGCATCATACGCTCGATGTCACTTTCCAGCACTACACCGTTACCCACAATGACGGCTACTCTGTCTATAGCCTGTGGGGTAGCAACAACACTGTTAGCGACAAGAGCCAGGCCTGTTAACAGCAGTCTCCAGTTTTTCATATTTTTTCCATTATTCTATCTGCAGGCAGATGTTACTTGTAAAGTCAAAGGAGGTTAAAATGAGCGCTGATAAGGCAAAATGCCCTCACGCAACATCCTGTTGGTACCCAGTCCATAATTGGCACTGAGACCGCGAAGTTCAATGTTGAACCAGATTGCATTGTCATACTTACTTTCATTGCGGGTATAATCCCAGTTAGTAATCTTACGTTCATAACCAAAACGAACAGCATAACAGCACGAACTATACTGCATACCTAAGAGCTGATCAGCAGTCTGTCTGGCTTTGGTATCAAAGTACCATGCGCCTACTACTGACCAGGCATCTGATATGGGCCAGCTCATTGTTGCTCCCATTTGTGATATCCCTTGCTGATATCCCGGCCAGCGAATATTGGGCAGTGTGGCTTTGATATATTTTGGACTGGTGAAACGATAGTTTAATTGCACCATGCGATCAGTATCACGACGATACTCCAGCACTGCGTTGCCCTGCGTTATGTCATCCAGCCGGGAGTCGTACTCAATCCCGCCACGTGCGGACCAGCTATCGTTAATGCGCCAGTAAGTGTCACCAGCCCAAATTACGCTACCTTTGTCACCATCATCAAGCAGCCTTGTGTTATCGGATACGGCGGTGTCATTTTGATTATAATAGCTCTTGCTTATTCCATTGTGTGGATGGCTGAATGCGTAAATTTGACCTATGGAAGCGTTAAAACGTTCAACCAGCTCATCATCAAAAACGCGAGTAGTAATACCGGTCGTTATCTGATTAGCCGAATTGATGCGGTCCAAACCACCGT
This sequence comes from uncultured Enterobacteriaceae bacterium, assembly GCA_936920625.1. Classification (GTDB taxonomy): domain Bacteria; phylum Pseudomonadota; class Gammaproteobacteria; order Enterobacterales; family Enterobacteriaceae; genus Izhakiella. The sequence goes on from CAKZHC010000016.1 coordinate 109,688, forward strand.
AAGCGCGATCGCGAAATAATCCATTGTAGTCATATTGTAACAACGTTGAATCATACGCCATGATATTGCTCTGATCACGGTAAGGAATGTAGAGATACTGAACGCGGGGCTCTAGCGTTTGGGTATAACCTGGTGACCAGTTCATATCACGCGTAAACACCAGTTTACCGTTGGTTTTGAATTCGGGTAAGACCCGGTTGACTGTTGAATCCAGATGATTATCAACGCGTTGCGGCTGACGATTGTACCAGTCAATATCACCTTGCTGATAATGAGTTACCATCAGCTTAGCCTCGGTGTTGAGGCTTGCCCAGCCGTTGGAAAGTGGCAAATTTATCATGGGTTCGAAATGCAGACGCGTTGCGGTGGGATAGCGGCTGTTCACGTTAGTGAATTTCACTATCTGCGCATAGATTTGGCTGTCAAACGGACCGATATCATTGTGATAATAGTTAAAATCGAGCTGGGGTTCGGCACGGTAAACATTAGTCCTTTCGTTAATCGTTTGCTGAAAAATCTGAAACTGCTTTGAAGATAGCGTGGCATCCCAGTTTGTATCAGCATAACCCAGACTAAAAATCTGTGAGGCATATCCATCTGTGGACGAACCGTAGGCAGAGTTGAGGTCGGTAAAATAGTTGGGGTCACTGACCCTGGTATAGTTAACACCTAAGCGCCAGTGTTGATTGTAAATACCATTATGTTGCCAGAACCAGGCCCAGCGTTTGTTTTTGTCAGCATCTCCCTGATACACGCCACTTCTGATGCGATCCCGGTAAACCTTATCAGACCCCATATAGTCAAAATCCATTACCCCTGTGCCAAACACGGTCAGATAGCGAAATTCGTTTTGAATCTGCTGGCCACGTTTTTCAATGTAGTGGGGGGTGATAGTTGCATCCACCTGCGGCGCAATGTTCCAGTACCAGGGCAGCATTAGCTCAAAGCCGCTAACATTGCTGAATTTCATATTAGGTATCAGGAAACCGGACCTGCGGCGATCGCCTACTGGCAATTGCAGATAAGGGCTGTAGAAGATGGGTACTGAGCCTATTTTAAAGCGTGCGTTCCAGATCTCTGCCACTTGCTTATCGCGATCATGAATGACTTTTGTACCCACCACGCTCCAGCTATTGTCACCCGGCAGACAACTGGTATATGAGCCATTTTGTAAGATAGTGTAACGGCCATCTTCACGCAACTCCATCTGCTCGCCACTGCCCCGGCCCTGACGTCCAACCATCTGATAATCACCATTCCAGACATCAATATCTTTGGTATTTAGGTTAGACCACGCTTTTGGGCCGCGCAAAATGACCCGATCATCATCGTAGCGCACATTACCTTTTGCATCTACGGTACGACCCGGAGCAGATTCTCCCGCTTTTTGTTGTTGATGAAGTTGCACTTCATCAGCTTGCAGGCGGCTGTTGCCCTGTAAGATATCGACGTTACCATTAAAAACGGCATAGTCAGAATATTGCCCCTCGGCCCTGTCGGCGTAAATAGTGACGGGAAGACGACGATTATCACCTTTATAAAAGGGACGCTTATATACTGGAATACCAAGCATGCATTGTGATTTCAGGTCGACAGCCAGTGCAGACTGGCCTGAGAGTGCTGAACCAATCAGTGTGGCAAGGATGGCAGGTAAACGTTTTTTTATACGCGGCATAGAATCGGTCATCACTGGCTTCAAGTCGACAAATGGTGTGAGACTAACGCACTCGTAAGCGTTGCGCTAGTATAAATCCTCTGGCAACGTTGCCATTAGGCGCTGAGGTAAATGGCGGGTATGATAATGCAATTCTTAGCCGCTTACATGGCAAATTGAGGAGAGTATGCGTTATTGGGGGAAAATAATCGGCCTGGTAATTGGCACGATGAGCGGGGGAGGTATTTTTACGATTTTGCTGGGGGTGTTCATTGGTCATTTAACGGACAAAGCGCTAATGCTCCCTAAAAATCACCGCTACTCTGGCAATCAGAATCGTCAATTGCTGTTTTTTCATACCACGTTTCAGGTGATGGGTCATCTTTCTAAATCAAAAGGGCGTGTCACTGATGCCGATATTCAGATGGCGACCCTCCAGATGGACAGAATGAAACTCCATGGTCCGGGTCGTGCTGCCGCGCAGCAGGCTTTCAGGCAGGGAAAGCAGCGGGATTATCCTTTGCGCCAAAAATTGCGCGAACTGAAGAGCGCCTGTTTTGGCCGTTATGATTTGCTAAGGGTTTTTCTGGAAATTCAGATCCAGGCCGCTTTTGTTGATGAATATCTCCATCCTAATGAGCAGCGCGTGCTGTATGTCATTGCTGAGGAGTTTGGCTTTTCACGTCGTCAGTTCGACCATTTTTTGCATACTGCCACCGGCAGGCAAAATTTTAATAATGGCAGGCAGCATAAGGAGGAGGGTTCCCAACAGCGTGCTTACTCTTCTGCATCGCAATTGCAGGATGCCTGTAGTTTGCTTGGTGTTACGAACACCGATGATAAAACGACGGTCAAGCGGGCTTACCGTAAAATGATGAGTGAATATCATCCTGATAAACTGGTGACCAAAGGGCTGCCGCCGCAGATGATGGAACGGGCCAAACAGAAGGCTCAGGAGATTCAGGCGGCATATGAACTTATTCGCCGCCAGCGCGGATTTTGAACAGCGCGGTTTGCCGGGCATCCTGATTCGGAGTGTGATCATTTTGCGCTGACGGGGTAATCATGATGCTTAGCAGGCCTCTGTTGCTATTTTAGAAATCTGCTGGCTGGTGGAATGTCATTAGCGCGCCTGATTCCGGATGGGTAATGGTCAGGGATTCTGCGTGCAACTGGAGGCGTGATGTCAAAGTCGCTGCTTCTGGCGGCGCATAGAAACGATCACCTAGGATCGGATGGCCGATTGCCAGCAAATGTACCCGTAACTGGTGGGAGCGGCCCGTTACCGGTGTCAGCCTGAGTCTTGCACTATTATCGCCGTCGCAACTGAGCCGACGCCATAGTGTTTGTGCTGGCTTACCTTGCTCAAAGCAGATTTTCTGCAGGGGCCGGTTTGGCCAGTCACAAATCAATGGCATATTAATAACGCCGTGGGTTTTATCCGGATGACCCCAGACACGGGCCAGGTAGCTTTTTTGCGGCTCGCGTTCACGAAACTGACGTTTGAGTTCCCGTTCAGCATTTTTAGTCAGGGCCACTATCATCACCCCGCTGGTGTCCATATCCAGCCGGTGCACAGAAAAAGCCATGGGAAAATCATTGGTAATGCGTGTCATGACGCTGTCTTTATGAATTTCAAGCCGGCCGGGCACAGATAACAATCCACTGGGCTTATTAACTACCAGAATATGGGCGTCCCGGTAGAGGATATCTAGCCAGGGATCCTCAGGCGGCCTGTAGGGTTCCATCATAACCACGTAATTGCTTCCTCCATCAGACTGATAATAGCGTGCAGGCGCCAGAGCGGTTTCCGTATTGCTACTGGCTGGCCGCACGCTGACTTAATGATGAGTGACAACAATGGGTCTGATAGCGTCGAGCCGCCAGCTGGCTCCATCGAGACAGGCAAGTACCTCCTGGCGGTTATTGATTAACGCTTCGACTTCATCGTCGCGAATAGCCGGATTAACGGCACGTAATCCGGTAAGCCTTGCCAGTTCGGTATTTAACGTTTCCGTAGCCTGGCGGCGCGCTTCATCGATAAGCGTACGCGCTGCACGGGCGATGTGATCCTCACCACGTAACAAAAGCTGATGAACGTCCTGTTGCATTGCATTGATAAGTTTACTGCCATTATGGCGGTTAACCGCCTTGAGCTGACGATTAAAATGCTCAAACTCCACTTTATCTGCCAAATTAGTTCCGTTGTTATCAAGCAGTAGTCGTAGAGGTGTTGGAGGCAGAAAGCGGTTCAGTTGCAGCCGGGGAGGGGCCTGTGATTCAACGACGTAGATTAGCTCAAGTAGCAGAGTCCCTGAAGGCAGTGCACTATTTTTCAGCAGAGACAAGGCGCAACAGCCGATATTTCCCGAGAGGATCAGGTCAAGGCCGTGACGAATAATAGGGTGTTCCCAGGTAATAAAGAGAGCATCCTCCCGCGCCAAAGCCTGGTAGCGATCAAAGGTGATAGTGCAGCCATCCTGGGGTAGCCCAGGAAAATCTGGCACCAGCATATGATCGGAGGGGGTCAGGACGATCAGATTATCGCCGCGATCGTCCTGATTGATTCCAATAATATCAAACAGGTTAAGCGCAAAAGTGACCAGGTCGGTTGCGTTATCCTGTTGATGGATCTCCTGCGCCAGCGCCAGCGCCTGTGCACCACCATGGGAGTGAAGCTCCAGTAGCCTGTCTCGTCCCTGCTCTAAAAGCTGTTTAATATCATTATGGCGCTGGTGGCAGTGATGGATAAAAGTCTCGATAACCTGCGGGTCAGGTGGGGCAATGAGCAGGTTTGTCAGAGTTTCAGAAACCTCATCAAAGAGCGTGCGACCGGTTGGGCAGGTGTGTTCAAAAGCATTAAGGCCCTGATGATACCAGCGTAGCAGCAGTGCCTGTGCGGAGTCCTCAAGACAGGGCACAATGATTTCAATATCCTGCTCCTGACCGATGCGATCAAGGCGCCCGATACGCTGTTCAAGCAGATCGGGATTAAGCGGCAGGTCAAACATCACCATTTTGCTGGCGAACTGAAAATTACGCCCCTCCGAGCCGATCTCCGAGCATATCAGTAGCTGAGCGCCCTCTTCCTCTGAGGCGAACCAGGCGGCTGCGCGGTCACGCTCAATAATCGACAGGTCCTCATGAAACACTGCTGCCCGAATTCCTTCCCGTTCGCGCAGTACCCGCTCAAGTTCTGTTGCGGTACGTTTGTGAGCACAGATTACCACGATCTTATGCTGACGGTTCTGCACTGCGTAGCTTGCCAGCCAGGCTACTCTGGGGTCGATACTCCACCAGTTATCACTTTCACCAGCATAGCGTTGGTAGATCTGTTCAGGGTGGAGCAGGGTACAGGCCTGCTGATGAACAGAGTACACTTCACGGATGTCGGAAGTATGCGCAATTGCCTCTTGATACTTCTGGGGCATTGGCAGGGCAATGGTGTGCAATACACGGCGAGGAAAGCCTTTAATCGCGCTACGGCTGTTGCGAAACAGAACGCGGCTGGTGCCGTGACGATCCATGAGCAGGGTGATCAGCTGCTCACGCGCTGTTGCCTGTTGCGGATCCTGAATGTTGACTTGCGCCAGAAGCGGCTCGATGTCCTGCCCGATTATCAGCGCGCGTAGTCTGTCCTGCATATGAGAATCCAGCGGGGCTTCGCTTAGCAGTGTGGTGACCGCCTGCGCCACCGGCTGGTAGTGCTGTTGCTCTGTAATAAATTGTTGAAAATCGTGAAACCGGTTCGAATCCAGCAGTCGCAGGCGGGCAAAATGGCTCCCGATGCCAAGCTGTTCGGGGGTGGCGGTGAGTAGCAGTACACCGGGAATATGTTGTGCGAGTTGTTCAATAGCCTGGTATTCAGCGCTCGGCGCGTCAGGCTGCCAGTGCAGATGGTGGGCTTCGTCTACGACCATCAGATCCCACTCTGCTTTAGTCAGTTGTTGCCTGCGCTGCGGGTTATCCAGCACGAACGGCAGAGAACATATCATCAGCTGTTCCGTCTCAAACGGATTTTCACTATCCTGGCGTGTTTCGAGATAGCGTTCTTCATCAAACAGAGCAAAGTGGAGGTTAAACCGCCGTAGCATCTCTACCAGCCATTGATGTTGCAGGCTTTCGGGCACGATGATTAGCACCCGGCTGGCACGTCCTGACAGCAGTTGCTGGTGAATAATTAAACCCGCTTCGATAGTCTTACCCAGTCCCACCTCATCAGCCAGGAGTACACGGGGAGCATGGCGTTGTGCCACCTGCCGGGCGATATGGAGCTGATGCGGGATAAGGCTGGTGCGTGTGCCGCGTAAGCCACTGCTGGCAAGAAGATACTGTTCACTCTGATACTTGCGGGCCCGATAGCGCAGTGCAAAGCGTTCCATACGGTCAAGTTGCCCTGCAAACAGGCGATCCTGAGGTCTGCTAAATGTCAGTTTACTGTCAAGCATCATCTCCCGCAGCATGACTTCCTGCTCTCCAGTGTCGATTCGCCTGCCGATGTAAGTCATAAGCCCTGAGCTGGTGTCTACCCTCTCTACTTCCAGCTGCCAGCCCTGATGGCTGGTTACCCTGTCGCCGGGGTTGAAGATTACCCGAGTGATAGGAGGATCACTCCTTGTGTAGTGACGATTGTCACCCGTGGCGGGGAAAAGCAGGGTCACGCTACGGCCATCAAGCGCAATAACAGTTCCCAGTCCCAGTTCACTCTCGGTGTCGCTTACCCAGCGCTGACCAACGATAAAAGGCATAGACAATAGACTCGTTCTGATTTGATATATTGCACAACGTCAACTGCCTGATGACAGAACGACAGGCAGATAACCTAATATTTAAATTATTTAAAGGGGGTTATGGTACTGGAAGGTGACAGATTCGTCACCTGTCAAAAAGCCCAAGCTGGCCAGAAATCAGGGTGGCGAAATCTTCCCCTAGAAATGGCAAAATGGCATCGGCTACTGGCTGTAACTGGCGGTAAAGATAGTGATGGTAATCCAGTGGCTGGCTTCGCACTTCCAGTGGTTCAGGGCCGCCTGTTGTCATCACATAGCGGATGCGCCCCCCGTTCTGATAGCGCGTCGGCAGACCTCGTTTGCGGCTATGTGCATCACTAATCCGGGCAGCGCGCACATGTGGCGGAACATTACGCTGGTAAGCATCAAGAGGGCGGCGCAGGCGTTTACTGTATATTAATTGTTCATCCAGCCTGCCATCTAACAGCGCCTGCACTGTATCACGCAGATATGCCTGCCAGGATTCGTCACGAAACAGACGCCCGTAAAGCGCGTACTGAAACTGTTGAGCCAGCGGTGTCCAGTCGGTGCGCACATTCTCCAGCCCTTTGAACAATAGTCGTTCTTCGCCATGGCGGCGAATCAGCCCGGCATAGCGTTTTTTGCTGCCCTGCTCAGTTCCGCGAATTGTTGGCATAAAAAACCGGCAGAAGTGATTTTCATACTGAAGCTCCAGTGCGCTGTTCACGCCTAGGGTTGCCTGCAAATGGCGAGCCCACCACTCATTAACATAGCGGGTAAGCTTATTGCCAATAGCGTCAGCATCCTCCTCACTGTGTGGAGATTTTAACCAGATAAAGGTAGAGTCAGTATCACCATAGATGACATCAAAGCCCTGTTGTTCGATAAGCAATCGGGTCTGTTGCATGATCTCATGGCCACGCAGAGTGATAGATGAGGCTAGGCGCGGGTCAAAGAAGCGGCAGGAGGGGGCGCCAAGCACACCATAGAAAGCATTCATCATAATTTTCAGCGCCTGGACAAGTGGTTTATTACCGCGCTTCCGGGCCTGTTCTCGTTTTCCCCAAATCTGATTGACAATTTCAGGCAGGCAGTGGTGCTGGCGCGAGAAGCAGGCACCTCGAAAACCGGGTATAGCATTGTCGGGGTTGGCCAGACCGATAATCATGCCAAGTGGATCGATAAGAAAGGTGCGAATAATCGATGGATAAAGGCTTTTATAATCGAGTACCAGCACGGAGTGATACAGCCCCGGACGCGAATCCATTACATAGCCGCCCGGACTTGTTTGCGGTGCTATTTCACCACTATTGGGGGCTACAAAACCCTGCCGATGCAGAGCGGGCAGATAAAGGTGGCTGAAGGCTGCCACCGAGCCGCCGTGGCGATCGGCTGGCAGCCCGTTGACTGCGGCACGCTCAAGCATAAATGGCATTAGCTGGGTATGGTGGAAAATGCGGGTCACCAGCCGGCAATCGGTCAGATTATAATGAGCCAGTGCTGGTTTGTCGTCCGCAAAACGGCGTTCGATCTCTTCCATCCGCCAGTCCGGGTCTTCGATTGTTTTGCCTTCCCCCAGTAGCGCACGGGAAACGGCCTCGAGGCTGAAGGAGTCAAAGTGCCAGAAAGCCGATTTTAACGCCTCGATGCCATCAATGACCAGCCGGCCAGCAGCAGTGACAAAAAATACGCCGGGTTTAAATCTGTGCTCACGCCATTCAAGAGGCTGGCTGCCTCTCCCCAGTTGTAACGGTACATTGCAACTATCCGCCAGGCGCTGAAGCAGCCGTAAATCGAATTGCACCAGATTCCAGCCAATAATCACATCGGGGTCAAAATGTGCAAACCACCGGTTCAGGCCGGCAATCAGCGCTGGCCGGCTGTTGTGCCAGATGATATTCATGCCGGGATCCTTTTTACTGCCGTTGGCGGGACCCAGCATTAGTACATCAGATTGTCCGCATCCCTCAAGGCCAATGCAGTAGAGCTCTCCACTACGACTGGTCTCGATATCAAGTGATACCCATTTAAGTGTGGGGCGATAATCGGGGTACGCTTTAACCCTGGGCTGGCCGATGACATCAGACTTGCTCTGGCCCTCGAACCAAACGGGAGCAGTAATAAACCGCTCCATCAGCCAGCGATCCGGAGGACGGATATCGGCTTCATAAACAGCTACTCCGCCCATGCGCAGTTTTTGTTCCAGTTTCAGCAAATGCCGGTAGTGACGGCAATAAAGCCCAACTACGGGGCGGTGATGAAAATCTTTTAGTTTGAGGTTGGCAAAGTGAAAGCCAGTGTCGTTTTGTAACAGGGTCTGGGCTTTAGCCTGTTGGCTTGCGGGAATAAAAGCCACTGCCTGCTGGTCTGTCAGCACCAGGCGCCGGGGGCCATCATCAGTTGCCAGCCAGAGTATAATTTCAATACCTCCGGCGCGATCCCGCCAGTGGCGTGTGAGCACAAATCCTGGTCCATTGTGCGTCATACTAACTCCTGTGTTTCCTCTTTGACGTCTGCCTGCGGCAGCAGATTAGCTCAGCTTGTATTGATGATAATATTTATCTATGGTTACGGTATCAAAGCTGATGTATTTTCTGCCATCTTATTGCAGCGGTAACGTTGACAGGTTAACAACTATTGGCGATCAGCATTGATGTATCAAGGTCTTTGGCAACGCGGCCACCATCAATCAATAAGGCTCGCGGGGCGATATAGCGCGCGTCATCAATGTTATGGGAAACCATTAGCAAGGTTATCCACCGCTCTTTGCAGACCGATGCTACCAGTTGCAGCATTTCCTGACGTAGTACCGGGTCGAGTGCCGAGAAGGGTTCATCCAGGAGTAAAATTGGTTGCTGCTGTACCAGGCAGCGTGCTAGCGCTGCCCGCTGGCGTTGGCCGCCGGAGAGTGTTGCAGGAAGACGGTTTTGCAGATCTTCTATGCCAACCCGGCGGGCGATATGGGATACGGCCTGCTTTTGGTCAGCATTAAGTCTCAGGCCAGGATGAAGCCCCAGCCCGATATTTTCGGCTACGGTAAGATGTGCGAACAGATTGTGGTGCTGAAACAGCATTGAAACCGGGCGCTCTGATGGTGTGACCCGAGTATGGTCACTGCCATCGAATAGTAATTTGCCGCGTGCAGGAGTCAGGAATCCGGCAATTAGTGCCAGCAGCGTGCTTTTGCCCGCTCCGCTTGGTCCTATTATTGCCACACGTTCACCTCTCAGTACACTAAAAGTAAAACTGATTGTGATTGTAGGATAGAGGCAGGTTAAATCAGTGAGTGTTAGCATACGGGTGAGTTACTTTCTCAATCAGAGTGAATAATAGTAAGCAAAGTATTAGCAGCATCAGTGCTGTGACAGCACCGTCATCGCTTCTGTAGGCGCCCAGTTGCTGATAGAGGTAAAACGGTAATGTTATGAAATCATTGTTGCCAAACAGTGCCATCATACCAAAATCACCTATCGAAAGCGTAGCGGCAAAGGCCAGCGCCTGAGTTAACGGGCGCCGTAAGGCACGCAGTTCAATGAGGCGTAATCGATTCCATCCGTGGATATTAAGAGATAAACAGAGTAGATTGTAGCGTTCTGCTATTTCCAGCATGGGATGTTCCAGCACTTTCATCACAAAGGGAATTGCCATCAGTGCATTGATCATTATTACCAGCCCGGCGATGGATTGCGGCAATCCAATAGTAAAATTGAGCAGCAGAAATACACCAGATGCCAGCACAATGCTAGGCATGGCAAGGATTAACATTCCGCTCATTTCCAGTAGCTGGCTTGGTAGTATCCGCTGGCGCAGACGTAACTCCCGGCTACTCCATAATAGCATTAGGGTGAGTATTACACTAACTACTGCGGCGCCGATTGCAATGCGTAATGATGTCAGTAAAGCTATCCACAATGTGTGATGTGTTAGTACCGTTGTCGTACTATGGTGTATACCATTAATTACCACTGCCAGTAGTGGTGGCAGGAGTAGCAGCAGGGTAAGCAGGATCACCAAAATGTCTGCCAGCCTCTGGCCCAGGGGCTGTTGCCGATTACGCCAGCAGCCCCCTAAGCTTTCATCAACAGGAACTCCTTTACTCAGTCGCTGACTTATCAGCACAAACCCCGTGTAGCAAAAGAGTTGCAGTAGTGCCAGGAACGCTGCCTGATGAGGATCATAGTCGTAGCTAAGCGCCTGATAGATGGCCAGATCCAGTGTTGTTGCCTGTGGACCACCGCCCAGTGTGAGAACAATTGCAAAACTGGCGAAACAGAGCATAAAGACAAGCATGCTGCATGATAGCAGCTGACGGCGGAGCCAGGGCCACTCCACCAGGCGGAAGTGATTCCAGCCTGTTATGGAAAGCTGCGCGGCAAGCTGACGTTGTTCATTCGGGATTCGTTCAAGGGTCTGCAACAGCAGCCTGGCTGACAGTGGCAAATTGAAAAACACATGTGCCAGTAAAATACCGTGCAAACCATAGGGTGAGAAGTCCCAGTCAAAGCCTGACAGTGCAGCAATTTGCGCTATCCATCCCTGACGGCCATAAACGCTGAGGATACCAAAGACTACCACCAGGACTGGCATGACCAGCGTTACTGAGCACAAACGCAGCAACCACTCACGACCCGGAAAGTGGCAGCGCCAGAGTGTTCGCGCCACTACGATAGCAGGCGCTACTGATAGCAGGGTGGAGAGCAGCGCCTGATTGAAAGAGAAGCCGATAACATGCCACAGCCAGGGGTCGCCGAGTAGTGTCAGGCAGCTCTGCTCTGAATGTTGCCACAATAATGCAGTGAGTGTGGTAATTGCAAGGACGACCAGAAGCGATGCTGCTAGAGCACCGGGCAGCATCCACCCCGGAATTAGCGACTGACGTTGAGTTGCCATGAATTCACCCATGTTGTACGGTGGTTTGCAACTTCCTGCGGACCGTATTGCAGCGTAATAGCTGGTTTGGTTAATGTTGCATACCCTACAGGCAGAGGAGTGGCGATGACGGGATACATCCAGTTAGTGGATGGAATGAGTTTCTGGACATCGTCAGAGAGAATAAATGCCATAAATTTATCCGCCAGCTGTGGATGTTTACTTGATTTTAATTTTGCTGCTACTTCAACTTGTAAATAGTGCCCCTCGCTAAAACTGGCAGCAGCAAACTGAGATCGATTTTGTTCAATCAGGTGGTACGCGGGTGAGGTAGTATAACTCAGTACCATATCAGCCTCCCCTTTAAGAAACAGTCCGTAAGCTTCGCCCCAACCTTTGGTTACTGTTACCGTTTTTTTTGCCAGTTTGTGCCAGGCATGTGCAGCGTTGTCGCCAAACACTTTTTGAACCCACAGCAGCAGCCCAAGACCTGGCGTACTGGTACGTGGATCCGGATATATTACTTTAACTGGCGTATCTCCATCAATCAGTTGATGCAGGCTTGTTGGTGGGTTTGCCAGTTTGGTTTTGTCATAGATGAAAGCGAGCCAGCCGTAATCATATGGCATGAACGTTTTATTGTTCCAGCCACCCGGGATACGAAGAGGACTGAGGTCAATATTTGCTGGCGCGAACAGGCCCGTATCCTCTGCTATACCCATCAGATTATTGTCCAGCCCTACCACGACATCCGCTGCGGTGCGGTTGCCTTCCATACGCAAGCGGTTGAACAGCATAACGCCATCTCCAAGTACCACATATTTCAGCTTGCAGTTGCACTGTGCTTCAAAGGCTTTTTTGACTATCGGCCCCGGTCCCCATTCTGAAGCGAAAAAGTCGTGGGTATACACTGTTAACAAAGGGCGGGCAGCAACAAGGGGGGAAAAAAAAAGTATGATTGCGGGTAAAGTGAATTTTAACACTTTGCGTTCCATGGTGAAATTGAAAAAAGATCGCAAAGGATTTGAGTGAGTAGTTATAGCCTCAAATCCCTACGCCAGTATTATCCGGCTCAGGTACGACGGGTATTATCTCAGCAAGGCAGGAAGTTACCGATAATCCTGCTTTAGGCACCCCGTTGAGAGTTAGTAAATTGTAATGATTTTGCAATGAAGACGAAAGCTTTAAATACCAGTTACCATCAGCGGGCTGACGGGCGCTATGAGTAGCAGAGTTTTAGTGCGGGCAGTGCAAGCGTAGTTTGCTCACTCTGTGGCAGCATTGCCACAGGCGAATAAACGGTTGTAGTTCCCTCCGGTATTTCTTTTACTCACTCGTTGTTAGTGATATAGCGGGCAATGATGTTGCCCATCTCATCCGTACTGATAGCCGGGCCATTACCCGCCAGGTCTACGGTGCGGTGCCCTTCTTCTAGCGTCCGGCTAACGGCGCGCTCGATAGCATTTGCAGCATTATCGGCATTAAGGCTAAAGCGCAGCAGCAACGCCAGCGATAAGATTTGTGCGATCGGATTAGCAAGATTTTTGCCAGCGATATCAGGTGCGGAGCCGCCCGCTGGCTCATAAAGACCAAAACCATAAGCATTAAGGCTGGCTGAAGGCAGCATACCCATTGACCCTGTTATCATTGCGCAGGCGTCAGAAAGAATGTCGCCAAACAGATTAGAGCAGAGCAGCACATCGAACTGTGAGGGTTGTTTAATAATCTGCATAGCGGCGTTGTCGACATACATATGGCTTAGTGTTACGTCGGGATACGCTTTTGCGACATCATTAACCACTTCCCGCCACATTATTGAACTCTGGAGGACGTTGGCTTTATCGATCGAGGTAACATGGTGGCGGCGCTTGCGGGCTGATTCAAAAGCGATGCGGGCGATGCGTTCAATCTCAAAGCGGTGATATACCTCAGTATCAAAAGCGCGCTCGTGGGGACCACTGCCTTCACGGCCTTTTGGTTGCCCGAAATAGATTCCACCCGTCAGTTCGCGTACGCACAAGATATCAAATCCCTGATGTGCGATATCACGCCGCAGTGGACTCATATCTTCCAGAACTTTATAGAGGCTGGCGGGGCGCAGGTTGCCAAACAGCCTGAAGTGTTTGCGCAATGGCAGCAGGGCGCCACGTTCTGGTTGCTTTTCTGGTGGCAGATGCTCCCATTTTGGGCCGCCGACGGAGCCGAAAAGAATGGCATCTGCCCGTTTACAGTCTTCCAGAGTAGCCTCTGGCAGTGGCCTGCCAGTACGATCAATAGCAATACCTCCAACATCATACTCACTGGTAGTAATGCGCAGCCCGAAGCACTGGCGTACCTGTTGCAGCACTTTCAGTGCCTGTTTCATCACCTCAGGGCCGATACCGTCACCGGCTAAAACCGCAATGTGGTAGTTTTCAGACATATCAGACCTGATCCTTTTGTGATTGTTTAATGGTTTTACGTTGTAACTGCTGCTCTACTTCACGTGCACGCCAGATATTATTTAAGGCATTGACCATCGCCTGGGCGGAGGATTCGACAATATCGGTTGCCAGACCAACGCCATGAAATTTGCGATCATTGTAGCTGACCGTGATATTTACCTGCCCTAATGCTTCCTTACCCTCACCTTTAGCGGTTAACTGATATTTAATTAGCGCGATGTTAAAGCCGGTAATGCGATTGATCGCCTGATAAACGGCATCGACCGGGCCGTTGCCCTCACTGCTAGCTATTTTACTTTCGCTCTGGCAGTTCAGCTCAACAGAGGCAGTAGCCCAGGCGCCTGAACCTGACTGAACGTTGTAACTTACTAGCGTAAAGTTGTCTGACGCGTCATGTTGATTGTTGATAAACGCCAGTGCTTCCAGATCGTAATCAAAAACCTGTCCTTTCTTATCCGCCAGTCTGAGAAATGCGTCGTACAGGCTATCCATATCGTAATCCTCTGGCTGATAGCCCATTGATTCCATGCGGTGTTTGACGGCTGCGCGGCCAGAACGAGAGGTCAGGTTGAATTGTACCTGAGTGAGGCCAATAGATTGTGGTGTCATGATTTCGTAGTTTTCTCGATTTTTCAGTACACCATCCTGATGAATGCCTGAGGAATGAGCGAAGGCGTTAGTACCGATAATAGCTTTGTTTGCGGGGATAGGCATATCACAAATCTGGCTGACGGTCTGGCAGGTGCGGTAGATCTCATGATGATTAATGGTGGTGTGTATCTGCATACGCTGTTGACGGGTTTTGATCGCCATTATCACCTCTTCCAGCGCACAGTTGCCTGAGCGTTCACCCAGGCCATTCATCGCGCCTTCTACCTGACGGGCACCAGCCATTACTGCCGCCAGAGCATTGCCTGTCGCCATGCCTAAATCGTCGTGAGTATGGGTGGAAAGGGTAACCTTATCAATGCCGGGCACCCGCTCGCGCAGCTGGCTGAAGAGCGCTGCGTATTCCTGGGGCAGGGTATAACCGACCGTGTCCGGGATATTGATAGTGGTGGCGCCAGCATTAATCGCTGCCTCGACCACCCGGCATAAGTCGTCAATGGGGGTACGGCCGCCGTCTTCACAGGAGAACTCGACATCATCAGTATAATTACGGGCGTGTCTGATCATCCGGACGGCACGCTCGATGACGTTTGGCAGGGTGCTGCGCAGCTTGGTGGCGATATGCAGTGGTGAGGTAGCAATAAAAGTATGAATGCGGTAGTGCTCTGCCACTCGCAGTGCCTGATACGCGGCATCGACATCTTTTTCTGTGCAGCGCGCCAGAGCACACACCCGGCTGTTTTTGATCTGCCGGGCAATTGTTTGTACGGAGTTGAAATCTCCCGGGGAAGAGACCGGGAACCCAACCTCCATTACATCTACACCCAGGCGCTCGAGCGCTATTGCTATCTGTAATTTCTCTTTTACACTGAGACTGGCTTGCAGGGCCTGTTCGCCATCGCGCAGGGTGGTATCAAAGATAATGACTTGCTGGCTCATGAGATTGTCCTTGGTCATGCTTGAGTTGGCCGGAATTGTGGGTATAAAAAAACCCGCGTTCTGGCGCGGGTTTTTTCAGGTTTTGCAGGCTTGAATTAAGTTAGTCGATTCAGCCACACTCCCGCCGCGCGCAGTTAAGGCGTAGTCGTAATAGTAGATTAGCTGAGTGGATACACAACATCGTGTAAACCTTGTTAATATTGTTTGATACGATTATTGGTACTGGATTCTACTTGTGATGTCAATAATAATTCCGCTGACAGCGCTTTTTTTGATAATAGTTCATAATTATTAATGTAATTTAAGGCGCAGACATGACGGCGTCAGCCACTGCTGTAGGCTGCGATGGTTAATGGTTCAGAGATTTTAATCATGGCCGGAATATGCTTGAAAACGTTAGGGACTATTGCGTGTGCTGAAAATTGCGGAACTATCTGATGAACGGCCAGCTCCCGCCTGGCGCAAGATTGCATTCTTAGCAGCACAATTTTCGAATTTTCTGTGGCACATCTGAAAGTAATCAATCTTGTTGATTTTTTACTTTTCAAATACTGTCAGTATCCTTCATT
The DNA here is from genome assembly GCA_936920625.1 of uncultured Enterobacteriaceae bacterium. GTDB lineage: Bacteria > Pseudomonadota > Gammaproteobacteria > Enterobacterales > Enterobacteriaceae > Izhakiella. The sequence goes on from CAKZHC010000016.1 coordinate 125,523, forward strand.
AACGTAAAGATCAGTTTCATATATTGCAGGCAAAAATAGTGCTGGCGTGGTGGTCAGGTCCTAGTCGTTTGACCCGCCACGATTCGGGCGGGCCGGTTATCAGGACGTATTACTGATTTTCAATCCGTCGATGATGTAAACATTCTCAGCTCAGGGCTTCTCAATAGGGGTAATGCTGAGTTTGGTCTTCAATTTCAATTATGTGTTTTTTAACCCATTCGGCCGTCCTCGATGCTTTTTCATATCTGAGCGTTGCCCGGTACATTGCTCTTTCGGCCTCTGTGGATGATTGCTCCGGGCTGGCCGATATACACTGCTTTTGTGGAGCATTCGGCCTGCCGGCGTCATCTTGTAAAACAGGCCTGGATGTCTGCTGTGGTGGCGTATTTTTTCTGGAATCTGCGGATTGAGGTGTGTTTTGTTCAGTTCTCTGTGACGGATTCGAAGGGTAGAAAGGGGAGGCGTGTACGTTAAAATTTACGGGGTTCATATAGTGTCTCCTCGTTATGTAAGAGTGAATGAAGAAGATCATTCGGGATTTTAAAAAAATTCCTGACGAGTAATGCAGTGGTGCAGGCTGGCTGATATTCAGATTATTTTCGTTTATAGAGGCTTACCTGCTCATTATTAACAGTTAGTAACAGCGCTGTGTGGGTGATTTTGGGTTCGCAAACATTCTGATGTCTGTGCTGAGTGAAGCGGACAGAGGCTGGTGCGCTATTTTGGGTGTGATAGTTCTCATTGAATGACTCCTCGGTTATTAAAAATGAATGGCCAGGAAGCTAAAACAAATAAGAAAAATTAATGTTAAGATAGTAAGCAGATAACATATTTTCTTACAATCATTTTTTTGTAAATGTTAAATATGAGTAAATGCTTTTTTGCTCCAGCTTATGACACCCACAGTGTTATCTACTTTAAACCTGCAATATTTATCTGAACTTATGTAAGACCAAATAGTTGGCTGGATCAGCGCCTGCCTGATGAATACATATGATTTTGACGTGTTGAGATATCATCACAGGCGTTCTGTGGCTGATGGATTCATAGCGGGCGGACTTCTGACGGGCGGGAAGATGATTGCAGTGCCAGGCAGAATTTTATTTTGGAATTATCTTTAATGATGTCATGTGTTACATGGCACTATTATTGTGCTTCTGTGATGCACAGCAGGCTTAACAGAAAAAACGATCTTTGTGGAAGATAGCTGAAAAATGACAGTAAAATCATAGCGTAATATTGCCAGCTTTTCTGTATATCATTTATGTTAGCTGATTATGATGCAGGAGTTCTTTTTGTGGCCGGATTTATTCAAAGAACTCTATTGGGGCAGCCTTAAGAAATTTTCCAGGCACGTAGCGGTCATAGCCTTTAGCACGGCACCGGGCTATTAGCTGCTGTCTGGCATTTTTCCCTGATATTCCGGCTTTATCAAAAATTTCCTGTGTATAATTTTCTATGGTTCTTTTGGCCAGAGAGAGTTGGTTAGCTATTTCCTGAGAGCTCATCCGTTGCAGCAAGATAGAAAACGACCTCGAACGCTTTATCACTGAATAGTTCTGAGGGATTACCAAACTGAATAATGCCTAATCCTTCACCTGTTGTAAATGACATTGTCCCTTTCTCCATGTCTGATACTCCTGTTGATTTACAGCGATCAATGCTGTGGATTGCGGTTAAGCTGGTCAATAGATTATTCATTACAACACACGATTTAAAATGTTTTTGTACACAGGATCACGTATCGGTGTGTCTGGTTTTCATGTTTTCTTGTGGTGCATTAAAGTCCTGAACGATCATATTTAATGCTATTGCGGTGATATCCTGGCAACTGCCGTACATAATTTATCGTTCGCTGATTACTGCAACGAGGCGCTGGCAGCACGACTTTTAAGGTACGTCCTGCTGAGGTGTTGCACCGTCATGGCAATCCGTGATAGCCATATGTACACGGGAAGACATTTTGCTGAACATAAGAATGCTTTGTTATGGTATGTGAGAATGCCGTGTTTATGTATGGAAAGCCAGACTGACCAGGCTGCTCACTAATATAGTATGGGCGAGTATCTGCCGGTTAAATAATATTCTAACGGCTGGAGGAAAAAGAAAAAATGGAGATGTTATCAGGAGCGGAAATGGTCATCCAATCATTGATTGATCAAGGGGTTAAGCACATTTTCGGCTATCCGGGTGGTGCAGTGCTAGATATTTATGATGCGCTGCAAACGGTGGGAGGAGTGGACCATATTCTGGTGCGTCATGAGCAGGGCGCGGTACACATGGCGGATGGTTATGCCCGCTCTACAGGTAGTGTCGGGGTGGTGCTGGTGACGTCGGGGCCAGGTGCTACTAATGCTATCACCGGGATTGCAACAGCCTATATGGATTCTATTCCTTTAGTGATTCTGTCCGGGCAAGTTCCCACTGCGCTCATTGGTTTCGACGCTTTTCAGGAGTGTGATATGGTGGGGATTTCCCGCCCTGTGGTCAAACACAGTTTTCTGGTTAAACAGACCGAAGATATCCCTGGTGTTTTGAAAAAAGCGTTCTGGCTGTCAGCCTCGGGCCGGCCCGGCCCGGTGGTGGTCGATCTGCCGAAAGATATTCTCCAACCAGGCAATAAGTTGCCTTACCACTGGCCGGAAAGTGTGAGTATGCGTTCATACCAGCCTACCACTCAAGGGCACAGAGGGCAGATTAAACGTGCGTTACAGACATTACTGGACGCTCACCGGCCGGTCCTGTACGCCGGGGGTGGCGTGGTGACATCAGGAGCGGAAGCAGAGCTACTCGCCTTGGTCGAAAAGCTAAATCTGCCAGTAACTATGTCTCTGATGGGGTTGGGTAGTTTTCCGGGTACTCATCGCCAGAATCTGGGAATGCTGGGAATGCATGGCACTTATCAGGCTAATATGGCGATGCATCATGCCGACCTGATCTTTGCTGTTGGGGTGCGTTTTGATGATCGCACGACCAATAATCTGGAGAAATATTGTCCGGATGCGACTGTAGTGCACATCGATATTGACCCCTCATCTATTTCAAAAACGGTACAGGCCGATATTCCAATCGTTGGTGACGGGAAGCAGGTGCTGCAACAGCTACTCAGTATGTTTTCACAACGTAACGATGAGCAGCATTTGGACAGTCAGCGCGATTGGTGGGAAAAAATAGAGAACTGGCGCTATCGTCAGTGTCTGAAATTTACGCGTGATAATGACACCATTAAACCGCAGCGCGTTGTTGAAACCTTGTGGAGCTTAACCGAAGGCAGCGCTTATATTACTTCGGACGTGGGCCAGCATCAGATGTTTGCCGCACTCTACTATCTGTTCGACAAACCGCGTCGCTGGATTAACTCCGGCGGGCTTGGCACGATGGGATTTGGCCTGCCAGCGGCACTTGGCGTGAAACTGGCTCTGCCGGATGAAACAGTGGTTTGTGTGACGGGTGATGGCAGTATTCAGATGAATATTCAGGAATTATCCACGGCCTTGCAATATAACCTCCCCGTGCTGGTGCTTAATCTCAATAACCGCTATCTGGGGATGGTCAAGCAGTGGCAGGATATACATTATTCCAGCAGACATTCACACTCTTATATGGAGTCTCTGCCAGACTTTGTAAAGCTGGCTGAAGCCTACGGACATGTTGGAATGATCATCGAAAAACCTGCCGAGCTGGAAGAGAAGCTGGCTCTGGCACTTAAAGAGGTAAGCCTTGGGCGCCTGGTGTTTGTTGATGTAATAGTCGATGGCAATGAGCATGTCTATCCGATGCAGCTTCGTGGTGGTGGAATGGACGAGATGTGGCTGAGTAAAACGGAGAGGACCTGATTATGCGTCGAATTTTGTCATTATTACTAGAAAATGAATCTGGTGCTTTATCGCGTGTGGTGGGGCTGTTTGCCCAGCGAGGTTACAATATTGAGAGTCTGACCGCAGCACCAACTGACGATCCTACTCAGTCAAGAATAACGATTGCGACCGTTGGTGACGAAAAAACGCTGGAACAGATTGAGAAACAACTCCATAAGCTGATAGATGTATTACGTGTCAAAGAGCTGAGTCAGGAGGCTTATGTTGAAAGGGAAATTATGCTTGTTAAGCTCCAGTCTTCCTCCCATTCTGGGCGGGAAGAAGTGAAGCGTTGTAGCGAGATTTTTCGTGGTCAGATCATTGATATCACTCCGTCGCTATTTACTGTACAGCTGACAGGTGCCAGCGATAAGCTCGATGCTTTTCTTAATACTGTTCGCCCGATAGCGGAGATAGTGGAATTGGTGCGTTCTGGTGTGATAGGTATGGGGCGCGGTGAAAAATCACCCGTTAGACGCTGACAGCTACTTTCAGATGTGGAATCAGACGGTAGATGAATTGGGATAACGATTTCTACAGATTGTTTCTCAGGCGATAGTGACAGCATATCTGCATTTTTTATTGCTGAAACCAGTTTTTGATTTTATTAATAATTATGTTAAATCTGTTGTAATAGCAGCCTGATATCCTAATTCTGGGGCGACTGTGAAACTGAACGAAATTGCGCGTCTTGCTGGTGTTTCGCGCACTACAGCAAGTTATGTAATCAATGGGAAGGCCCGGCAGTACCGCGTCAGCGAAAAAACAGTAGAGAAAGTCATGGAGATGGTGCGCAAGCACAATTACCATCCCAATGCGGTTGCCGCTGGCCTTCGTGCCGGGCACACCAACTCAATTGGTCTGGTCATCCCCGATCTGGAAAACAGCAGTTATACTCGCATTGCCAAATATCTGGAGCGTCAGGCGCGCCAGCGGGGTTATCAGCTGCTGATTGCCTGCTCAGAGGACCAGCCTGATAATGAGATGCGCTGTGTGGAACATTTGTTACAGCGCCAGGTAGATGCGATTATAGTTTCTACCTCGTTACCGGCGGAGCACTCTTTTTATCAGCGCTGGCTGAAAGAGCCTCTGCCAATTATCGGGCTGGACCGTGCACTCAATCATGAACATTTTATTAGTGTGGTGGGAGCAGATGAAGACGATGCTGAAGCGCTGGCGTCAGAATTGCGCAAACTACCAGTAAGCCGCGTTCTCTATTTCGGCGCACTGCCAGAACTGTCAGTGAGTCACCTGCGCGAGACGGGTTTTCGCAAAGGCTGGCAGGGGACTGGCTGCCCGGTTGATTATCTGTATAGCACCAGTTTTGAGCGGGGGCCTTCTGCAGCCCTGTTTGAACATTATTTACAGGATAATCCGCTGCCTGCTGCGCTTTTCACAACCTCGTTTAGTCTGTTGTTGGGAGTAATGGACACACTGCTGAAACGGACAGGCCATCTGCCCAGAGAGCTTGTGGTGGCGACTTTTGGCGATCATGAGTTGTTGAATTTTCTGGAATGCCCGGTGTTGGCCGCAAGCCAGCGTCATTGGGACGTAGCTGAGTGTGCGCTGCAACTGGTGCTCCAGAGTCTTGGTGAGCCTCTTAAACCGAGGTCAGGGCTGAGACCCATTCGACGTAAATTGTTGCGTCGTGGGCTGCTTAATCGCGTGGGGGGGATGGTGTAAAATTTATGGCAGGCTGGCGGCTGTTTTAAGACGGAATATTGGTCTTACTGATTGCCGCCGCTGGTTAAGGCCTTTTGCCGTAGTGAAATTCTGCGTGATGATGATTTCGTGGTTTTACCGGCGTACTTTGTGACTCTACAACGACATGTCTCGGATTTCATTCCGCCGGAATGAAATCCAGATTCAGACAACACACCATCAATTGCCGACAGTATTATGATTAGTTTTGCTGCCTTGTTGGTGCAATTTTAAGGTCTCGGACGCAGACAGATTGCGGTAATTCATAAGCAAATATTATGCTTTCAGCCACATCTTTTGCGGAAATGACACCACCAATACTCGCTTTCCATTCTGCATAATCCTGTTTCACAAAATCATCGCTAATATGGCTTACAAGTTCTGTTTCTGCCGCTCCGGGTGAAATGGTAATTACTCTGACATTGTCCGGAGCAACTTCCCAGCGGACACTATCTGATAGTCCATGAACTGCAAACTTAGTTGCACAATAGGCGGCATGATACTGGTAACTTTTTTGACCGGCTAAAGAGGATATGTTGATTATCGTTCCCGTTTTCCTTTTCCTCATAGAGGGTAAAACTGCCTGCATACCGTTTATTACGCCTTTAATATTGGTATCAATCATCCTGTTCCATTCATCATAATTCTGAAATTCTAATTCTCCTAATAGCATAATACCTGCATTATTTATAATGCAGTCGGTCTCTCCGAACTGTGCTTCCGCCTGATGAATAGCATGGAATACTTGCTCACGGCAGGTGACATCCACCTCAAAACAAAGAGAATTATCAAGACCCATAGCATGTAATCTGTCTATTCTGCGGGCCAGAAGAGCGAGAGAATAACCTTTATTACTCAATGTGCGGGCCAGCTCAGCGCCAAAACCAGAACTGGCACCAGTTATCACCACTAATTTATTTTTCATATTGAATTACACCATTTGCTATAGAATTTTTTGGCCACATCAGGATGAGAACGGAGTCTGCCTTTCATATAATTCAGGCCAACATCTCTGAGCAGAGGGTTATCTGGATCGGTTTTTATCAATGAACCACCTGAAGTGAGTTCTTTTGGTAAATCAAATACTGGAACGACAGAATCGAGGCTGGCTCCTAAAAACCAGGCAATGGAAAGTCTGTCACTCTGTTCATTCAGAGATAAAACTCGATGGACCGTTGCTTTAAGGTAACCATTAGTTGCAAGCTCTAGCAGTTCTCCAAGATTAACAACAAACGTATTATCAATCGGTAACACATCTATCCATCGATTGTCGTTAGTTTCAACTTGTAAGCCTCTGTTGTTGTCCTGCAGTATTAATGTCAGGAGCCCGGAGTCTTTATGGGCGCCAACACCCTGAGTGACTGACGCCGATTCACTGTGAGGGTATTTAATTAATTTGATGTGCTCATTTGGTGTTGTGCCATAAATTTCATCAAATGATGTTTCGGGTAATCCCAGACCTGTGGCTAATGCTCTGAGTAATTTTAGCGATATTTTTGTTAATATATCATTGTAAGTCAGTAGTACATTTTTTAGCTCTGGCAAAGATTCTGGCCATTGGTTATATCCATGCAGCCCTAACCAGACAGGATCATCATCAGCCAGATTATGTGGCGCACGTTCTGCGCCTATATCAAACTGTTCTCTCCAGTCTGCTTTTCCGTTCGTCCTTTCATTACCCGCTCTGTTATATCCCCTGAAGTGGGGAGAGTTGATCATTGCAATCGAAAGTTTTTCTTTTTCAGGTAACAAAAAAAACTGCCTGGCTAGTGTGTGTACTTTTGCCAAAAATTCAGACGATACACTATGTTCACTAAGATAAAAAAAACCAACATCGTGAGCCGCTTTCTTTAGTGAACCGATAAATTCGTTTCTCTGATCAGGATCGCCATCTAACATAGATAACTTCAATACAGGTATGGTTGTCATTTTAAACCTCCGGGTATAACTTTTTAGTTTTCACGTCATTGTCTAAGATTGTAGACTTAGCATGCTGTTCTCCTCACGGCCATTCAGCAGCTTATCTTGAATTAGTCGTCATACTCGCGGAACGCACGGATTTCTGACCTGTGCTCGGATAAGCCTGTGTCTGGGTTCTTAAGTACGGTGTCTCACCAGTCATCAGATTCATCTCCTGTGACAGCAGGCAAAGGACATTACTAAGCATACAGCAAACGATTCAGTACATTTAGCAACATCTGACACCCCCAGCATATCTTAGCGCATTTAGCATTATAACCGGCTGTTATATGGCGAATGGACTGCTTGTTTTATAGTGGCACTATAAGCCTGCTTGTTAATAACGCTAAAAACTGACTTATCCTCTACAGGTACGCTAATCTGTAAAGGCTTCTATTTGTCTTGATGCAGTAGGCATGATTTCGATGATGTCACCGAGTTGCTAGTCTGAGGCGAAAGCTTTCAGTAAAGCCACTCACCAGAGCTCGGATGTTAGAGAATATTGGGCCCGTAATTCTGGATGATGCAACTATCATTTATTACTGATGATTACAGGTCCATGTAAAACCAGAATTGGCGGCTGTAAAAAAGGGGATGAAAAGTAAGTTTGATTGTTTTCATAAAGCAGGCTGAAAATACCTGGGTAATTAAAAATCCTCTGTCGGTTATTCTGATCGTTACTACGAATATTGTTGACTACGGTAATTGCAATTATTGACATCATCAGATTAAAACACGTACTCAATATTAAGAATTACCTCAAAATTAAATTATACCATCTGAATTAATATGCAATGTTACTAAGTTGTCTTGCCACATTTGAAAATAGTATTCAACACTATTTTAGAAAAATTACAATATTATTCATTGAGTTAATTATTTTTTTTATTTGCTGAAACTTTTTGTCCTGTTGATGATTCATTGTATCTTCAGAAATATTCTTCTCTGACACATGGTATTAACTTGACAATGTTTTGCTCTGCTCCTTAAACTCTGAAGTGGGAATATGTGGGGAAATGTGGTAAAAAAAGGCAATAGCGGAGTGAGACTGACATGTTTCGAGGAGCAACGTTAGTCAACCTCGACGGCAAAGGGCGGCTGGCAATACCTATACGCTACCGTGATTTGCTGATTGGGGAATCTCAAGGTCAAATGGTCCTGACTATTGATCTCCATCAGCCTTGCTTACTGCTTTATACCCTGCCTGAATGGGAAGTTATCGAACAAAAACTATCACGCTTATCGAGCATGAATCCTGCTGAGCGGCGTGTGCAGCGCTTGTTACTTGGGCATGCCAGTGAATGCCAGATGGATAACGCGGGCCGTTTGCTGCTGGCTGGTACTTTACGTCAGCATGCAGGTCTGACGAAAGAAGTGATGCTGGTCGGACAGTTCAATAAATTTGAACTATGGGATGAGCAGATTTGGTATCGACAGATTAAGGAAGACATCGATGCTGAACAGTCGGCGCAAACATCATTATCAGAACGCTTACAGGATTTGTCTCTTTAATCATGACAGATATGTTTAAGCATAAAACGGTGCTACTGGACGAAGCCGTGAAGGGACTCAACATTCAACCCAACGGCACTTACGTCGATGGTACCTTTGGACGCGGTGGCCATTCACGACTCATCCTCTCACAGTTAGAGGAAAGGGGGCGTCTTATTGCCATTGACTGCGATCCACAGGCAGTAGCTATAGCAAAAACAATTATTGATCCGCGAGTTACGGTGATCCATGGCCCCTTTTCGGCGCTTGCAGACTATATCGCTTTGCGCGAGCTTACAGGAAAAGTTAACGGCATCTTGCTCGATCTCGGCGTGTCCTCGCCGCAGCTTGATGACGCACAACGAGGTTTTTCCTTTATGCGTGATGGCCCACTCGATATGCGAATGGACCCCGGCAGGGGAAAATCTGCATCAGAATGGTTACGGCTTGCACCGGAAAAAGAGATTGCTTTTGTGCTCAAAACCTTTGGCGAGGAGCGGTTTGCGAAACGTATCGCCCGCGCCATAGTGGCACGTAACAAGGTAAAGCCTGTTGTTCGTACCCATGATCTGGCTGAAATTATTGTGAACGCCATGCCGGTGAAAGACAAGTTTAAACACCCGGCCACACGCAGTTTTCAGGCGATTCGCATCTGGGTTAACAACGAGCTGGAGGAAATTGACAACGTATTAAAAGCTGCTCTCAAAGTGCTTGCACCCGGTGGGCGACTCTCTGTCATCAGCTTTCATTCATTAGAAGACAGAATAGTTAAGCGTTTTATCCGAGAACATAGTCGCGGTCCACAGGTGCCAGCGGGGATGCCGCTTACCGAAGAACAACTTAAAAGCCGGGGAGGCTGGCTGTTGAAAAGCCTTGGCAAAATGGTGCCGGGAGAGGAAGAAGTGGCTGCAAATATGCGGGCACGCAGTTCAGTACTGCGTATCGCTGAGAGGAGTGCCTGATGACAGGCAATGAGCGTAACAGTTTGCCGCAGGTTATAGGTAGCGATCTGATACGCCATATGCTGATGCCATTGCTGTTATTGCTGGCTGTAATGTGTACCGCGTTACTGGTAGTTACTATCACCCATAAAACGCGTCTACTGATAGCACAGCGGGAAAAACTGATACTGGAACGGAATGCGCTGGATATTGAATGGCGCAACCTCATTCTCGAAGAGAATGCACTGGGAGATCACAGCCGGGTTGAACGTATTGCGATGGATAAACTGCATATGCACTATGTCAATCCTTCGCAGGATAATGTTGTTGTGAAGCAATGAGGAATCCAGGATTCGATGAGAGCTGCAAACAGTACTCTGAGAAAAAGAAAACAGGAACAGCAGGCCGGCTTTTTTAGCTGGCGATTTGTGTTGCTGTGCTCAGGAATGGCAGTCGCGCTAGTGGGATTACTAATGCGTGTCGCTTGGCTGCAAATTATTAACCCCGACAAACTAGTACGCGAGGGGGATATGCGCTCACTGCGGGTGCAATTGATTCCAACTGCGCGGGGGATGATAAGTGACAGAGATGGACGTCCTCTGGCGGTTAGTGTACCCGTTAATGCTATCTGGCTCGATCCAAAAACCCTGAAGGAACACGGTGGCGTTACCCATGATATGCGCTGGAAAGCGCTTTCTGATGTACTTTCTATACCCCTTGAACAAATTGTCAGCAAAGTCAACGGAAATCCGGACAGCCGGTTTGTCTATCTGGCGCGCCAGGTTAATCCGGCGGTTGCCGACTATATTAAAAAGCTTAATCTGCCGGGTCTCTTCCTGCGTGAAGAGTCGCGTCGCTACTATCCAGCAGGCCAGGCTACCTCGCAGCTTATCGGTTTTACCAACATCGATGGATTGGGTATTGAGGGGTTGGAGAAGAGTTTTGACAAATGGCTTACTGGCCAGCCTGGCGAGCGCATAGTGCGTAAAGATCGTTTTGGTCATGTTATTGAGGATATCTCCTCAACAGACAGTCAGGCTGCTCACAATCTGGTGCTGAGTATCGATGAGCGACTACAGGCCCTGGTGTATCGTGAGCTTAATAATGCGGTGGCATTTAATAAAGCAGAGTCGGGTTCTGCCGTGCTGGTGGATGTCAACACCGGCGAAATTCTGGCGATGGTAAACAGCCCGGCTTATAACCCCAACAATCTGGCTAACACGCCTAAAGATGTCATGCGCAATCGCGCCATCACTGATGTGTTTGAGCCGGGTTCAACAGTGAAGCCAATGGTGGTTATGACCGCGTTGCAGCGTGGATTTGTCCGGGATAACAGCGTACTGATAACCACGCCTTACCGTATTAATGGGCATGAAATTAAGGACGTAGCACGCTACAACGAACTCTCCCTTACCGGAGTATTACAGAAGTCGAGTAACGTCGGGGTATCACGCCTGGCGTTAGCGATGCCACCCCAGGCGCTCGTAGATACCTATTCGCGCTTTGGGTTGGGCAGAGCGACCAATTTAGGGTTGGTCGGAGAGAGCAGTGGCTTTTTACCTCAAAAAAAACGGTGGTCTGACATAGAGAGGGCCACCTTCTCTTTTGGTTACGGGCTGATGGTAACGCCGTTACAGTTAGCGCGAGTCTATGCGACAATTGGCAGTTTTGGCATTTATCGCCCGCTTTCTATCACCAAAGTTGATCCGCCCGTTGTTGGGCAGCGCATTTTCCCCAAATCACTGGTCAAAAGCGTGGTTCATATGATGGAAAGTGTTGCTCTTCCTGGCGGTGGTGGAGTCAAAGCAGCTATCAGAGGGTATCGAATTGCTATCAAAACAGGTACAGCTAAAAAAGTCGGGCCAGATGGGCACTATATCGATAAATACATTGCTTATACCGCGGGTGTAGCACCAGCCAGCCAGCCCCGTTTCGCTCTGGTAGTTGTTATTAATGATCCCAAGGCGGGTAAATACTACGGCGGTGCGGTTTCAGCGCCGATATTTGGGGCCATCATGGGGAGGGTTTTGCGCACCATGAATGTTGAGCCTGATGCCCTTCAGCCAGGTGATAACGAAATAGTCATTAACAGAAAAGAGGAATCAGGTGACAGATCGTAATTTGCGTTCACTGCTTGCTCCCTGGGTGCCAGATGCGCCAGAGCGAGCGCTTAGAGAGATGACGCTGGACAGCCGTATAGCGGCGGCTGGTGATCTGTTTATTGCTGTAAAAGGCCATACGTCAGATGGACGCCGCTTTATTCCTCAGGCTATTGCGCAGGGTGTAGCTGCTGTTATCGCGCAGGCAGAAGACTCAGATCAGGACGGCCAGGTGCGTGAGATGCATGGTGTCCCAGTCGTTTATCTGGCGCAGCTTCCACAGCGTCTCTCAATGTTAGCGGGGCGATACTATGGCAATCCGGCTGAAAAACTGAAACTTATAGGCGTTACCGGCACTAACGGTAAAACGACAACAACGCAACTGATGGCTCAGTGGGTTGTGCGGTTGGGAGAGCGAGGAGCAGTGATGGGTACTCTGGGCCACGGTTTAGTGGGTAACCTGACCCCGTCAGGCAATACTACTAATTCAGCTGTTGAGATCCAGCAGATACTCGCTGCTTTAGTTGCAGGCGGCGCGACGCTTGCCGCTATTGAAGTCTCGTCACATGGTTTGGTGCAGCATCGGGTTGCTGCTTTACCTTTTGCGGCGGCAGTGTTTACCAATCTAAGTCATGATCACCTCGATTATCATGGTGATATGGAACACTACCAGGCAGCAAAATGGACGCTGTTCTCTGAACATCAGGTTGGGCAAGCCATTATCAATGCAGATGATGAGGTTGGCCGCGCCTGGCTGCACAATCTGCCGGATGCCATCGCTGTCTCCATGACAACCAGTTTGCCAGCACAGCACAGAGGTCGCTGGCTCTCAGCAACCCGAATTAATTATGGCAACAGTGGTGTGGATATTGTCTTTGACTCCAGTTGGGGAGCGGGGGAGATCAACAGCGTTTTAATGGGGGCGTTCAACGTCAGTAATCTGTTACTGGCACTTGCAACATTGTTGGCACTGGGCTATCCACTTGATCAGCTGCTCAACACCAGTCATCAACTGCGCCCGGTACCCGGTCGTATGGAAGTATTCGCTGCTGCGGATAAACCCACTGTAGTGGTTGATTATGCTCATACACCTGACGCGCTTGAAAAAGCATTAGAAGCGTTGCGTCTCCACTGCTCCGGTAAACTCTGGTGTGTGTTTGGTTGTGGTGGTGATCGTGATAAAAGCAAACGGCCGCTGATGGGCGCCATTGCCGAGCAGCTGGCCGATGTTGTTGTTGTTACCAACGATAACCCGCGTAACGAAGATCCAGCTGCTATTGTGGAAGATATTCGGGCTGGACTGCTTGACCCGGGCCGGGTGAATATCATTCCTGAGCGCGCCGCTGCGGTCACAAATAGCATTATGCAGGCCGGAGAAGACGATATTGTGCTGATTGCCGGTAAAGGTCACGAAGATTACCAAATCATTGGCCATCGTCGCCTCGATTACTCTGATCGCGCTACAGTCGCGCGCCTGATGGGGGTGACGACATGATAATGCTGACGCTCTCACAGCTTGCGCAGATCACAAATGGCCAGTTAGTGGGCAGTGATCTCACTATCAATGCGGTGACTACAAATAGTCGCAGCATAGAAGCTGGCGCACTATTCATCGCGCTCAAGGGGGAGCGTTTTGATGCTCATGCTTTTGCTGGCGAGGCGATAGAGGCAGGTGCGGGCGCCTTGCTGGTCAGCCGCCAGCTTAGCTTTGCAATTCCACAAGTTATTGTTGCGGATACCCGTCTGGCTCTGGCCCAGCTGGCCGCCTGGGTTCGGGGGCAGTGCCCGGCCAGAGTCGTTGCGCTGACGGGTTCCTCCGGTAAAACTTCAGTGAAAGAGATGACCGCAGCCATTCTTGCCCGTTGTGGTGAGACGTTGCATACCGCTGGCAATTTTAATAACGACATTGGTGTGCCTTTAACACTGCTGCGTCTGGATCAGCGCTATCAGTATGCTGTTATAGAACTGGGGGCTAACCATCCGGGGGAAATTGCAAGGACTACGGAACTGACGCATCCTGAAACTGCGCTGGTGAACAATCTGACGTCATCACACCTGGAAGGTTTTGGATCGCTTGCCGGGGTGGCAAAAGCGAAAGGTGAAATTTTTGCCGGTCTGCCGCTGGGCGGCACAGCTATCCTCAATGCTGACAGCAATGACTGGCCCCACTGGCAGAACGACCTGCACAGTAAACGAGTCTGGCGTTTTTCGGTATCTCATCATCCAGACAGCGACTTCTACGCCAGTAATGTAAAACAGCACTGCACTGGAACAACTTTCACTCTGCATACGCCAGCGGGCCATACCGACGTGTCACTGCCACTGCCGGGCAGACATAATATTGCCAATGCTCTGGCCGCCGCCGCACTGGCGCTCTCTGTAGAGGCTCCACTCAGCGCGATCGCTGAGGGGTTACAGGGGTTAACCGGAGTTCCGGGGAGACTGTTTCCGATTACACTCGGCACCGGTAAATTGCTCCTCGATGACAGCTATAACGCTAATGTGGGCTCAATGATAGCAGCAGCTCAGGTGCTGGCGGCTATGCCAGGCTATCGCGTGATGATTGCAGGAGATATGGCGGAGCTGGGCACTAAGGCAGAAGCCTGCCACCGTGAAGTGGGAGAGGCTATTCATCAGGCCGGGATAGATAAAGTACTGAGCACCGGCAGACTGAGCAGTATTATCAGCGACATCAGTGGAGGAGAGCACTTCAGCGATAAAAATATGCTGGCTAAAAGGGCGCAGTCCTTAATTATGGAGCATCCAGTGGTGACCCTTTTGGTAAAAGGTTCGCGCAGTATGGCGATGGAACAGGTGGTCTTATATCTACGGGAGAATGCAACATGTTAGTCTGGCTGGCAGAGCATCTGGTTGCAGTCTACTCAGGTTTTAACGTCTTTTCCTATCTGACGTTCCGTGCCATTGTCAGCTTGCTGACTGCGCTTATTATTTCGCTATGGATGGGGCCAAGGCTCATCAGTCATCTGCAAAAAATGTCTTTTGGTCAGGTGGTTCGCAACGACGGGCCTGAATCGCACTTCAGTAAACGTGGTACCCCAACTATGGGGGGAATCATGATACTCACATCCGTCACTATTTCGGTACTGTTATGGGCGTATCCCTCCAATCCCTATGTCTGGTGCGTGCTGGTGGTGCTATTGGGTTATGGCATCATCGGCTTTGTGGATGATTACCGCAAAGTGGTGCGCAAGAATACCAGAGGACTGATTGCCCGCTGGAAATATTTCTGGCAGTCGCTGATTGCACTGATAGTGGCGTTTAGCATGTACTGGGCGGGCAAAGAAACTTCAGCAACTGAGCTGGTAGTACCATTCTTCAAGGATGTCATGCCACAGCTCGGACTGTTCTACATCGTGCTCAGTTATTTTGTGATTGTGGGCACCAGTAATGCGGTCAATCTGACAGACGGTTTGGACGGTCTGGCGATTATGCCAACCGTCTTTGTTGCGGCAGGATTTGCCCTGGTTGCCTGGGCTACTGGTAACACCAATTTTGCGAATTATCTTCATATCCCTTACCTGCGCCACGCCGGTGAACTGGTGATAGTCTGCACCGCGATTGTTGGTGCCGGGCTGGGTTTTTTATGGTTCAACACCTATCCGGCTCAGGTTTTTATGGGCGATGTGGGATCGCTGGCACTGGGGGGAGCGCTTGGCACTATCGCTGTACTGCTGCGTCAGGAGTTCCTGCTCGTCATCATGGGCGGTGTGTTTGTCGTAGAGACCCTGTCGGTCATTTTACAGGTGGGGTCTTTTAGGTTACGCGGGCAGCGTATTTTCCGGATGGCGCCTATTCACCATCACTATGAGCTGAAAGGCTGGCCGGAGCCGCGTGTAATTGTACGTTTCTGGATTATCTCGCTAATGCTGGTTCTGATCGGTCTGGCAACACTGAAGGTACGGTAACGATGGCAGATTATCGGGGTAGAAAAATAGTCATTATCGGGTTGGGTCTGACTGGACTCTCCTGTGTTGACTTTTTTATGGCACGAGGTGTGAAACCACGTGTCATGGATACCCGCGTTTCACCACCAGGACGTGACAAACTACCGACTGATGTTGAGTGTTGCTGTGGATCACTTAATCCGGTGTGGCTCACAGATGCTTCGCTTATTGTGATCAGTCCAGGGATAGCGCTTTCCACCCCTGAACTTAAACCAGCCATCGATGCCGGCATTGAAATAATCGGGGATATAGAGCTCTTCTGCCGTGAGGTAAAAGTTCCCGTCATTGCTATAACGGGCTCGAATGGCAAAAGTACCGTCACTAAGCTGGTGGGAGAGATGGCCCGAGCGGCGGGATGGTCCGTTGGTGTCGGTGGTAATATTGGTCTGCCCGCGCTAACACTATTACAACAACCGCTTCAGCTCTGCGTGCTGGAGCTTTCCAGCTTCCAGCTTGAAACCACTTACACGTTACAGGCTGCTGCGGCCTCGGTTCTTAATCTCAGTGAAGATCATATGGATCGTTACCCCCTTGGCATATCCCAATACCGGGCGGTCAAGATGCGGATTTATGACAATGCTAGTGTGTGCGTAATTAATGCTGATGATGCACGCACTATACCCTCCTGCCGCGAGAATCAACGCTGTGTCAGCTTTGGCGTCGGGAACGGAGATTATCACCTTGAGCGCCAGCAGGGCAAAAGCTGGCTCTGTATTAACGGCGAGAGGGTGCTGGATACCGACGAGCTGAAGCTGGCAGGCGAGCACAATTTTACTAACGCCCTCGCTGCGCTGGCACTGTGTGATGCAGTGAAGCTGCCGCGTGATACTACTCTGGCAGCGCTGACAACTTTTACCGGACTGGCACACCGCTTCCAGCTGGTGCATTACAGCAATGACGTTTGCTGGATAAACGACTCCAAAGCCACCAATCCGGGCAGTACGGAGGCTGCACTGAAGGGGTTACAGCATCTGGGAACACTCTGGTTATTGCTGGGGGGTGATGGTAAATCTGCCGATTTTACCCCCTTACGGAGCTATTTGCAGCGCGATAATTTGCAGTTGTTCTGCTTCGGGCGGGATCGCGCTGAACTGGCAGCACTGCGCCCGGAGATTGCTACTCAAACCGAAACGCTGACTGAGGCCATGGCTCTCATCGCCCGCCAAGTCAAACCAGGCGATGTCGTTCTGTTGTCCCCCGCCTGCGCCAGTCTTGATCAGTTTGACAATTTCGAGCAGCGCGGTCAGTGCTTCACTCAACTAGCAAAGGAGTTAGGCTGATGTGGATTGTTAACGTTTTTGGCAATCACGGAGCAGACAGTAGCGCCAGCGGTCTCCGGGCCTGGCTGATGGGTTTTAGCGACCGCGATGTCTGTGGCCCAGCTCTTTATGACCGTACGTTGCTCTGGCTTACATTTGGGCTCATCACAATAGGGCTGGTGATGGTCACATCTGCTTCAATGCCAGTGAGTGAGCGTGTACTAGACGATCCATTCTATTTTACTAAACGTGACGCGTTATATATTTTAATGGCTCTGATCCTGTCTGTAATTACCCTGCATATACCGATGACCATCTGGCAACGTTACAGCACGGTCATGCTACTGGCCGCGATGGTGATGCTACTTGCGGTATTAGTAGTGGGTAATTCAGTCAACGGCGCCTCGCGCTGGATTGCACTTGGGCCACTACGGATCCAGCCAGCGGAGTTGTCCAAACTCTCGCTCTTCTGCTATCTCGCAAGCTATTTGGTACGAAAAGTCAATGAAGTGCGTAACAACTTCTGGGGCTTTTGTAAGCCAATGGCAGTGATGGTGATATTGTCAGTGCTACTTCTGGCGCAGCCTGATCTGGGAACTGTGGTGGTGCTGTTTATCACAACGCTTTCCATGTTGTTCCTCGCCGGGGCTAAGTTATGGCAATTTCTGGCGATTATTGGTTGCGGCATTTTCGCAGGGTCCCTGTTAATCATTGCGGAGCCGTATCGCATTCGTCGCGTTACGTCCTTCTTAAATCCCTGGGACGAACCTTTCGGTAGCGGTTATCAGTTAACACAATCGCTCATGGCATTTGGCCGCGGTGAGCTCTGGGGGCAGGGATTGGGCAACTCAGTGCAGAAACTGGCATATTTACCCGAAGCACACACTGACTTCATCTTCTCCATAATTGGTGAAGAGCTTGGATATGCTGGCGTGGTAGTGGTACTACTCATGATATTTTTTGTCGCATTCAGGGCAATGTCAATCGGTCGCAGGGCGCTGAAAATTGAGCAGCGTTTTTCTGGCTTTCTGGCCTGTTCAATTGGTATCTGGTTTAGTTTTCAGGCGCTGGTTAATGTGGGCGCAGCAGCGGGCATGTTGCCGACGAAAGGTTTAACGCTACCGTTAATCAGTTATGGCGGCTCCAGTCTGGTGATTATGCTGACTGCGATTGTGCTGCTATTACGTATTGATTTTGAAACACGCCTGGCACAGGCACAGGCGTTTACGCGAGGTTAATAATGGGTGAAAAACGGCTGATGGTAATGGCTGGTGGAACGGGGGGGCATCTCTTCCCGGGCCTGGCTGTAGCCCATTACCTGATGTCCCAGGGCTGGCAGGTCCGCTGGCTGGGAACGGCTGATCGGATGGAAGCAGATTTGATCCCCCGTCACGGCATAAAGATTGATTTCATTCACATCAGTGGTGTGCGTGGTAAAGGCATTAACGCATTACTGATGGCACCCATGCGTATTTTCAAAGCGGTGTGCCAGGCGCGAGCCATTATGAAGCAGTATCAGCCAGACGTCGTGCTGGGTATGGGGGGCTATGTGTCCGGTCCCGGTGGTCTCGCGGCCTGGATATGCAACATCCCGGTGGTGATACATGAACAGAATGGTGTTGCTGGTCTGACTAATAAAGGATTATCAAAGATAGCCAATAAAGTGCTACAGGCCTTTCCAGGGGCGTTCCCCCATGCAGATGTGGTGGGGAACCCGGTCCGCGCGGATGTGCTTGCATTACCGAAGCCAGCAGAACGGCTGGCTGGGCGTGAAGGGCCGATTCGGGTGCTGGTTTTTGGTGGCAGTCAGGGGGCAAGGATACTCAATCAGACCATGCCTCAGGTAGCCGCAATATTGCGGGATAACGTTGCTATCTGGCATCAGGTGGGTAAAGGTTCAGCTAAAAGCGTAAACCAGGCCTACGCGGCTGTGAACCGGGAGCCATACTGTGTGGCAGAGTTTATTGAGGATATTGCGGCAGCTTACGCATGGGCCGATGTGGTAGTTTGCCGGGCCGGTGCACTTACTGTAAGTGAGATTGCGGTGGCCGGACTGCCCGCCATATTTGTACCGTTTGCTCATAAAGATCGCCAGCAGTACTGGAATGCACTGCCACTAGAGCAGGTGGGTGCGGCAAAGATTTTCGAACAATCAGAATTTAATGCTGACGTTGTTGCCAGCACGTTAGCGGCATGGGATCGCCAGACCTTACTGCATATGGCAGAAAAGTCACGGGCGATAGCGATACCGGATGCTACTGAACGGGTAGCCCGGCAGATTATTTGTGTGGCGGAATAATCTAGTGGGAGCGAAATACTTCGCTGCCGATTCAGACAAATGATGCGGGACAGATGCTGGAAAAATATGAATACACAAGAGCTTGAAAAATTGCGTTCGATTGTGCCTGAAATGCGCCGTGTCAGGCATATACACTTCGTGGGTATCGGGGGAGCCGGTATGGGAGGTATTGCTGAGGTATTAGCCAACGAAGGGTATCAAATCAGCGGATCAGACGTGATGCCAAATGCGGTTACAGAATATCTGAGCACGCTCGGGGCCAGTATCAAATTCAGCCATAGCGCGGAGAATATCGCAGGCGCTAGCGTGATAGTGGTTTCTACTGCCATTGGGAGCGACAACCCGGAGCTGATTGCTGCTCGTGAAGCGCGCATTCCAATCATCCGGCGTGCAGAGATGCTGGCAGAGCTGATGCGATTTCGTCACGGCATAGCCATTTCCGGGACCCATGGCAAAACTACCACGACAGCAATGGTAGCGAGCATCTATGCTGAGGCAGGGCTGGACCCAACATTTGTTAATGGCGGAGTAGTCAAAGCGGCCGGGTCTCATGCGCGTCTTGGACACAGTCGTTACCTGATTGCAGAAGCGGATGAAAGCGATGCATCTTTTCTTCATCTGCAACCCATGGCCGCCATCGTGACCAACATTGAAGCCGAACATATGGATACCTATCAGGGTGACTTTGAAAACCTGAAGCAGACGTTCGTTAACTTTCTGCATAACCTGCCATTTTATGGCTGGGCAGTCATGTGTGCTGACGATGAAGTCATCCGTGAACTGATTCCGTCAATAGGCCGGCAGGTAACCACTTACGGCTTTAGTAAAGACGCTGATGTGCGCATTGAGAATTACCAGCAGCAGGGGGCGCAAGGGCATTTCACGCTGATACGTCACGGCAAGCCTCCACTGCAAATCATGCTTAATGCACCGGGCTACCACAATGCGCTTAATGCCGCGGCTGCGGTAACGGTAGCCACAGAAGATGGAATTGCAGATGACGCTATCCTGTCGGCATTAGTGGGCTTTCAGGGCACAGGGCGGCGGTTTGACACGCTGGGCGAGTTTCCCCTGCAACTAGCCGATGGCACCACGGGAAGCGCTTTGCTGATAGATGACTACGGACATCACCCAACAGAGGTAGACGCTACTATTAAAGCAGCACGCGCCGGCTGGCCGGACAAACAGCTGGTAATGATTTTTCAGCCTCACAGATATACAAGGACGCGCGATTTATATGATGACTTTGTTCGTGTGTTATCACAGGTTGATGTGCTGCTGATGCTTGATGTCTATCCGGCGGGTGAGCCACCGATCCCGGGAGCAGATAGCCGCTCACTGTGCCGGACCATTCGCAATCGTGGCCGGGTTGACCCGATTCTGGTCTCTGACCATAACGCAGTGGCTGCCACATTGGCACCAACCCTGAGCGGTAATGATCTCATACTGGTTCAGGGGGCAGGTAATGTCGGGCGTGTTGCCCGCACCCTGGCAGAGCATAAATTACAACCACCGTGTCAGAACGAATGAGGAGTAGCATGACTGAAAAAATTGCGGTGCTGCTGGGTGGCACCTCTGGAGAACGTGAAGTGTCGTTGCTTTCTGGCAACGCCGTACTGGCCGGGCTGAAAGAGGCTGGAGTGGATGCTCATGCGGTCGATACCCGCGATGTATCTGTGCTGAACCTTAAAGCACTGGGTTTTGATAAAGCCTTTATCGCGCTTCATGGGCGCGGTGGTGAAGATGGACGTTTGCAGGCAGTGCTGGAGTTTTTAGAAATTCCTTATACGGGCAGCGGTGTCATGGCCTCCGCAGTGAGTATGGATAAAATACGTACCAGACTCGTATGGCAGGGGGCGGGTTTACCCATTGCGCCTTATGTCGCGCTTCAGCGCTGTCAGATAGAGTGTGGATTAACGCCTGAACTGGAGGCCAGCATTGCGGCGCTGGGACTGCCGTTGTTTGTTAAACCCAGCAGCGAGGGCTCAAGCCTCGGAATTTCCCGTGTGAACGAGGCTTCCCAATTACAGGGCGCGCTGAATGAAGCGTTACGTTTTGATGATGAAATCTTGGTGGAATCCTTCCTCCCCGGCCCGGAGTTAACGGTCAGTGTGCTGGGTGATCAGGTTCTGCCTTCTATTCGCATCGAGCCGGCTGGCGACTATTATGACTACGAGGCTAAATATCATTCTGATAAGACGCGCTACACCTGCCCCAGTGGGCTCAGTGAAGCACGGGAACAGGAGATGAAAGAGATTGTGCTACGTGCGTGGAATGCTCTGGGATGTCGTGGCTGGGGACGAGTAGATCTGATGATGGGAGCAGATGACAACTTTTATTTGCTGGAAGTTAATACTGTACCAGGTATGACCAGCCACAGTCTGACACCTAAAGCAGCAAAACAAGCAGGAATGAGTTTTTCACAGTTAGTAGTACGTATTCTGCAACTGGCTGGTGAGTGATGACACAGGCAGAGCTGAACGTTCGCAACCGGAAAAATCAACACCGGACGCAAATCGTACGCAGCAATGGGTCACACAAGGCAGGCATTATCTTTCTGCTACTGGTCACAGGGATGATAGTCGCCGGAGGGATAGCGGTAGTGAGGTGGATGAATGATGCAGCAAGGATGCCGTTATCACGACTGGTGATTACGGGGGACAGACACTATACCAATAATGACGATATTCGTCAGGCGATTTTGTCAATCGGGCCGCCCGGCACTTTCATGTCACAGGATGTGGATGTTATTCAGCGGCAAATTGAAAGATTGCCATGGATTAAGCAGGTAAGCGTTCGCAAACAGTGGCCGGACGAATTGAAGATTCATCTGGTTGAATACACGCCGGTAGCGCGATGGAATGGGTCGCAAATGATGGATGCTTCCGGGCAGTCATTCAGCTCGCCCGTCACTATTAAAGGCAGTAAAGAATTACCAATGCTGTATGGACCCGAAAAGAGCGAACAGGAGGTCCTGGCTGGTTATCACCAGATGAGAGATTTGTTGCTTACCAGCAAATTTATCATAAAGACAGTTTCCATGTCGGCACGTCGCTCATGGCAACTGATACTGGACGATAACATTCGCCTGGAACTGGGGCGTACAAACATAGCAGAACGCCTAAAACGGTTCATTGCGTTATACCCGGTTCTGATAAAACAGGCACAGAGCAGGGACAAAGGGATTGGATCAGTGGACCTGCGCTACGACAGCGGAGCAGCTGTAGGGTGGGTATCTGCACCAGCTGATCTGCATGAAAGTAAACAGCGACACAATAAGCCACAGGCTAAACAATGATGATCAAGTCGGCAGACAGAAAATTGGTAGTTGGACTCGAAATTGGTACAGCCAAGGTAGCAGTATTGGTAGGCGAAATTCTGTCTGATGGCATGGTTAACATCATAGGGGTGGGAAGCTGTCCGTCGCGGGGAATGGATAAAGGTGGTGTTAATGACCTGGAATCAGTAGTGAAGTGTGTTCAACGTGCCATTGATCAGGCAGAGGTAATGGCGGATTGCCAGATATCCTCCGTTTACCTGGCGCTGTCTGGTAAGCACATCAGTTGCCAGAACGAAATTGGCATGGTGCCGGTATCGGAAGAAGAGGTGACTCAGGAAGATGTTGAAAGTGTGGTACATACTGCCAAATCGGTACGTGTACGTGATGAGCATCGGGTTCTGCATGTCATTCCTCAGGAATACGCTATTGATTATCAGGAAGGCATTAAGAATCCCATAGGATTATCGGGGGTGCGAATGCAGGCCAAAGTGCACCTGATTACCTGCCACAACGATATGGCGAAAAATATCGTCAAAGCAGTTGAACGTTGCGGGTTAAAAGTTGACCAACTTATTTTTGCAGGTCTGGCATCGAGTTATGCAGTTCTGACTGAAGACGAGCGTGAACTCGGTGTCTGTGTAGTTGATGTTGGCGGCGGCACGATGGATATCGCTGTGTACACCGGGGGAGCACTGCGTCACTCCAAAGTGATTCCGTATGCGGGGAATGTAGTGACGAGTGATATTGCGTATGCCTTTGGCACGCCTCCTACCGATGCAGAAATAATCAAAGTGCGCCATGGATGCGCCCTTGGGTCGATTGTTGGTAAGGACGAAAATGTTGAAGTTCCAAGCGTAGGAGGGCGGCCTCCTCGAAGTCTGCAACGCCAGACTCTGGCAGAAGTTATCGAGCCGCGTTACGCCGAATTACTTAACCTAGTGAACGACGAGATTCTTAAGCTTCAGGAGCTGTTACGTCACCAGGGAATTAAGCACCATATCGCCGCTGGCATTGTTCTGACTGGCGGAGCGGCACAAATTGAAGGACTGGCGGCTTGCGCGCAGCGGGTGTTTCACACTCAGGTGCGCATCGGGCAGCCACTCAACATCACCGGATTAACGGATTACGCGCAGGAGCCTTATTACTCTACAGCGGTAGGCTTACTGCACTACGGAAAAGAGTCTCACCTCAATGGTGAGGCAGAGACTGAGAAACGTACCTCATTTAGCAGCTGGTTCAGCCGAATTAATAGCTGGCTGAGAAAAGAGTTTTGATTATGAAAGGGGATCATTCAGGCACGATTTTGTGATCTCTGTGGCGACAGACACATAATGGAGAGAAATTATGTTTGAACCGATGGAATTAACCAACGATGCGGTGATTAAAGTCATCGGTGTCGGCGGGGGCGGCGGCAACGCCGTAGAACATATGGTGCGTGAGCGTATCGAAGGTGTCGATTTTTTCGCTGTTAATACAGACGCTCAGGCATTACGAAAAACCGCGGTAGGTCAAACTATTCAGATTGGTAATAGCATTACCAAAGGTCTGGGTGCGGGTGCGAATCCCGAAGTTGGCCGTACCTCAGCAGAGGAGGATCGTGAGGCACTACGCTCCGCGCTCGAAGGCGCGGATATGGTCTTTATTGCTGCCGGAATGGGAGGGGGAACTGGCACAGGTGCCGCTCCGGTGGTAGCCGAGGTGGCAAAAGATCTTGGCATTCTGACAGTTGCAGTTGTTACCAAACCGTTTAATTTTGAAGGCAAAAAACGAATGGCTTTTGCTGAGCATGGAATTGCCGAGCTCTCTAAACATGTTGATTCACTCATTACCATTCCTAACGATAAACTGCTGAAAGTGCTGGGCAGAGGTATCTCTCTGTTAGATGCTTTTGGTGCTGCGAATGACGTGCTTAAAGGTGCGGTTCAGGGAATTGCAGAACTGATAACCCGCCCTGGTCTGATGAACGTAGACTTTGCCGATGTACGCACAGTAATGTCAGAGATGGGTTATGCAATGATGGGTTCTGGTGTAGCCAGTGGAGAGGATCGTGCAGAAGAAGCAGCGGAGGTAGCTATATCCAGTCCGCTACTTGAAGATATAGACCTTTCCGGTGCACGTGGCGTACTGGTTAATATTACTGCTGGCTTTGATCTGCGGCTGGATGAATTTGAGACTGTCGGAAATACTATTCGTGCTTTTGCGTCAGACAATGCCACGGTGGTTATTGGCACCTCTCTTGACCCGGAGATGAACGATGAACTTCGGGTGACGGTTGTTGCTACAGGTATAGGCATGGATAAACGTCCAGAAATTACGCTGTTAGCCAGCAAGCGCTCACAGACTGTAGTGGATCATCCTTATCAGCAGCATGGATTATCACCGCTACAACAGGAGCAAAAACCGGCAATGAAAGTGGTTAATGACAATCCCAGTGCACAAAATAAAGAGCCGGATTATCTCGATATTCCTGCTTTTTTGCGTAAACAGGCTGATTGAGAGTGACCTGGTAGTTGGGTATAGCGGTTATTTATGATAAAATTGTCACCGGCAGTCTGTTAATTTGTCGGTGGTTGGGCAATTTTTTTCGTGAGATAAAATGATAATCAAACAACGCACAATTAAACGTATCGTTCAGGCGGCGGGTGTCGGTTTGCATACCGGTAAGAAAGTCATCCTGACGCTGCGCCCTGCGCCGGCTAATACCGGGGTCGTCTATCGTCGCACTGATTTAACACCCCCCGTTGATTTTCTGGTGGATGCAAAATATGTGCGTGATACCGTACTGAGTACCTGCCTTGTCAGCGACGAAGGCGTGCGTATCTCTACGGTAGAACATCTTAATGCGGCATTATCAGGACTGGGCATCGATAATATTATTGTTGAAGTTGATGCCCCGGAAGTTCCCATCATGGATGGGAGTGCAGCTCCGTTTGTCTATCTGCTCATGGATGCTGGCATCGAGTTATTAAATAGCAGCAAACGTTTCATTCGTATTAAACAGACCGTTCGGGCAGAAGATGGCGATAAATGGGCAGAGATTGGCCCTTATAATGGTTTCTTACTGGATTTCACTATAGATTTCAAACATCCTGCAATCGACGCCAGTTCACAACACTATCAGCTCAATTTTTCAGCAGAAGCGTTTATGCGACAAATTAGTCGTGCTCGTACTTTCGGCTTCATGCGTGAAATTGAATATCTGCAATCTAAAGGCCTGTGTCTTGGTGGCAGCTTGGACTGTGCAATTGGGCTGGACGATTTCCGCGTGTTAAACGAGGATGGTCTGCGTTTCGAAGATGAATTTGTGCGTCATAAAATGCTCGACGCAATCGGCGATTTATACATGTGTGGCCATAATATCATCGGCGCGTTTTCTGCATACAAATCCGGGCATGCACTGAATAATAAATTGCTCCAGGCGCTGCTGGCCAGATCGGAAGCATGGGAGTGGGTTTCATTCGCGGATGAGGCGGAATCTCCACTTGTGTTCCGGACAACAGATTCACTATTAGCCTGAAGTGGAAAATTTTCTTATCTATCAAGACTGATTTTTCTGGCATCTCTCGCTGGCCAGTGAAGCCAGTCTTTCAAGTGTACGTTTTAGTTTTTCTGGGCTGTGTTCCGCTACATTTCTCAATAATGCTGCACTTTTGATACTTAGTCTGCGGTCAGAGGCGGATTGCCCTTCCGTGGATTGAGTGCTGCCTTCTTGAGCAGAATATCCTGTTTTTGCGGCCAGTGACGGATTAATAGTAATGTCGATTGAAGCCAATGATGGTAAAATCTGCACCCTTAGCGCAGAAAGTAAGGCAGCCTGCTCGTAGCGAAGTCTCATCAGCAAGCTGGCGCTGGCAACTTCGATAACCAGAATATTCCGACGAAAGTTAGTCACTCTGACCCAAGGGAGCAGCGGAGGTGGCAGTAACTTGCGCACTATATTGTTTAGTTTATTCAGAACGAGGGCATGGAGCTGTATGTGTTGCAGAACATCGCTGTTCTGTGTGTTATTAAACCATTTTTCTAGGGACTGCGGACGACTATCGCGCATAGGCATACTCCGACGGATTCATGTGATTACTATTTTAAATTGTTGGCGACAATTTGGCAGGCGTTATTTATGGCCACATCTTCTGCTGGGGATGGTTGCGGTCAGTTTCGGCCTGCCTGGTATTTACGAGCAACGGGTTCCGGATAGTGCGGCAATAGTTCACAGTAATGGTGTAGTTTTACATCTGAACAGTTTTGCCCTTTTGCAGGATTATCCACGGCACCTGACAGACAACATCAATTATTGGCACCAGAATGTCATTCGCCGGATAATACGGCATCTTTCTTTTAGTCTGCCGTCATTCAATTGTTTGATAAAAGCACCGGTCTTACGCGTTGTAAAGCTCCAGCTGCTGGGCAGACTAAATATATTATTATCAGAGCAAACCCCGCCTGTACCGGTAAGCAGGTCTGCTAATTTTTCACATTCCCCCAGACGCTGGCCCCATGATACAGCCAGCTGGCTCGCGACGATAGTGGGTATTCGCGCAGGGCCGCTCTTCATCGTATGAGTGAAATTTCATTTATTTTACCTGTATAACCCCCCCTGAGGCGGATACCGAGAGAAACTGTTTATCATGTTGATTAAGTTATTAACTAAAGTTTTTGGTAGTAGTAATGATCGTACCCTGAGTCGCATGGGTAAGCTGGTTGACACCATCAACGCGATGGAGCCAGAGTTAGAAAAACTGAGTGGTGAAGAGTTAAAAAATAAAACAGCTGAGTTTCGCAAACGTCTCGCAGAAGGTGAAACGCTTGAAAGTCTGATTGCAGAAGCCTTTGCCACAGTTCGCGAAGCAAGTAAACGGGTATTTTCGATGCGGCATTTTGATGTCCAGCTACTGGGTGGTATGGTGCTTAATAATCGCTGCATTGCCGAAATGCGTACTGGTGAGGGCAAAACACTGACAGCCACTCTGCCAGCTTATCTCAATGCGTTAAGTGGCAGAGGGGTTCATATTGTCACTGTTAACGATTATCTGGCTCAGCGCGATGCGGAGAACAACCGGCCACTGTTTGAGTTTCTCGGGCTCACGGTAGGCATCAACTTGCCGGATATGCCTGCTACAGCCAAACGCGCCGCTTATGCGGCAGATATCACTTACGGGACTAACAATGAGTACGGCTTCGACTATCTGCGTGACAATATGGCTTTTGCCCCAGAAGAGCGCGTCCAGCGTGAGCTCCACTATGCGCTGGTGGATGAAGTCGACTCCATCCTTATTGATGAAGCCCGCACACCTCTTATTATCTCAGGGCCAGCTGAGGATAGCTCAGAACTCTATATAAAAGTGGATAAAATCATTCCTGATCTGCAACGCCAGGATAGGGAGGATTCAGATACTTTTAAAGGAGAAGGGCACTTCTGGGTGGATGAAAAAGCGCGTCAGGTACACCTTACTGAACGCGGCCTCGAATTGATTGAAGAGTTACTGGTCAGTCAGAATATTATCGAAGAGGGTGAATCACTTTATTCGCCAGGCAACATTATGCTGATGCATCATGTTACTGCTGCTCTGCGCGCTCATGCTCTTTTTAGCCGTGATGTTGATTATATCGTCAAAGAGGGTGAGGTTATCATCGTCGACGAACATACCGGGCGTACCATGCCTGGCCGCCGCTGGTCTGACGGGCTGCATCAGGCAGTAGAAGCCAAAGAGGGTGTTGAAATACAAAATGAAAACCAGACGTTAGCGTCTATCACGTTTCAGAACTACTTCCGTCTTTATGAAAAACTGGCTGGGATGACAGGAACCGCAGATACCGAAGCCTATGAATTTAGTTCTATTTATAAGCTTGAAACTATTGTCATACCAACCAACCGCCCAATGATACGCAATGACATGGCCGATCTTGTTTATATCACTGAAGCTGACAAGATTGAGGCTATTATTGAGGATATCCGTGAGCGCACTGCTAATGGCCAACCAGTTCTGGTTGGAACTATTTCTATTGAAAAATCAGAAGTGATTGCCAGTGCCTTAGACCGTGTAAATATTAAACATAATGTTTTGAACGCTAAGTTTCATGCTCGTGAAGCAGATATTATTGCGCAGGCGGGGCAGCCGGGTGCTGTGACTATAGCCACTAATATGGCGGGCCGGGGTACCGATATTATTCTTGGTGGGGGCTGGCAGGCTGAAATTGCTGCACTTACGGAACCTGACGAAGGGCAAATTGCCGCTATTAAAGAGGCCTGGCATAAGCGCCATGAACAAGTGCTTGCTGCGGGGGGGCTGCATATCATTGGTACTGAGCGTCATGAATCGCGTCGTATAGATAATCAGTTACGGGGTCGCTCCGGGCGTCAGGGTGATCCCGGTTCTTCCCGCTTCTATCTGTCTATGGAAGATGCGCTGATGCGTATTTTTGCATCTGAGCGTGTAGCAGGAATGATGCGTAAACTGGGGATGAAACCGGGTGAAGCCATTGAACATCCATGGGTTACCAAAGCGATTGCCAACGCTCAGCGCAAAGTGGAGAACCGTAACTTCGACATTCGTAAACAATTACTGGAATATGACGATGTAGCGAATGATCAGCGTCGGGCAATCTACAGTCAGCGTAATGAACTGCTGGATATTTCTGATATCAGCCAGACTATCAGGAGTATTCGTGAAGATGTCTTTACCAATATTATCAGCAACTATATTCCTCCCGGATCGCTTGAGGAGATGTGGCAGGTGCCGCAGCTGGAAGAGCGTCTGAAGCTGGACTTCGAACTTGATTTACCGATTAGCGACTGGCTGGAAAAAGAACCGACATTGCATGAAGAAACGTTATGCGAACGTATTCTGGAAGAGGCCACCAATCACTATCAGCAAAAAGAGGAGATTGTTGGCGTTGAAATGATGCGCCACTTTGAGAAAGGGGTAATGTTGCAGACTCTCGATTTGCTGTGGAAAGAGCACCTGGCCTCGATGGATTATCTGCGGCAGGGGATTCATTTGCGTGGGTATGCGCAAAAAGATCCCAAACAGGAGTATAAGAGAGAATCCTTCGCTATGTTTGCTGTGATGCTGGAGTCACTTAAATATGAGGTGGTGAGTACCTTAAGTAAAGTAGAGGTGCGTCAGCCAGAAGAAATTGAAGAGATGGAAAGTCAGCGTCGTCAGGAGGCACTACGCCTGGCCGGACAACAGCAACTTAGCCATGCAAGCGATGATATCGACGCTGCTCGTGTGATAGCTGCAAAAAGTGGCGATCGTAAAACGGGGCGCAATGACCCCTGTCCTTGCGGCTCAGGTAGAAAGTATAAACAGTGCCATGGTCGTATCGTTTGAACAGGCAGGCATATACCCCGGCGCCCTTAGCGGGCGTTTTGCGGTGGGGTAACATCAATGAAGAATCTGTTGGTGGCGGTAGGTATTATTCGTGACGGTTCAGGTAATATTTTTCTCACTCAACGTGCAGCGGGAACGCACATGGCAACCTTATGGGAGTTTCCCGGTGGTAAAATCGAGCCAGGAGAGAGTGCAGAAGAGGCCCTGATACGCGAACTACAAGAAGAAACGGGCATTATAGTGACAGAGGCGAGACCTTATGACACGGTGATTCACACCTATCCGGATGTACATGTTACACTTCGTTTCTTCATGGTAGAACGCTGGCAGGGCGACCCTTATGGCCGGGAGGGACAACCACAACGCTGGGTGGCACAGGCCGAGCTGGCTGGCTGCGGTTTTCCTCCTGCCAATCATCCGGTGGTTGCACGTCTGGTGCGTGAAGCGGCAGGCTGCCCACCGTAATTAGTCATCAGGTGAAAGCGTTTCATCCCAGTCTTCGCTGTCAAACTCTCTGCTGCCCGGAATGCGTTTATCTTCCATCGCCCAGTCCCCAAAATCAATCAACTGACAGCGTTTACTGCAAAAGGGACGCCAGGGGCTTAATGTACTCCAGTCAACATGCTGACCACAGCTGGGGCAGTTTACAGACGATAGTGAATCACTCATCATTCACCTCAACAACAGGCCAGCATAAAATCCATCTGTGCGGGTACTTCGCCCTGTTCGCTATCAAGCGGCAGAAAACGGATAGCATAGCGATTTTTATACCCTGAAATTTGAGGATAAAGTGAGTTTTCAAGTGTAAGTTGTAAGCGAAGCAAATCTGTACCCTCAGCTGTATTCTGATAAAAACCATTAATGCTTGTTTGTGAACGAAAGACCCCGGATTGACGGATTAGCTTCAGTACCAGTGCCAGAGTAGTGCGTACCGGAGCCAGAGAAGCGAGCCACATATCAACCTGTTTGTCGCGAACTCTCTGTGGGAGATGCAGCCAGATATGGAGTGAGGGAAGGTCAAAACTGCAACAACCGCCGGGGATGTTCAGACGCTGACGGACGAGATTAATCAGACGTTCTTCCCGTAACAGTTGTCCTATTCGTGGTGCGCTCATCAGTATACCATATTGCTCTTTAAGGTCGCCACGCAGCATGTCAACTACATTGCTATTGCTGTCGACGCCGGGAACGTTGTGCCAGGCGTTGAGTTTATATTGCTGACGATCCAGTTCTTTAAGAATTTCGGTACGCAATTCAGCCCGTTCGAACACATCCAGTAATTCGGTAGCACTGCGAAATAAATTCAGAGCAGATAAATGATCGGTGACAATACGACAATTATCTAACTGCCTGAGCAATAATTCTATGCGCAGCCAGGTACGCATTTTTTCGTTCAGAGGATGTTCAAACAGTACCATCATGTTCATACGATTATTCCTGCTTAGCCACTGCCGCTGCTGCTAGTGTCAGATAACGATGATGTAACTCGGTTACGCGAGGTAGTACCGACCGGGGTGGGCCACTATTGTCAATAATGTCATCGGCTGCTGCCAGGCGGGCTTCCCTTGTTGCCTGAGCGGCAAGGATTCGTTCAACATGTTGCCGGCTGGCATTATCGCGAAGCATAGTACGCTCTAGTTGAAGTTTGCGAGGGATATCCACTACCAGAATGCGATTTGCACGTTTTTGCAGTTCATTTTCCAGTAACAGGGGTACGGCCCAAAGGCACCAGGCAGAGTGACAGGTATTAAGCTGACGCTCCGTTTCTTTCCGAATCAAAGGGTGAAGCAGGTTATTCAGCCAGGCTGTTTGCGCTGAATCATCAAATATATGTTCGCGTAATGTACGGCGATCAAGTTGTCCATCAGGTCGTAATATTGACTGACCGAATCGTTTTACGATTTCCGCAAGTGCAGGAGTACCGGGCGCCACAATCTGGCGAGCGACTACATCAGCGTCAACCACGTCAATACCGAGTGCGGCAAAAGCCTCAGCGATGGTACTCTTCCCGCTACCAATGCCTCCAGTAAGTGCAACAGTGTACAGCATAAATATATGTTCCTCATGCCAGTAACAGTTATCACTAAGAAGCTAGTATAATGATGTTATCCTCTCAGGGAGTTCCTGGCAGTGCTCAGACGTATAACTGCCTTGCATAGTAAGAACTGGCTACTATTTCAGACCAAAACTGAACAACTGACAATATATTGATACAAAATAATCTGCTACTAAATTAACCAAGTCAAATTGTAGCTTATTCTTAATTATTTTCGAACTCCTGTTCCGCTATTTTTAACTTTTATTGCATATGATGGGTCGACTTGCAGCGATATAAAATTTTGCCCCTTACAGGAATATAAAGTCATGCGCATTGAAGTAGATATCAAGCTGGGATTCAAGGATGTGCTTATCCGGCCCAAACGTTCCACACTTAAGAGCCGTTCAGAGGTTGATCTGACACGAAAATTTTCTTTTAAACACTCACGACTGGTCTGGTCGGGTGTACCGATCATTGCGGCGAATATGGACAGCGTCGGCACGTTTACTATGGCGAAAGTGTTGGCCAAATTCGACCTCCTGACGGCCATACATAAACACTATAGCATTGGAGACTGGCGTAAATTTATTGCCCACACCTCTGAAACAGTACTCAATCATATAATGGTATCAACAGGCACCTCAGAGACTGATTTTAACAAACTCAGCCAGGTGCTATCGTTGTCCACCGCCCTGCGGTTTATCTGCATTGATGTAGCGAATGGTTATTCGGAACATTTTGTAACTTTTGTTAAACACGTGCGTGATACCTGGCCTGAACACACGATTTGTGCTGGCAATGTGGTAACCGGAGAAATGGTAGAAGAGTTGGTGCTCTCAGGGGCAGATATTGTCAAAATCGGCATTGGCCCCGGTTCTGTTTGCACTACTCGCATCAAAACAGGTGTTGGTTATCCTCAACTTTCAGCGGTTATTGAGTGCGGTGATGCTGCTCATGGTCTGGGAGGGCAAATTGTCAGCGATGGAGGTTGCAGGATGCCCGGAGATGTGGCAAAAGCTTTTGGAGGAGGGGCAGATTTTGTCATGTTAGGTGGTATGTTTGCCGCTCATGATGAGTGTGAAGGCACTATAGTTGAAGAACAGGGCGAAAACTTTATGCTGTTTTATGGTATGAGTTCTGAAGCAGCCATGAAACGGCATAAGGGTGATGTGGCAGAATATCGTGCTGCGGAGGGTAAAACTGTCAGGCTGCCTCTGCGTGGTCCGGTCGAATCTACTGTAAAAGATATTTTGGGCGGGTTGCGTTCAGCTTGTACCTATGTTGGAGCTAGGCATCTGAAAGAGCTAACTAAACGCACTACTTTTATCCGTACAGGAGAGCAGGAAAATCAAATATTTACGCCATGATATGCTAAATTGCAGCAATATCTGCTACCAATAAAATTAGTTAACAGATTTACCGGAAGTGGTCAGTTCTGGCCACTCATGAACTGGTAGCAGAACGTAGCAATTTGTGGTGTAATACTCTCCAGTTAGCTTAAGGATTTTTTGCATAATATATTGATTTTACGAACATACTGGATTATCGATTATCAATGAGCTGGATTGAACGAATACTCAGTAAAAGCGCTACTCCTTCACACAAATCTAGCATTCCTGAAGGTGTATGGACTAAGTGTGATAGTTGTTGTCAGGTGCTTTATCGTGCTGAGCTGGAGCGTAATCTTCAGGTTTGCCCCAAGTGTGATCACCACATGCGTATGCATGCACGTGCGCGTCTTCATAACCTGCTTGATAAGGACACGCAAACGGAACTGGGTAGCGAACTGGAACCTAAGGATATCTTAAAGTTTCGCGACTCTAAAAAGTACAAAGACCGCCTGAGTGCGGCACAAAAAGCGACAGAAGAAAAAGATGCTCTGATAGTAATGAAAGGCAAATTGCACGGCATACCGGTGGTAGCGTGTGCGTTTGAGTTTGCCTTTATGGGGGGCTCGATGGGGTCAGTAGTCGGCGCCCGTTTTGTCCGTGCTGTTGAGCAGGTACTGGAGGATAGTTGTCCGCTTATCTGTTTTTCCGCTTCGGGGGGGGCCCGTATGCAGGAAGCGCTGATGTCGTTGATGCAGATGGCCAAAACCTGTGCGGCACTTGCCAAAATGCGGGAGCGTGGCCTGCCTTATATTTCTGTCATGACCGACCCGACTATGGGTGGTGTTTCTGCCAGTTTCGCTATGCTGGGTGATTTGAATGTAGCAGA
Source organism: uncultured Enterobacteriaceae bacterium (assembly GCA_936920625.1). Classification (GTDB taxonomy): domain Bacteria; phylum Pseudomonadota; class Gammaproteobacteria; order Enterobacterales; family Enterobacteriaceae; genus Izhakiella. Next base: position 159,960 of record CAKZHC010000016.1, read on the forward strand.
GCCGAAAGCTCTCATTGGTTTTGCCGGGCCGCGGGTTATCGAACAGACGGTTCGTGAAAAACTGCCGGAAGGTTTCCAGCGGAGCGAATTTCTGATTGAAAAAGGGGCGATTGACATGATTATACGCCGCCCGGAGATACGCTTAAAACTGGCGTGTCTTCTGGCAAAACTGATGAATCTGCCCACACCAAAAGATGAACCTGTGCTGGCAGATAATAAAATTATATCTGACCCGAATAATTGACATATAATAGCGGACTATTCGTTCCGTCTTATAAATTACGGCAAATACGGTACAAATGAAAATTTTTCCCATACCTGAAGCCACGTCGCCTCTGGCCACGTGGCTTAGTCATCTGGCCCGGCTGCACCCTCAGGCAATTGAAATGGGACTGGACCGTATCCGTCGGGTAGCCTGTGAGATGAATCTCGCTAAACCTGCACCTTTTGTTTTTATGGTAGCAGGTACAAATGGCAAGGGGACGACCTGCCGCACAATGGAAATGCTGCTAATAGCAGCAGGGTATCGTGTTGGTGTTTACAGTTCTCCACACCTGATAAGTTACACCGAACGTGTGCGGATTCAGGGAGAGGAACTGGCAGAATCGCTCCACACCGCCTCTTTCTCTGAAGTTGAAGTGAGCCGCGGGAATATCTCACTGACCTTTTTTGAATACAGCACTTTATCTGCACTTAAGCTGTTTATGGATGCAAAGCTTGATGTTGTTATTCTGGAGGTCGGGCTGGGAGGCCGTCTTGATGCGACTAATATTGTTGACGCCGACATGGCCATTATAACGACTATTGCACTTGATCATACAGACAGGCTGGGTTGTGATCGTGAATCTATCGGTCGCGAAAAAGCCGGCATTTTCCGTCAGGATAAAGCGGCCGTAATCGGTGAGTCAGAGATGCCTGACAGTATTGCAGAGGTGGCAAAATCGACAGGAACCATGTTGTTACGCCGTAATCATGACTGGACTTTGACCTCAAACGGAGACGTCTGGACGTTCAGTGACGCCCGTGGAGAGCTGTGCAACCTGCCTTTGCCTCAGGTGCCAGTGGAAAATGCAGCAACAGCACTTGCGGCACTGCGTGCTTCCGGCCTGAATGTCAGCGAAGAGATTATTCGCCGGCACATCCAGCAGGTGCAGCTGGCAGGGCGTTTTCAAATCATACAACGATCCCCCCGTATCATAATGGACGTGGCCCATAATCCCCATGCTGCGGCTTGGCTTGCGGCTAAGCTTGCTGCATTGAACCCATTGGGTAAGGTACATGTGGTAGTAGGGATGCTTTTGGATAAAGATATTCCGGGAACATTAGCTAATCTTTTGGGAATTGGCCATTGCTGGTATTGCGCGACACTTGAAGAAGACCGAGGCGCCAGTGCTGAACTGTTACGCTCTTACTTACCTTCAGGAAAATGCTATAAATCAGTAGAGCAGGCGTGGCAGGCAGCCATTGCACAGGCCGGTGACCAGGATATTGTGCTGGTATGTGGCTCGTTTCATACTGTATCTCAGGTGATGAAAATTATTTAGATGGAGGAGCGTAGTGGCCAGTAAGTTTCAGAATCGTCTGGTAGGTACTCTCATTCTGGTCGCTCTGGGAGTTATCATTCTGCCGGGCATACTGGATGGCAGAAAAAAACACTACAAAGAAGAATTTGCGGCAATTCCTCTGGCCCCTAAGCCAGGCGATGCTAACAGAATGGATGCAACCGCAACACCATCACTGGAGCCATTACCTGCCCAGTCGCCTGTAGCTGGAAGTTCCGCGGAAGACGGTGCACGGGCGGATAACCAAAAAAAAGACACCCCGGACGCTGAGGATGGTGGGATTTCCGCGCCATCCTCGCAGCCTGCAGATAAATCAGTTGAAAAACCGCTATCGTCATCTGAAGTAGCAGAAGCTGGCAAGCCTAAAGGGAATCTGCCTAAGTCCGGGAGGCAGTCAGGCGGTGAAGCGTGGGTTGTTCAGGTAGGCTCATTTATTAATGCTGCCAACGCAAATGAAATTGTGGCGAAGTTGCGTCTGTCCGGCTACCGGGCCTATACGCTGCCTGCGACGCCAGTACAGGGGAAGATCACCCGAGTACTCGTTGGGCCGGATACATCGAAAGCGAAGATGCAGGCCGCTCTCAGCGAGCTGCATAGTCTTACCGGTTTGCAGGGTGTGATCAAACCCTACACTGTACCCTGAACCCCCCCGGTTATATCCGACGATACGCCTTAATCAGGTGTCTTCAATACAATTGACGAAATGATTTTAAGTCAGGTGAATCATCCCCCGATGGTCTTTAGTCATTTTGAAAAGCTCGCGTAAACACTCTTTTTTTCTGTTAAAATCCTTTCCCGACTGGATACTGGGATTTGCTTTCTGGAATAGCTGATGAACTGGATCGATTACGCCATTATTGCAATAGTAAGTTTCTCGGCACTGGTCAGCCTGATCCGTGGTTTTGTGCGCGAAGCGCTGTCACTGGTTACCTGTGTCGGCGCGTTTTTTATCGCCAGTCATTACTACTCTTATCTTGCAGTCTGGTTTACCGGTTTTAATAATCTGTCTGTTCGCAATGGTGTAGCCATCGCGGCATTATTTATTGCCACATTGCTGGCTGGTGCGATAGTCAATTATGTGATAGGGCAACTGGTGAGTAAAACAGGTCTGTCCGGGACTGATAGGGTTTTAGGGGTATGTTTTGGTGCAATACGTGGGATATTGATCGTTGCAGCTATCCTGTTTTTTCTCGATACTTTTACTGGGTTCTCTAAATCTTCTGACTGGCAGCAGTCTCAGCTGGTCCCACGATTTGGCCCTGTCATTCAGTGGTTTTTTAACTATTTGAGAAATACGTCGAGTTTTATGCCTCTCTGATCACATTGGGGTAACGGCTATGAGGAAATTACAGTATGTGTGGGATTGTTGGCATCGCCGGGGTGATGCCGGTAAATCAGTCGATTTATGATGCCTTAACGGTGCTTCAGCATCGCGGTCAGGATGCTGCGGGAATTGCCACTATTGATGCCAATAACTGTTTTCGTCTGCGTAAAGCTAATGGGCTGGTCAGAGATGTGTTTGAAGCACGCCATATGCAGCGTCTACAGGGCAGAATAGGCATAGGGCATGTGCGTTATCCCACAGCCGGCAGTTCGAGTGCGTCGGAAGCTCAGCCTTTTTATGTCAACTCTCCATTTGGGATAACACTGGCGCATAACGGTAATTTAACTAACGCCCGTCAGCTGCATGCTCAGCTTTTTAGCGCCGGACGCCGTCATATCAATACCAGCTCTGATTCTGAAATTCTGTTAAATGTTTTTGCCCGGGAGCTGGATCGTTTTCAACATTACCCACTGGAAGCTACTCAGATATTCGCCGCTGTTGAGGCTCTGCACCAGCAGGTGCGCGGTGCTTACGCCTGTGTGGCGATGGTTATTGGTCATGGTATGGTGGCGTTCCGTGATCCTAACGGTATCCGCCCTCTGGTATTAGGCAGGCGCGTGTTGCCAGGCAAGCAGACGGAGTACATGGTAGCGTCTGAAAGCGTGGCATTAGATACGCTGGGTTTTGAACTGCTGCGTGATGTGGCTCCCGGCGAGGCTATCTATATTGATCTGGCCGGACAGTTATTAACCCATCAGTGTGTAAAAAATCCACGCCATACCCCGTGCCTGTTTGAATATGTTTACTTTGCCCGTCCTGACTCTTGTATTGACCAAATCTCAGTCTACAGCGCCCGAGTGCGCATGGGTACCAAACTGGGTGAAAAAATAGCCAGGATTTGGCCGGCGCTGGATATTGATGTAGTGATCCCTGTCCCGGAAACCGCGACAGATATTGCACTGGAAATTGCGCGCATCCTGAAGAAACCTTACCGACAGGGATTCGTTAAAAATCGCTATGTCGGACGCACTTTTATCATGCCTGGTCAGCAAATGCGCCATAATGCTGTGCGCCGTAAACTCAATGTCAACCGTGCTGAATTTCGCGGTAAAAATGTACTGCTGGTTGATGACTCGGTCGTGCGTGGCACTACATCGGGGCAGATTATTCAGATGTCCCGCGAGGCGGGTGCAAACAAGGTTTATCTGGCGTCAGCAGCACCGGAAATTCGCTTTCCTAATGTTTATGGAATTGATATGCCGAGTGCAACGGAACTGATTGCGCATAACCGTAATGTGGAAGAGATCCGTCAGTTTATCAAGGCAGACGGGTTGATCTTCCAGGATCTGAATGATCTTATCGATGCAGTAAGGGAGGAGAATCCAGCTATTAGTCAGTTCGAGTCTTCAGTTTTCGATGGTGTTTACATCACTAACGACGTCGATCAAAGCTATCTGGATTATCTTCAGTCACTGCGTAATGATGATGCAAAGGTGCTGGCTCGTCAGAATGAAGTAGAGAATCTGGAAATTCATAATGAAAACTGATTCCAGATTGACTACTTATGCGGTTGTAAGCTGGCAGTAACTGGGTCTGTTTTTTCAGGAAAAAGAATGAAACGACTTATTATTGGCATCTCAGGCGCCAGCGGGGCGATATATGGTGTCAGATTGCTTCAGGTGCTGCAAACAGTGCCAGCAGCAGAAACCCATCTGATACTCAGTCAGACCGCCCGACAGACTCTGGCACTCGAAACCGATTACAGTGTGCGTGACGTTCAAGCGATGGCGGATGTGGTACATGATTGCCGTGATATGTCCGCTTCTGTCTCTTCAGGTTCATTTCGTACCCATGGAATGGTGATTATTCCCTGCTCAATGAAAACCCTGTCAGGAGTAGTGCATAGCTACAGTGATGGTCTGTTAACTCGTGCTGCCGATGTGACACTAAAAGAACATCGTGCACTGGTGTTGTGTGTACGTGAGACGCCGTTGCATCTGGGGCATTTGCGGTTGATGTGCCAGGCTTCAGAGATGGGGGCGGTGATTATGCCTCCGGTGCCCGCATTTTATCATCGGCCAGCCCGGCTACAGGATATTGTTGACCAGACGGTCAACCGGGTGCTGGATCAATTTGGTATTCAACTGGAAAACGATCTCTTTGCCCGCTGGCAGGGAAAGAGCAGGTAACTTGGACTATTGATCATCCTTACGTCCCCGATTGGGTCATCTCAGTTACGGCAGAAACAGAGAAATAATGTACTGCCCGTTTCGATGGAGAGGTGGTGATTTCTTTCATGCAGCCCAAAGACGGGTATTCAGGAAATCAAATTGTGCACTGCCTGGGGAAAATAGTGCTAAGGTAAATGTAGAAATATCACAACCGAGAGTTCTGATGAACAGGCAGATTCCAATATTTTTTCTGTTGCTGGTGCTCATTACTCCCCCCCTATTTGTCCACGCTGAAATACCGCGGTTTCTCCGTATCGGCCTTGCTCCTGGTTATGCCCCAATGGAGTCAAAAAACGCTCAGGGGGAGCTGACAGGTTTTGATATTGATTTGACAAATGAAATTTGCCGTCGCATTCAGACTAAATGCATTTATATTGAGCGCGATTTTAATGACCTTATTCCCGCATTAAAAAGCCGACAGATTGATGCGATTGTGTCCGCGCTGTCGATTACAAAGCAGCGCAGGCAGGAGATTGCTTTTTCTGAAAAGCTTTATGCGTCAGATGCCCGACTTATAGCGTTGCGAGGATCATCTGCAATGCCCGATATTAGTGTACTGAAAGGCAAAAAAATAGGTCTGGTGCGGGGCAGTACCGAGCAAATTTATGCTGATCTCTACTGGCGTTCCTATGGGATAGCCATCATCCCCTATGTTAATCAGGATCAGGTGTATCAGGATTTACTGTGCGGCCGGCTGGATGCTGCTTTTCAGGATGAGGTGACAGCACACGCTGGATTTCTCGATCAGCCGCTTGGAAAGCCTTTTGCCTTTGCTGGTCCGGCAGTGCGCGAGCGTGAGATTTTTGGTATGGGAACGGCTGTTGGCCTGCCAAAAAATAATCACGGGCTCAAGAAGGCTATTGATGATGCTATCGCATCAATGCGGCAGGACGGAACTTACGATAAATTAGCCAGAAAGTATTTCCATTAATGCACAGGAACTCATAATGCCAGGCAGAGCAGGCACGCACTAATCAGCTCAGCGGGACAGCGTATTTCACATTTCCTGATGGCAGCCTGCATCCGGTTTGCCTTTCCCGGCCCCGGGCGAATTCAAAGCAGGTCCACGAGTGCTGCTTCCAGTTCGCGAAAGCGGAACTGAAAACCAGAGTCATCAAGTTTTTTAGGGATCACGTGTTGTCCATCCAGTATCAGCGTTGCTGACTCACCCATGAGCAGGCGAAGTAACATTGCAGGTGTGCGCATTATTGTCGGGCGGTGGAGTACACGCCCAAGGGTGGAGGCAAACTGCTCATTACGCACCGCATAGGGGGCTACCATATTAACCGGCCCGTTTAAATTTTCATTTTCAAGCAGCCAGAATATCGCGTTAATCATATCATCAATATGGATCCAGGAGAGGTACTGTTTGCCATCGCCAAGCGGGCCACCCAGTCCCAACTTAAACGGCATTACCATTTTTGGCAGAGCCCCAGCAGATTTTGCAAGCACCACGCCAGTGCGTAACACGCAGACTCGTGTAGCAGGACTTGCTGCTGCCAGTGCCAGTGTTTCCCAACGGCTACAGAGCATATGAGTAAAGGACTTCTGGCCAGGGTCATCCTCTGCCACAATCAGATCACCACTATCGCCGTAAAAACCAATCGCAGAGCCTGATAGCAACACGCGTGGCGGGCTATCACTATTATTTATCAGTGAAACAAGCTGTTCAGTGATATTCCAGCGACTATGGCACAGGCGCCGTTTTTGACGAGCGCACCAGCGTTTATCGGCAATTGGCTCCCCTGCCAGATTAATAACTACATCAATATCATTGAGATTGGCCTGTTGTTCCAGTCCGGACCATAGATCAACATTACTGCCGAGTTTGCGGCGGGCTGCAATAACATCTCGGGTAACAACGCTAACGTTGTGCTGCCGGATGAGCATCTCTTTTATCAAATAGCGACCAATTAACCCGGTCCCGCCAGTTAAAAGTACATGCAAAGGGGCCACTCCTGTCTCTGGAAATGAGTATATCTCTGTTCAGCATAGGTGAAATGCAATAATTTGCTGCTAAATTCACCATAATTGCCGTGCGCAAGCTTACCTAAAATTGTGTTGTCCAGCGTCCAGCCAAGCCGCTTTTCTTAATCAAACAACGACCAGTTAATCCGATTTCTCCAGTGATAATTTATGTGATGGGGAATTTCTGTATCAGAAAGTGGCAATCTCACGACAGTATCGTGAGAGGAGAGCAATAATTTGCGGTGAAGTTCACCATAACCTCCCGGCCAATAATTATGTGGTTAACGCCAGTGCCATAGCCCGCTGCGTAGCCGGCCGGCTCTGAATGCGCGTAAACCAGTTGTGTACAGCGGGGTAGAGAGTGAGGTCAATGCACTGGTGCCCATGCGTATTGACCCAGGGCCAGATAGCCATATCTGCAATGGTAAAATGGCCTCCTGCAACCCAGTGATGCTGCTCCAGCTGGCGATTAAGCACTGAATAAAGGTGCCGGGTTTTTAACTGGAATCGTTCAATCGCATAAGGCAGCGTCTGTGGTGCAATCTGGCTGAAGTGGTGATACTGGCCAAGCATGGGGCCAAAATCGGAAGTCTGCCAGAACAGCCACTGTAAAGTGATGGCTCGTTCCCGCCATTCAGCGCTGAGGAATTTTCCCGTTTTTTCGCTGAGATAAATGAGTATGGCTCCCGACTCAAACATTGTCACTGCCGTACCGTTATTAACTGGCTTATGATCAACCATAGCTGGAATTTTGTTATTGGGAGAGAGGGCAAGAAAATCTGGATCAAACTGCACCTGGCGATTAGCGATATGGTGAAGCCGGTAGGGAAGAGAGCACTCTTCTAAAAGCAGGGTGATTTTTTGTCCTTCTGGCGTCGCTGCGTAATAAAGTTCAATCATGGCGTTATCCGTTAACTTGACATGTCACATCATTGTATTAGAAATCCAATGCAATCTCACATGGAATGAAGTTGGTAGTTTTCTGGAAAATTGATATACACGAGGCGCTGAAGGCCACTGTGTGGTTTTACAACATCAATGGCAAAAAGTTTTTCCGATTTTTTAAAAATAAGAGCAGCAGGTCTGACTATCCAGAAGGTTAACCTGTTATCAATCAGCCGCATCACTGCCCCTTACGGATGCTTTGTCCGGCCCGGCTCCGGGTAACAGAAAGCATGTGCACCTCAGCAGACAAAAGGAATTGCTGGTAAGCTGCCAGCCAATGGTAATATTCTCCAGGTAGTTGTGTATTACTTATGTAAATTTTAGATTAAATTTTTGTTGTTGATCAGGTGCTACTAATGTGATTCGTCAGTGTACTGGCCTACAGGAAATGGAAACTGATCAGGACGCGCAATCATATAAGGTGCAAGATAATGGAGCAGGACATGGAATGGGTGGATATCGTTGATGAAAATAACAACATCATCGCACAGGCCAGCCGTATGCAGATGCGTGCAGAATGTCTGCGTCATCGTGCAACTTATATTGTTGTTCATGATGGTATGGGGCAGGTGCTGGTTCAGCGCCGGACAGCTACAAAAGATTTTTTGCCTGGCATGCTGGATGCCACTGCGGGTGGCGTAGTGCAACATGGTGAGAATATGCTGGTTTCTGCCCGTCGTGAGGTGGAAGAAGAGCCTTGGTATTGCCGGTATTCCGCTCGCTGAACATGGTGTTTTTTATTATGAAGATGTTCATTTTCGTGTATGGGGAGGGCTTTTTAGCTGTGTCTCGCCGGGTCCTTTCACCATGCAGCAGGAAGAAGTAGAGGACATCATCTGGATGACGTTGCAGGAGATTGCCTCACGATGTGACGAGTTTACTCAGGACTCGCTAAAGGCACTTTCCCTGTGGCTGAGCCGTTATAGCAGCAAAGAAAAATATAACGTTAATAACAGTGCAACTGACCAGAGCTGAAACAGTCAGGGGGCTCATCTGGCTGAGATGAATGCTATCAGCCAAGCCCGGTTGTTATTTCCCAGTGTAGTAGTGTGATATCAAAATTATATTGGGTCTGAAAGTGAACTGTGTCACTAGGGGTATTACCGTTTTTGGAATAATAAATCATAACATTCTGAGATGCACTTGCAGGAGTGATGTAGTTTGGTATTCAGCAGGCAGACAGCTAAAAGAAGAAGATGATATTGCAAGTAGTATAATGGACATTATCCACTTTATATGACCAGTTTGTTTTATTATTAACAGATTTTTTCAAAAAAACTGAACTACTATGACAATATGATTCTTAACTACTTTTAGATTATTATTT